>JBDVMP010000026.1:0-68297 GCA_039970095.1 Cyclobacteriaceae bacterium
CAGGTGGGAGAGTAAGTCGTTGCCAGTTTATTATTAAGCCTCTTAGATATTTCTAAGAGGCTTTTTTTATGCGCTGTTCTGCTAAGACTGCTTAAATCAAGATAACTACTACAACATTCCTTCAGGATGAGGAACCTTCTATGCTATTAAATACAGACGGCTTTTTTGGTTTATAACATTAGACTTAAAAAACATTTATGTTTTTGGAGGGAAGTCCTCAATCGGGAGCAGATTTCGAATGATTCTCAATTAACCTTGCTAATGAGAACTTATTTTTCTCTCAGATATTAGAAATTTATGTGTGCTATAATCAGTTATCTTAGCATTGAAAATTTTGATAATTCATTGGATCTATTTTAAACTACCTAAGGAACTGGATGACCTTTCTTAATACCAATGCTTTCTGGGGCTTTTTCTTACTAGTAATACCCATTCTTATACATCTTTTCAGCTTTAGAAAGGTTAAGAAGATATTCTTTTCAAATGTGATTTTCCTTTCATCGGTTAAGAGTAAATCGAATGTTAAAAACAACTTAAGAAAATGGTTGATTCTAAGCTTACGATTATTAGCGCTTTCGTTTTTGATTTTGGCTTTCTCGCAACCGATATGGCAGGAGATTGAAAAAGAGTCTGACGGATCCAATCGATCAGTGTTTTATCTTGATAATTCACTTAGTATGGGGCGAATCTCTGAAGAGGGGAATGATCTGATAACTAATGGAATTGTCGTGTTAGATGGGCTAACTGCCAAGCTTTCAGCAAATAAACGACTGATGTTTCTGACCAATGACGCAATAGGTATGAATAGGTCGATTCTGCAGAAAGAAGTTCAGGATAAATTTGCAGAGATCAATTTGTCAAACCGCAATCAAACAGTGCAGGAAGTAATTGCTAAATGTGGGCGATTGGATAGTGAGGTGAGTGATATATATATGATTTCGGACTTTCAGAAAACATCGTTCAAGAATATTCAAGAATGTTTTGAAGATACCATAAAGCGTTATCACCTTACTAAGATTAATGCCTTGAATAATGAAAATCTTTATATTGATTCTGTAATTCTTGATAATCCTATTGGATTTCCTACGGACAACAAGTTTCGGATATCAATACGGAATGTTGGGGGTGAGGATAAACAAGAAGTTTTAGTTAAGGTTTTTAAGGGGGAGGTTCAGATATCTTCTTTTACCCAAAATTTTAGGGCTGGTTCCACTGAATGGATTAATGTTGACTTAACAAAATCTGCGGCATTAAGTGGGAATTATACAGTGGAAGTTAGCGATTCAGAATTTGTTTATGACAATCGGTTTTACTTTGTAGTAGGAGAGTTTGTGAAGCCAAAGGTTTATCAAGTTTATCAAGAATCACCTAATAAATTTATCAGGAGTGTTTATTCTAATCCTTCGTTTTTTGATTTGAGTGTTAGCTCTATTGGGAATGTGGATCAGGAGAGACTTTTAACTGCCGATTTGGTTGTGCTCGATGGGGTTGACCGGATACCGAGTTGGTTAAATAATCAGCTTAGAGATTTTAACAACTCACTTCTGGTAATACCTAATGAAAAGATAGTTGAACGAGGGTTTTATGATTTATTTATGGACCGAGTGGTTTTAGGAACTGACACTGTAAGTAGCTTGGTGAACAGTCAATCTTTGCACCATCCGTTTTTTAATTCGGTTTTTAACAAGAAGGATCAACAAAGCAATATGCCATGGTTTAAACCCGTGCTGGACTTAAAATATGGAACGGATGTAATACTGAAGTCCGTTTTAGGACAAGCACTGTTGGTAGAGTATGAAGCTAGTAGATTCGTTTTTTCATTTCCTTTAGAAGATAGGTACACCAACCTGCACAAGCACGGCTTATTCTTGCCACTTATGTATAAACTTTCTGTTGCCCATAAAACGAGCCCTGTGTATTCTTTTGAAATTGATGATGCATTATTGGCCATTGAGAATGACTCTTTGATATATGCTGCAAATCTTGAATTGCGGAATGGTGAAGTGGTGATAGTACCGGTGCTAAGGAATATTGAGGGAAGCCTATTTCTGGAAATGCCAGAAATCATGGAAGAACCGGGGTTTTATGAATTGTTTGCTGATGGAGTGAAAGTGCAAACTTTGGCTTTTAATCTTCCAAAGGACGAATCTGAGGTTTCCACTTTTAGTGATGCGGAAATTTCTCTTATGGTTGATGGGAGGAGTAATGTTACTTTTGAAAGCGTGGATAATGGTTTTGATCAGAAAACTAAATATGCTGGCGTAGATTCTGGATTTCCTTTATGGAAATATGCATTACTTTTGACCCTATTATTCCTCATTGTCGAACTAACCCTTCTAAGAATATTTAGATGAAAATACGACTGGCCAACGCTACTATTTTCGACCCTTCCTCCAAATTGCATTTGAAAAAATCTGATATCCTGATCAATAACGGGATAATTGAAGTTGTCGGTAAGTCCGATTTAGGAAAAGTTATTGATTTGAAAGGTAAAATTGTTGGAGTGGGTTGGTGTGATTTATTTGCCAACTTTAATGAGCCTGGACTTGAACATAAAGAGGATATATCATCGGGTATGGCGTGTGCTGTAGCTGGAGGTTTTACGGATGTCTGTTTGCTGCCGAATACTCAACCACCAGTTGAAACAAAAGGGGATGTTAAGTTTATTTTAGGTAAGTCTGGTGTTGTGAATTTATGGCCTTTGGCTGCTCTTAGTGAGGGGCTAAAGGGCGAGAATCTAACTGAGATGTTGGATATGCAATCACATGGTGCGGTAGCGTTTACCGACGGCCTCAATTGTATATGGAACTCGGAACTTTTACTTAAGGCACTTCAGTATGTTCAGAAATTTGAAGGGCTGGTTATACAAAAGGCAAAGGACCCAGGCTTAAGTCAACATGCTCAGATGCATGAAGGTGTTGTGAGTACAGGCTTAGGGCTGAATGGTGAGCCTTCATTGGCAGAAGAGCTGATTATACAGCGAGATATTGAGATTTTGAAATACGCTGGCGGCAGACTTCATTTTACCCAGATATCCTCAAAAAGATCAGTTGCGCTTATAAAAAAGGCTAAGAAGGATGGCTTGGCTGTGACATGTGACGTGGCTGCAGCTCAATTGGTTTTTAATGAACAGAACCTTGAGGACTTTGATACAAACTATAAGGTAGATCCACCTTATAGGACGGAATCGGACAGAAAAGCATTGATTAAAGGTCTGATAGATGGTACCATTGATGCGATTACTTCTTCGCACCAACCGCAAGATCAAGAGTGCAAAGAACTGGAGTTTGATCTGGCAGATTTTGGTCAAATATCCATGCAATTGGTATATCCGATGCTGTTGGAAGTTGAAGACGAATTGCCACTTGAAATCAGTTTTGATAAACTGGTGAATGGAGCACGAAAAATACTTGGATTTGATACGGTATCAATAGCAGAAGGACAAAAAGCTCAGCTTGCGGTTTTTGATCCTGATTTGGAGTGGAGTCTGAATGTGCAGACAAATAAGTCCAGATCTCAGAATTCTCCTTACTGGGGGAAAACCATAAAAGGGAAACCTGTTGGTATCATCAATGGAGAAGAAATAGCGCTCGAAAAATTTTAATATGCTCAAAATTTCAATCAAATATGCTGCGATTTGCAGTGTGTTTTTGGTAGTCATATTTCACCTGTCAGCTTATCTGGGGATTGATCCGTTGATTAATTTGGTTCACTTGATTTTCGACTTGATGATGTTTGGCTTGTTTATTCTTTTTGCTGATAAGGAATTCAAAGCGCAACAGGAACATAATGTCTTTCATTTTTGGCACGGGATGACAATAGGGTTTAACATATACCTCGCTTCCACGATTCTTTTCATCACCTATCTGGCCGTTTATTTTGCCATAGATGAGACGGTGGTGACAGCCTATCAGGACGCAGCTAATGCGTTCATCCAGGATAAGAAGCAGTTTTATATAGATGAAATGGGGGAGGACGCTTTTGATGAGCAGCTACAGAAAATCAAAGAGACTACTTCTACGGATTTATTAATTAGTTCGGGTTTGAAAAAAATCATGGCTGGTTTCTTTATTACACCCGTGATATCGATAATTTTAAGAAAACAACCCAAATAACCATGGAAGATCAATCAAACGTTACCGTAAAAAGTATTTCGATTAAATATGGAGTGATTAGTGCTCTTGTAGGAATCATATATTTTATTGGCCTTGATCTGGCCGGACAGGCAGGTAATCAAAAGCTCGGTTATATCGGATTGATTTTCACGGCTGTGATCATGTATCTGGCTCATAAAGAGTTTCAAAAGAATGGAGACGGGTACATGAGCTATAAGCAAGGGCTTGGTATCGGTACATTATTGTCACTGGTGGGTTCTGGTATTAGTAGCTTGTTCACTTTTGCATACGTACAGCTTATCAATCCAGCATTTCTTGATGTTATACGTGAGCAGCAAATTATGGAGTTTGAGAAGCGTGGCATGAGCGATGCGGAAATAGACCAAGCCATGAAGATAGCTGAAATGTTTTCCGGGCCTACAGCTATGTTGCTATTTGGAATCTTCTTTGGTACGCTTTTCGGTTTTATTTTGGCATTGGTTATTTCTGCAATCACTAAGAAAAACAACCCTGAATTCAATTAATTAAGTGACGAAATCCCAATTAGACCTTTCTATTGTCGTACCCGTATTCAACGAAGAAGAATCGCTTCCTGAGTTGTTTGATTGGATTGTGCGCGTGGTTGACGAGCACGGCATCTCAACTGAAGTTTTGTTTATCGATGACGGAAGTACGGATACTTCGTGGGCGGTAATTGAGCAGATGAATGCAAAAGATAAAAGGGCTCATGGGATTAAGTTTAACAGGAACTATGGCAAATCGGCCGCACTGAACGTAGGTTTTGAGCAATGTCAAGGAGAGGTGGTGATGACTATGGATGCGGATCTGCAAGATAGTCCTGACGAGATTCCCGGGCTTGTAGATATGATCCGCAAGGAAGGATATCATCTTGTGTCGGGGTGGAAGAAAAAGCGCCATGATCCTATCAGCAAGACGCTTCCCTCCAAATTTTTCAACAAAGTTACCAGTATAGTCTCAGGCATCAAGCTTCATGATTTTAATTGTGGGCTTAAGGCATATCACCACAGTGTGGTGAAGAACATTGAAGTCTATGGGGAGATGCATCGCTACATTCCGATGATAGCTAAGTGGAATGGATTTAGCAAAATAGGAGAGAAGGTAGTTGAGCATCGCGCTCGTAAGTATGGATATACCAAATTTGGTTTGGAGCGATTTTTAAATGGCTTTTTGGATTTGATTTCGGTGAGTTTTGTGACTCGATTCAGGAAAAATCCGATGCACTTTTTTGGCTTATTCGGGACTCTTTCATTTGTATTTGGGATTGTAGTGGCGGGGTGGATCATAGGTGCAAAACTCTACAATTTACATTACCACCTGCCCGTGCGTGACGTGGTTGATCAACCGCTTTTCTTCCTTGCACTTGTTGCGGTCGTTATAGGTACTCAACTTTTTCTGGCTGGCTTTATCGCCGAAATGATCATTCAGGTCAACCCTAAAAAGAACGACTATCTTGTAATTGAGAGGATAAGTTAAATGCCCGGTTTTTCAGTAATTGTCCCTGTATTTAAGCGCGAAGATGAAGTACTTGAGTTGCTTGATAGTTTGGACAAACAGTCTTACTCTGACTTTGAGGTTATCATTGTAGATGGCAGCCCTACGGATGACTTAAAGTCCGTAGAAAAGTATGCTTCAGCGCACTACTCTAAACTTAAATTTCAGAGAATCTATATCAAAGGACTTGGGATAAGTGACTCACGAAACCTGGGAGCCAAGCAAGCCTGCGGCGAGTACCTCATCTTTATGGATTCTGATGTGATAGTGCCCGAAGGCTATTTTGAGAAGGTTGAGAAATCGATCAAAGAACAGCAGCTAATTGCTTTTGGTGGGCCTGATGCTGCCCATAAATCATTCTCGGATGTGCAGAAGGCCATTAGCTTTTCTATGACGTCTGTTCTTACAACTGGCGGAATACGTGGAAAGAAAAACCACGTCGGGAAATATAAGCCACGAGGGTTCAATATGGGCGTGAAGACGAGTGTATTTCGAGACCTGAGAGGGTTCAATGCTGCTTTGCCTGTGGGCGAAGATATGGATTTGAGTGCGCGAATTATTGCCGCAGGGCACAAAACCGAATTGATTCCAGAGGCCTTTGTGTATCACAAAAGAAGAGTGTCTATTCTTAAATTTTACAAGCAGGTTTACCGATTCGGAGCGGCCAGAGTCATGCTTTCACGCCTTCACGAGGACGAATTGAAAATCACTCATTTGTTTCCATTGGCATTCACGCTTTACTTGCTCGGTGGGGTGTTTTCTTTGTTTTTGCCATTTGAAATTGTACGAGTTTGGCCATTGTCGATACTTGTTTACTGCATTCTTTTGTTTAGGGGAGCGGTTTTGGAGAGTAGGTCTTTTAAGGTGGGGCTTTTGAGTGTTCCGGTGACTGTCACTCAGTTTTACGCCTATGCCAGAGGGTTCATCGCCAATGGCTATGCCGTTTGGGTTTTGGGTAAACCAAAAGGGATTTTCGAAAAGAAGGAAGGAGAGCCGGAGAGTCCGCTTTAGTATTACTTCATCCTGGCGATATACTTATCGCCCATGTCGTCTAACGAGCCATTTTGTTCTTTGATGATGGTTTGTTTCATCATGTGAAAAACCATCAAATGCAGGTCTTCAGTGATTTCCATGTCGTTGACAGGAATATGGATTACAAGGTCGGCTATATCTTTGATCCGGCCACCAGTATAACCGCAGAGAGCCACGGTTACTGCATTTCTTTTCTTGGCTTCTTCCAGTCCTTTTACCACATTTTCAGAATTTCCGCTACCGGAAAGCCCAATAACTAAATCTCCTTCTTGTGCGAAATTTTTAAGTTGTTCGCTGAAGATGTGATCGTAAGAAATGTCATTAGAGATGGCTCCAATGGCCGAGAAATTGTCATTGAGGCAAGTGAATCTATAGCGATTGGCTTGCTTGTAGCTAGCGCCTTTCACAAAGTCGCCAGCAATATGAGATGCTGTGCCACCACTACCACCATTGCCAAATATGTAGATATTTTTGCTTTCGTTCTTAGCTGTGATCAGCGCGTCCTTAACGGCATCAAGCTGGTTGTGATCAATCTTCCCGAGGGTTTCGATCACCTGATTGGTGTAGGTTTTGTAATGCTGCATCAGTATTCTGTTTCGTCCCCAAAGTAAATAACTTTTGAGCCCTCATGTTCTAAATTGAAGGCAATCTTTCTGAGTGGCTTCATTGCCTCAATTAATTGAGGTTGTTTTTCTTTTTCGCAGTAAAATAATAGAAACCCACCGCCACCAGCGCCAAGTAACTTTCCACCAAGGGCTCCATTTTTCAGCGCCAAATCATAAGCGTCGTTGATTGTTCCGTTGCTTATTTTGGAGGCAAGCTGTTTTTTGAGTAGCCAGTTGTGGTGTAGGAGTTTGCCAAAATCAGATAAGTTTCCTGAAATCAACGTGCTTTTTAGTTCATCAACCAGTTGTGTCATCTCGATCAACGTGGCTTTTTTATCAGCCACCTTGGTGTTACTTTTTTGCTCAGTCAGAATTTCATTGGCTTTGCGCTGTGAGCCTGTGTAAAACATGATCAGGTTGTCGTTTAGCGATGCACTGATCTCATTTTTCATATAGAGTTTTTCTACACCCACAGTTTCGTCTGAGTTGAACCGAAAGATGTTAAGACCACCATAAGCCGCGGCGTATTGATCTTGTTTGCCAATTGGTTCTTTGAGTCTGCTTATCTCAATGTCACAAGCCTCCTGCGCCAGGGTCTCTTTTGACACGTGCAGACCTTTGATTGCGTAAAGGTTGTGAAGTAAACCTACCGTGAATGAGGACGAAGAACCCATGCCAGTCCCTGCGGGCACATCGGCTATCGACGAAAGTTCTACTCCTCCCTGGATGTCAAATTGTTTTAAGGCCTCCTTAAAGATTGGGTGAGTGATTTCTTCCACATTTCCGACAGTTTCTGTCTTGGAATACTTCATGCGGATCTTGTCGTTTTCGAAAAACTGATGCGACGAGATGTACATGTATTTATTTATAGTGGTACTCAGCACTGCGCCGGGGTACTCACGATAGAACTCAGGTAAATCTGAGCCTCCGCCAACAAAACTTATTCTAAAGGGTGTTTTCGTAATGATCATGGGATCATGGAGTATTTATGATCAGGTCTGCAAAATCCCGGGTTTCCTTGATTGGGCGAAACTCGTCAACGACGCGATTTGCAAATAAACTGTCTGTTTCTTCTTTGGTAAATCCTTTCCAGTCGTAAAGATGATAAAATCTTTCTTTGTAGCCGTCAAATGTTTGATCTACAAACACCTTCACAGTGGCCATTTTTCTGAGATCCTCACTGGCCAGCCCGACAATCCCGTCAATGATCAGGATCTTTTCGTTGGAGAGCTTAAAGCTGAATTTGTTTTGTTCTGTGTTTGGATCTTTGGAGTATCCGTCGAGAGAAATTTCCTTACCACTTACCAAATTCGTAATGGCTGCAGCGATTTTGGATATCTGAAATCTTTCTAATACGCCACTGGCGGCTTTTCGTCGATCTTTTGGTAATAGAAAATGATCTAGAGACAAGATGTTGTTATCAATTCCTTTTTCGGTCAGGCCAAAAGAGAGTCTTTTCGCGAGCGTGGATTTTCCTGATTGTGAGTTGCCAGCGATAATGACGATCTGCAGAGATGCAGACTGCTCATTTATCAGACTCACAATTTTGTCGAATGACTCTTGTAGCGGATCATCCACAATAAAATTTACGGCGCTTATGAGGTCTCTGAAGATGTAATCTGGCTCTACTGTTGCTTTCTTGTAACCATGCCCTGTTCGTACGGCTATCGTTTTGCATCCCGCATTTTTCCCAGCCAATATATCCGATTCCCTATCGCCAATCATATATGATTGGCTCAGGTCAATGTTAAAGTCTTCTGCTCCCTGCAAGATCATACCCGGAGCAGGTTTGCGCCAGGGGTGTTCTTTTTTGTAGAGCGGGTTTTCCTCAGGGTAGCCCTTATCAGGGTGATAGGGGCAGTAGTACAGTTGGTCGAGTTTGGCTCCATCAGCTCCCAAATCGCTATCAAGCTTTTTGTGGATGTACTCCAACTCTTCTATGGTGCATAGGCTTCTGGCTACTACAGACTGGTTTGTTGCTACTACGCTCAGGTAGTCTGAGCTGTTTATTTTTTTGATGGCTTCAGCTGCAAAAGGGTAAAGAACCAGATCTTCAGGCTTGTGGATCAAATGCCGGTCTTCATTGATCACGCCATCACGATCCAGGAAAATAGCCATTTGTTTGTGCTTGAGGTTTCTTCGCGCAATTTTCCCAGACGTCAAATCATTTGTTACCATGGCTAAGCGATCCAAAGTGCCCATGTCTTTGAGGTATTCGGGTGTATTGTACCCAAATACTTTCAGTGAATGAATCCATTTTGGAAATATGTCTTTTCCGAAATCACCTTTGACCGCTCCTGGCAGGTGATCAATGACAGACTTATTGAATATATAAACCCCAGCATTGACAAGGTTTTTTTTATAGGAGTCTGACTTGTGCGGCTTAGAGTGAAAGGCAGTAATACGATTCATTGGATCGGTTTCCACAAGATCACTGTCATACGGGTGGTCATTGGGGTGAACCACCAGAGTCGCATCCGCTTTATTTTTGGTGTGAAAGTCGGACAACCGTTTGATGTCCATGTCAAACATCACATCTCCATAAACCACCAGAAAAGTGTCTTCAAGTTTGTCGGTGAAAAGAGGAAAAGCTCCGGAAGTCCCCAAGGGTTTTTCTTCTTCGAAGTAGGAAATGTTTACTCCAAATTTTTCACCATTGCCCAGGTGGTCAATCAGAGGCATCTTGAGATGATTGACGATGATCAGGATGTTTTTGACTTTGTAAGACTTAAGCAACAAAACCTGATGTTCGATGATTGGCTTATCACCAACCTTTACCATTGGCTTGGGTATTTCGGCAGTCAGTTCTTTTAGTCGGGTGCCTTTTCCTCCTGCTAATATTACCGCCTGCATGATTATTTTCTTACGGTATAAAGTATCTCCGACTCCATGATGCCATACCTGTGCAGTTCTTCCCGCGACAAGGTGCTGGTGTAGTCATCTCTTACAGTGAACCCAGCTTCTTCCAGTCTTTGCTTGTAATCCCACCCGTATTTTCTCACATGATCATCCTGACCAAAAAGCTCTTCACGCTTTTTGGGGTCGGTGATAGTGGGGTCTTCAATGGTATGCTTGGCCAGAGGGAAAAACAGCGGGATTTGCAATATGCCCCATCCGCCAGGCTTCATGACACGATAGATTTCACTCATCACTTTCCGATCGTCAGTGACATGTTCCAACACGTGATTGCAAAAAACCATGTCAAATTCAGCTTCTCCGAAAGGGATGTCGTGGGCGTCCATTTTCACCTTGGCCAGTGGGGATTCAATGTCCGCTGTGACGTATTCCAGGTTTTCAATTTTCTCGAACCTGTCTATAAAGCAATGCTCTGGAGCAATGTGAAGCAGTTTTCCTTCGTCTTTGAAAAAGCCCGTTTCTCGTTCCAAATAAAGCCACATCAATCTGTGTCTTTCCAGGGACAGGCAGCTCGGGCACAGGGCGTTTGATCTGGACTCACGACCATAGGGCATGAATATCCTGAATTTGGAGCTGCACACCGGGCACTGTACCTTGTTGCCTTTGTAAAACAGGGCAGCCACAGCCAAGCCGTAGTGGCTTACCAGTTGGAGGTATTTGCGTGGTACATTTCTAAGAAGGAAACTGATGATGTTTTTCAAGGCTTGCTAAAGGCTATTTTTGGCTCGCAAAGGTATTTATACAATATCTAATTTGGAACTCCCTTTTGAATCTGTCTTTGAATGACCTCAGGGCATAAATTTGTATCCATGTATCATGGACATCTTGTAAGATAAGTTATCTTAGGCGAAGAATTGCCATCTATGTGTTTTCGGGTTTTGTATGTTTTATTTGGTTTTTTTCTCCTCTTCGGATGCACCAAAGTGCAGGCGCAGTTGAAGAAAGAGAAAGATATTAGGGATTATATCCCAACGGAAAATCTGGATCCGCGCAAAGAAGCCAATAGGCTCAGAAACAAGCCGGATCGTAAGAATATTGATTACATTATCAAAAGTGATTTGGATGGTATTTTGTATGGAAATCCCTGCGCTTTAGAAGAGACTAGAAAAATGGGTTTTGAATACGTGTTTATGCCTGAGGGTTTGCCTGGAGCTATGAACCCCGACGAACGATTTGAAAACAACTTTTTGGTCAATTTAAAATTGATTTTTACACGGTCTCCTTTTTGGAAGCTTATTCTGAATCGGAGAATAAAGAAGTGCCGCACCAAGAGTGGGGATTTTGTAGGCTAAATAAACTACCATGGAACCTTTATCAGTAGAATTTTCGAAAACCATCCTTACCGAGTTGATGATCCCATCTTATGCCAATTTTGGAGGAAAAATCCACGGAGGAATTCTGTTGTCGCTTATGGACAAGGCTGCCTATGCCTGTGCAAGCAAACATGCAGGAACCTATTGTGTGACTGTGTCCGTAGATCAGGTGGAGTTTTTGCAACCTGTGGAAGTAGGTGAGTTGGTGTCTTTGACTGCCTCGGTCAATCATGTGGGGAATTCGTCGCTGGTTGTGGGGATTCGAGTAGTGTCTGAAAATGTGAAAACCCATACTGTAAAGCATACAAACACTTGCTACTTCACCATGGTAGCCAAAGACGATGACGACAAGCCTATGATGGTACCACCCCTTAAGTTGAAGAATATTGGAGAGGTCAAAAAGTTTGCTGAGATCATCAAACGCAAGCAAGTGAAATCTGAGGCTAATCGTGCCATTGACAAAGCCAAAACGGAATTTATCATGGATGAAGACTACCACTTGCTAAAGGGGCAGAGATGCTCGATCAGAATGCCAGATAGTGATGAGTTTAACGATCTGTTTTCCGAAACATAAATTTCAGGCCGGACCAGTCACTGTCAACCGCGCACACTTTCACATCAACCAGCCCTCCTTTTAGCCCAATTCTACGGACATCATTGGCATTCATGTCTGTTTCAATTTTTGAGCTCCCTTTGGGCCAGCTGATCCAAAGCCCTCCGTCTTTTTTCAAGCATCCTTTTAGCTGTGGCCATTCTCTTTCCAGATTATCAACCTTCAAATAGAAAGCGTGAATGAAATCAAATGTCCCAGTGGCCTCATCGGTGAATTCAGTGTTTTCTGGTAGCTCGAAAAGTAAGTCTATGTAGTGCTGCGGCTCATGAAGAATGAGACACTTGAAGTTTGGTTTGATACCCAACTTTTTCACGAGGGGCGTTCCTGAATATCCTGCTGTACTCATCAGTTGCAATCTATTTGAACTGTACCATTATAACCAAGTGCTGAAGCTGTCAAAAAATTATCGCATGCTTCTGCGGTATGATCAAGCGCAAGATGTCCCATGGCAGCCAGTGCGTAGTTTTCCGCACTATCTGGCCATATCTGCACATTCCACTCAGTTGTGTTGAGCGCTTTCTCATACATTTCCAATTGCAAATATATGTTGGCAAGCGATGTGAATAGGTTATAGTGCATAGGAGGCAAATGCTTGCCCTGAATCACCAGTGGATACGCTCTGCCGTAAACGGATCGATATTGCTTAATGGCCAGTTCGTTGGCATGAACATAGTATCTTTTTGCTTCCTCCAGGTTGCCTAGTTGATCACGATATATTTCAGCCATGGCTATATAGCAATCCAGATTTCTGTATCCTAAAACCAGCAGCTGTGTAAACATCTTAATTGCTTCATGTGGTTGGTCTATTCGGGCATAAGCCTTGGCCAGGTGCTCCTTTAGCACGATGGGTTTTTTGGGAGAAAACCGCTCGATTAATTCGTAATAGTAAATGGCATTTTCGAATTGGAGGCGGTAGTAATGGTCTTCCGCCTTTTCTATGAAACCGGAATAGATACCCGTGGTGTAGTCGGCCATGTCCTCTTCCTCTTTGAGGTGGGGAGCCAGCTCATTGAAGGTGAGCAGTGCATCTTCTATTTTGCCCATGCGGAAATTTTCTTTTGCCACTTCAAACCTTTGTCTTCTTTCGAGTAAGCGTTCTTTATGTTGCTTTTCGTCGTAGAAGTTCTTGATGAATATGGCTAGCATTACCGCGGAAGCTACTATGAAAGTGAATATAAATGCGTACGCCGTGGCGATCCAGTTTTCTTTCCAGTCGATTTTAGGTTTGCTGTAATTCTTACGAGAATGTCTGGGTCTGGCACGGTATGTTGGTTGTGTAGGAGACTCATAGACTGTTGTATGAGCTGATCGACCATACGTTAGCTTGATGTCATATCGCGCTTTTTCGTAGGGGTTAGACAGTACCTGATAGGCTTCATTTATTTCCTTGAACCGCTCAGCCATATGTTCGTCCCCCGCATGCTTGTCAGGATGATATCGAACGGCCAGCTTCTTAAATGCCGCCTTAATTTCTGTCTGCGATGCAGATTCACTGATATTCAGAAGAGTGTAATAATTCTGCATAACCCATCTTTTAACGTCAATTAGGGCTGAAATTGTTCATTTCAAGATTTGTAGGTAAGCCAAAAACCTGCTGCGCAAAAGAGGATTCCGAAAAGAACACTACCCAGACCGTATAGGGCGAAAGTTGAGATCATGCCTTCTTTGATCAATTTGAGGTTGTCAAAAGAAAAAGTGGAGAATGTGGTAAAGCCGCCGCAAAACCCCGTAATCAGAAATAAACTGAGGGCTTGCTGCGATTGATTTTTGAGAAAGTATCCAGCCAAAATCCCTATTAGCAGGCTGCCGATTACATTGACAATCAAAGTGCCAAGAGGAAAGTTGCCATGGAAATATCTTGCGGCCGAAAGGCCCACTCCGTAGCGACAAACGCTTCCCGCAAAACCACCAAGCCCAACTAGTAATAGGTCTTTCATTTCAGATTATTTAGAAACGCTGAGGCATGTGCTTTGAGGATTGGGAAAAACTGCTCGAACTCGTCCTTGTATGCGTCATAATCCTTTTCCAGATCTTTAGAGGCATGCTCCATTTTTGATTCAAATTTAGTTCTTTTGGACATTCCGGTCAGTGCCTGATTGATACCTTCTACGTATTGGTAGTTGTACAGCCAGTTGCCTGCACTCATGTACTTGAGCATATTTTGAGCCTGGGCTGGTATGACTGATTGGTATGATTTAGTTAATGCATAAAATGACTCTGTGTAGTCAATCAAGGGTTTTTCTGAATAGTCCAACCAATTGGCAGAAAGAAAATGATCATAGAAAACATCCGCAATTACAGGTGCATAGTGATGGTATTTTGGCTGTAGTCTTTTTTTGCTGACTTTGACTATGGCGTGGGTGTCAGTAAAGTGATCAATTTCCCTATGCAAAAGGATGCCTTTTTTGATGTTCCCTTCAAAAAGCGCTACATCTTTCCCTTTCACAAAGTCCCCGATGAAATTGCCGATCATGACATTCTTATCTTCGCCGGATAGATAAAGATGTGCGAGAAAATTCACTTGTGTGTTGCTTGGTTTCCTTTAATTTTGTTCCTGAGGGATTTATAAACTAAGTTTATCAATTAATCCGATAGTACCGCCTAAATCTTAAAGTTATCGAAGGAAGTTCAACAAATATGTCGAGGACACATCTTAACCTGCTAGTACAACTGGCCAAAATAGATGGTGTGGTTGTGCAAGATGAGATAGACCTTATCAAGCAAATAGGTAAGGCGAATGGCATGTCTTCTGATGACATCAGTGCGTGTTTTGAGGATCCTACGCTGATCGAGGATCTGGACGTACTGACTGATGATGAGAAGTATGAGTATATCTACAGCATAGTGCAGCTGATGAAGATAGACGGCCGGCTGTACAAAGAAGAGCTGGCTTTTTGTGCCAAGATGGCAAGCAAAATCGGATATAGTGAAGATGTGCTTTTGGAGCTATTGCTCAAAATCTACAGTGATCAGGACATCTCAGCAGACAAAGAATCCCTCAAATCCACGATCCAAAAGTACCTGAGAAAGTAGCCGATGAAATATACGGATCACTTTCTGAATCTTCTCAAGTTGATCAAACAGGAAAGAGAAGAGGATAGGAAACAATACGAACATAAAATCGGAAACCGATCTCTGCCCGACAGAAAAAAGGAGGGGGTGACGTGGTATCCTGTCACAGTCAACAAGTCGTACGTTGGTACTGGCGAGCGTTGGGTCTTTCAGGTGGAGCGAACCACCGACCTGGAGCAAAGACATCATTTTCAGCCAGGGTCTTCCGTGAGTCTTTTTCTCAATGATGAAAAAAGGAAATTGACCGTTTCGGGAATTGTCATGCGCATGAATCAAAACAAGATGACTTTCATGCTCAATAGCGATGATCCACCTGATTGGGTGGATGAAGGAAAGCTAGGCGTGAATCTCCTTTTTGATGAGAGCACCTACGATGAGATGGAGAAGACGCTCAAAAAACTTTCGAAGATTACCGAAGGGCGAGTGTTTGAGCTGATGCCCATTCTTATGGGAGATCAGACGCCATTTTTTAAGAAAAAACCATCAATCACTTTTCCGGGGTTGAATGCTAGCCAAAATGCTGCTCTGAATAAAATTAGTGAAGCCGAAGATTTGGCGTTGGTTCATGGCCCTCCGGGGACGGGCAAAACCACCACCCTTGTGCAGGCTATAAAGGAAAAGGTGTCGGAGGAAAAACAGGTGTTGGTCTGTGCTGCCAGTAACGCCGCGGTTGATCTGCTCGCAGAAAAGCTGAGCGAACAGGAGGTTCGTGTTTTGAGAATTGGCCATCCGGCCAGAGTTACCGACACAGTGGTTAGCACCACCATGGATGCGCGTCTGGCTTCTCATCAAGATTCTAAAATGTTGCGTGACTTGCGTCGAAAGTCAGAGGAAATGCGGCAGATGGGTTGGAAGTACAAGCGCAATTTTGGCAGAGAAGAAAGGCAGCAGCGGCGGATGCTTTTGGATGAAGCCAAAAGCCTCAAAGATGAAGCACACCAGCTGGAAGGCCACATGATTTTTGATGAGCTCAATAAAGCACAGGTTATCGCCTGTACGCTTGTGGGTGCCAACAATTCAAACCTGATAAACCGTCAGTTCAAAACTGTATTTATAGATGAAGCCTCCCAGGCGCTGGAGCCTGCATCATGGATCCCTATCATGAAGTCGCAAAAGGTGGTGATGGCAGGTGATCATTGGCAGTTGCCACCCACAGTAAAATCGAGAGAAGCGGATAAGGCAGGACTGTCTCAAACTATTTTCGAGCGAACAATCAAGGCTTACGATGTGGACACGATGCTGCAAACGCAATACCGGATGCATCCACAGATTATGGCTTTTTCCAATCAATATTTTTACAATGCTGATTTGGAGTCTGGCGAAATCATTCATCAGCGCCGACAGCTTTACAATGAGCCTGTGGCATTTATTGATACGGCTGGTTGTGGTTATGATGAAGAGAAAAACCCTGAGACGCTCTCCACTTTCAACGTAGAAGAAGCGCACTTTGTATTGGAGCGACTAGATAAACTGGTCGTGGAAGGAGATGAGGATTTTAAGAAACTGTCCATTGGTATAATAGCCCCATACAAAGCACAGACAGAGAAGCTTAGATCTGGGATTGCTAGATATGAGTGGTGGAAGGAGATGGAGCAAAACATTACGATCAATTCTGTGGACGCCTTTCAGGGACAGGAAAGAGACATTATTTTGATGTCCCTCGTACGCAGTAACCCCGACGGAGAGATCGGGTTTTTGGGTGATATCCGCCGGATGAATGTGGCCATGACTCGTGCCAGACATCTACTCATCATGGTGGGAGACTCAGCTACGCTTAGCTCCAACACCTTTTTTGACGAGCTGATCCGAAACGTACAAGACCGAGGATGCTACCACAGTGCGTTTGAGTATATGTATTAGGGTGAGAAAGAATTTTGGAATTTAATACTCTTGACCGGAGCAATTCTTAAGCTTTGTGATCAAAAATGTAATACTGTCATTTTTGACTCTCAAAACTGAATCGAATTCATACTCGCTATAGGAAAGAAGCGCTTCACACTCAATATAATCCTGATTATAACAAATGTTTCGTTTGAAGGCGTAAGAGAGAATGCTTGGGAGGCACTATAGCTGAGCTTCCCATGGAATTTAATCTGAAGTAAGTCAAATTTTTGTCCTTTCTCTGTAGGAGAAATCTAACTCTAAATATCTGGTATTAAGGAAGATTCCTCCAAAGTCGGGATGACATAGGACATTAACATCAGTTGAGGCTCTCTTCAGGGCGCCCAGCGAGGAAGTGACGATTCTCTTAGTTCCCATTCATCATATCCTGAAAAGTTCTTCCTTTTCCGGTTTCGCAAAGCATTTTTAGACTACCAAGGAAAATACCCCAATGAAAGTTACAGTTGCCAAAATAGTCGGTGGCGTTTCTCCAGTTTTCATGCGAAAAACGCAAAATAGTCTTGCTATCTTTTGACTCGAGGTTGAAGATAATCTTCGTATCCTGCCACTCTTCATCTCCACCAACAGAAAGCCACTCTATATACGTATCAGGTTTGAGGCTAGTGACTTTCAACTGCTTCAATTCTCCTTCGCCAAAACGAAACTCATTCACAAAACCGATTTCCGGTTTGGCAACCGTAGTTTCGGTCCACCATTTAGCTAAGCCTTCTTGTGTAGCGAGTGCTTCATATACTTTATCGATGGGTGAGTTGATGTTAACAAAATGTCTGATGTGTTCCATTGTTTATGCTTTTTTAGTGTTCATTAATTGATCCAACTTGTCCAGTTTATTTTCCCAGAATGAATGGTAATAGCTCACTACGTCGTAGACCTCTTTGAGCGGTTCTAAGTCAAGATGGTAGATGGTTTCCCTCCCTTTTGTTTCAGGTTTTAAAATACCGGATTCCTGTAGCGTGTTGATATGGCGCGTCAGCGCTTGCCTACTCATATCGAAGTTTTCAGTAATGGCATGCAATGACAATGAAGACGAAACCAACAGAAGTTGGATGATTTTTCTACGGCGAGGGTCGGCCAATGCTTTAAATGGATCCACTTTAGGCTTTTTCATGTTTCACGATTTTTTCAATAAGATTTTGGTGATGTGCCCATCCCATTTCATGCTTTTCGCATTCGATCTTGTCCTGCTCGGCAAATCCTTCATGAGCTATTTTGAATGTAACTCCATCATTAGTCTCGACCAGACTAAAAGTGACCACTGTGGTATTGTGAAGCTGGGCGGTGTTCCAGGTAAACTTGATGGTATGAGGAGCCTGAACGTCCAGTATTTCTCCAAAAACGAAATCTGAACATTCGTTTTCATCTGGTGGACAGTCAAACCGATATGACTTTCCTACGATTGGCTCAAAATTTCCCGGCATCAACCACTGAGCCAGGTAGGTTTGATTGGTGATGTACTTCCAAACCTCATCTATAGGCTGTTTGTACGTTTTCTCTATAGCTATTGGGGGCATTAGCTTCATGATTAGCAACATTTATGTTGCTAATATAGTAGATGTAATTTGAAAGGCAACAATTTTGTTGCAAAACTCTTTTTTGTCAGCCGCCATTGAGCTTCTTAGTCATATGATTGACTCGCGACTGGAATATATTCACCAGAACCCAGTTGTAGGAATGATTGTGGAAACCCGAAAACTATGTTTTTAGCTCTGCAAGAGATTATGCAGGGTTCAAGGGCTTGGTTGGTGTCAGCCTGGTAAGTTGAAAACTTGAGAATTAGGGAGTCACTTTGCAAACGAGGGCTAGTCAAGGGAGTGTTTTTAGATACTGCTCCCGGACGGCTCTAATTCTTCAGATAAGGTTCTTTTCGTTTGCTGATTTTCATTTTCTCAACATCTCTAATTCCCCATTCTCGTGATGTCAGGTGTTTCCACCTGACAGTAAATGAACTCTCTTAAAAAATTGACCCGCCTAGTTTTGTTGTCAGCATTTCCAATGCTTTCATTCCTTTATTAGAGTTTCCTTTTTTGTTGAGGGGAGGACTCCAGACACTCACGCAGTATGTTAGTGGGTTGAGCGCTACAATCGCACCACCAACCCCACTTTTCCCTGGTAACCCCACCTCGAAAGCAAACTCACCAGATTCATCATAAAAGCCGCAGGTCAGCATGAGTGCGTTCATCCTGCGCGACTGACTGGCCGTTAGCGTGTATTTCCCATAGCCAAAAGGAACACCCGTTTCACCGAAATTCAGAAAGGTCTTGGCTAGTTCTACACAAGTCATCTCTATGGAGCATTGCCAAAAGTAGAAGTCCAGTACTGTGTCAACATCATTGACCAGGTTGCCTTTGGATTTGATCATATATGCCAGAGAGTTGTTGCCATAACCAACGCTTTTCTCTGACACAGCTACCTGTTCATTGTATTGGATTTCCGGATTGCCACACAATCCGCGCACAAATTCCAGAAACTCTGTTTTGGGGTCATCCAGCAAGCTTACGAGCATGTCTGCAATGACAATAGCTCCGGCGTTTATGAATGGGTTTCTGGGAAATCCATCTTCATATTCCAGCTGGATGATAGAGTTAAATCCATTTCCTGATGGTTCCACATCCACTCTTTCCCAGACTTTGTTTCCCAGTTGGCTAAACGCCATAGCCAGTGACAGCACTTTTGATACACTCTGAATGGAAAATTTTTCATCGGCATCTCCAACTTTATTGAGCTGTCCATCCACAGTAGTCAGGCACATGCCAAACTTGTTTCTGTCTATCTTAGCGAGATAGGGAATGTAGTCTGCGACTTTGCCATCGTCCTGAAAATCTTCCAATTCAGTATAAATTTCATTGATGATCTGGGCGTAGTTGGCATTCATTAGAAGTGATATTGTCTGGTTTCTGAAGAAGAGGCAAAGGTAGTTTTTCTGAAATGTACTTTTTGCTAGAATATGGATTTATGGAATGCAAAACATGAGCAATTCTTTCACTTACTGATTTCCCGTGGCGTCAGATGGAAAGCCTCATTCCTAAACAATCAAAGGAAATCAAATCTTTTTTGGTTCACGTTTCCAACACCAGACAGGTTTTAAAAACCTGTCTGGTGTTTTTGTTTTTTTCTCGTCTGCTTCTTTGTCTTTGAAAAAACGGCAAGCCAATCAGATTACTTTTTTCTTCTTCGTTCTTATATGAAGAGGTAATTTCGAAGCTTTAAAAAATAAAAAACGAAAAAATGATCAAAGAATTAAAGCGTTGCTTATTGCTTGTGGGTGTCCTAATCTCTTTCACAGCATGTGAAACAGATGATGAAGGAGGGAAGATTGTCATCTATGCCGACCATGATCTGTTTGATAGTGCTCCGGAATTCTTTTATGGTGGAAAATCTTTGACCAGTGAATACTTGGGTATAGATGCCTTATACAGTTATACTGCAAGTGTTGCAAGCAAAAATGCGGGAATAGATTATAATTATGATTTTGGCGGAGAGCGTTTTTCAAGCCTCGCTGGTGAGGCGGCTGTTCAAGGAGCTAAGGTTATGCTCAGGGCTGATGATAAATCGGGAAGAAATTCATACGAATTGAGACCGACAGGTGATCATGACAACCCATTTCTTGTTTTTGATTTGAATGAAGATGATGGAGGTTCGGGCGATGCATGTGGTGATTATGCTGGTCCTGAGTTCAATATTCAAATAGACAGCCAATGTAAGACGGCTCAGCTTTACCTCTGCGCTGGCAACTCTGATGGCGTTACTGTGGCATGTGGGCTTTATAAGCAATATCAGGCTCAGGATTCAAGTATTCCAAATTGTCCTTATTGCAACTAGTATCTGTTCAATGAATTCTTTTTTTAATCTCAGCTGGTTCCATCTGAGATCATTCGAAAGTGACATAACTATCTCACACAAGTGACATAGTTATGATGCTCAAGTGACATGCCTATGCTACTTTGGTGTCATGATAATCATAATTTATGACTAAAGATATCATCCTGTCAACCATCACTTTCGTCAAAGACCAACTTCGAAACGCAGAAGGCGGTCACGACTGGTGGCACATAGAGCGCGTCTGGAAGCTGGCGAAAACCATAGCCAAAGAAGAAGTGGTCGATATCAGAATCGTTGAACTTGGTGCGTTGCTTCATGATATTGCGGACAGCAAATTTCACGGCGGTGATGAGCGCATTGGCCCGATGAAAGCTGAAGAGTTTTTGCAATCTCAGGGAGCGGATCAGGAAGTGATTGATCATGTGAAAGCCATCATTGAAAATATCTCTTTCAAAGGAGGAAATGAAGCGCGCAAGTTTAGCTCTCCTGAGCTAGATGTGGTGCAGGATGCAGATAGGCTAGATGCCATTGGCGCCATAGGGATCGCACGAACTTTCAATTATGGAGGGTTTAAAAACAGGGAGCTTTACAATCCGGATATTC
This sequence comes from Cyclobacteriaceae bacterium, assembly GCA_039970095.1. Lineage (GTDB taxonomy): Bacteria > Bacteroidota > Bacteroidia > Cytophagales > Cyclobacteriaceae > JAMZMI01. Next base: position 21,503 of record JBDVMP010000026.1, read on the forward strand.
CTCCAAATCTCAACATGACTAAAGAGGAATACAAGAAGAGCACGGCTCCTACAATCAATCACTTTTATGAGAAATTGCTGCTACTGAAAGATCGCATGAATACTGAAACCGGAAAGCAGGTAGCGGAACAAAGGCATCAGTTTATGGAGCAATACCTTGAGCAATTTTATAAGGAGTGGAGTGGAGACATGTAATCCTATAATGTTATTTCGACGAAGGAGGAATCTTTATTTTAGTTTCAAAATCATTTTGGGAATGGCTATGATCTCAGACTGGGGAGACCTTCTTGTTATATAGTCATTGCCGGAGGCAATCTTATTCGCAATTGAAAAACCACAATTGATGAGATCCCTGCCTCCGCAGGAATGACGGAACCATGCTAAAAAAACAACTCTTGCGCTATCCTGTAGGTATTGGCATGAGCCTCCAAAATCACTTTTATATCTTCTGAATAGCCCCCGCCCATTGATGCCACTATCGGTAGGTTGTGCTTTTTAGCCTCGGAAATCACCAGTTCGTCTCTTCGCTTGCATCCACCTACACTCATACCCAGCCGCCCAAGTTTATCACTAGCAAGCACGTCCACACCAGATTGAAAAAACAGGAAGTCTGGTTCAACTTCGTCGAGCAATTTTTTGAGATGGTGATCGAGGAGGCTTAGATATTCCTTGTCTCCGGTTCCGTCTTTTAGCGGCACATCCAGGTCTGATTGTTCCTTTTTCATGGGGTAGTTTTTCTCCCCATGCATGCTGAAGGTGAATACCCGGGGTTCGTTCTGAAAAATCTCTGCAGTGCCATTTCCCTGATGCACATCCAGGTCGACGATGAGTATTTGCCGAGCCAGCTTGTTGTCGAGGAGGTATTGTGCGGCAATGGCCTGGTCGTTGAGTAGGCAAAATCCCTCTGCCCGATCCGTATAGGCATGATGCGTGCCTCCGGCGATGTTCATCGAAATGCCATATTGTTGTGCATAGGCAGTGGCCGCAATGGTGCCCGCGCAAATCTTCCTTTCGCGTGTGACCAAACCCGCTGAAAGTGGAAATCCACTTTTTCGTTGCTCGGCCTTGGTCAATGCAAGCTGATCCAGTTTTTGCCAGTATCCTGACTCGTGTACTGTCAAAATAGATTCTTCTGAAAGCATCGAAGGTTCGAAGATGTTGGCCTTGGTGATGGTTCCTTCATAAATCAGTTGCTCCGGTAGCAAGTCGTATTTCTCCATAGGAAAGCGATGCTTGGGGGGTAGAGGATGATTGTAAATAGGCGACCAGGCAATTTTGAGCATGGCAATAAAACACTAAAGTTGATGAAAAGTTTGCATGGATTGATTCAATTTGCGGCTCGGTTTGCAATGTAAAATTAAATCTCAAACTTAATATGAATCGCCAGCTATCCCATTTTCTTCAGCTCGGCCTGGCCATCTTCATCATGTCCAGTTCTGGTACATTGGGGAGATTCATAGACATGCCTGCTCCGGTTATTATCTGGGTGCGGTGCGTGATTGCGGCTGTGGCATTATTCGTAATTATCAAAATCGGACCGTTCGATTTCCGCCTTCCCAAGGGCAAAGAGTTCAATGCTTTGTTTATTAGTTCGCTGTTTTTGGGAGCTCACTGGGTAAGCTATTTCTACGCGCTCAAGTTGTCCAGTGTAGCTGTTGGTATGTTGTCACTATTTACCTATCCGGTGATCACCGCATTTCTGGAGCCGATCATGTTGAAGACACGTTTTGATAAGGTTAGTATTGTTTTAGGATTACTGGCTCTGGTAGGTGTAGCGCTGCTGGCTCCCGAACTAAGTCTCCGTAACGATTTTACAGTGGGCATATTGATAGGTGTAGGGTCGGCAATAGTTTATGCTGTCCGAAACATCATGATGAAGACGCAGGTGTCTGGTCAGTCTGGCGTGACCCTTATGTTTTATCAGCTCTTGATTATTGATATTGCCCTATTACCTGTTGTGTTTATGTTTGACTTTGATCTTAGTATGGGTGTTTTGGCTAACTGGAAACCGTATCTTGTTCTCGGACTATTGACCACTGCTACGGGACATACGCTGTTTGTACTCAGTTTTAAGAACTTCACCATCACTACAGTAAGTATTATCAGTGCTATCACACCTTTGCTGGGCACTTTGCTCGGGTTTGTTGTTTTGGGTGAAATCCCTGCAGGCCGCACCTATATCGGTGGGGTGTTGATTTTCCTTACGGTAATAGCTGAGAGTGTGAAATCAGTGCGCTGGAGAGAAAATTGATATTGTAGCAATAAATAAGAATTGATGGTAAAACTTGCAGAAAGCAATTATGGGTATTTTTTTAGCAGAGAATATTACAGCCAGTGATTTTTCTAATTTCTTTTGTACTGAGTATTATTTCACTCTCGGATAAGAATGTCTCTTCCGATCAGGTTGCCATTTCTGTACTGGTAGATGAATCGGAGACCTGGACTTACGAGCATTTATCGGATCAGGAGATACAACGTCAATTTGACCTTCACCCTCTAGACAACCCTTATTTTGGCTACACTACTAAGCCGCATTGGTTCAGAGTTATTTTGCCTGATCATTTTCATGGTGAAAATACCAATGTAATCATCAACTATCCAAGTATTCGTGATATCCGGCTGTATGATGGAAATAAAGCTCCACAGCTTGCCGGACGCAATGTTCCAGTAGATAATTGGCCTAATAAGGCAAGGAATATCGTTTTTAACCTGAATGAAGATCATGCCGACACCATCTACTTGAGAGCTCAGGAAAAGGCATCACTGATAGTGCCCATTGCGGTGAAGTTGGAGCGCAGCTATAAAGTTGACTCGCTGGTAGAAAACATCCTTTACGGGTTCTTTTTTGGGTTTGTCATTGCCATGATTTTGTACAATCTCATGTTGTTTTTATCACTGCGAGATGTGACATACTTTTATTATATCATTGCCATGGCTGCCGGAGGTTTGGTGGCCGCCATTCGAGCAGGTTATGCCATTGTGTATTGGTGGCCCAATAATTCCATTCTTGATGATAGGATTTACCTGATTTGTGGTGGTGTTTCCGTTATGGCCTCCAGCAGGTTTGTGTCTAATTTTCTCGGCTTGACCCAATCGAACAAAAAGATAGATCTCTATTTGTGGGTTGTATCTGCCATGGCAGCAGGGATGGTTGTGCTTACCTTTTTTCTCGATTTTGTGCAGCTCACCAATTACGGACGCCTCCTGGTTGCAGTAGGTATCCCTTCGTTTTTGGGGATTGGTATCTGGAAATGGACTAAAGGCTACCGCCCGGCCAGGTTTTTTGTGCTTGCCTGGATTCCGTATATCGCTGGTCTGGTGCTTATTGTGCTGAAAGGTGGCGGGTGGGTGCCATATAGTCCCCTCGTGGATATTTCGGCGGAAGTGGGCACGTGCCTAGAAGCAATACTGCTATCTTTTGCACTAGGGGATAGAATATCTTCTTATAAAAAGGCGAAATCCGACGCGGAAAAAAAGGTATTGAAGACGGAACTCGAGCATAAAGCACTGCTTACTCAAAATCAGCGGCTGGACTATGAACTGAAGTTGAAAGAAAAAGATCTCCAAAATGAGCATCAGCAATTAGCCACCACTACACTTTGGCTCACACAAAAAAACAAAGTGCTACAGGATTTGCAGCAAAGCCTCAAGGCCTTGAAAAATGGTGATCAGTCAGCCGAGCTCAAATTGATGAGTAAAAAAGTGGAACAAAACCTCAATGCCGAGGAGGATTGGATGCGCTTCAAAGAGCATTTTGAAAAAGTCCATACTGGATTTTTCAGCGTGTTACAACAAGATTTCCCTGCCCTCACCAACAATGAGCATAGGCTCTGTGCTTATTTGAGAATGAATATGTCCACTAAAGAGATTGCCACCCTACAAGGCGTATCTACTACTGCCATAGAGCAGGCGCGCCGCAGAATGCGCAAGAAGATTGGTATATCCAATACGGAGACTAACCTTCATACATTTTTGCAGAATTTGGCTTAATACACAGTAGCCGACTTTACCAAAACATTGAAAAGAAAGGAAGTACACTCTACCTAATTTTTTTCGTCGATGTATTAGCGTGTTTGATCGAAAAGACATGTTTAAATCAATTTTAAGGGGTTTTTCCTAGTTGCTGTAGGGGTGATGTATCATTGTTGTAGGGGTGGTTCTTTAGGATAAAACATAGAATCAATATCAATTTGTGAAGGATTAAATTCAAAGCAGTTCGAATAAACCTTTACAGAATGCAACTAGAAAAAACCGCCGAGTTTCAAAGACAAAGAATATCCTTTTTTAAGGTCAAAAGATTGGCACTACTGATGTGCTTGTTTTTTGGAATAACATTGCAGGTTAATGCTCAAGGTCTTTCTGGGTTACCAGGAGGAACCTATGGCAATGACGAAGCGAATGTTTCTTTCTCATCATCAGGAAGTGTTCACACCATAAAGATCAGAACAACTGTAGGTGAAGACCCAAACCCTTACGATCACATAGCTGCCGTTCAGATAGTTGCTGATATATATGATTTAGATAACAACTTCATAAAAGCAGAATTTCCATTTGTCATAGGGCATGAAGTACTCATTGGAGATTACTTCTCCCACTCGTCCTATTTCGGTTCTGAGCAATCGATGAGCGGTGCTATTTATGCCAACGGGGGGTGGACAAGCGAATCATTGGTTTACTACAACCAAAATGAAATCTCTGACGCCATTACTGTTTCAGATGAGATAGTAGGGAGTGTTTCTCATTATGTATCCGTGAGCATAGACATGTCTCATCCGGATTTGGCATCATGGGATGATAAGATTGTAAAGTTTTTGGTTCAAGGTGTTTACCGTGAACGAGCGGATGGAGGTGATAATTACCATGATGGTGTGTCTTTTGATAATAGTCCTGTAGTGAATTTTGGTTCGGGGAATGACAAAGCCAGAATTGATTACTCATCTATGTCATATACTGATACGGAAGGCCTGGCTCGCTTGTGGTTCAACGTAGAAACACATACCGACCTTGATAATTTTCAACATTTGGAGTACCTGGATATAGACTACTCAATAGACGGTGGAGCATATAGAGGATTAGGGTATATCCGTCACAGTGCCATCAATTCTGACTATAGCCCATGGCCGACATATGACAATATCTATTTGGAAAACAGCTATAGGCTTTACTTCTCCAATGAAGAAGGTGAATGGGAAAGTGGCGCTATAAGTGGGCAAGTGCATGATGTGGGCGATGAAAACAGAATGGAAATCCGCATCAAAACCACTGAAATTCCTCGGTTTAGGAACGTCAGTGATGTTAGATTTAGGATTAAGGGGCAGTATAGAAATTCCTCGGCTATTGGTATCTCTACGTCCAATGTTGAACCGGTGTACTCTGAAGTATTGTCATTGAGTGAAGAGGATGGAAACCCAGCAAATGAGCTGGATATTACCGGACTGCCTTTTGATGAATCTGGCGCTAACCGGATTGGCTTTAATCTGGAAAAGAGAGAAGAGGAACTCCTCTACGATCATGTTGGGTGTCTCGTGCTTTACTACAGACCTGAAGGCGGCAGTTGGAGGAAACTAATGAACATCCGTCACAATGCTTCTGTTTTTTCTGGTGGGGATTGTGATCCAGTTTCAAGCCCGGCAACCAGTGATACTTTTGGCGGACCTGATGGTGATCAATATACCTTCTCAACCACCGAAGAAGCAAGGATATTTCCGAGAGGTGGAAAATATTACACCAGTGTAGATGATGTTCCGTATGAAACCGGCACTGATGCCATGATTTATGTGACTCACTATGTGAACCCTGAAGACTTTGGTAAAAGAATCGATTATAAAATAGGTGGTATTTTATATGAGCGCGATTTGTTTGGTAAGTCTAGCCAGATTCAACTTTGGAATAATTCCGGAACGGATAATTTCATAGATGCATCAAACCCCGACTTTACTCAAATACCTGATATCGCAGCACCAACAGTACAACAGGCAAGTGGTGAGTGTGGAGTTCAAATATCATGGCTTGAACCGCAAACAACCTTCGGGGATGCAGACCGACACAGGATATTGATATTTCGAAATGGAGAGATCATAGCAGACCTTGATGCGCATGATTCATCTCATGGCAATAGCTTTATTGATACTGACATTGACCGTAGGACCAACTATGCCTACCAACTTCAGGTAGCTTATCAGCGCTATGCCAACGGGCCAATCACGGGTAATGCATCATCGGCTGTAAACTTCCAATACCCTCTTTTGCCGGCCCCTTCAGGGTTGGGAACCGAACAAGTGGATTGTGGTGGAGGGATCACTGTAGCCTGGACGATGGGCGATAACCCGGATTACTTCAAAATTCAGAGAAAGGATGATGACAGTGGCTTTAAGACCATAGCGGAAGTAGAGGGAGACCAGAGAAGCTACATTGATAACCATGATATAGAAGCCGGAAAAGTTTATTACTACCAAATGACAGCCGCAGATGACATATGTGGGTTTGACGGAACTTATACCAGTGTACATACGCATACTGGAGACACGGTAGATATTTCGCTTGTGATCAACAAGGTCGGGTTAAAAACTTCCAAAGGGTATTTTTCTGATCGTACAGAATTATTCTGGGAGACCACCGGACTCAATGAGGCATTTGCCTCCCGATACAAGATTTTCGGAAGAGAGTTGGGGACAGACATTACTCCCGTTTTACTGCAAACAGTAGATAGAGACACCCGCTCGTGGTTTCACGAAAGAGGTGATGCCGGTGTTATTTACGAATATTTTGTAGTGGCCGAACGTGTGGTCGAAAATGATTGTGGTATCCAAACCACCCTCTCTTATCCAGTAGAGGCGCTTGACGGGGAGCTCGATATTGAGGATTTACTTCCTGAAAAAGGTGTGGCCTATAATGTCGGACTGAGAAGCCCCTCTGCTGTGGTCAACGGTAATATCACATATTCAGGAGGTATCCCTGTGCCTGATGTGAAGGTCATTGCCGAAAAAGATGGAGCCCAGACGGGTAAATCACTCTATTTTGATGGAACAGACCATATCTCTGTACCAAACTCTGAGGTGTTAATGGTGGATACTGCACTGACGCTTTCTGCCTGGATCAAGCCGGAGAATTTGTCACCAAATGTGATGCTCTTTAAGCATGGTAGTTATGGTCTGGAATTTAATGGTTATGAAGCCTTTATGTTCGTAAGAGATACCGTGGACCAAACAGCGCACACGGCTCAGGTTCCTTCTGCTGATTTCAAGGTTGGAAATTGGGTCAACCTGATGTGTACATATAGAGCCAAGACTGGCGAATTGAACCTGTATATCAATGGTGTAAATACGGGCTCCCCTACCATCGTACCTGAAGGTCGCCGTATTATCAACAAGTCAGAATCGGATTTTCTGATTGGAAAATATCATAGCTCCGGTTACAACTTTCAGGGACATATGGACGAAATCCGTATTTACAACAGAGCACTTTCAGCTGATGAAGTAAAACGAGAATATGGTCGCAGTACCGTTACGGATGCCGAGGGTCTGGTAGCATACTGGAAGATTTTTGAGGGTGCTGGCAAATATGTGTATGACGCAGCACATAAAGGTTCTGCATATTATAAAAACGATGGAGAGATTGTGGGTGCCTCCTGGTCGGACGATATACCAAGTGTAACCCAACTGGGGATAGCCGGATACACCGATGATACTGGCAACTATACCATTGCGGGAGTTAACTATGAAGGAAACGGAGAGAATTACCGAATCGTACCAACGATCACGTTGGGAGGTGTAGCGCACGAATTTGATCCCGGTAGTAAAGTCATCTTTCTGGGCGAAGGTAACGGAGTTGAAAATGGTGTTGATTTTGAGGATATCTCTTCGTTTACTGTTTCAGGAAATATCCGTTTCCTTTTTGAAAATACTGAAGGTGGAGGTGTGATGTCTTCTGGTTCGGCAGGAGTAGGTATCTGGCTCGATGGGGTCACAGAGATGAAAACTCTCAGCAATGCGTCAATCGTGACAGATGCTAATGGGGCTTTTTCTGTTGATGTGCCAATTGGACACCACTTTTTAGAGTTTAGAAAATTTGGACACACATTTAGCGAAGCACGATTTCCGGCATCAGGCACCCATGATTTTCAGGAGGATGTCTCAGGTTTGGAAATCTGGGATGAAACAACTCACAAGCTTGTCGGAACGGTGCTGGGTAGTGTGGGCGCAAGAGATCTGCCATTTATCTCGGATGAGATCGTCAATAATATAGGGAAGGCCTATTTTACCATCACATCTGAGGATGGTCTTATTTCCCGGGAAGTCGTGACGGATAGTTTGTCAGGGAAATACAGTGTTGACCTTCCTCCGAAGAGGTACAACTTGTCCAGCATCAGGTGGTCTGCCGATGCGCAAGAAATAATACCTTCGTCAGACATAGAACCTATTGATTTGGGACATACTTCTGCTTATCAGCCGATCGTAGAAGTAGACTCTGCTAGTGGGTTTGAGCTTTCGCAGGTTTTTCCTGTCGATGATGTTGCTACTGTCATTTCAGACTTCAGGTTGGATACACTTAAACTTGAAGAGAATAAGGTTGAGTTTACCTGGACCCTCGACCAGGCAGGCATGGAGGGAGTTTATCACTCCAGGTTGGAGAATGAGAGCCTCATCACTTCATGTTGCGATGGACTTGACCCTGGACACACATTCTTTACTCCAGGAACTTATTCGGACTTCCTCATTTATTCAGAAGAGCTCCCCTCGGAGATTTATCTGAAATACATAGATGGAAGCGGACTTGAATATGAGGTGGGGATAGATGTCCTCTCCAATGCGCCAATTGTGCGGTATGATACCCTGGGTGCCATTATAGACTCTTTAAAATACAACGTGAGGCAAGATTTTGAATATAGGGTTGCCCCTTCATTGGTAGTGAGTAGTGTTGAGGGAGATTCTATCCGAGGCGAATCCAACTATGCCTATAACCTTGGAGATGAGGTCGTTAATGTGGACTTGACCCAGCTGAGATATCCGTCTTTCTTTTCGCGCAGCGACTATTCAATTTTGATGAGGGCTGTCGAGCTGTATGTCAACAAAGACAATGAAATTACTTATTCAGTACCTGTTTCCGATGGTCAAATTTTGGTCAATAATGGTATTGGTCAGGGCTACTTCATTGATGAAGATGGTGGGAAAAACGTGTATCCTGCAGGTCAGCCTATAGACCTCAATGAGAATGGAGAGTTGGTCTATTATTTCAAGCCATCTGACCCCAATACAACCGAAGTGACTTCCTCGGGATTAGAGCATGAAAGCTATACCAAGTCGATAAGCGCGACACTCGCCGTAGACAACCATATAGCCACCTGGCCAGAGACTCCCGGAGAAACCTTCAAAGCTTATGTGATGGGAGCCAAATCTATCGGCGACAATTTTGTTAGTCTGAGTCCATCTACTGTGGAGTTTGTTCTTAGAGACCCTCCAGGATCCAATAGTTACGCATACAGGGAAGCGGGTGTTTCTTCGAGTATTTCTGAAGAGTACTACACCGGGGGCTTTCTCAACAATGAAACCAGCGGAAGTATCGGTTTCGGAGGTAATCCGTCAGTAGGGCTGTGGGGTTGGGTCAATATAGAGGTGGCAATAGAAGTAACTGCCAGTGCTGGGATCAGTGCGAGTTCCGAGCTTGGTGCTGGTGGAGATTTCGTACGCACTATAGAAACCACTGAAACCATCAGTACCAACGATGAGCCCATACAGCTTGGTAGATCTGACGTGTATGTGACAAAAACCAACAACCTCATCACAGGTACGGGGTTGTATGTGAACCCAATTCCCGTTGATCTTTGTGGAGGCAATTGTTTTGGAGATGTGATTACGCTTGAAGATGGGTCTCAATACCAGCTTGGTGTCACTCAACAAACCTTCACCCACCCACAGGGGTCACCGACCTATGCAGTTTACAGCGAAAACCATATTATCAATGTGCTGATCCCGGACCTGAAGGATATCAGGGATTCTTACTTTTTCTTTAACCCGAAGTACACCTCCAAGTTGTCTCCTGATCATGAGATGTTTGGTTCTAATAACGACGACCCAGCCTGGGGAACGGAGGCCACTACTGAGAATGCCATAAAAACGGAAGAAGAAGATTTTGATGGCCCAAGCTATACGTTTGACTGGGATAATGACCCTACAGCAGTAGACTCTGTCAGATGGGTTAATCAGCAGATCAGGTTGTGGAAAGAAGCTCTTGCTGCCAATGAAATAGAAAAATGGAAAGCGACAAAATCTACAAATGCAGAAAATGTGTCGTTGGCCAGTGGTGTGACATTGGAACGCACCAAAACCAGCAATTCATCTGAGTCTTCTTTCACATCGTTTGAAACGTCATCGTCGGTCAGTGTTGGAGCCAATCTGGATGTTACAGCAATTGTGGCGCTGCATCTGGAATCTAATACAGAAGTTGGCGTCAAGGCCAGTTCTAAACGCTCAGTAGAAAACACGCAAACTATTACCACTGGTTATGTATTGTCAGATCCGGACGAAGATGATGCACTGAGTATCAATATTGTGGATGGTGCCGGAAACAATGGAACGATCTTCTCAACTGTGGGTGGACAAACAACATGTCCTCACGAACCTGCAATAGAGATGAAGTATGTTACTTCGGAATATCTGGACCGAAACCTGGCGGAGCGCCAGGCTGTGTTAGCGGAGTTAAAAACGAAGAGGGCCGCCACTGTCGCAGGTACACAGCAACTCAATGAATTGATCGATATAATTGGTGTTGAGATATCCGATTTGGGTAATCAAATAAAGATGAAGATCGAGGAGAAAGCCGCACGTACAGTTTCTTTCAGTAGGCTGATAGGTTTGGCAACAAACCCTGATGCCATCAGGGAAGAGTACGAAGCAGCGCTTAATGAAATTGCAGAAACAATCAGTTTCATTCAAGAGCAGATTGACCGATTGACAAGTAAGGTTGCATTTATTCAAAGGGAAATTGCTATTTATGATGTACGAATCGCAGACCTAACCAACGAGATTGAGGAGGTTGAAGCATCTATAGCTAACGTTAATGCGCTAAAAGGGGAATTGCTTTCAGGTACCGTATATCTGAGCCAGCCAACACTGCAGCGTGAAAAACCATCCATGCTAATCAACGGCGCAGAGCAAGCTCAGATTTTCAATATTCCTGCTGAGGAACAAGGAAACTTTACTCTGTTGTTGTCTAATGAAAGTGAAAGTGGTGATGCACAATACTATGCTGTTGAACTTCTGACAGAGTCTAATCCGAATGGATTAATCGTTAAGATAGATGGTAATAATATCAGTGGATCTCCACGTGAATATCTCGTGCCGGGCAATGGAGCTATCCAAAAAATAATGACGGTAGAGCGTGGGCCTTTTGATTATAGCTATGAGGATGTGAAAGTCCTGATAAGATCAGCTTGTCAATATGACCCGACCGGAAATGATGCTCTCATTGCTGATACGGTCAGTTTTAATATTGAATTCCTACCAGTATGTACCGGTGTGGAGATTATCTCTCCAAACCAAAACTGGACGGCCAATAATTCTTTTGACAATGTGATGCCAATCATTGTGGGTGGTTACGATGTAAATGGAACCGGTTTTGAAAAAGTGAAGATTCTTTATAAAGAAAGCAACGATAGTGAGTGGAACTTATTGGAGACAGTGTATAGGGACTCTACCATTGCGGGCTGGGAAAGCGAAATGCCAGTATTGCCAAAATCGGGTAATTCGTTTACTTATGAGTGGGATATCAGTCAGCTTTCTGATGGCAATTATGACATTCAGGTCGTATCGGTTTGTGCTCTGGCTGAGTCCGAATCGGATATTTTGAGTGGCATCATTGACAGAGTGAGTCCACACCCTTTTGGCACACCAGAGCCAGCTGATGGTATTTATTCTGCCGGTGATGAGATAGCCATTCAGTTCAATGAGCCACTAAGCGAAGGGCTGATCAGACCATCGAATTTCAAAATCACAGGAGTGCTCAATGGAGGTGAAGTACGACACAATGCAAGTGTATATTTTGATGGAGTTGGCACACAGTATATGGAAATCCCGGAGGGACTTGATTTTACGCGCAAGTCATTTACCGTGGAGATGTATGTGAAAAGGGCTGCCAGCGGTGAAGAAATTCTACTGGCTCAGGGAGGGGCAGACGATCGGTCTATCCTCATAGGATTTGATGCCAGCAATCAGCCTTTTATGAGCATCGATGGACAGGTATTGACAGCAACTACAGGTGTTACTGATAATATGTGGCATCACCTTGCTTTCGTGTATGATCACGGAGCTGGTGATGCCCTTATTTATGACAATGCTGTCAGTGTTGGTGAGGACAATAGTTTTGAATCCGACTACCAGAGTGCAGGAAGGGTCTTTGTAGCCAAATCCACTTTTGGTAACGAGCGTCCATTCGAAGGGAATATCCACGAACTGCGAGTTTGGAACAAGCCTTTGACTGTCTCTGAAGTAAACGCAGTTGCCACCAGTCGCATGAGGGTCAACGAAAGGGGCTTGGTAGGAAACTGGACGATGGAAGAAGCCAAAGGAGACGTGGCATTGGATCATGTCCGTAGCAAACATGCACAGGTCTATGGTCAGTGGGCTATTGAGCCGGGAGGACTTGCCTATCAGTTTGATGGTTTGTCCAGAGTTGAGGCGCAGAGCCCTTCGTTTAACAATAGTTCTGATTTTACCATTGAATTTTGGGTGAAAGGCTCGCCAGTCTCTGATAGTGTTACTTTCATTGCTAATGGTACTGGTGACCTCCAGGATATCAACACATCAGGTTGGGCGATAGGGGCTGACTCACAATCTCAGCTTATCGTCAAATCCAATGGGCAAGTCATTGCGTCCGAAGTTGCGATTCTCGATGGTAGCTGGCATCATGTTGCGGTTTCTGTTAATCGCGTTGGAAATGTGACGTGCTTTATCGATGGAGATGAGGCAGGCCAAATCAGCGCCAATCTTGTAGAGGGTTTTGGGGGCAGTGCGTTATTGTTGGGCGCCAGAAGCTGGTTCAATGGGTCTGTGCAGGTTACAGATCAGTATTTCTCTGGAGCCATGGATGAGGTTCGTATTTGGGCCCTGGCAAGACGATCCAACGATATCGATACTGACATACAAAATAAACTGGCTGGCAATGAGACCGGTCTGGTACTTTATTATCCATTCGAAAGTTATCAGGATATTGGAGGAGGAGTGCTAGCTGCACAAGCCGAAATCCAAAATCAAACCTCTACTGACTTGTCTGTAGAAAATGACCTTCAAGGCACCCAAGCCGGTCAATTCATTGAGAATACACCAACGATCAAATTGCCTAGACCCATACAAGCAGTTTCATTTAATTACAGCTCTAATGGAGACAAAGTGATTCTCTCTCCAACCGTTGATCCGGGTGATATCGAAGATGTGAGTTTGACCATTTCGGCGAAAGACTTAAAAGATGTCAACGGCAATGCGATGGTCTCACCAGCCAGTTGGACGGCATTTGTTGATCGAAGTACACTTAATTGGGTGGAAATCGAAAAAACGCTGGAAATGCCGCTGGGTGCAGGGGCAACCTTCGAAGCAACGATTTATAATCGAGGAGGGAATGTTGAGAATTTTACTCTGACAAACCTTCCAAGCTGGCTCACTGCATCTCCGGGGAGTGGATCTGTTGCTCCACTTGAGAATCAGGTGATTCGCTTTGCGGTGAGCGAAGCAACTAATATTGGCAGCTATATTGAGGATGTGGTGATGGAAAACAGTTTTGGTTTTGATGAAAAGCTCATACTCAATCTGAATGTATATCAGGCACCACCGGAAGATTGGAGCGTAAACCCTGCCGACTATGAGTATTCTATGTCTGTTTTGGGCAGAATCAGAATATTTGGAGAGTTCTCCAGAGATGAAGACGACCTGATTGCCGCATTTGTTGACGGAGAGTGTAGAGCTGTAGCAGCATTGAAATACACAGTCTCACAGGACAATTATCAAACCTTTGTTTCTATCTACAGCAACGAACTGGAAGGTGAAAGTATCGAGTATCGTATCTGGAATGCCAGTGAGGGGCTCGTTCATTCGTTTGTTTCGACATCAGATGAGGCCGTAGAAACATTCGCTGCGGATGCTTTCCATGGCTCTATTTCAGATCCGGTAGTTTTCGACGGAGGAGCCAATATAGAGCAGGCGTTCGATGTGGTTTCAGGATGGCAGTGGCTCTCGTTCAACCTATCGTCTGCAGAAATGAGCAGCACCAATACTTTTATGAGCGATTTTCCTTCGGCTGATGGGGATCAAATTAAGAGCAACGCCTTCTTTGATCAGTATGATGAAGAAAATGGATGGTTGGGTACGATAACCTCCAATGGAGGAATCCAATCTGGCGAAATGTACAAATTTCGATTGACGAACTCAGACAAATTGAAGGTGAAGGGAGAACCGGTAGATCCCGCATCTAACCCAATTGCTCTACAGTCGGGATGGAACTGGGTGAGTTTTCTGGGACAAAACATGATTCCAGTGAATGAGGCACTGGCAAGCGTCACAGGCCTGCAAGCAGGAGATGTGATCAAAAGTCAAAGACAATTTGCGACTTACGGCGGCCCTGGTGTTGGATGGGTCGGTAGTTTAGAAACTATGGTTCCGGGAGACGGATATTTATACAGGGCAGCCAATGCCGGATCAATCGTGTATCCTAAAGTTGCGGCAACAGACGGTAGAGTTTCAGTTCCGAACTACGAATACCTCAATATTGAAAATTTCGAAGTTGCAGTCACTCGTTTTTCGGATAACATGACGCTAACGATTCAGACGGATCAGGCGTATGAGATGCTGGTGGCTTATGTTGGTGGCGAAGTTCGTGGTGTGGCTCAGCCTCAGTTCAACCCGATTACGGGAACGCATGGATATTTCCTTACAGTATATGGACACGCTGAGGATCAACTAACGTTTAGAGGTTTTAATGCGGGAAATGAAACGGAACTTTTCGGGCAATTTGAGGTTGATTTTGCTTCTGAAAAAACCATCGGTCACCTTGATGCTCCATTCTATTTAATGTCAGCACCACTTTCTGTTTCAGATTTTGATCAATTAAATATTTACCCTAATCCGGTAGAGGATGTGCTCACGATCGAGTTGGACGAAACCCTTTTTAGTGGGTTCAATGTCCGTACCCTTTCGGGGAAAGTTGTAGCTAGTCCGAAGCACCAAACCAGCGACAAGAAAGTGGAGATTGATTTGGGTCATTTATCAACAGGTGTTTACCTTCTTCATTTTGAAGGAGAAAAAGGCAGTACTTCACTGAAATTAATAAAACAATAGCCGATTAAAATGCTGATGTCCGGAGTTCGGGTGTCAGCATTTTTTTGATATCACTGATATGAGAATACTACTTAGCATATTGTTTCTGGTTTCATCTTTGGCTAGGGTTTTCGCTCAGCCCGAGTGGTCTGTCAATCCGAATGACTATCAATATTCCATGACTGTGATTGCTGACCTGAGTATAGATGAGGCCTATTTGCAATCATCGCAAGATATGATAGGGGCTTTTGTGGATGGTGAACTGCGAGGTGTAGCCAATCCTCAGATATACATTCCGTCTTTGGACCGGAAGGTTGCTTTTTTGACGATTTTCAGCAATTCGGTTTCGGGCGAAACGATTCGTTTTCAACTTTATCATTCCAGTCAGGACGATGAAGTGCCTGCCATTAATGAGTTGGCTTTCGTCGACGGTGGGCAAGAAGGGCAAAATGCTGATCCCTACCTCGTAGAAAATTTGGTTTTGAAATTAGATCCGTCGAGCCCTGAAGATGTGCATGCATTTTCCGCGCCATTTACTATTTCACTTAGTTCCAATTTGATAGAGGAGGTTACGCTTTCGCTAAGTGTGGTATCCGGTCCTGTTAGTGTTGAGCGTATAGATGACACTAATCAGTTTATGGTTTCTAATGATGGAGTAGCGGGAGTAGCCACCCTGGACGCTATTGCTCCAGGTTCTGGGTATTACGATGCTGTTTCCAAAACGATAGAATTCGAGGTGTTAAAACTTGATCAGACTATTGATTTTGGCGATCTGGACGACAAGACATTTGGTGATGCACCTTTTACCCTTGCGGCGAGTAGCAGCTCAGACCTACCTGTAAATTTTGAAGTAATAGAAGGTCCGATTTCCATTACAGATGAAACCGTCACGATTACGGGAGCAGGTGTGGCTGAAATCCGTGCCACCCAAACTGGTGATGAGAGCTTCAACCCCGCACTGAGCGTGACTCAGAGCTTTACGATCCATAAGGCAAGTCAAACTATCACCTTTACCCCTGCGTCCATTCCCGCTATGCAGATAGACGATGCAGACTTTAGTTTGAGTGTTGCCAACACTTCGGGCGAAGACATTGCCCTGACGGTGACAGGTCCTGCCACTGCTACTGAAAAAGAATCGAACGTTTTCACAATATCCCTAACCGGCGGCACAGGCGAAGTGACACTTACAGCAACTGCGGCAGAGTCTGCTAATTATCTTTCCACCACTGAGAGTATGAGTTTTGAGGTTTTGGAGCCCTCCGATAAGCAAAATCAAACCATATCATTTGATGAAGTCTTAGACAAAACCTATGGTGATGAGCCATTTCAGTTGAATGCAGTTAGCACATCAGGGCTTGATGTTTTGTTTTATGTAGTTCAAGGGCCAGTAAGTATTGAAGGAAATACAGTTTCCATCGAGGGAGTAGGAGAGGTTGTTGTTGGAGCTGTTCAGGAAGGAAATGATGAATATAGTCCAGCGGAAGAGGTACAAAGGAGCTTTTCGGTTGACAAGGCCAGCCAACAGATAGATTTTACTTTTGATCACGAACTCAATGAAAACTCAACTGCAGTACAGCTAGTGGCAACAGCTAGTTCGGGGCTGCCAGTTACCTTTTCTTCTTCGAATCAATTAGTGTTTTCTATTCAAGAGGGTAATGTTTTGCAGGTAAATAGTGCAGGAGAAGCGGTACTTACTGCCAGGCAAGATGGGGATGCGTTTTATCACGCTGCATCGGTGCATTTAAGTGTTGTTGTGAGTGCTGTCTTAAACCGGATGGTGCTTAAGGAATCAGTTGTTTATCCCAACCCTGCCATTGACTATATCTCATTCGATTTACCGAATGGCACATGGGAATACCGAGTGTATAACAGTCAGGGGCAATCAATCAGTGCTGGAGTTGCGCAGAAAAACCTTGCCGTGGAAAAATGGAATGAAGGTGTCTATTTAATCGAGTTTCGAAATACTGGAGATTACGTGCACCGGGAGCGAATCGTAAAAATTAGTCAATAAAAAACCCGCCGAAGCGGGTTTCTAATAGTGGAAATATTTTGATGTTTACTTCTGATTGTGAACGTGCACATCCATTTGTGGGAACGGAATACTAAGTCCTTCTTTGGCGAAGGTTTTATATACTTTTTCGTTCATATCGAAATGTACTGGCCACAGGTCAGAGGCCTGAGTCCATGCGCGCACTACAAAGTTGACTGAACTGTCACCCAGCGAATGCATAGCTACAAATGGTTCTGGGTCTTTCAGGATACGCTCATCTTCATTTAATAATTTCCAAAGCACTTCTTTGGCTTTGTCAGAGTCATCACCATAACCAATACCAAAGGTCCAGTCTGTTCTTCTTACGTCCTCTTGTGAAAGATTGGTGAGTTCAGAGTTTGCCAGACTACCGTTGGGCAGATAAACCACCTTTTTGTCGAAAGTATTTACGATAGTGTAGAAAATTTGAATCTCTTTCACCGTTCCGAGATACCCTTTTGCATCCACTACATCACCAACTTTGAAAGGACGAAGCAATAAGATAATCACTCCTCCTGCAAAGTTTTGCAACGTGCCCTGCAATGCCAGACCAACAGCCAAACCGGCGGCACCAAGCACTGCAACGAAACTTGTTACTTGTATACCCACCATGCCCACTACGGATATCAGTAGCATCACTTTGAGCAAAACGCTAAAAAGTGTTTTGAGGAAAGGGGTTAGCGACGGGTCGAAATTTCTTTTGGTCATTACCTTTCCCAAGGTTTTGGTTATGATATTGATAATCCAAAGACCAATAATAAGTGTGAGGATGGCCAAAACTAATTTTGGGCCGTATTCCATGACGTATTCCATGGCTATAGCAGATAGGTCAAATACTTTATCTACTTGTTCTGAAACTTGTTCTTCCATTGTTTTTAGTTAAGTGATTTAAATATCTTTTCTGATTTAATCTTCCGGATAAGGGATGTATATAAAATTGGTAAATTCCCTATCTACAACAAATAGACAACAAAACTCATCGGGGTTCTTGTATGTCTCGATGAATTTGGCTTTATCCTCGATTAACCCTCTTTGGAGAAACTCTTCAACGAAGGAGGCATAATAATTCCAGTCGTTTTCGAGCTTCCCGGCCTCATAAAGCAGTTGACCGATTGGGAGGTCTTCTTTACTTATTGGGAATACCGGGTACTCCGAAAAGCCCTTCTTCCTGATCATGTATGAGCCTTCTTTAAGGTATTCTGAAACTTTCACAAAATCGCTAGAGATTTTGCCGAGGTATTTTGGATCTAAAGTTGGATCGTTTTGCATTTCACTTTGCGATTATCAAACATTTATACTCGGTTAATGTTTGGGTGGATTAAAAAAAAACAAATGTCTGACTGCTGTCAGGTTATTCGTATTCAAGGCAAAAGAATACCCAATTCTTAGCTTTTTCAATTATGGAATGAAAAATATTAGAAACTGCTGGTAAGCTTCAATTGTCAGAAACAGGAATGGTAAATGTGACTTTCGTCCCTTTGCTTCCGTCGATGGTCAGCGTTCCTCCATTTTTTTCTATAAAATCTTTGCACATCAAAAGACCAATTCCTGAACCTTTTTCTTGCGCAGTACCATTTCTGGTGAGCGATTTTCCATGGTTCATGATTTGATCGATCATTTTTACGGGCATGCCAATACCCGTGTCTTCAATGGAGATGTGTGATAGCGTGCCGGTCGACATAGCAGAGATGTTGATTTGACCATTTTTTGGAGTAAATTTTATTGAGTTGTGAAGCAGGTTTCTCACGATAAATTCAACCATATCTTTATCGCCGTAGAGTATCGCTTCGTCAATCTCCGGGTCTACCGAAAGCTTTATTTTTTTCTCTTCTATCAATAGTGAGAATAGCTTGACTGATTTGTCCAGCGCTTTTCTGAAATCGATTTTAGTTGGCAGGAAAGTGAGACTGTCCTGCTGAAGCCTTGACCAGAGCAGCAGGTTATCCATCAGAAGCGTGAGGTTTTGTAGTGAAGATCTGGTTTTGTCGCTTAGTTCAGAGAGTTCTTCTTTTGAGAGCTTGTTGTAGTGATTGATAAACAGGTTGAGGTAAGAGTCAACAGTTGTTAGAGGGCTTTTCAGTTCATGGGAAATGATCGAGAAAAGTTTGGATTTGACCTGGTTTAGCTCTCGCAATTCACTTTCCGAAAGTTTGAGTTGGTGGAGTGTGTCTTCCAGTTCCCTGGTTCTTGCTTTTACCTGAACCTCCAGGTCATTGCGCTGCATTTCAATGAGCCGTTTTTTCTCTATTTCCTTTTCGCGAGCAAGCTTTTCTTTTTCAATTTTCTCATTGGCCAGCATCTTTCGGGTTCTGTTTAACCTGTTGGAAAGGCCCAACGAAAACAGCACTACTTGAGCCACAGCGCCTATTTGTACAATATATCGAGTTATGAAATTGTCGGGCAAATAGCTCAACTCGCGGAGGATGAACAGTACCCCACCTATATTGAATAGGGCGAAAGCAACAAGGAACCAAAGTGCGGGCTTATATCCTTTTCGGTAAACTACAATGCTGGTTACAATGATGGATGTCATGGTGATAGCTCCGAGTGTACCAATGACATAATTGGTTTCTACCAGCAAGTGTCCGATTTCCAGCCAGCTGATGAGCCACATAACCAAAGGAGCCACATACAGCAGAAGCAGCCCAGTGAAAAAATTATGAAAATGAGGAACATACTGGTTGGTGTGTAGGTATGTTCTGGTGAAAAGAATCCTGCTGACATTCGTTAGCGGAATTATCAACGCAAAAAAGTATGCATTCCAGTGAGGCCTTGAGGGCCATAAATGCTCATAAGTAAACCCATAATAGAATGCCATATACATACCAAAACCAAAAATGGAAAGGACATACCATAGATAACTTTGGTCTTTCACAGCAAAGTAAATCATCAGGTTGTACAGCGCCATGACGATCACTATTCCGAAGAAAAGGCCATGTGCAAGCAGTCGCCGACGCTCCTGTTCTCTCCATTCATGTGAGGAGTATTCTTTCACTTCTGATGTACTCAGATTAAACAAAGGGTGGTTTCCGTTTACTTTGATCAGGAGAGTGTCGCCATGGGTTTCAAGAATATTTTTGTGAGAAAAATAAGCCTTGTTTTTGCCAGCTATCAGTGTGCCGGTTTCCTGAATGCCATCAGGAGTATAAGCTTTGATTTGCCCCCATCCCGACAGTTCGAGGAACGCTGTTGATTCCTTCGGAACGATCTCGGTCCAATACCAGACTTCACTGGAAAAATGAGATGAATCAGCTCGATCTCTCATCAAACTGTCCAGGTACAATTCCTGAGCAGCCGAGGAGTAGCAGAGAATTATTAGCAATCCAAAACCCCAATTCTTCATTTAGTGAATTTATCAGTTGCAATTTAATCGCAGGTAGTAAGTTGAAAAATTATACTTACTTTGAACCATGTCGGAAGAAAAAACCAGGATATTAATAGCCGAAGATGACTTTGTGGTAGCAAAGAATCTAAAATTTACTCTGGCCGAGCGAGGTTATGATATTCTGGGTATTTGTGAGTCAGGAGAAGAACTACTCCAAATGTTGGGGCAAAACCCACCTGATATTACCATTATGGATATCAATCTGGCGGGTTTGTTGGATGGAGTAGAAGTGACTTCTCTCATCAAAAACAAAACCAACATTCCGGTCCTCTATCTCACCTCAGACCGTGATCAGTCCACGTTGGAAAGAGCCAAGCTAACCAATCCAGATGGCTACCTGATCAAACCATTTGACGATGATGAACTTGTTTCGGCCATTGAGATCGCGCTGCATCGCCATCATTTGAGTTCGGGTTACCAAAAGGAAAACAGTCTGGTAAGTGAGTCGCACTTATTCGTGAAAGTGAAAAACAGACTGGAAAAGGTGAAATTTGAGGATGTGCTCTATTTGGAAGCCAATGACATCTACTCCAAGCTAGTTACCGGAAACAATAACTACATACTGAGCTATTCGCTCAAAACACTCGAAGATAAATTGCCAGACCAACAGTTTATGCGTGTGCATAGATCATATATCGTGAATGTAGATCATATCAATGCCATCGAGGATAACTATATTTTGATTTCGGGTAAGAACATTCCGATAGGTAAAACATACAGAGACGGCCTTATGAAGCGCCTTTCCATAATATAAATACCGTAAAACAAACCATCATTTAAATAGTGAAAATATCATTTTCACAACAAATTGCATTTGAATTGAGGTATTTTCATCCACCTCGACATTCCTTCCGTTCACCTTGAAAAAACCGGACGTTCACCTGACTTTGCTTTTTAGAACCCAGATATAAATAAATATTCGAAGCTGAAAAAACCGAATTAATGGCTTCTGATAGTTTCTCTGGGTATGTGTGGATTGCGACATGTTTTTACATGGCGTTCATTTTGTTCTTTGTGATTAGAGGAGCGTTAAAAACCAAGAGTATTTCAGATTATGCCCTTGGTAATATTTCATTTTCACCAGCAGCCGTTGGTTTGTCGCTGGCGGCATCTATGACCAGCGCCGCAACATTCATCATCAATCCTGGCTTCATTGCATTCTACGGCATCAGTGGTTTTATTTCCTTTGGTTTGGTGCTGTCCGTGTCTGCTATGATTTCATTGGTGGTCATTACCAAGGGGTTCAGGAAAATAGGCACGTCTGTACAGGCGCTTACCATGGCGCAGTGGATTGGCAACAGGTACGAAAACAAGAACTATGCACTGTTTTTTGGCTTTGTGTCTATGCTGTTGATCACATTCGTTGTGCTCATTTGTGTTGGGTTAAGTAAGCTTTTGTCCACAGCGCTTAATGTGAGCGAGTTTGCTGTTTTGATTGGCACAGTAGTTTTTGTGTTTGGTTATATGATGTTCGGTGGAGCCAACTCAATGGTATATACCAACATGATTCAGGCCTTGTTGATGCTGGTGGTGGCCATCATATTACTCACCTCTGGTTATGAACATTTCGAAAATGGTGTAGCTGGCTTCCTTGCCAAGCTGGCAGCTATTGATCCCAATCTTTCCAATGTGAAAAACCCTGATAGCCCGCTGTTCCGTGATTTCTTTGAAATCATTTTTTGTCAGGTAGTAGTGGGTGTGGCTATCGTGTGTCAACCACACATTATCACCAAATCTTTGTTGCTAAAAAACGAAAACCAGGTCAATAGATTTCTTTTTATTGGTATTGCCGTTGAGCTACTCTTTTTTCTTGTGGTATTTGTCGGGCTCTATGCAAGGTTGGAATTCCCCGGTTTGACAGCAGATGGGCAGCCGCTCAGCCTTGATGGGATTTTGTCCGCATATGTTGTCAGAAAGTTTTCAGTAGGCATTGGAATTATTGTTATTATGGGGTTGATTTCTGCGGGCTTGTCTACGCTGGAGGGGCTCATTCAAAGTTTGAGTACTACGGTGACTCAGGATGTAATCAGGCCTCTTTTCGGGGAGCCAAAAATGAATCCAATATTACTCAATAGACTCACTATTGCCATTTTGGCCATTGTTTCAGGGGTATTCAGTTACCGGCAGCTTGTCGCACCTGATTTGAGTGTCGCCATCTTTGCGCAAAATGGCGTTTATGCATATTTCTCAGCGGCATTTGTGCCAGTGCTTTTTGGCACTTTTATGAAAAATGTGCCGCTGTATGTGCCTTTTTCAAGCTCAATTGGTGCTATCATAATCCATTTTACGGTTTATTATGGCCGGCTTACCTCTTATATGCAACTTGAAATACGCAATCCGGCCATTGCCTCCACCATGGCTATACTGGGGTCCGTTGTGATAGGTTTGGCTTTGTTAGCATATTCCAGATCGAAAGAAAAAAAGGTCTCCATAGCATGAAAAGAGAACTGACGATATTATTGATATTAACCTGCATGATCGCTTTTGCACAAAATGATGAGCTACGGCCATCGTATAAGTACACCGTAGAAAAAGTAGCCATTTCAAATAATGTAGAACTGGCCTATGTAGATGAGGGTGCTGCTGATGCCCCCGTTCTGCTGATGGTACACGGACTTGGCGGCTACATCAAAAACTGGTATCCAACCATAGATGGCTTAAAGGATAGTTTCAGGTGCATAGCCATAGATCTTCCTGGTTACGGTCTATCCACAATTCAGGATTTCAACGAAGATGACTATATGGCGTTTTTTGCCAAATCGGTAGTTGATTTTGTAAACAAACTAGGCTTGACTGAAGTGACGCTCATGGGACATTCTATGGGAGGTCAGGTGAGCGTGATAGTAGCACTAAATAACCCTGAGTGGCTTAAAAACTTAATCCTGGCCGCTCCTGCGGGATTTGAACAATTTACGGATCAGGAAGGAGCAGCATTGAAGCAGTTTGCTTCTGCAACGGCTATCATGAATCATACCGAGGATCAGATTCGGGCGGCTTATCTGGTCAATTTTGTTGACATGCCTGATTTAGGCGAAGAAATGATACAGGACAGGATCAAGGCCAGGCAAGCTGATTGGTTTGGTGCCTATGCCATGGTTCGTGAGATGGGCGTGAGGGGAATGTTAGACCATCCCGTACTTCAGGATTTGAATAAAATTCAGGTTCCAACCCTTGTGATATTTGGTGAGAACGACCTTTTGATACCCAACAAGTATTTGCATCCTGAGCTGACCACTGGTCAGATCGCGGATATCGGAAATAAAATACCAAAAGTGAAAATTGAATTGATCGAAGCTGCCGGGCACATGTTGCAAATGGACAACCCGGCACGCTTCAATCTTATTGTTAAACAATCGTTAACCTACTAAAGTTATGAAAAAATTGTACCTAAACTTTTTGTTTTTAGTCCTCTCTGTGTCGCTTATGGCACAAGGAGGCGTCATCACTGGAACAGTTTCGGATAGTGATTCCGGAGAGCCATTGATTGGTGCCAATGTGGTAATCAAGGGTTCTTTGAATGGAGATGAAACTGATATCAATGGAAAATTTAATATCAGTGGATTAA
Organism: Cyclobacteriaceae bacterium; assembly: GCA_039970095.1. Taxonomy (GTDB): domain Bacteria; phylum Bacteroidota; class Bacteroidia; order Cytophagales; family Cyclobacteriaceae; genus JAMZMI01. Next base: position 45,780 of record JBDVMP010000026.1, read on the forward strand.
GTGAGGGGAGTACCTACACCATCACGGCGAGCTACGTGGGGTATGGCTCCATGGAGCAGTCTGTAACCGTGAGCGGAACTACCACTGTAGATTTCAAATTGGTGGAAGGAACCGTGTTTGGTGAAGAGGTGGTTATCTCAGCCACGAGAAGACCGGAAAAAATCACCGAAAGCCCTGCCAGCATAGAAGTGATCTCTAAGAAAGAGCTCGAAAATTGGGGGTCATTCAATACCGGAGAACTTTTGTCCCGACTGAAAGGTGTGGACTACATTCGTTCAGGGGTAGTAGGAACAGGAATCAACGTTCGTGGATTCAATAGTAACTTTAACGCCAAGAACGCCCAGGTTACCGACGGACGCTTCTCCAGTTTGGTAGCCACAGGCTTGCCATTCGGTCCACTGAGCCCACAGATCAAAGAAGATATAGAAAGAGTGGAAGTCATACTCGGTCCTAACTCTGCACTTTACGGTCCCAATGCTCATAATGGACTGGTAAACATCATCACCAAGGACCCAAGGTCATCACAAGGAACCATCGTTGCTTTGGGCGCAGGAAATCAAAGTGTATTCACAGCCAGAGCAAGACATGCACAGGCGCTGAATGATAAATTTGCCTTCAAATTGAACTTTGAGTACACCCGCGGAGAAGAATTTGACTTTGCTGATTCCGTTTACATTGACAGAACAGACAATGCCGGTAATGGAGGTCCTGATGGGATCAAAGAAGGTTACGAAGAACTGGATCTGGACAATGAATTCGAATTCATCAAAGGAGGAGCGAGCCTTTATTATTCCTTGAATAGCGATTCAGATTTGATTTTTTCTTATGATGCCAGCAACAGCACCTATTTGGCTCCAACCAATGTCGGACGAAATGAAATTGTTGACTGGAGAATCCAAACATTTCACCTGAGGTATGTTTCGCCTAGGTTTTTTGCTCAGGCATATCTGAGTTTGAGCGATACAGAGGATACACATTCTCTGGACGATAGGACAAAAGCGTACTATTCAGCTTTGGACGGAGGAGCCACAGAGCAGCAAGCTTTTGCTACCTCAATGGACGGAGGAGCCCGGTTCATTGATGATTCCAAACGTTGGAATGCTGAATTGCAATACAACAACACCTGGGGCAAATTTAGTATGGTGACCGGTGTGCAGTTTCAAAAGGACTTTGCCAATTCGCATGGAACTTACCTGCTAGACGAAGATGAAGACGACTATATCACTGTATCTCAGATTGGCTGGTATGGTCAGGGGCAATACAATATTGGGAACGGCTTTAAAGCTACGGTAGCAACCAGAGCTGATAACCACGAGATATATGGTTTCAATTTTGTGCCGAAAGTGGGAATTACCAAGAACATTAAGCGTGGAACATTTAGAGCCACCTATGGACAAGGAGTTGCAGCGCCTACTATACTCAATATGTATGGCGACCTGTTCGGAGGATTGATTCTGGGAAATGCAGAAGGATTCACCGTACTCACGTTTGACGAAAATGGAAATGCAAATGGAACCAAGCAAGTTGAAAAGCAGACTATAGAGAAGCTGCAAACTTTTGAGGTGGGCTATAAAGGCTCAATCGGGTCAGATAAACTTTATGCGGACGTCAATGCTTATTACAACATATCCGAAGACTTCCTGAGTCCGGTTACTGTAGTAGGTGTAGCCACACACCGAGGTGATACGCCAATAGAGGAGGTACAATCTGCGTATGGAGTTTATGGTGGGCTGGTAGCCACTTATGTCAACTTTGGTAAGTTCAACACTTATGGGTTTGATGTTGGATTAAACTACATGGTCAATGAAAATGTGACGCTGGATCTGAACTACTCATATTTTGATTACCCGATAGACGAAAACGATCTCAAGAATGATTTCAACGGCGATGGTACGGTTACCAAATTGGATGTTTTGGTGAATGCTCCAAAGAACAAAGCGAGTTTTGGAATCAATTACAGTAAAAACAAACTATACGGAAATGTCTTCGTCAGATGGGTAGAAGCCTATGACTATTTCTCAAGTTTCCAGATTGCAGCTAAAACGCAAAATCTTTCATACAGAGGGACTCCTATAAGAGAAGATGCACGAAGCACAGATTCTTACAACTATGGTCCTCTGGGCGGGTTTGTGAACGTTGACCTGGGCTTGGGCTATAAAATCAACGATAAATTTACAGCCTCAGCTGCCATCACCAACCTTTTTGATAGTGAATACAGAGAGTTCACTGCTTCACCATTCATTGGCAGACTTTATAGCATAGAGTTCAAAATGAATATCCCTAAAAAATAAATCCTAACAAGAATAGAGTTTTATGGGCTGATGGCGTGATAGCCGTCGGCCCACAATTTTTTGATGAATGAATAGACTTGAAAATAGAGTAGCCATAGTGACGGGTGGGTCAAATGGTATTGGCAAGGCCACCTGCGAAAAATTTGCTTCAGAAGGAGCAAAAGTGATTATCTGGGATTTGAACGAAGAAGCAGGTAAGCAGCTTGCTGACAAACTCGGAGGCTTTTTTCAAAAAGTGAATACAGCAGATTATGATGCTGTAGGTCTTGCTACCACCGAAGTGATTTTAAAGTTCGGAAAGATTGATATTCTGATCAATAATGCCGGAATCACTCGTGACGCCACACTGAAGAAAATGACATCAGAACAATGGCAGCAGGTGATAGACGTAAACCTAACCGGCGTTTTCAATTGCGGCAAGCATATTCAGAGCCACATGGTAGAAGCGGGATATGGCAGGATTGTCAACACATCATCCGTGGTTGGTATCTATGGCAATTTTGGGCAAACCAACTATGTAGCCACCAAAGCAGGTGTAATAGGAATAACCAAAGTTTGGGCGCGCGAACTGGCACGAAAGGGCATCACTGTAAATGCAGTGGCTCCTGGCTTTATCGCGACTGATATGGTGATGGCCATGCCCGAAAATGTCATTGACATGATGAAGTCTAAAGTGCCTATCGGGGATTTAGGGAAACCAGAAGATATAGCCAATACCTATTGTTTTCTTGCCTCGGATGAGGCTGCCTACATCAATGGTGCTACAATCAGTGTGGACGGAGGAATGACTGTGTAACAATGAGAAACGCTAGGATAATATCAACGGGAATGTATGTTCCGGAGAACATCGTTCCTAATAGTTACTTTGATGAAATCTTGGGTGAAAATGTGTCCGATTGGCTGGAAGCCAACGTGCATATTCGCAACAGAAGGTGGTGCGCTGACGATCAGTCCACGGTAGACCTCTGTGTGGAAGCAGCTCAGGTTAACTTGAAGCGTGCAGGGCTAAAGCCAGAAGATATTGACCTCCTGATAGTCTGCACCGATACTCCGGAGTACATTTCTCCTGCCACGGCATCTAAGGTGCAATATAAAACCGGAATGGTCAATGCGGGAGCCTTCGATGTGAATTCGGCCTGTGCTGGTTTTGTGATTGGGCTAGATACTGCCACGAAGTACATCAAAGCAGACGATAACTATAACAATATCATGGTGATAGGTGCTTATGCTATGAGCAAGTACCTAAACAAATTGGACAAAAAAACCTGTAACCTGTTTGCCGATGGTGCCGGTGCGGTGATTCTTTCGGCTACTGAGGACACTGAGTCTGGTTATCTGGCGAGCGAGCTCAGAACCAAGGGGGAGTACTGCGACTGGATGGGGATTTATGCCGGAGGTACTTTTCAGCCAATCACAAAGGAGGTGGTCGAAAATCAGGATCATTTATTGAAGTTTGTGAAGCGTTTCCCATCAGAGTTGAATCCTGATGTGTGGTCGGATATGGCTCTAAAACTGGCCGAGCGTTCGAATACCAAAATTGAGGAGGTTGATCAGTTTCTCTTTACCCAGATCAATATCAACAGCATTTGGGCGACATTGGATAAGCTGAATATCCCCAAAGAAAAGGCTCACACGGTGATGCACGAATACGGCTACACTGGTTCTGCCTGCATACCGATGGCGCTGGATGAGGCCGTGCAATTAGGTAAGGTGAAAAAAGGAGACCTGATCTATTTCATAGGCTCAGGCGGAGGTTTGACATTCGCTAGTGCGGCATTTCGATTTTAAGTTATGACTTTTCGCAAAGACTGGATCGATCGCTGGGCAGGATATGCGCCCATAAAGATGGCAGTGAATGATGCTCATTCGGGTGAGTGTTATACCTACTTACAACTTAATAGTCAGGCCAATTATTTGGCTCAGCGCCTTGATGAAATGGGACTTAAGTCTGGCGATCGGGTAGCCGTACTTGCAGAATACTGCTTGGAATATATTGCGTTGGTGGGTACCGCTATGAAAACAGGGATCATCATCGTGCCGCTCAATTATCGGCTTTCCTCTCGGGAAATTGGGTTTATGATAAGTAATTGTGAACCTAAGCTGATCATATGCGATGAGAAATATGACAGTCTTTATGATGTTGAATATATTGAGTGTCCTGCTCCTCGCAAGGTAATGATGAATAGGGTGTCGGCTGATTTGAAGAAGAGGCTGAACGCTATACGCAGATTTGAATCACGTGATTTAGCGGATGACCATCCGCTCTTTATTATTTATACTTCCGGAACCACAGGATTTCCTAAAGGAGCGATCTATACGTACAAAATGGCTTTCTGGAATGCCGTCAATACCCAAGCCAGGTTGGATATTACGTCCAGCGACCACACGGTTATTTGCATGCCGCCTTTTCATACCGGAGGATGGAACGTGCTTTTGATGCCTTTTCTACTGCAGGGAGGGTCATTCACTCTCTTGAGAAAATTTGATCCCCCAACGGTGATGAAGCTACTCGAAGATGAAGAGGCCACCCTATTTATGGGGGTGCCTACCATGTTGAGAATGATGGCCGATGTTGAGGAGTTTCAGAGTACATCATTGGAGTTTTTGAGGTATTTTATAGTGGGAGGTGAAGCCATGCCATTGCCGCTCATCGAGCTTTGGGAGGAAAAAGGAATACCAGTTCGGCAGGGATTTGGGCTGACCGAAGTTGGCCCTAATGTTTTCTCTTTGCATCATGACGATGCTATCCGTAAAATTGGCTCGATCGGCACACCTAATTTTTTCGTGGAAGCGAAACTAATGAAGGAGGATGGTGCAGAAGCCGAAGCGGGAGAAGCCGGTGAGCTATTGCTCAAGGGGCCGGTCACGACCCCTGGCTACTGGAACAATCCATCCGCTACAGAAGCAGCATTTGTGGATGGGTGGTTCAAGACAGGTGATATATTGCAGAAAGATGAGGAGGGGTACTACTTCGTAAAAGACCGGATTAAGAATATGTTCATTTCAGGTGGGGAAAATGTTTATCCAGCCGAAATAGAACGATTGCTCCAAACCCACCCTGCGATAGAAGAAGTAGCTGTGGTAGGTGTGCCTGACCAGCGATGGGGCGAAGTTGGAAAAGCTATTTTGATCAGCAAAGACCCATCTCTGACCCAGCAAGACATCCTTGAGTTTTGCTATGGACGAATAGCCAAGTTTAAAATCCCCAAACACATCCATTTTGCGGATACCATCCCTAAAACAGAAAGCGGGAAGATTGATAGAAAAGCCCTCGGGGGCCTCAGTTAGCGTTTGCAAATAATTATGCTAGCTGCATGAGTCCTGTTGCCGGTTAGCGATTTCAATTATGATTTTGCAGAAAGTAAAATCACGTTTTCCACATGATGTGTTTGTTTGGCTTAAAAAAACCCTTATTCAGGCCGTATGGGTTATTTTTTTACTTGTCAAGTTTGCCCGAGGACAAAAAAATGTTCATTTCTCATCTTTTTCTCAGAAAAGTTGGGAAATGAGTCCTATTTTTTGAAAAGATAGGAAATTGATGGGAATACTTGAATTTATTCAGCTCAATAAGAAAAGTTTTACGACCTGATTATAGCTATTGTTTAAACAGTTACATGACCCTCTTGTTAGAGTAGACATTTCCAGTGCTAGTTTGGTGTACAAAGGCAACTGCACGAATTGTTCTTAAACTTTGCAAACAGGTTGCACTGTTTTTTCGTTACTATTGCATCTTCAATGAATAACATCAGATCCATAGTTTTGTCAACAATCTTCATCACTGCTGCAATTGTGATGAGTATGGACTTATGTTGTGAGATACAAAAAATCCCCAATCTGTTAGAACATTATGCAGAGCATAAAGCAACAGATGGTGACTCCTTCTGGCAATTTTTAGTTGAGGATTACATCGATCACGGTTCTGGAGAAAACGATCACAATGATAAAGACCATGATGATTTACCTTTCCATGGGAATCATCAATGTCAGCACTCAACAGTTCTGTATACAACCAATCTTGCCTTTCCTATTGGTATTGAAGCACGGCAGATCGAAGTGTCTGAATGTAAATATCAATTCAGCTTTGCGTCCCCCTATTTAGAAAATCCTTTTCAGCCTCCACAAGCCTGAAGACCGTCAAATGGCCTTTTCTTCTGTTTCTAACAGATTAATTGGTTTACGTATTGGCTATTTGACCTTCTTTTAAGGACATACTATGTCCATAGTATTTTTTTATTAAAAATTTCAAAACATTTATCATGTTAGATAAGATCATAAAGTTCTCTGTCGAGAACAAACTGATCATCGGACTACTGGTTGTAGGTCTCCTCATATGGGGCGGCTATTCATTGAGTAAACTTCCGATTGATGCAGTTCCCGATATTACCAATAATCAGGTGCAGGTCATCACTTCTTCCCCTTCATTAGCGGCGGAAGAGGTAGAGCGATTGATCACCTTCCCTATCGAGATCACCATGGCCACCATACCTGATCTGGATGAAATTCGTTCATTTTCGCGCTTCGGCTTATCAGTTGTAACGATTGTTTTCAAAGAAGATGTGGATGTCTATTGGGCACGTCAGCAAGTGAATGAAAGACTGACTGAAGTGCAAGTGCAAATCCCTCCGGGAGTTGGACAACCCGGTATGGCTCCCGTTACCACTGGATTAGGTGAAATCTACCAATACGTGGTTGGAACTGAACCTGGGTATGAGGATAAATACAACGCTCAAGAACTTCGCACTATACAGGATTGGATTGTCCGTAGGCAGTTACTGGGGACTCCCGGAGTGGCTGATGTCAGCAGCTTTGGAGGCTACCTCAAACAATATGAAATAGCTGTTGAACCTGATAAATTGAAAGCGATGGATGTTTCCATTGCTGAAATATTTCAGTCTTTGGAAGAAAACAATGAGAATACGGGGGGCGCTTATATTGAGAAAAATCTGAATGCTTATTTCATAAGAAGTGAAGGTCTGGTTGGAAGTCTAGGTGATATCGAAAGTATGCTTGTGAAAACTAATGCGAATGGTATTCCGGTTTTGATCAGGGATGTAGCAAAGGTAAAGCTTGGCAATGCGGTCCGTTACGGAGCAACAACACGTGATGGTGAAGGTGAAGTGGTGAGTGCCATAGTGATGATGCTCAAAGGTGAAAATTCCGCAGAAGTGATTACGAATGTGAAAAACAGAATCACTGAAATCAGGAAAACACTTCCAGAAGGCGTAACTATTGAACCTTTTTTAGATAGAACCAAATTAGTAAATACCGCAATTGGTACGGTCACTAAAAACCTAACAGAAGGTGCACTCATTGTCATCTTCGTTTTGCTTCTCCTGTTAGGAAACATGCGAGCAGGATTGATAGTGGCTTCTATGATTCCATTGGCACTAATCTTCGCTTTCGGAATGATGAACCTCTTTGGGGTTTCTGGAAATCTAATGAGTCTTGGAGCCATTGATTTTGGGTTGATTGTAGATGGAGCAGTCATCATAGTAGAGGCCACCCTTCACCATTTAGGGATGCTCAAACTAGGAAGAAAGCTGACTCAGACAGAAATGGATGATGAAGTCTATAAATCAGCAAGCAAAATCAGGAACTCCGCAGCGTTCGGGGAGATCATCATCCTCATTGTATACCTACCTATTTTGGCGTTGGTAGGCACTGAAGGAAAAATGTTTGGGCCGATGGCACAGACAGTGAGCTTCGCTATTCTGGGAGCGTTTATTCTTTCTCTTACCTACGTACCCATGATGTCGTCATTAGTGTTGAGTAAAAAGACAGATTACAAGCCAAATATTTCTGATAAAATCATGTCATTCTTCCACAGATTATACGACCCTGTCATTCAGTGGTCTATGCACAAGAGACCTCTGATCCTGATTTCTACGGTAGGGTTGTTTGGCATCTCACTATGGGTTTTCTCCAATATGGGTGGAGAATTTGTTCCGACACTGGAAGAAGGAGATTTTGCAGTAGAAACCCGAGTGATAACGGGCAGCTCGCTTGAGAATACGATACAGGCAACCACTCAGGCAGAAAAAATCTTGTTAGAACAATTCCCTGAAGTAGAACAAGTAGTCTCGAAAATTGGGTCAGGTGAAATTCCTACTGATCCCATGCCAGTGGAAGCGGCCGATCTGATGATTATTTTGAAGGATAAGTCTGAATGGGTTTCTGCTTCAAACCGAGAAGAATTGGCAAATAAAATGTCTGAGGCTCTGGAGGTCATTCCAGGGGTGACATTCGGGTTTCAACAACCCATTCAAATGCGATTCAATGAATTGATGACGGGTGTTCGACAGGATGTTGCGGTGAAGATTTATGGAGAAAATCTTGATGAATTGTCTGACTATGCCGCTCAAATTGGAAGTCTCGCTTCAGGTGTTGATGGTGCAGTGGACTTATACATTGAGGAAGTGACTGGAGTTCCACAAATCGTAATCAATTACAAACGTGATCAGCTAGCGAAATACGGGTTGAGTATTCGGGATGTGAATACATCTGTTCAGGCAGCATTTGCAGGAGCTTCAGCTGGTTTGGTATATGAAAACGAAAGGCGATTTGATTTGGTAGTGAGGCTATCGAAGGCCAATAGAAATGATCTGGAATCAGTTCGGAACTTATATATTTCACGTAAAGACGGTCATCAAATTCCGCTTTATCAAGTGGCAGATGTTGCGATCAAAGATGGCCCTTATCAAATACAAAGAGACGATACCCGTAGACGGATAATAGTCGCTTTCAATGTGCGAAATCGCGATGTTGAAAGCGTGGTAACTGAGCTCAAAGCAAAGATCGATGAATCAATCGTTTTTGCACCAGGGTATACTGCCACCTACGGGGGACAGTTTGAAAACTTGGTAGAAGCAAGAGAGCGACTAAGCTATGCCGTTCCTTTAGCTCTACTTTTGATATTTGTTCTGCTCTATTTCACTTTCGGATCGATCAAGCAAGGTGTCCTGATTTTTACAGCGATTCCTTTATCAGCTATCGGAGGAATTTTGGCCTTATGGCTAAGAGGAATGCCCTTTAGTATATCGGCAGGCGTTGGATTTATTGCGCTTTTTGGGGTGGCTGTCCTCAATGGAATAGTACTCATTGGTGAATTCAACCACTTGAAGAAAGAGGGTGTTTCGGACATTTTCGAACGAATTTATAAAGGAACAAAAGTTCGTTTGCGCCCCGTAATCATGACCGCAGCAGTAGCATCATTGGGGTTCTTACCAATGGCACTTTCACAATCTGGCGGAGCAGAAGTTCAGCGGCCTTTGGCAACTGTTGTTATCGGTGGATTGATAACAGCCACTTTCCTTACACTGATCGTACTACCTATTCTCTACTACTATTTTGAGAAAGGACTTAAAGTGAAACCAAAACATGTACTCCCTCTTCTGGTTGTTGGCCTACTTTTTTTCAATGTTGAAAAAGGGCTAGCTCAGGAATCAACAGGAATGACTTACCAAACCCTCGATGAGGCGATTGAAACAGCCATTGCAAACAATCCGTCTCTGCAAGCGGCCAATCTTCAAACGCAACAAAAGAGAGCATTGAAAGGAGCAAGTTGGAACATTGACAAAACTAAATTTAGTCTCACGCATGGTCAATACAACAGTGTAATTGATAACGACAATCAATTTAATATAAATCAAAGCTTTGCTTTTCCGACTGTTTATACGAACCAGAATAAGTTAGCATCAGCGCGAATAGAATCGAGTGAATGGATGCAGTCAGCTACCCAAAATGAATTGGTGCAGCAAGTGAAATCCATTTGGCACACCTTATGGTTGGAAAAGAGTAAACGTAAGCTATTACTCAATCAGGACAGCATTTATCAACGCTTTGTCAGGGCTGCAGGTTTGCGATATAAAACGGGTGAAAGCAACTTGTTGGAAAAAGCTACAGCTGAATCCCAAGTAGCCGAAATCAAGGTGATGCTGGAGCAAAACCAATCGGATATTGAGATTTATCAGACCCTTTTGAAAACCCTGCTGAATGTGGATGAGATGGTGGACATTGCGCCGGATAGTCTCGAAGCTCGTGAAGTAGATGAGCTACTTGAAAATGCGGATATAGTTAATAACCCTACATTGGGATGGTTTCGGCAACAAATAGAAATAGCCGAAGGAGAAAAATCTGTTGAGCGCTCTCGGATGATGCCAGACCTCATGGTTGGTTATTTCAACCAGTCCCTAAATGGTCCAAATCAAGATATTGATGGAAATCCAGTCACGTACAGTTCAAGTGACCGATTTACTGGATTTCAGGTGGGCATTGCCATTCCCATTTTTGGAGCAAAATCACAAGCCTCATCTATTAGAGCAAGTGAACTAAAAAAACAGGAAAACGAAGCAAGACTGATGGCTGCATCTAATGACTTAGAAGGACGGCTAAAATCGCTCATTCAGCAATATCTAATATTTCAAAATAGCTTGAAATATTATCAAGCCAATGCACTGCCTCAAGCAGATTTGATTCTTCAGCAAGCCCAAAAGGGCTTTGAAAGTGGGGATATTGGATATGTAGAATACACGCAGGGACTCAATCGGGCACTGAGTGTTAGATTCAGTTATCTGGACATTCTCGACCAATACAACCAAACCATTATTCAGATCGAATTTATTTCAGGCATTCAATAATTATTAAAGAAACTACGATGAAAAATACATTTCAATACATAAGTAATATTTCCATGATCGCTCTATTGTCGATCATGATCTCCTGCGGTGCAAAAACCGAGGAAGAGGCAGAGGCACATCACGAGGAAGAAAGCGGCGTGGAGCTAACTCAGCCACAATACGACCAGGCAAAAATCGAATTGGGCTCAATAGAAAAACGAAATATCGGATCAGAACTTCGCGTGAATGGAGTGATTGATGTGCCACCCCAAAGCAACATTTCGATCAATATGCCTTACGGTGGGTTTGTGAAGTTTACCAATATGTTACCCGGCACTTCTGTCAAAAAAGGTCAACTGTTAGCAGTCATTGAAAATCCCGATTTTATTCAGTTTCAACAAGATTATCTCGAAGGTCTGGCCAATCAGGAATATCTGAAAGCTGAATTTGATCGACAGGAGGAATTGTTCAACGAAAAGGTAGCTTCAGGCAAAGCCTTTCAACAAGCCAAAAGTGCCTATCTGGCCAATGAGGCTCGAATCAAAACAATGGAAGCCCGCTTGAAACTTGTTGGTTTTAATCCCTCCAAAATTTCGAGTGGAGCAGTTTCTGCATCCGTCAATATCTATTCTCCAGTGACAGGATATGTGAGAGAGGTTTTTACTAATGTCGGGAAATACGTAGATCCTAAAGATGTAATTATGAATATTACCAATTCGGATGATCTGCATGTAGAGCTTACTGTTTATGAAAACGATATTCCCAGAGTAAAGGAAGGTCAACGCATTCGCTTTTCACTAGCCATTTCTCCAGATGAGTGGCGTGAAGCGGAAGTTTTTCTAGTTGGTAGTGGCGTTAGAGAAGACCGTTCCGTTACTGTCCATGGACATCTAAAAGAAATGTACGATGATCTTCTTCCAGGAATGTATGTTACTGCTAAAGTTGAAACTAATACCAATGAAGTTTGGGCAGTGCCAGAAGCTGCAGTTGTACGTTTTGGAGGGAAACATTACATTTTTGGATATGAAAATGAACACATAGAAAACGAAGAAAAAGTACATTCTTTTGAAATGCTTGAAGTAACACCTGGGGCTTCTGAAGATGATTATATCCAAATTTCTTTGGTTAATTCTTCCAAACAAATAAGCAGTATCAAATTGGTTTCAGAGGGTGCTTTCACACTGCTTGCCAAGGCGAAGAATACTGAAGAAGAAGGAGGTGGGCATGGACACTAAATTTTATAAAATGAAGTTAAACACGAAAATGCCAAAGGGATTAAAGCCTTTTTACACTCAAGAATTAAACGAATATCACAGGCAGATTAGTGATGGTAATCCTCAAAATGCTTGGAATCATTTAGAACGAGCCCATGTAATTGGTCAGGCGTATCCCTATCATCATAGCTACGTCCATTGGAAAATGCTTCTGTTCGGTATTGATATAAAAAGCACCAAAGAAGTGCTTGGTCAGATTCCTAGACTTTTGATTGGTGGTGTAAAATCTTTTGTTGGAAATATTCCTGTCGGCAATACAGGTGGGGCAAATGTTCCACCCTTAAAACCTCTCCCTATTTCAGAAGAATTACAAACCATATTCAAAAAAGCAGGATTAGAGAGTTAGGGGACATAATCACGATCATAATCATTCAGAAGGCAATGTAAAAGTTGCCTTCTTCCTCAACCTTAGCTTAAGAAGGGTGTTATATGCTGACACTTTTTTCCGTGAATCGAATAACGGCTCTCAATTGAAAAATTGAACGCTATAAATTTAGTATCTATTATAAAATACTATTCAAGTATTCTATTGAATAATAGAATATATTCATTAGCATTGTAAAACACAATAGTATGAAATGAGTAAGAGAGAACTTAAAAATAGTATCTACGCTGAAATTTCAAGGATTTCTAAAGCAATGTCCAACTCTAATAGACTTGAAATTCTTGACTTTCTAGCGAATGGGGAAAAATGCGTGGAAGATATTGCCTTGCAAACGGGAATCAGTATCGCAAATGCTTCTCAGCACCTACAAACCCTCAAAAAAGAGCGATTGGTTACATCCAGAAAGAATGGCGTACAGGTTTGCTATTCCCTTGCCTCTTTTGAAGTTTATCTGGCATGGAAAAGTCTGCGTGACCTAACACTTTCCATTTCCCCTCATGTAACAGGGCTCATGAATGAAATACGGAAATCCAATCAATATGACGAGCCATTTTCTCTGGATAAAATCAGGGAAAGAAAAGATGTTTTCTTTCTGGATGTTCGTCCGGTTGATGAATATGAGAAGGAACACATTCCTACTGCTGTGTCTATACCCATTAAGGAATTGAGCAACAGGATAAATGAAGTACCAAAAGACAAATTGGTAATAGCCTATTGTAGGGGAATGTTTTGCTCAATTGCAGATGAGGCAGTAAAACTCTTACATACAGAGGGCTATAATGCAAAAAAAATTGAAGAAAGTGTAATCGAATATCAACTGACCACATCGGTCTAACAATACTTAATAAATATATCTAAAATCAGGTATAGAAATTTCTATAGATGGAATTGCTATGCCTAAAAAAACAAAATATGAATATACTAATTATCATCAATGATGCACCCTATGGTACGGAAAAGGCATATAATGCCCTTCGTCTTGCAAATCAACTATTGAAAGATCACCCTGATACCGAGGTAAATATTTTCCTCTTAGCTGATGCTGTTACTTGCGCACAGGCCAATCAAAAAACACCCGATGGCTACTATAACATTGGTAGAATGATAAAGCTGTTCTTGTCGAAGAAGGGCCATGTAAAAACTTGCGGTACTTGTATGGATGCACGTGGAATGACTGATTTGCCGTTGCAGGAAGGGGTGCTCAGAAGTAACATGACAGAGTTCACGCAATGGACTATGGATGCAAATAAGGTAATAACATTTTAAAGAAGAAAATGAGCACAATACTAATTCTCGGAGGTGGTGTCGGCGGTATTGTGACTGCTAATAAACTCAGAAAACAACTCGGTAAGGAGCACAGAATCATAGTCATAGATAAGCAGAAAGATCATGTCTTTGCTCCTTCCCTTCTCTGGCTTATGGTTGGATTGCGCAAGCCTGAAAAAATTAAAAGGGAGCTAAAAAGAATAGAAAGGAAAGGAATCGAATATGTGAATGGAGAAATTGAACACATAGATCCTTCATCCAAACACGTTGTGGTTAATGGACAAACCTATTCAGGTGATTATCTGGTTATCTCTTTAGGAGCCGAACTGAAGGAAGTTGATGGCCTCAATAAAGCTGGACATAATTTTTACACACTGAATGGAGCACAAAACTTATACAATGACCTAAAGAATTTCAAAGCTGGAAAGGTAGCGGTGTTGGTTTCTTCTGCACCGTACAAATGTCCTGCTGCTCCTTATGAAGCCTCATTGCTTCTCCTTGATCATTTCAAAAAACGCAAACTAACGGATCATATTGAATTATCTCTTTATGCACCCGAACCTGGTCCAATGGGTGTAGCAGGCAAAGAATTATCCGGGGCGGTTCGTCAGTTGGTAGAAAGTAAGGGCATTAAATATTTTCCTGAACATCAATTTAAGGCTGTGAAAAATAATGCACTGAAATTTACAAACGGACTTACCGAGCATTTCGATTTATTGGCATATGTCCCCAAACATCAATGTCCCAGAGTAATTAGGGAATCCAAATTGATCAGTGATGGTGATTGGATAAAATTGAAAGATCGAGAAACGCTAGAGACAGACTTTCCCAAGGTGTTTGCCATTGGTGACATTACAGGCATATCACTGGCTATGGGCAAGCCTTTACCAAAAGCAGGGGTCTTTGCTCATTATCAAGCGGAAATTGTAGCACACAATATTGCCGTAGACATAATGAAAAAAGGGCAGAAAAAAAGGTTTACCGGTAATGGTGAATGTTTCATTGAATTGGGAGGCAATAAAGCAGGATTTGCCAAGGGAAACTTTTACAATGAACCATTACCCAAAATTAAAATGCACAAGCCAAGCTTTATTTGGCATTGGGGGAAAGTAATCTTTGAAAAGGGCTTTCTCAGGAGATGGTTTTGAAGTAGGGAACTTTCTAATAGTAAGGTTATGCTTTGATTGCGAAATATAGCAGAACTTATTATCATTTGCTTGATTTTACAGGCAAAACTATAAATGAGAAGCACGTCTGATTTGGACATTATTTTAAAGCATTTAAGGGAATCCAAAGGATTGATCTTAGAGACGTGGAGCGTAAGGTAGATGTCTCTAATGCTTATTTGAGCCAGCTGGAATCTGGAAAGGTCAAACAACCATCACCAACACTCTTTATAAGCTCTCTGAGGTATTATTGGGAAAAAGATCGGATTGTTTAGACACGAACAATGCTACTTTTCTGACATTTGGAACAATTTTCTTAGAAGTAAACAAAGAGTTGAGCTTTGACACTTTATTAATCAGTAAGTTTCTGGAAATAGATGTTTTTTGAACTCAAATCTAACTTTTCTTGAAACTTGTGTCTGCATCTGAAAAAGAATGAGTGACAGGAGAGCATAGAAAAAGAAAAAACCAAAGAACGTTAAATTCACATTTAAAAGTTAGAGATTTACAATCTATCCTCCCAACTTCAACAACACGACATTCTCCACATGATGTGTTTGAGGGAACATATCTACGGGCTGGATCTTCTGAACTTCAAATGACTCAGATAGTAATTCCAAATCTCTGGCTTGAGTTGCTGGATTACAACTCACATATACCAGTTTCTGTGGTTTGATTCTGTTCAGCACTTCCACCACTTTCTGATGCATCCCCGCACGAGGAGGATCGGTAATGATCACATCCGGCTGGCCATGCGTATTTACAAACTCGTCGGTAAACATGTCCTTCATGTCGCCAGCCAAGAAGGTGGTGTTTTCAATGCTATTTAAGGCGCTGTTCTTTTTTGCGTCCTCAATGGCTTCAGCTACCGATTCCACGCCGACTACTTTTTTTGCCTTTTTTGCCACGAAGTTGGCAATAGTTCCTGTGCCCGTATAAAGGTCATATACGACCTCATCGCCTGTCAATCCCGCGAAATCCCGAGTGACTTTGTAGAGCTCGTATGCCTGTTTGGAGTTGGTCTGATAAAATGATTTGGGTCCAATCCTGAATTTCAGGCCTTCCATTTCTTCAGTGATATATTCATCTCCGTGAAAAAGGTGAACGGGCAGGTCATAGAAGGTCTCGTTTCCTTTGCCATTGATAATGTATTGGAGAGAGGTAATTTGAGGAAACTCTGTTTTCAGGAATTCCATCAGTGCCTTCACTTCTTCGCAATCATAATAAAATTGCACCAGCACCATTAAATCCCCGGTGGTGGATGTGCGAATGATTAAGTTTCGCAGGAGGCCTTCCTGATTTCTGATGTCAAAAAATGGCAAGCCATTTTTTTCGGCATATTCACCTACCGCCAACCTGATTTGGTTGGATGGGTCGGCCTGTAGCCAGCACTTTTCGATATCCAGTATTTTATCAAATCTCTTCGGAATGTGAAAGCCCAGAGCGTTTCTGGAAAACTCCTCGCCGCTCTCTATTTCCTCTCTGGTTAGCCAGCGGTTGTTCGAAAAAGTGAATTCTAACTTGTTGCGGTAAAATTGTGTCTCCGATGAGCCGATGATAGGCATTACATCGGGTAGATCAAGCCCTGATATTTTTCGCAGGTTGTCTTCAACATGCTGTTGTTTGTGGGCTGTTTGGGATTTATACCCTATATGCTGCCACTTGCACCCGCCACATGTACCAAAATGTTGGCAAAAAGGCTCGGTGCGATCAGCTGATTTTTCATGAAAATGGATGATTTGACCTTCGAAAAACTTTTTTCTTCTCCCGGTGATTCTTATGTCTACAATGTCGCCTGGCGCACCTTGTGCAATGAAATACACTTTTCCGTCCTGTTTGCCAATACTCTTTCCCTCAGCCGAAACGCCTGATATCTCCAGCTTTTCGATAACTTTACTATGCTTCATACCCGGCAAAATTACGAATAGTTTGTACATTAATTGGGGTGTTTAGCTATCGAGAATGTTACTACAGAAATGCCCGCTAAAATGAAAAAGCTAATTGTTGCACTCACACTGGTTTTAAGCTGGTTTGCCGCAAACGCTGCTCACATAGTAGGGGGCGAGATTGAGTTTATCACGATCAGACCTGGTCTGTATCAAATCAACCTTATTCAATACAGGGATGAAAACCAATCTATTAATCCCGGACCAGAAGGATCGCTGACTGTAAGTTTTTTTTCCAACAAGGACGATCGCCGCATTGCGAACTACACCCTGATATTCAAAGAGCAGACCCCTGTAGAATACACCAACATTGCCTGCACGATTGAAGAACTCGAAACGTCACGGGTGGTTTGGAGCACTACCATAGAACTAGACCCTACCGAATTTGACGATGAGGAGGGGTATTACTTCACCTGGGATAGGTGCTGTCGCAACAACAACGTTATCAATATCATTGGTTCGGGAGCTTCGGGCATGCAGTATATTTTGGATATTCCTCCTTTATATAAGGGTGGGCAGCCTTTTATCAATTCATCACCAGTGCTGAACCGTCCGCTTAGTGATTACGCCTGTACGGGACAATTGTATTACACGAGCTTTATAGGTCAGGATCCGGATGGAGATTCATTGTCTTACCGGTTGGCTACTCCACTAAATACCAAAACGGCGAGTCAAACCAATCCAGCTCCTTTTGAGTCTGACCCTAAGCCACCACTGGAGGTTAGGTGGGCAAGAGGATATAGTTTAGAAAACTCCATTTCAGGACAGCCGCCTTTGTCCATCAGCAATAGGGGTTTACTTACTGTGAATCCGCTTTTGCCAGGTCTGTTTGTCTTTTCTGTTATTGTAGAAGAGTGGCGCTATGACGATAGTCTGGAGGAGCCCGTGAAGATAGGTCAGGTGCAAAGAGACTTTCAGATGTTGGTGATAGATGGCTGTGGTGATCCGCCACCACCACCAGAACTGGATGTGATAATACCCGATGACCCGGATTTTGATCCGGATACAGACATTTTAATGTTTGATGCTGAAGATAATAAGTGTTTCCAGTTTTATGTCACACAAGTGGAGCAAGGTGAAAATATCAGCTTTCGGGCTGATCCGGTAAACTTCGATGAAGACTATGAAGTATTTGGCGATCTTAAGTTTACAGTGGGGCCGGGTGGGGCCGCTTTTGTGGATTATTGTGTGCCAGATTGCCCACCTGTGGTGGGACGTCCCTTTATAGTTGACTTTATAGTAGAAGACGATATATGCCCGCTACCACAGCTGGACACGGTTCGGATGGCCATCCAGGTGGAGCCTCCGTCAAACTCCCCGGTCAACTTATCTCCGATTATTGGTAGCCCCTTTACTGCCACAAATGGCAATACCATTTCTTTCGATTTTGTGGTGACCGATGCAGATAGCGATATTATAGATGTTTCTCTGCTGTTTGATACACCGATTGATTTGGAGTCAAGAGGGATGACTTTTGAGATTACCAAAGATGAGCCGGGGCTTGTGGAGGGATTTTTTTCGTGGGATGTTGATTGCAATGAGTATGACCTGACTGACAAACAAAGCTTCATGGTAGGTATTCAGGCAGAAGATGCCGATCACTGCGAAATAGAAAGCCCCGCGATAGAGTGGGTCAGCATGTCAGCCCTGCTGCCGGGTAATACTGACCCTGTTCTGACTTCTTCGGGCAACACTTCTTTCACGATAGAACCACAAGACGAATTGCAGTTTGATATTTCTGCCACTGACGATGATGGGGACGTTTTGCGCCTTCAGATGGTGACCGAAGATTTCAATGCGCAGGCTTTAGGGGTAACGTTTCAGGATACCACTGGAACGGGCGAAGTGCAGAGTCCATTCTCCTGGGTGCCGATATGTAGCGAATTAAATTTGTTAGCTAAAAGTGATTACAAGTTTTACTTTGTTGTGGATGATGAGGATGAGTGTCACCTGAAAAACCTGGACACGCTGGAGGTAGATGTTCATATCGACATCCCTGATAATGAAAGTCCGCAGATAACCAACCTTTCACGCGTATATCAGCTCAAAGTGAATGAGTCTTTCGAGTTGGAACTTCAGGCTGCTGATGCTGACCCACAGGATTCGGTTTTCCTTCAGTTTCACGACTCATTCAGGCGACCCAATTCACCATCACTAGAATTTGAGTCAGCTAGCGGGTTTGGTAATGTTTCTTCTTTGCTTACCTGGACACCTGAGTGCAGATTGCTTGAACTGGGCGAAACCAGCCATTTCTATGATCTCATCTTTCTAGCCTATGACGATGCTTGCCCTATAACAGGTCTCGACACTATGAAAATTACTTTTGAAATAGTGGAGACTCGAGATGCATTTGGTGAGTTTGATCCGCCGAATGTCTTTACTCCGAATGACGATGGCAAAAATGATGTGTTTGCCTTGAGTGGTCAGCTGGAGCCCAGACGCAACATGCCTACAGATAATTGCGATGATTCGTTCGATTATATCGTGATTCAAGATAGAAGTGGAAAAAAGGTCTTCGAAAGCAGTAGGAGGGATTTTGTATGGACTGGTGGAGACCATCCGGCGGGCACTTACTACTTCTTAATCAAATACACCAAAACGGACTATCGAGGTATCCTTTCCTTGATCAAATAAGCGAGGAGCCTTTTCCTTGATATAGTGCTGAATTAACGCGCAAACGATATCCTGCGATTTTAAACCTATCGTGCGATCCTATTTTCTCACCTGAGTTAACATATTTTTAAAGAAAAGGCGGGTATTCCATTTCATTCGCAATCAAAGGAATAAAATTTTGCAATTTCTTCTGATTTTTGAAAAATTTTCAATGAAATGTCTGTTTTTGGGAGCAAAATTCTCTGAAAACGAATTTTTACAATCTATCCAACAGAGCCCCCATCCAATAGCGGGTGTTGGATGTATTTTCAAAATAATAGAGTATTTATTATTAAAATTTCATAAAACACCCTGTTTTTATTGTTTTGCTTTCAACAAACTGGGCAAAAAAATGAAATCATTATTTTGAGAGGCATGAAACATTCTCTTTATTTGGCGAATCAAATATGTGACGACATATTATTAACCAAAGGTTTTTTTCAACAAAATTAAAATTTGAAGTTTATGAACATGATCACCAACCTTTTAATGATGCCATCGGCAGAGGGCGCTGCGGAAGTAGTAGCTCAAGCTGATCTCGCTTCAGATGTGACGTTCAATTTATTGACGGCAAATAACATCTGGATGATGTTGGCGACTGCACTTGTATTTATCATGCACCTGGGATTCGCAGGTGTTGAAGCAGGTTTCGGTCAGGCCAAAAACACAGTGAATATTCTTTTTAAGAATACACTGACGCCTATTATAGGTATCATTACCTATTTCATTTGTGGTTTCAACTTGATGTACCCGGGCGAATTTCAAGCCATCGGAGGGGTGCTTGGTTTTGCAGGATTCGGAATTGGATCTTCTGCTACGGCTGATGTCTCTGCTGGCTATGCAGACGCAGGTTACACCTGGTGGACAGATTTCTTGTTTCAGGCAATGTTTGCTGCAACAGCCGCAACTATTGTTTCAGGAGCTGTAGCTGAGCGTATCAAATTGAGCGCCTACATGATTTTTACGATCATCTTTGTTGGCCTTGTTTACCCTATCATAGGTAGCTGGCAATGGGGTGGTGGATTCCTTTCAGAGCTAGGATTCTACGATTTTGCAGGTTCTACGCTTGTTCACTCTGTAGGTGGATGGGGAGCACTAGCCGGTATCATGGTTTTAGGACCAAGACTTGGAAAGTACGTAGATGGCAAGGTTATCGACAAGCCAGGTTCTTCAGTTCCTTTGGCTGTTATAGGTGTATTCCTTCTATGGTTAGGATGGTTCGGTTTCAACGGAGGTTCTGTGCTTTCTGCTGACCCTGCTCTAACTTCATTCGTTCTTGTTACCACTTCTCTGGCAGCTGCTGCTGGTGGTCTTGGAGCATTCTTGATGAGCTACATCGTATTCAAAAGAATGGACCTTGGTATGGTATTGAACGGTATTCTTGCTGGTTTGGTAGGTATCACTGCTGGTGCGGACGTTATCGAGCCAAATTCTGCATTGATCGTTGGGTTTATCGCAGGTCTTATCGTAGTGCTATCAGCTATCACTCTTGACAAATTCAAGTTGGATGATGTAGTGGGTGCGGTATCTGTTCACCTTGTATGCGGTATCTGGGGTACGCTTGCTGTTGCATTCTTCGGTGGAGGAGACTTCATGGCTCAGCTGATCGGTATCCTGGCTTGCGGTGTGACTGCATTCGTAGCTGCATTTATCATCTTCTACGTGCTGAAAGTAACAATGGGTATCAGAGTATCCGAAGAGCACGAAAAAGAAGGATTGGATAGCCACGAGCACGGTATCAGAGGTTATACAATCATCTCAGAATAATATTATTCTCAAAAACTTAAAATAAATAAGCCTCTGATCTCGGTCTGCAAACTTTGGATCAGAGGCTATTAAAAACATTCACAAAACATTCAATCAAGAAATGCTTATGAAAACTTTTACAAATGTAATTAAAACGTCTGTTGTAGCGCTAGCACTATTTGTGGCTGCAACAGCTTCAGCTCAGGAGCTAACTTTCAGTGGTTCAGTTGATACATACTACAGAACAAACATAGGAGCTAATTACCAGGAAGCTCCAGGTTCATCATTTGCCAACCAGCACGGTTTTGCTCTTGGTATGGTAAACTTGGTAACAGGAATCGAAGGTGAAAATTCAGGTTTCGTTGCAGACTTAGTGTTTGGCCCAAGAGGTACAGATGCGGTTTTTGGCGCTACTACTGCTAGTTCTAGCATTGTGAACCAATTGTACGCTTACTGGAACGTGAGTGAGTCTTTCACCTTGACTATTGGTAACTTCAATACTTTCTTAGGTTACGAAGTGATCTCGCCAACAGCCAACTACAACTACTCTACATCTTATATGTTCTCTTATGGTCCTTTCTCTCACAGTGGATTGAAGGCAGATATATCTTTAGGAGATGCAAGCTTGATGTTGGGTGTATTCAATCCTACTGATGACACAGACTATAACCCAAGCGGTAAGTACGTGTTTGGCGCTCAGTTAGGATATGGAGGAGCATACCTAAACACAATTCTATCAGACGATTTCTATCAGGTTGATTTGACAGCCGGATGGGATTTGACTGACGCACTTTATTTTGGTGTGAATGCTACAACAGCAAAAGATAACTTCTATGGAGCTGCTCTTTATCTTCAAAACTCATTCTCTGATGACTTCTCTCTAGGTATTAGAGGAGAGTACTTCTCAGAAGAAGGGGTAGGAGCACTGCCGGATTTAACTGCAGTAGGTGGCCCAGCTGCTACAAATGTTATCGATCTTACAGCTTCAGCTAATTATACTGTAGGTTCATTGACGTTTATTCCAGAAGTGAGAATTGATCTTTATGACGAGGATGTGGTTAATGACGGAGGAACTGGAAGTTCTTCTCTAGCTTCTTTCGTAGTAGCTGCAGTTTATGCATTCTAAGGACTGATCTATATGATATAAAACAAAAGTCCATTCATTCTTGAATGGACT
>JBDVMP010000027.1:0-41249 GCA_039970095.1 Cyclobacteriaceae bacterium
AAGTCCCCGCGATCTATATATACTTCTCCAGAGAAAGGAATCTCTCTTGTTCCGGCAGATTCATCTTCCGGATTGTTGACTGCTGTCAGCATTTCGGTTTTTCCTTCTGGCCAGTTCGTTACGATCAGCTTAACGGGATTCAAAATACCCATCACACGATTGGCTTTTTTATTCAGATCTTCTCTCACGGCGTGCTCCAGCAGAGCCACATCTATAATCCCATCTCTTCTGGCAACACCAATTTTCTCAGCAAAATTTCTAACTGATTCTGCCGTGAAACCTCTCCGTCTGATTCCGGAAATGGTAGGCATCCGAGGGTCATCCCAGCCAGATACATGATTGCCTTCTACCAGTTCCAAAAGCTTTCTTTTACTTACTATCGTATAGCTGAGATTCAATCTTGCAAATTCGATTTGCCGCGTAGGGTAAATCTCCAACTCCTTGATGATCCACTCATAAAGTGGTCTGTGCACCTCAAACTCCAGAGTGCAGAGAGAGTGTGTGACTTTCTCGATGCTATCCGACTGTCCATGAGCAAAATCGTATGTAGGGTAAATACACCACTTATCTCCTGTGCGGTGATGCTCCACGTGTCTGATACGGTAGAGTATCGGGTCGCGCATATGCATATTGGGGGAGCTCATGTCTATCTTGGCACGGAGCACTTTTTCTCCATTCTCATATTTCCCAGCTCGCATTTCCTCAAAAAGTTTGAGGTTTTCTGCAGGTGTACGGTCGCGGTAAAGGCTGTGCTGACCGGGAATAGTCGGCGTGCCTTTGATCTTATTGAACTGCTCCTGGCTGAGATCATCCACATAGGCACTTCCCTTTTGTATCAACTTCACGGCATACCCATAAAGCGTCTCAAAATAGTCCGAAGCAAAAAACTGCCCATCCCATTGGAACCCAAGCCACTCCACATTTTGCTTGATAGAGTCCACATACTCCTGACTTTCCTTCTCAGGGTTGGTATCGTCAAACCTCAGGTTGCACTTGCCATTGTACTTTTTGGCCAGGCCAAAATTCAGGCATATTGATTTAGCATGCCCGATATGCAAGTACCCATTCGGCTCAGGTGGAAAACGCGTCTGTATGCTGGTGTGCTTACCACTTTTCAAATCATCCTCTACGATTTGCTCAATAAAATTCAACGATGGCTTCTTCTCGGCTTCCATATAGTTTGCTAAAAATTGAAGGCACAAATTAAATGAGTTTTAAGTCAGAATTCACACATTTTGGGATAAACGAAACACATCCATGACAGGAAGTAATTAATCAGTTACCTTCGCAAAAAAATTAATTCGTATAATGAAAAATCTTAGTGTATTTGTAATTGTTGCCATGATGGTCGTGGCTTTTAGCTGCAATGAAATTGGAACAGGCGGAGGAGATGTCTCTTTCTCGTCTCTAGAAGATAGTGTGAGCTATAGCTACGGTGTGCAGATTGGTAAGGATATTTTGAGAAGAAAAGTAGAAGGTATCAACCCTGATGTGCTTGCTGCTGGGATGAAAGATGCCCTTGGAGAAGATATCAAATTGACAGAAGAAGAAATGAATGCTTGCTTCCAGGCTTTTGATGCAAAATCTAAAGAAAAAGAAGAAGAAAGAAATCAGTCAATGGTACAGGAAGGACTTGACTATCTGGTAGCCAATGCTGAAAATGAAGGTGTGACTACAACAGAGTCTGGTCTTCAGTACAAAGAGTTGGTAGCTGGAACAGGTGCGAACCCAGTAGAAACAGATCAGGTAACAGTACACTACACTGGAAAGCTAATCGACGGAACTGTTTTTGATAGCTCGGTAGAGAGAGGTGAGCCTGCTACATTCCCATTGAACAGGGTGATCCCGGGATGGACTGAAGGTCTTCAGTTGATGAAAGAAGGCGGTAAAGCAGAGTTGGTGATCCCTTCTGAGCTAGGTTATGGCCCAAGAGGTGCTGGTGGAGATATTCCTCCTAATTCTGTATTGATATTTGAAGTTGAGTTGATCTCAATAGGCGGAGGGGAAGAGTAAAACCCCCATTGCGACATAAAGGAAAGCCCAGTCGTTATCGGCAGGGCTTTTTTATTTCAGAGAGTTTGAAGCGAAACTAAAAGGCAACAAGAAACGAACGTCATCCAAAACGACAAAATCACCTTCTTTGCGCTGCATGATTATCTTTATGGGTGCCTCCTGGATGGATGCATACTCCATCATCACCTGGCGACAATTGCCGCAAGAAAAAGCGTCTGCCGATTCTCCTTTTTCGTTTTTAGCCAAAACCACAATCGCCTCTAAGTCAACTTTGGATTGAGACTTGGCTGCAAAAATCGCCACACGCTCGGCGCACAGGCCTGAGGGATAGGCTGCATTTTCCTGATTGCTTCCTGCTGTCACTTTGCCAGACGCATCACGCACAGCACTGCCCACAGAAAAATTGGAGTAAGGCGCATGCACATGCGCCAAACCTGCCTCTGCACTTTTCACCAAAGTCTGATCTGCTGCGCTCAGCTGCGACAGCTCAAAAATATTATATGAGATGTTCAAATCCATTTTCATAGTCATCTAAAATGGCCGATACGAAAGTATCTGCTCCAAAAATGCCGGTCCTGCTCCCGGGTAAACGATCAATCCGAAAACCAGCCCATAAATAGCGCCGTAGAGATGGGCCTCATGGTTGATATTGTCGCCCATGTTTCTGCCCTGATAGTAAGAATATGCTACATAAAGTACCCCGAGAATAAAGCCGGGAATGCATAACACAGCATAAAGGCAAATATCATTGAGCGGAAAATACAGAATACTGGCAAATACCATCGCCGAGACCGCTCCGGATGCTCCCAAACTATTGTATCCGGGATTATCCTTGTTTTTGAAGGCCGTGGGCAGATCCGACACAATGATAGCAGACAGATAAAACAACACGTAAACTATGGTGGATTGGCCACCTAAGATTTGACCAAAAACCTGCTCCACTACCTGGCCGAAAAAATAGAAGGTGAACATATTGAAACCTAGATGTACATAGCTGCCATGCAAAAAGCCAGATGCCACCATGCGATGAAATTCTTTCTTGTGAAAGACCATATAGGGGTTCATCAATCCCTTTTGAAAAATTGTAGCATTGTTGAAAGCAGCAAGGCTTATCGCCACGGTCACAATGATGATGATTAAGGTTACGGAAATTGTCATTACGATTCTCTTTTCATTAGGGCCAGAGCAAACTGCCTCAGCGCCTTTTTGCCTTTTTGGTCAGCGTCCAAGTTATCCAAAATTTCGAATGACCTATCAAAGTATTCGTTCATTTTGGTGGTGGTCATTTCTTTGATGCCTATTTGGTCATAAACTGACTTTACTGCTGCCACCTTTTCCTGCACATCAAATTGTTCCTTCGAAAGCCACTCATTGAGCACGTCCATTTGCTCAGGAGCTGCCGTGCTCAAAGCACTTATAAGCAAATAGGTTTTCTTATTAGTCACAATATCACCGCCTACCTGCTTGCCAAATTTTTCCTGATCTCCATAGACATCCAGCAGGTCATCCATCAGCTGAAAGCCAATGCCCATATTCACTCCAAGATCATAAATCTGCTTACGGTGCGGCGCTGAAAAACCAGCCATCAAAGCCCCAAGTTCCAGACTGAAGCCCAAAAGAACGGCCGTTTTCAACCTAATCATGTCGATATATTCCTCAACGGAGACTTCCCGTCGAGATTCAAAATTCATATCTATTTGCTGACCTTCGCAGACTTCAACCGCCGTTTTATTAAACAGTCTGAGAGCCTCCGGCAACAGTTTCGGGTCTATCTGCAGCATGAGGTCGTACGCCTTTACCAGCATTGTGTCACCGCTCAATATGGCCACATTTTCATCCCATTTCTCGTGAACTGTAGCCTGGCCTCTACGCAGCGGAGCTTTGTCCATGATATCGTCATGCATGAGGGTGAAATTGTGAAAAACCTCAACAGCCAGTGCTGGAGTGATGACCGATTCTACATCATTTTTTTTGAACTGGTAGCCCAAGAGCACCAGCAGCGGTCTTATGCGCTTGCCTCCAAGATCCATGATATAGGAAATTGGGTCGTAGAGATTTTGGGGGTTGTCACCAAACCGCAGCTTGGAGATTTCATTTTTTATAAGATCCTGAAGTTCAGGGATTGTTTTCATTATTTCTAATTAGGAAATGGTGGATTTGTACAAAACAGACGGCTGAGCCAGTTCTAGACTGTGATACCAGCGGCAATCTTAACAAAAACTCTTTAATTGTTGATTTGTTTATTGTCTGGTGGCAGATACATTTCAATAGTTATTTGACAGTTTAAAAGTTTTTTAGAGAAATTCGCCAAATAACGCATTTACAAAAATCCGATCATGAAATCAGCATTCGTCATCTTTTCATTACTCATGATTCTCACAAGCTGTACAAGCAAGGTGAACAAACAACAACTGAGGATAGAAATTCTAAATTTAGAAAATGCTTTTCAGCAAATGGCAAATGAAAAAAGCCTGGCAGAAGCATTTTACCTCTTTGCTGATGATAATGCCGTGATCAAAAGAGAAAACGATACATTGATCATTGGTAAGGAGAACATAAAGGCATATTACGAACAAGAACGTTTTGAGGACGTAGAACTGACGTGGAGTCCTGATTTTGTTGAAATTTCGGATGCCGGAGACATGGCTTTTACCTATGGAAAATACGTTTGGAAATCGTGGGAGAAAAATGGCGATGCTAAAGAATATACGGGTATTTTTCACACTGTGTGGAAAAAGCAGCCGAACAAAACATGGAAATACGTCTGGGACTAATAACTACATCAAATGAAAATCAGAGAAGCAAAACCTGAAGATCTTTCACAGATCATTGAAATGTTGGCCAATGACAAACTGGGCAAACTGAGAGAGCATTTCGCAAGCCCGCTTCCTGATCAATATGTGAGCGCATTCGAAAAAATCTCACAAGATGCAAATCAGGAACTGATCGTAGTGGAAGATGAAACAGGAGAAATCATAGGAACGCTACAGCTCACTTTTATTCAATACTTAAACTATCAAGGAGGAATTCGTGCCCAAATAGAGTCAGTAAGAGTTAGAGAAGATCAAACCGGAAGAGGCATTGGCGGCAAGCTGATAAGCTGGGCTGCAGAGCGCGCCAAAGCCAAAGGAGCTCATTTGGTGCAACTCACATCTGACAAACAGCGCCCTGATGCAATTCGGTTTTATGAAAAACTGGGCTTCAAGGCCTCTCACGAGGGATTTAAGCTCCACTTCAAATAAAGCTACTTTTCGGCGTAGGTCGCAGGATTCACAGCCGTAGATGACCAGTTTTTGAAAAAGCCAACAACCTTCTTTTCGCTGTACCCTTTGCCATCTTCTAGCAACGCCGAATCTTGGGTGTGAATTCGGTTGCCCTCGGCATCTAATATTACAAAAACAGGAAAACCAAAACGGTTGGGATAGCCCAGTTTTGCGAGCATCTCCTCGTTCTTGTTTTCGCTGCTATAGTTCAGTTTTACGGGCACATAGTTATCGTTGAACACTGATTTTACTGTCTCGTTTCCTTCCACAAATTGGTGGAATAGGATACACCATGAGCACCAGTTTCCCCCTATCTGGACAAAGACATGTTTGTTGGTCTCTTTGGCCTGTGCCAGTGCATCGGCTATTTGTTGCTCCGCATCGGCAGTGGGGTCGTAGAGCTTTTTCTCGTCCTGAGCCTGAGTTTGAAAAGCGCATAACACAATACAAAAGAGAATAATGAACGACTTGATTTTCATTTGGTCACGGCCTGATTTTGTCTTTCAATTTAATAAAACGCATTTCACTTTCATTCTTATTTTTTGTGAATGAAGATTACCCATCCCTACCAAGTCACTAATTGTCTACATTTAATGGATAGTCTTTCTGCTTTTTCTTCTCAGTCCTTACCTTATTCGTAACCATAGTAAAACGAAGAGCAAATGCCACAATTAATAGTATAGCACCTAAAGTTCTCCTAAAACCATCCCAGAAGTTCAATTTCACGCTTTCTGAAAGTTTATTCCTTTGATCAATCAGAACATTCAGTCGCTCAACATCATAATGTATTTGAGTATAAGTCCATTCCGTCTTTGCACTATCAATATATATAACAGGCAGTTTGTCAATTCTCGCAAAGCCCTGCTGGACTAATGAATCCAAATAGGTTTTAACTTCATTAGTCCACTGACAAATCATATCTTGATGCAACTGCCTTCTTTCAAACTCTTCTTGTTCGAAAATCCCTGTATTTATATATTTAAAGCAGTTACCTGATCTTTCTGAAAATCTTATAAGGGACTTGAAATCTCCTTCTATCCACTTTTCAACTTGTTCTAATTCATTTTTTTGAAACATCCGTCTGTTTTCACCGACAAGTGATAAGAGTCCTAAAAAGCCAATTCCAATCCAAACAAATTCAAGCCGCGCCCAGATAACTGGGTCTATAGTTGTCTTTGTAACCATAAACAAAACAAGAAGCTGCCAGGAAGCCAGAAAAGCACACAAAGCCCATAATGGATTTGAAATTAGCTCGCGAATAAATTCATACATTGATGAGTGATCTCAAGTTATTGGTACAGGAAAAATATTGAATTTCTTCATATGTAACCCCCTCACAGATTCTATTTTTTCATCCACGCTAATGTAGGAACCGTGATATCGATTTTGGAAATAACAATGACGGCCAGCCCCAGGGCTAGCACTAAAAAGCCAACAAATACAATCATTCTAGATGAGTTAAAAAGTGAAAATTATTACAGCAAACTAAATTATCAATTTAGTTGATAATGGAAAGGGTGGTAAGGAAAATGTGTGTGTGTTAAAAAAAGAGGGAGGAGGGATCGCCCTCATACTCAAATCAATTTTCATTTATCAATACTGTTTACATTTCTTTCCGCCTTCAATAAGCTGATTTCCACTTAATGCTTCTGATTACGCGCTACATGTCGCTGTATCTTCTTGGATTTGTTGCCTTTCTTATGATCTAGCTCACGTGCGTGAGGCAGATCCATCCAGGCATTGCTGGGCTTGTTGGCAGTGCATGAGCTCAACGTAGCGATGAGTAAAAAGAATAGCAGTCCGAAGACCACATTGGTTCGAATAGAGAGAGATTTCATAGCAGATTACAATATAATTATTAGCAGATTATTTTGTATTATTCTATACTTTTAATCTGCAAATGGTAACCGCTCCCTTAATATATTTTTAGAATAGCTCAATCATTTACTTGCAATACACGCCGTGCGTGTTGCCTTGCCAGAGCCAAATCGATGTTGTTCAACTCCTTTGTCTCAAGAATTTTTAGCAACAGACTCTTTCCTTGCTCCTTTTCACCATCCTGGATTAATGCTGCTGCATACCAACTTTGTTCATATACATCCATTTCAGGGAGCGCTTCGAAAACTTTGCAGGCTTTCAGGCTTTCTCCCTGAGCTAATAAAACTCGTGCCTTCAGCACCTTCGCCTCGCTTGCCCATTCACCCGACGCTTCGGCATGTATATTGAGCAGTTCCATCGCGAGAGCATTTTCTTTTTGATTGTACGCACCAAAAGCTTCATAATAAGACCTCATCAATCCGATTCTCTCATAGGTTGACGTCTTTAGCGAATCCTTGCAGAAGGTCAGCCATTGTTCATATTCATTCATCCCGTCAATCGTATTGCCAGCTTCGAGTAATAGTCTGACAGCTCTCTTATAGCTATAAAACATATGAAAAACAGGTTCGCGATGATGCGCCTTGTCAATCACCGCCTGCCTCTGCCTACGCAGTGTTACGACGGCCGAATCAATCAGACCCTCCTCAATATAGGAGACCAGCGTACCTTTCCACATGTGGCGATACTGATAATCTGACAATGACAATGTATCGCAGATTCGAAGGTGCCGTCTTGCTTTCTCAAACTCCCCCAGGTAATTATAATTGGCTGCCAAGCCCATATAGCCCCATGCGTAATTTCGATCCAACTCCAGAACCTTTTGGTAGGCTGCTATCGACTCAGCATGTTTACCCATGCGCATGAATATCTCCGCATAGCTATCATAGGGATTGGGATGATTAGGAATCAACTCGATATAAGCTTCAATGGCATTTTTAGCCTTTTCATATTCCCTGAGTTCGAGGTGAGCGTAGCAAAGCTCATTTTGCGCCACTGCCAGTTTGGGGTTCAGCCCTATAGCCCTCTTATAATAGTATATGGCGAGACTGTCATTGCTTTGCCCGTGATGTCTGTTAGCATATCCGAAGAGGTAATTACTCCTGGCATCCGCCGGATATAGCTTTTGCAGTTGCTTAAAATTTTGGAACTCATCCTCTTCTTTTCCACTTCCGTAAAAAGCATTGCGGGCTTCTATCCACAGCCTCTCTCCTTCTGATACATCTGACAAATACTTCATAGCCTCACCCAGGTACTCCTTTCTGTCACCATAATCATCCACAATCATGGCGGCCCGCATCCATGCCATTGCAAAACTGGAGTCCTCTGCGACGGCCCTCAGGTACAGGGCTTTTGCCTTATCATTTTCGAGGATGTTTTCCAGTGAGTCGGCTTGCTCATAATATGCACTTGCTAATTCGGAGCGAGTAGTGATGGGGATGTGCTGACCAGATACATGTGCAACACAGAAAATAGCCAGGTGAGTCAGTAGTATTAATTTCTTAGTCATTTCGTAGAATTTGGGCTGGGTTAGTGTAGTTGACTTTATAATACTGGATACTCAAAGTGAGCAACGTAATGGATATCACGAAAAGAGCAGT
Organism: Cyclobacteriaceae bacterium; assembly: GCA_039970095.1. GTDB lineage: Bacteria > Bacteroidota > Bacteroidia > Cytophagales > Cyclobacteriaceae > JAMZMI01. The sequence goes on from JBDVMP010000027.1 coordinate 8,753, forward strand.
GATTAAGAAAACAGCAATATCCGGCTCGTAGTGATAGGCATAATCATCCAGCCAAATTCCGGATATCAAAATAGAAATTGGCCAGGCAAGCACAGTGGCTCCTATGGCACTAAGTAATGAACTGCGACAAACAGATACGATTATACTCACTGCCCCAGCTCCCATAATTTTCCTAACACAGATCTGTCTGATTTTCTGATGTATGCTGGCAGCAGTGAGCCCAAGCAGCCCTATGCAAGAAAGCAATATAGCGAGTAAGGAAAACGCTCGAACCACAGTTTCCAGATCTGCTTCCTTTTTGTATTGGGTAGCTAAAGACTCATCCAAAAACCGGATATTGACGGGACTGGATTGATTCATACTAGCCTGATTCCAAAGCCGCTCGATCATCGCATATGTTTCAGCCGAATGTCCATCTCGAAACCGGACGAGCACATTGTCCAATACGGTAAATGGCATTACCAGCGCCATTGGTCCAATCTGGTGATGTAAAGAACGAAAATGAAAGTCATTGACAATGCCTATCACCCGAAATACCCGGCCATTGTTGAATATGACCTTTTGGCCATCAAGCTCCGTTATCCCCATGGCGCTGGCGGCCTGCTGGTTGAGCACAATAGATGCGGTAGTATCACTTGGCGTATCTTTTGAAAAAAACCTACCCTGAACCAGCGCAATACCCGTCGTTTTGAGGAAATCGTGTCCGACCTGATAGTAAGCAGTATGTATGGATTGCTCAGGAGAGTGGATATCACGATGCATCGGTCCGCCACTGGCAGATCCTGCAAAAGCATGGCTACATGGTGTCACCGCCTCGATGACAGATTCTTGAAGAGCCATCTTTTCAAACAATGCATAAGACTCAGCGATGGATTCAGGAGTTCCTGAAATCGAGATGATACCTCCAGCATCGTAACCGAGATCTTTATTGTTCATAAAGTCGATTTGCTTCATCACGATCATTGTAGCCGCGATGAGGCCAGCAGCGATCAAGTATTGCCCAAACAAAATGGCATTTTTTAGCATCCCATGTGAGCCACCAGATGTCACTTCGGATTTTAATAGGCTGAGTGTCGAAGCACTGGAAATAGCTCTTCTGGATGCCAGGGCAATAACGGATCCGAGCACAACACCAATGCCAATCAAGAAAATGCCTAACCCCAGGAGATAAGACAAGGACGTGATCCATTGGTGCGAGAAAGGGAGCAGGTCGAACCTAAAAATCAGGTATGAAATGAGAAGCCCTAGCAGCGACGCAATCCACACATTGATAATGGCCTCAGAAAGAATTTGTAAAAACAATTTGGATCGCGACGATCCGAGTACACGCCTCATGCCCAGTTCTTTCAGCCGGGCCTGCATTGTGGCTATGTTGATATTGACATAGTTGAAACCTGCTATTATCATGATCAGCAGCGCAATACCCATGAGGCTATACAGGTTTGCTTTGCTGTTGGACTCGAACAGTGCTCCGTGCGGATTTGCGATAGCTCCTGACCCAAGGTAAATCTGACTCAGCGGCTGTAGGTTGATGTGAATATCGGTATTGGATTTGGAACTGTTATTGACCTTATAAAGCCTCTCAATCAGAGGTTCCACAGTTTTCATATCCGACTCTGGCTGCATTTGGACATATGTCAGGAACCCCATCCAACCCCAACTGTGCAAGTCTGCCAGATAGCCATCTGGCACCTCGTATGTCTGAAACGAAATAAGAAAGTCAAACTGAATATGTGAGTTTTCAGGAACATCATATAAAACACCGGTAACTACCAGTGACTTTTCATTATCCATTTGTAGCATCTGCCCAACGCATTGCTGGTTGGGGAAGAGCTTTTGAGCAAGTGATTCGGTAAGCACGATGGAATTTGGTTCTGAAAGCACACGATTAGAGGCTGCCGATTTCAAGTCGAAACTGAACATTTGCAGAAATGAAGAATCGGCATAAAACCCCTTTGACTCCAAAAACTCGCGACTGCCTTGAGCAAGAATCATCCTATCGATTGTGCGCAAGCGAGTCACTCTCTTGACCTCCGGAAACTGACCTGTCAGTGCCGGCCCAAGCGCTGGGGGTGCAAGAGGATAGCGCAGTGTGCCAGACTCCCGTTCATACTCATTGACCACCCGAGCGATGTGCTTCTTGTTTACGTGAAAACCGTCATAATTGAATTCGCCAATCACATAGGTGGATATGGTGATGACACTTCCTATGGCTACCGTGAGGCCTAGCAGGTTAACGATGGTATATGACCAGTGTCGCCTGAGGTTCCTCAGGGCAACTTTGACAAAGGTGGATAGCAAACCTCCGCTGACCCCAAACCTGCTTCTTGAAGTTTGATATGCGTGATCCAGAACGGTATATTCTGATGAAAATTCATCCTGCGCCTGATCAAATGCTGCTTTTTCTGAAAGACCCTGTTCAACCAGATCATCGATTTTGCTTCTGAAATGATCTTCCAACTCTTCAATATCCTCGGGCTCCAGACCGGCATATTTAAAGAGGGACTTTTTCCAGATCAGAATTTCCCGCTCTATGTTTGATTTGCTCATACGGCAGGCTTAAGATTCCACAATTCAGAAAAAAGCTGCATCATTTCAATCCAGTCAGATTTTTTGGCTGCTAGTTCTGATCTTCCCAAATCTGAGAGACTGTAGTATTTTCTTTTGCGTCCGTTTTCCAGCTGATGCCACTTCGAGTGAATAAAGCCATCGCGTTCCAGTCGGTGAAGAACAGGATAGAGCATGGCTTCACTCCATTCCAACTTGCCATTGGAAAGCATCTTCACTTTTTTGATCAACTCATATCCATAGTTCTCACCACTCAGCAATACCGTGAGGATAAGAGGCACAGTGGAAGCTCCTATTAATTCTTTGTTAAACATACCTAATGCTATTATGTATGTTACCTAATACGATTAGGTATATAATAAGTTGCCTCAGGGTATGAGTAGCTACGGCATAGATTGGTTTTCTTTCCTCACTGTTTTTTCAAATATGGATCAATGTTCAACAGGATTTGGGAGCTTTCTGCAAATACGGTCAAGTAACAGCTTGGAACTCTATTTTGCCCCTGAATTCTTCAACTTAACTCCCTTGATAACGTTTAACCTATTAACTGAATCAAACTATTTAAATATGCAAAACCGCCATGAAAACGCTAGCCATTTTAATTATCCTAATTCTCGCATTCGCTGGATTATCTAGCTGTGAGAATGACGCTGAAATCAAGAAAATCAAAAACATCAATGATGTTGGGCTAAGAGTAAGCTTCACCGACTTGAAAGCCACAAGCAGTTTGAAAACCACAGAAACTGACCCTAAAAGAATCTCTTCTTTTACGTACGAAACACCCGAGAACTATTTTGTTGCCCTGAAAAAAGCAACGCTCAAAGGAGCGAATGGAACCCAAGATTTTGACTTATTCAATGAGCCTGATCTGGCCTCATCATTTGTATTTGACTACACAAATGACAATGTTGTTCACTCCCTCCTCGACGACACAGAAATACCTGATGGAACCTATACGCGCATCGAGATAGAAATCTACTATCTGCAGATGAACATTGCCATAGCCACAGGAGAAAGAGGTGTTGAGCGAAGGAACATCAGAATCTATCTCTCTGACGATGCAGAAACAGAGGAAGGGTTGCATCAGCCGGGGGATATGACTCAGATCAATGATGGTGAGGAAATAGGCTGGCTTTTAGGAGAAGGGCAAATGCCCAATATGGATCCGGTAACCCCTCGAGCTGCTGCTTACACCCACAGCGGAGAGGGAAACACATGGTACGATTTTGCCGGAAAATCAGCTAAACATTATGGTCCATTTGGAGATGTCGCTTTTATGAGTAAAGCACCACATCCTGTATATAGCACCATGGTGGGCTTGCATTTTAAAGATAAAAATGGCTCAAACCTGATACTGGATTTTAATGTAAATGACTGCTGGCAGTTTGAAGATAAGAGCGGTGATGGTGTTTTCGGCCCCACTGACCTGGATCCCATTAACCCAACCAAATGGCATATGGAACTGCCTGTGATGACCGTAACACGGGAGTAGAAATTAGGAGGTCTTTATTCGCTCTACTAATGGTGCATAAACGAAAAGTTTGCTGTTGCTGGTTTATGTCTCGGTTTTCGTGATTTACAGGTAGATTTGGGAATGACCGGGGTAATGAATCTTATCCTGTTATCTGACATTTCTACATTCAGCAAGTAACTTCATCAATACATCCGGGCTTATCGACCTTCAGTCGGCACTGGCCGGAACTCAAAACATACGATGCAATGAGTAGAACTGGGTCAGGTCAGCAAAAAATAGGGCATGGAATTATTTAACAAAGGTGATCAAAACCGATTTAAAGCCATGAAGGAAGTGCAAGTCCCTTTTACTATGAACAAATGGAAAGAGCGTAAGAGAAAAATATTCGAGCTACTGTGATTTAACAGCATCGTTCGCACAATCCCTACAGTATTTTATAAGAAGAGCTTGTAATATGCGTACGTCCGCCTTATGGTTGCGGGTCTGGTGCTCTGTAGGTCTTCTCTTAAAAGCTAGAATTTCACACCCATGAGGACGACATGCTGATGATATCAGTTGAGCTTTCATTATCCAACAACAATGTCGTTTGTAGATAAAGTTGCGGGATGTGAAAGACGGCCTATAAATCTCTACTCTACCAACTCCCTGCGTCCAGTCTTCTTTTAATAAAGCCCTTTTACTTGCAGCCTCATTCCTAGATTCAACATAAACTGATTGCTGTTTACTCCCTTCAAAAGCCCAACTCCTCTTTGATATCTTAGGTCAACAAAAAAATAATTACCTCCAGTCAAAGTAAAAATCGCTCCTGCACCTGTTGACAGTCCGACATTTAGATTGTTGAAAGGAATATTGCGATCATTTTGTCCACTTCCTTCGATCTCCTTTTGAGTTCCATAGGAATAGTCAATGGTAGCATCAAACTTATGCCCGAAGAAGTAATCCACAAAGATTCCTGTTTGGAATACCGGTCGTACCGTACCTTTTGGAGATTCATATCTTATTAAAGCAGAGTTGTTAAATGAATTGACTTTAAACACCATATCTACCTTATGCTCCCCATCACTCTGCCGATCCAGAGCCTTCCGATCCGTTTCAAACGAGCGTCGGCTCAACGTCCCTTCTAATTGAAGAAACAGGCGCTCATTTACATGGGGCATATTGAGCTTGCCAAAAACACCCAGAACCCAAAAAAGGTCTGATTCCATTGGTGTGTAACCCAGATAAGTATCAGAAGTGTTGAGCGTACCATTGAAAACCAAATTTGAAATATTGGCTCCAATCAGTGGCCCAAATTCCCACTTTGCCTTGAGGAGATTCTTTTCATATATTATGCACTCTTCTGTAGAACACGTTTCTGAGTGATAGGTATTGGCCACCTCTATAAGTGACTTATGGTCTAAGGACAAATGATCAAGCCGCCTAGAAACCGAAGAACTCTCCCTCAATGTGTATCGCAGCGTTCCAACATAATCTTTTGATTTGGCCGTATATTTCTTACCATGCACATAAGTTTCTTTCTCCTCATTATTCAGATATAAGAGTCGGCCATCCTCATTCTCAACAAAGTAATGATCTCCAGACCCATCACGGAAATAAAAAACATCAACAACTCCGTTAACTAGATATTCAAGAAACCTAAAATCCTCCTTCTCATCCCACCCTACATATTTTGACACATAACACTTACTATCATAAAATCTGTACAGCTTAATATCCAATGGTCCGTAAGCCGTTGGTTTAGATGACCCCTTTGTTTTGAAAACACATTTCGAAGCATTGGAAATATTGCCCTTGTAATCAATTAAACCCTGAATGGTATCATTCGAGTTTGTAACTATGTAGCCTACCCTAAAATCAGCCTGTGAGTAGCAAAATGCAGGCAGAGCAAGCAATGCGATAAGAAATAAAGATTTATTGAACATAATCAAACGGTAATACTAAAATGTTACTCAAGCGTGATTGAGCTTCGCAATATTGCTAGTTGTTTATCAGTAAATATTTCACGGTTTACCAGATAGAATCTTAGCTTTTATTTCATTATTATTGTAAAATTAGACATAACTATATTGATGATAGCAAGATTTGCATTGGTAATATTAGGGTATTGGTCATTTTCCAGCTCTTTTGCTCAAACAGGATACATTGCAACAGACACATCCTACATTTCAGGTATAGAATTGATTCCAGGCCCGGCCCGTGACAATGCACTCTTTATAAAAGTAAAATCAAACAATGGAGAAACAATATATTCACCGCAGGAAATCAAGGAGTATGGATTTGAAAACGGGAAAGTGTATGTGTCACAAGAAGTATTCCCTGATAACCCAGGCAAAAGAGTCTTTTTAGAAAAAATTGAGGAAGGAAAGATTACTTTATACCTCTACAGTGGTAAGAAGCAAAAATCTTTTTTTCTAAAATCAGACAGCTCCACCCTCATAAAAATTTCTCGGAAGAAATCAGAGTATCGAAAGCTTTTGCTTGAACAGACCCGTGGCTTTGCCTGGAAAGGCCAACAGCCTCAGTTAGTAACTTATCGTAAGCAATCATTGGCAAAACTGATCTCACAATATAACGCAGGCAAACATCGACCTTTAAACTTTGCGCATCTTGGAATAAGAGCAGGATATGTAATGTCTTCGTATAAAATATCTCCAAAATTGTATGAACTATCATCTCCAGTATTTGATCAAAGGTTACGTGATATCAGAAATGGTCGCTCGTCCAACTTCCTTTTAGGAGCCTTTGGGGAAATCCCAATTGGGAAAAATGATTTTTCCTTACTGATAGAAACAAACTATATGAAAGGGGGTTTCTCAACATTTTCTAGAACCACAGTTTACGACTACTTTATAGAAGAGTTTAAAACTTTTGACGTTGATATGGTTGTGAAATTATCAACTATCCAGATACCTCTGTTACTAAGATATACCTTGCCCAAACTGAAATGGAGACCATTTGTGAATGTAGGTGGTAATTTCGCGTATCATTTTAAAAATTCAAGTAGAGTATACCAGTCGGATATCACGTCTGATGTAATTATGATGAGGCTCCCGACAAAAGAAAACCATATGTCCATCTATACCTTTGCATATAACATAGGGGCAGGCCTTCAGTACAATCTGAATTATCGCAATATGATGTCAGCTGAATTACGATACAACAACCAAATTCCCACCGGAAATGCATACATAGTAGATAATCAGCTCAATCTTTTAATAAATTTCACCTTTTAGATGATCCAATATTTTAAAAATATCTCTGGTGCAGTAATTTTTGCCTCATGTCTCATCGCCTGTGATGATCTAGATATCAAAAGAAAGGACTATCCAAGATTACAACTTAATGAAGCCACGAGCTCTGCGACCGGAGTAGCACTAACCGCAGAAATATTAGATCTGGGAACCTCTTCTATTATATCTTTTGGTTTTGTGTGGGACACAAATACCAACCTGGAGGTTGACAGTTCTTATTCGGCATTTTTAGAGACGGATGCCAAAACAGGCCTTTATAACTTGAATATAAGTACAGATATTACTAATGGACAAAAGTATTATGTAGCACCCTTCATCATAAGCAAGGATTATACCGTGATTGGAAACATTCTTTCTTTTAAAGGAATTGGAATTAATGAAACTCCAAGAATTGATGATTTTTTTCCAAAACATGCTGCTGTGGGTGACACAATCACTGTGCTGGGAGGGAATTTTTCGGCCAAAAGAAGCAGAAGCATTGTTACCCTCGGCGACAGTCGAGCCAAGACAATTCTATCCGATTTTGATAGCTTAATGTTCATTGTTCCACAAATTACAGATTCGCTTAGTCGAGATGAACTGAAGTTGACTGTTGGAGGTAAAACAGCCATTGCCAGCTCCCCATTTAAACTAAAACCCTAATGATCTTTTTGAAACATCACCATTGTACGCGTGATGCCATAAGCGCATAAATTGCAATACAAAGATTAGCCGTATAGCAATCATCTTCTCCAATATTCCTTTCTTCCAGCATGTCATTACTCCGGGCTTTCACTGATTTGGCTCTCTTACAAAACCTGATGACCCATCTATAGCTATTTCAAAATGTCCCGTTCCGGCTCACTCCTCTGCCACCAGCGTCAAATCGATGGTCCTTCTGTCTATGTCGGTTTTGGCGACCAGCACGTTTAGCTTGTCTCCCAGTGTAATGATACGCTTATTGCGACGGCCTATTACTCGGAAATTCTTTTCGTCAAACTCATAGAAGTCATCATCCATGTCCGCCATGCGGATCATTCCTTCACATTTGGTAGAAGTAATCTCCACATAAATACCCCACTCTGTCACGCCAGATACGATCCCTTCGAAAGCTTCGCCCAACATGCTCTGCATAAACTCCACCTGCTTGTATTTGATGGAAGCACGCTCAGCATCTGCTGCATTCTTCTCGCGCTCGGATGAGTGCACGCATTTCTTCTCATAAGGCTCCTGCTCCGGTGACTTGCCACCCTCGAGGTAGTGCCACAGCAGTCGGTGTACCATCACATCGGGGTATCTACGGATCGGCGAAGTGAAGTGTGTATAGTGGTCGAATGCCAGCCCAAAGTGACCAACGGGTGTGGTGGTGTATTTGGCTTTGGCCATTGCCCGGATGGCCAGCTGCTCCAGCACGCCCTGCTCGGGTTTATTCTGAATGTCGTCCATGAGCTTGTTGAGACTGCCGGAGATGTCCCCATCTACTTTCATCTTATGCCCAAATCGCGCTGCGAACTTCGAGAAGTTTTCCAGCTTTTCAGGATCGGGGTTATCATGGGTTCTGTAAACAAACGTATTCGGATTTTCTTTCGTGGACTGCTTACCCCACTTGTAGATGTATGTGGCCACCTCACGGTTGGCCAGCAGCATCCACTCCTCTATCATTTTGTGCGCGTCTTTCCGTACTTTAGGGATTACCTCCAATGGCTTGCCTTTTTCATCCAATCGGAATTTTACTTCCGTGGTTTCAAAGTTTACCGCTCCTTTTTTGAAGCGTTGTTCTTTCATAATCTTGGCCAGGTCGTTGAGGATTTTCATCTCTTCGGCATAGTCTCCTTCTCCGGTCTCTATGCGCTCCTGTGCTTCCTCATATGTAAATCTGCGATCAGATTCTATCACAGTCCTTCCGAACCATTTTCCTTTGACTTTGCCGTGTTTATCCACTTTGAAAACCGCTGCAAAAGTCAACTTTTCTTCATTTGGCCTAAGCGAGCATAGTCCATTGGAAAGCTTCTCCGGCAGCATGGGGATGGTACGATCCACCAGATAAACAGAAGTGGCACGTTGCAAAGCTTCTGTCTCCAGTATGCCTTTTTCTTTCACGTAGTGAGACACATCAGCGATGTGCACACCCACCTCATAGTCGCCATTATCCAGATATTCTATGGATAGCGCATCGTCAAAGTCTTTGGCGTCAAAAGGGTCAACGGTGAAAGTGGTGATGTTTCTAAAATCCCGCCTTTTCTCCAGGTCTGCTTCCGTTATTTCAGTAGAGATATCAGCAGCTGCCTGTTCCACATTTTCGGGAAACTTAAACGGCAAGCCAAATTCAGCCATGATCGAGTGAATCTCAGCCTCATTTTCTCCTGCCTGCCCCAACACCATGGTCACATGTCCTAGCGGACTTCTGTTCTTGTTGTCATGCCAGTTGTCAATTTTTACCAGCACCTTGTCATTGTGTTTTGCCCCACCGACTTTCTCCGGAAACACAAACACATCAAAATGGATCTTGCGATTGTCCGGCACCACGAATGAGAACTTGGAGGAGACTTCCAGCCTGCCCACAAATTCTTCTTTGGCTCGTTCCACAATCTCTACAACCTTGCCTTCAGCACGAAATCCGTGATTGGCATGTTGCGTTATTTGCACCCGGACTCTGTCGCCATCTATGGCGAACTTCAGGTCGTTGGTCTTAACATAAATATCGTCTTCGCGATCTTCTACGATCACATAGGCAAAGCGCGAGTTGACGTGATCCACACGACCCTCAAAGGTCTCCGCCTCCATGGCACTGGAAAAACGGCCATCCGGGGAGCGTACGATCTGCTCCTTTTGCTCCATGCTAAACAGCAAATCCTTGAGCGATTCTTTGGAGCCTTTGTCTCGTAAACCTAATTTTTTGATTAGCTGGCGATAGTTATATGCCGCTTCTATGTCAGAGAGAAATAGCTCTCTCAAATTGCTTTTCAGCCTTTTTATTCTGGAATCATCCTTTTTCGGCTTAGCCGAAAATTTCTTTCTTTTCTTACTCATCTAGAGTTGTATTATAAAATTCAATTTGAAATAATTAATCCTAAAAACCTTGTCCGTCCTCATTAATATCAACTGCATCTTGTGCTTTTTTGATTTTAGGAAGCGATGCTCGACGGTCAGAAGTCATGCCCGGGTTGGCGGCTTCAGGGGCGTCCCATGGACAGGTAGTAGGTGTTTGCGTGTTTTTTTGAGTTGTTGTCGCTTTAATCAACTATAGTTATGTTATTTGGTTGCACCAGGGGCAAAGATTTCATCTTAAGGTAAAGTTGGGCGGTAGCTATTACATCTCCCTGACAGTATTTTTCTATTCTCTGAAGGCCGTTTTCCTCGTTGTAGTAAACATGATTTACTTTAGATCCATCTATATCTGATTTGCTGGAGGGAATATCAAATATGGTAGTGAGGAGGTCGAGCGAAGTGAAGTTTTTGCGATCACCAAACTTCCACATCTCAAGGGTATCCAGAAAGTTGACTTCCCAGGGTTTCTTACCTGAGTTATCAAGAACGTAGGGCAAAGGTAGTTCATTTATCAACATTCGCCGACTTAGGTACGGAAAGTCGAATTCCTTACCATTATGCCCACACAGTTTCAGGGTCTCAGGGTCAAATCTGGTTTCAAGAAATTCCTTCACCGTAGTGAGCAACTTCTTCTCGTCATCATTGGCAAATGACTTGACCCGTAGTGCAATCTCTCCACCTTCCAGCTCATGGTAAATACCCACAGCCACCACTATCACCTTACCAAATTCTGAATAGATTCCGGCCCTTTCTGAAAACATCTCCTCGGCGGAAAGCTCGTCTTCATTTCGCAGAAAAGAAGCCTTGCGCTCCCAGTGCTGCTGCAAATTTTCCGGTATATCTGAAAAGTCTGCCGACTGTGCAACAGTTTCTATATCAACGATGAGGAGGTTCTTGAGGCGATAATCCATATCATTCATGTAAGACCCCTTCCATTTCTAGTTCGGGAATGAAAGAGAGGTTTTCTTTGACAATGCTATCAGGAACAAATATATACTTCTTGTCATACAACTGCCCATCTATGAAAAAACTTACCCAATATTCATTGTTTAGGTGAAAAACCTGCGGGTCGATAGACTCGATCAATGCATATTCTCCTGACTCCAGATGAGGGATCATGTGGCGCAAGACGGAGGTCTTTTGCTCCTCTCCTTCTTTCTTACCATAACCTTTTGAGGTCACCATCACAGTCTCCAACTTATTCGCATTTCTATTGAGCAAATACACCCTCCAGCTATCTCCATCTTTGGCTACTGCCACCAACACATCCTCTATTTTGGGAATTTTTATGTCTTTTTTCATTCTTCTATTAATTCCAAACCGAACATCTCACTCATGTGCACTTTGAGCCTCTCTTCTACCTCGTGCTCCGGCACCTCTCTACCCAGCTCCTTGTGCATGGAGGTCACTGCCTTGTCATCAATGCCGCATGGCACTATATGTCCGAAATAGTCCAAATCTACATTGACGTTGAGCGCAAAACCGTGCATGGTCACCCAGCGGCTGGCCTTCACACCCATGGCGCAAATTTTTCGTGCTTTAGCAGGATCATGACCCTCTATCCATACGCCCGTGAGGCCCTCTACTCTACCTGACTCAATCCCAAAATCTGCCAAAGTCAAAATCACTACCTCCTCCAAATAGCGCAAGTATTTGTGAATGTCGGTGAAGAAATTGTCCAGATCCAAAATGGGGTACCCTACAATCTGGCCAGGCCCATGATAGGTGATATCGCCCCCGCGGTTGATTTTGTAATAACGCGCTTGATAGGTTTTCAACCCCTGCTCGTCAAGCAATAGGTTTTCCGGTTTTCCGCTCTTACCTAAAGTATAAACGTGCGGATGCGAACAGAAAATGAGGAAATTGTCTGTGGGGAGCTGATCCTCTTTTGGCAGCTTTCTGTTGCCTATTTTGCGCTCCACCATCTTCCCGAAAACCTCCTCCTGGTAGTCCCACGCTTCCTGGTAATCTATATGACCGATGTGCTTGAAATGGGTTTTTTTGTTCATCAAAAAAGTAACATCAAAAAGCTGAAAATAAATTCAGCGTGACGGTTATTTAGGCTCAGACTCATTATTTTTATGTTGTGGATAACAAAGCCCGAGGCAAATATGGCGAAGATTTGGCGGTTTCTTTTCTTGAGGAAAAGGGATTTGAAATATTGGAGCGAAACTATCGCCATGGCCATGGTGAAATAGACATGATAGGCCTGCTCAAAAATGAACTGCTGGTATTCTTCGAGGTGAAAATACGCAAAAGCGACAGGTATGGAGAGCCCGAGACTTTTGTATCATACGCCCAGCAAAAGCTGATTATCAAAACCGCCGAGCATTACATCTACGCCATCAACTGGCACAAGGATATCCGCTTCGACATTGTCTCTATTCAGGGCAAAAACATCTATCATATTGAGGATGCTTTTTATTGATTGAGGAACCAGATTCAAAATGATTGTTCGGGGGCATGTTTGTCATTTCTGAAATACAATCTCCCATAGAAAGTCATCCCAGCATGGGTCTTATCCATCCCGATTGTTCTGAATGTTTTTATCTGCACACTGGCTAAGATTCCCAGAGGGAATGACTTTCAGAATGTAAAAATGGAGTTCTTTACCACTTCTGTCACTCCCGGAGGGAGTCTTATTCATTCCTGGGCTTTAAGATTCCCCTCGGAAATGACCTTCAAGAAATAGAAAGCGATCTGTGAAAAGGACACAAACGATTTAGTGAGGTTTATCCTCAACATACGTTAACTTAAAACCATGTTTAGTGACAACCCCATATTCACGATAATCCTGCTAACCAACCCGATACTTATACTGGTCGGGCTGGTTCAGCTAAAATACCCCCCAAAGGAGATCAACAGCATCTATGGCTACCGCACTGCACGGGCAAAACGCTCACAAGAAGCCTGGGACTATGCTCAGCCAGCGGGTGCCAAAGCGCTCATCAAAACCACGCTCATCTTTACTCCGATGATGTTTCTGGGACAGCTTATCAAAATCCCTTTTGTCCTGGCAGTATTTGTTGGACTTACTTTTGTCCTGCTCGAAGCATTTATTCCGATGATCCTGATGGAGAGAGACTTGAAGGAGAAGTTCGGGTAGTTCACTTTCCGGGCAGAAAAATTATTCCGTTTTTGGTATGTTGAAAAAATGAGCAAGCAATATTCTCTTTTATCATAGTCAAATAACCGAATGCGCGTGAGTATATTAACAATGCAATAGAAATTAAGTATACTCATTCAGGCTTTGGCGACAATAAAAATTTCATCTTATGAATCAAAAAGTAAACTGGTTCTTTGAGAAGGACACAAAATGGAAGAAAGAATATCAAATGTTGAGATCAATTATTCTTGACTGTGGACTTACTGAAGAATTGAAGTGGGGTTGTCCGTGTTACACATTCGCGACCAACAACATCGTTTTAATCCATGGATTTAAAGGATACTGTGCCCTCCTATTTCACAAGGGCGTGCTATTGAAAGACTCAAACAACATTTTAGTTCAGCAGACTGAAAATGTACAATCTGCTCGTCAAATCCGTTTTACCCATGTTGAAGAAATCGTGGATTTAAAAACCACAATCAAAGCTTATGTTTTTGAGGCCATTGAGGTAGAAAAAGCTGGCCTGGAAGTAAAAATGAAGGACACTTCTCAATTCAAGATGCCAGAGGAATTACTAACAAAATTTGAAGAGAACCCTGACCTGAAGAAGGCATTTGAAAGACTTACGCCGGGAAGGCAAAGAGGCTATTTATTGCACTTTTCTCAACCCAAACAATCCAAAACAAGAGTATCCCGAATCGACAAATCGGTACCAAAAATTTTGGAGGGAAAAGGCTGGAATGACAGGTAAACGAACTATTGGAATAACCACTAAAATCAGCTACTTTTCAAAACAAGACTGTTGATAGAAATTTCATAGGTCAATCGATTAATGAAACATAAAGACAATCATACTGATGCTTTAATACTTCCAAACGGAGAAGGGAGAGTTTACCGCTGTGGCACAATGACTGCTATATTTAAAGCTGACGAAAACGAAACACGAGAAAAATACAGTGTCTCCGAATGGTGGTTAGAACCCAACTCTCATGGCCCAGGCGCTCACCTACACGAAGAGAACGATGAAGTGTTTTATGTCCTGGAAGGAACCATTTCGATACTCGTTGGTGACAAGTGGGTGGATGCTGCGAAAGGGGCCTTTTTGAGGATACCCCCAAAAACAATTCACGATTTTAGAAACCAAACAAACCAGAAAACGGGAGTACTGAATTTTTTTATTCCCGGTGGTTTTGAGAGAAGTATGCCCTCAATTGTTAAATGGTTTGAAGAAAATAAATAATACACGATCAATAAAATGGTAAAATAATACTTCGATTATGAAAAATGAAAATCCAGTTGTTTGGTTTGAAATCTATGTGGACGATATGCAACGTGCTAAAAAATTCTACGAAGAGGTTTTGGAAACAACGCTAAATGAATTGCCGAATCCCACGGATGATGGAGCACAAATGTTTGCTTTCCCTATGGATATGAAATCAGAAAACCGAGCTTCAGGCTCATTGGTGAAAATGGAAGGTTTTAAAGCTGGTAACAACAGCACCATTGTCTACTTTATGAGTGAAGATTGTGCGATTGAAGAAAGCAGAGTTGAGAAAGCGGGAGGCAGTATATTCAAACCTAAAATGTCAATTGGTGAATACGGGGCAATGGTTCTGGCAAGGGATACAGAAGGAAATATGATTGGGTTTCATTCCATGCAATAGAAACAAGAATTCGCGCAAAATTAATGCATAAGAGCAGGTACATGCGTTTTTCAGCCAACTTGGACATCATTGGCATCAATCCATTTGTGTTTGTTCCAACTCAAATATTACAAGAGATTTTTATCCAAGTGAAGAGAGAGAAAGGTCCAATTCCTGTAAAAGGCACAATCAATGATTTGCCCTACAAACAGACGTTGGTGAAATATAGCCATGATTGGCGGCTATATGTCAACTTACAAATGCTAAAAGACTCACCAAAACGAATTGGGGAATCTCTTGAAGTGACAATTACCTATGACCCTGAGGATAGAAGTTTAACGCCTCACCCGAAACTAACGAATGCTTTATTTGAAAACCTTGAAGCGAAAAAAGTATTCGACAATTTAACTCGCTCCAAACAACAGGAGATAGTACGCTATATTTCCAAGTTAAAAACGGAAGCAAGCGTTGATCAAAATATTCACCGAACAATTAGTTTTCTCAATGGAAATGCGCGTTTTTTAGGTAGAGACAACCCTTAAATTATCAATTCTTGAGTAAGTCCAAACAATACAAATCGGTTGATGAATATTTTGAGAATCAACCCGAGGAAACTAAACAAGCACTTCTAACACTGAAGCAGTGCATTCTAAAAGCGGCACCAAAAGCGACCGAATTGCTGAACTACAATATTCCTGCTTATGCCTTAATTACAGGCGGAAAAAGAGAACAACAGATAATGATAGCTGGATATGAGAAAATGGTTGGTTTCTATCCTCACCCCACCACCATGGAGAAATTTGACCGAGAGTTGAGTGGTTACAAGAAAGGGAAGGGTTCTGTACAGTTTCCTTTAGATAAACCTATTCCTACAGCATTGATTATTCGGATGGTGGAGTACCGAAATGACCTGTTAAAACAATGACGGCAAAAGAATTTATATCTACGCTAAAAATGATTGGTTTGGAGTATCCTGAGGCCATTCCAAAAAGAGAAATATTTTCACTGGCAAAAGAATTTATACAAATGCCTGTACCAGAGGTGGTGCAATTGCTTCAAGATGAGAACCTTGATCACAGATTGGGAGCGGTATCCATACTCGATTGGAAGGCACGCGGTAAAAAGACCTCAAATACAGAAAAGGAGGACGTATATCGGGCCTATATGGATAATCATCAATGGATCGATGACTGGGGGCTGGTGGACAGAGCTGCGCCCTATGTGGTAGGTGGCTACTTGCATGACAAGCCAAGAGACCCGTTGTATCAACTGGCAATATCCAATAACCCTTTGGAAAGGCGAACGGCCATTGTGAGTACGTACTTTTTTATTCGTAAAAACGACATTGAAGATACCTTTAAGATTGGCGAAATGCTCGTACACGACTCAGAGCACTCCGTTCAAACAGCCGTAGGGAGCTGGATAAGAGAAGCAGGAAAACGAGACGAAGCAAAGCTGAGGTCATTTCTGGACAAATATACCCACACAATGCCCAGAATAACTTTGAGATATGCCATTGAAAAATTTGACAGACAGACAAAGGATTATTTCTTAAGCATGAAGGATAAATAGAACCACCTCCAGCACTAAGATAGGTAGATGTTTACCGGCCATTTCTTGTGATTTAGGTCTCGCTCACTGTGATGCACCTTCTCTATTTGAGTTTATGGAGGATATCTAAGGACGTCAACACCCGAATGTCATGAGCCACAAAACCTCCCTTTTTGACCTCCGCCTCTTCCAGTGACTGAACCAGTCCTTCAAAATTCAACCCATTATTACTAGATTGTAACTTGATATCACCTTAAGCTGCCTAATCCTATTGAACCTACCTTCAGATAAATCCATCGCGGTGCTACCGTTCAGCAACATGAGTGCTGATGGAGAAAACGAATTTTTCTGTGATGGCATCACAGAAGAGATCATAGATGCCTTAGCCAAAATTGAGGGGCTGAAAGTCATCTCCCGCACATCCAGTTTTTACTACAAAAACAGCAAAACACCGCTCCAGGAAATTTCTGAAAAGCTGCAAGTTGCCAACCTCCTGGAAGGAAGTGTGCGAATAGCAAATGATAAGCTGCGCATCAAAGCTCAGCTTATCAATGTGGAGGAAGACGAAGTTTTTTGGACAGAGACGTGGGATCGCAAGAAGGAGAACCTTTTTGACATACAAGATGAAATCAGTCTATTGATCGCGGACAAGTTGCGAGAGCATTACGGTCACATGGAGATTTCAGATCACCTCGTGAACTCCGGCACCAATAACCTCACGGCTTATGAACATCTGTTGAAGGGGCGACATCATTTCTACAAATGGAATCCTGAAGATACTAACATCGCCATTGAGCACTTCGAACGAGCTATAGCGTTGGATAGCGAACTCACCGAAGGCTATCTGGGAATTGCAGATAGCTACAGTTTTTTGGCTGTGGCAGGTTTAGCTCCCCGAGAAGAAGCATGGCAAAAAAGCATAGCTGCCATAGGATCGGCCAAGAAATTAGATCCGGATCATGCCGGACTCAATTACATGCTGGCCTTTCAATCTTTCTTTACGGAAGCAGATTTTGCATCTGCTATGCAATATGGCATGAAGTCCCTGGCTGCCAAACCAACCTATTCGGAGGCCCATCAACTCGTTTCTTTTCTCCACACGCTTCTCGGTGATTTTAAAAAAGCATGGGAGCACATTTTGTTCGCCAAATCTTCCGACCCACTGAACCCGGAGACCAGATTTCATGAAGCCAATTACTACTATCGAGCAGGTGAATACGCCAGTGCAAAAGAGATTCTGAACGAATTACTGGCAGCCAACGATAAGAATCTCCCAGCGATTATCGTGAACATTTATATCCTCATTCAAGAAGGCCAACTTGAAGAAGCCCGCCAGGCAATAGATATCATACCTCAGCAAGCATTTGCACCAGATGAAAGACTGGGGCTGCTTTGCCTTGTGGATGTTTCGGGTGGGAAAGCTGACTCCCCGTTTCTTGCGGAGTTGGAGCAACATGCCCTGGAGCCAACGGCCCATCACGCTCATTTGTATCTTTTCATCGTCTATACCCGGCTGGGTGAATATGATAAGGCATTTCATGTTCTGGAAAATCTTTTTACCGCCCAATCTTCCATTCTCCTCCTTGGGTTTAGCGATCCAATGGCAAACCCTATACGCAACGACTCCAGGTATTCGGAGTATCACTCACGGGTTTACCCGATGGTAGAAGAAAAACCAAAGTCACCAAAGTCCAAATCAAAAGGAATAGACCAAAACAATGCACGGCTTCAGGCTGAAAAACTCAGGGCTTTTGTATCGTCTGAACGGCCTTTCCTCAACCCTGCGCTCACCTTGCGAGCACTTGCCGAGCAATTAGAGATCCACCCCAATCAATTGTCATGGCTGCTCAATGAATTTGTTGGTAAGAATTTCAATGAATTCATCAACCATGAGCGTATAGCGCACTTCAAAAAGCTGGTTGTCGATCCTGATAATTCACACATTTCTCTTATCGGGTTGGCATACGAAAGCGGCTTCAACTCCAAGACTGTATTCAACACGGCTTTCAAAAAAGCAGAAGGCATGACGCCAAAGGAGTATCAGAAAAGTCAGGTGTAATTGGACTATTAGGTTCCGAATTATAATTCCGAACCTCTTCTTAACAATCCGAACATTTACGTTTGTCAGTTTGATTCATTTTGTCATGAATTAAAAAACTGAACTCATGACAAACACAATGAAAGCAATGGTGGCTACAGGATACGGTACTCCTGATGTGCTACAACTACAGGAAGTAAACAAGCCAGCGCCGAAAGCCAATGAAGTGTTGGTAAAAGTAATGACTGCCTCCGCCACTACCGCTGACACCATGATGCGCACTGGCAAGCCCTATATTGCAAGGCTTTTCGTAGGTCTCACCAAACCAAAGAAAGCCATTCCAGGGACGGGTTTTGCCGGTACAGTTGAGCAAGTGGGTGAAGCTGTAAACGATTTTAAAGTTGGCGATCGTGTATTCGGCGAAACAGCGTTTGGTTTCAGTTCCAATGCCGAGTACCTGACCATATCGGAGGATGGCGTTATCCTGCCTATGCCCGAGAATATGGATTTTTCGGAAGCGGCAAATTTCTGTGATGGTCATCTCACTTCTTTCAACTTTCTGAAAGTAATAGCGAAGGTAAAGCCCGGAGATAAAGTACTTATAAATGGCGCGTCAGGCGCATTGGGGACTTCCGCTATTCAACTCGCCAGGTACATGGGTGCACATGTCACTGGAGTTTGTAGCGGCCGCAACGTAGGGATGGTGAAATCGCTCGGAGCTGATGCTGTCATCGACTACCAGCAAAAGGATTTCACCAAGCTCGATCACCAATTTGACTATATCTACGACACGGTAGGCAAAAGTTCCTTTAAAGCCTGCAAGAACATCCTGGCTGAAAACGGCACTTACCTCTCGCCGGTTTTGCAATTCCCATTGCTGGTTGAGATGATTGCTACTTCCATGTTTGGAAAGAAGAAAGCGAAGTTTGAGGCAACTGGCGCCAATAAGGAAGAAAAGCTGCGCATCATGCTTAAAGATGTGCTGGACATATATACGACTGGAAAGCTACAGACCATCATCGACAGACAGTTTCCATTGGAAAAACTAGCCGAGGCGCATCAGTACATCGACTCTGGTCGGAAGAAAGGCAATGTGGTTATTGTAACTGCTTGATATTAAAACTGATAGTCTCAACTCCGTATAAAAAACGAGAAACATGAAAACAAGAAATTATGCATTAGTTGCTGGCTGGTCAATCCTACTGATGGCAGTGACCGCTGGTTTTGCCTTTGGATATGCCCACAGTAGTCTGGTAGCGGTTGGTAATCCTATCCTTACATTGACAAACATCCAAAACGAAAGCGGGCTATTTGGTTTGGAAATCATCGGCTGGGTCATTATTCTCATCACAGACATATTGGTCGCGTGGAGTTTGTATCGATTCTTCCAGTCAGTCGACCAAAAAGCATCGCTTATCACAGGAGTCATTCGCGTAGTGTACGCTGCTGTTCTGGCCTTTGCCATCTATCACCTGTTGGTCGTTTGGCATTTGGTATCCCAGGTCAATCCAGATGCTAACGCTTTGATGGAACTAATCACCAACTTTGAAAAGTACTGGTCTTTAGGTTTGATTATTTTCGGTTTGCATTTAGTTGGCTTAGCGTATCTAAGTTATAAGTCTAAAGCTGTCCCGAAGTGGTTAGGCTTTCTACTCTATGTTGCTGGGGTCAGTTACACATTGATCAATTTGGGAAAAGTGGTCATACCAGAGGCCGTTGAAATCATTGCAGCAGCAGAAAGAATGATGAGTGTGCCAATGGCAATCTCGGAATTGGGGTTTGCTATTTGGTTGCTCCGTAAAGGAGTAAGTATGGGTTTCACAAATAACCATAATTAAGCGCTTATGTCATTATTTAAGACCAAAGAAGGTAAGCAAGAAATACTCGACCTCTACGATGAGAAACTCGAGGAGCTTAAGATAGACTATGACTATGTAAAAGTTAAGACCAGCTTTGGAACGACAAACATCATAGCTACTGGAGACCCAGCCAATCCTCCGATTATAATTGTTCATGGATCGAATGGCTGTGCTCCTATTGCTCTTGAGACGTATGCTAACCTACATAAGAAGTTCAGAATCTTTGCGGTTGATGTTTTGGCTCAGCCCAATAAAAGTGCTGAGAATCGCCTGAGTATGAAAGATGACTCTTATGGAAAATGGATGAATGAAATCATTGATGATCTAAAGATTGATTCAGTAACTATGGCAGGATTCTCTTTTGGCGGATTGATCATCTTGAAAACACTGGAACATGATGAAGCAAGAATCAGGGAGGTGTACTTATCTGCCCCTGCTTATATCGTAAATGGGAATCCATTTAAAGCTTTGTTCAAGGTCTTCATCCCAATGAAAAGGTACATGAAGACAAAAAAAGTAAAGTATGTTGAGAAGTTTCTGTCCCACCTTTTTACCGCTCGGGATGAGTTTGCCATTGCGTTTCTCTCAAAAGTCTTTTTAGCATTTGAAATGGACTTTACTCCGGTTCCGGTCATTGATGCAAAGAAAGCTGGAAAAATTACCACTCCGATTCATCTTTTTGCATCGCAAGACGACATCCTGTTCCCGGGAAAGAAAATGATAAAACGGGCAGTTAAGATATTCCCGTCACTGAAAGCAAGTACGCTTTTGGAACGCTCAAAACATGTGCATAACAAAGAACAAAATGAACGGATTGAACGCGAGATCATGGGCGCTGGATACAACATGAAGCACCCGAGATGACTATTCAGGTTATTCTAATCTGATTCAATAAAAAGAAAAAATATGAAAGCGATTAAATGTTTGAAATACGGTGGTTCTGAAAATCTGGTACTGGCAGAAGTTGAAAATCCATCACCAAAAAACAATGAGGTGCTGATAGAAATAAAAGCTACCTCAGTCACCACCAGCGATGTGCTCATACGAAGGTTGGATGAGCCGCTTATTCCAAAATTTATACTTCAAATCATCTTCGGTTTTGGAAAACCACGCAACCCCATTTTAGGCATGGTATCATCGGGCGTGGTTGTTAAAAAAGGTGCGCAGGTTACTTCATTTAATATTGGAGACGAAGTTTTTGCCTACGGTTCTATTTCACCAATGAAAAATCGCTTTGGATCTTATGCAGAGTATATATGCCTGCCCGAAGACTGGAGTATCGCCCTGAAACCGGCTAACATCAGTCATAATGAGGCTGCCGCGACTCCCTATGGTGGCTTACTGGCTATGCATCTACTGAGCAAAACCTCCATTCATAAAGGCGATGAAGTCTTAATCTACGGGGCTTCAGGCAGTATTGGGACAATGGCGGTGCAATTAGCAAAAATTGCTGGGGCAAAGGTAACCGCTGTTTGTAGCGGCAAAAACTTTGACTTGGTCAAATCGCTGGGTAGCGATAAAATGATTGATTACACCCAGCAGGGCGCTGAAAAACAGTTATCCACATACAAATATGTATTAGATGCAGTCGGGAACTCAAAGTCCTCATTACTTAAAGAAAAAAGTAAAAAGGCGTTGGGTGTGGGTGGTAAATACATATCCATCGATAATGGTGTACCCAAGACCCCTGGAAGTGCTTTTATACAATTGAAAAACTACCTCGCAGCAGGGAAAATCAAACCAATAATTGATCGAGTATTCCCTTTAGAAAAAATGGCCGAGGCACACGATTATGTTGAACTCGGGCATAAGCGAGGTAATGTTGTAATTGTAACATCTTAAAACTAAAAATTATGAAAGAAAAATTTAGCAATAACATGGGAGTGGCTCTAGGAGTCCTTTTGGGAGTAATTGTAGGAATTGCACAGGATAACATTGGGCTGTGGATTGGCCTGGGTTTGGCAATCGGAGTAGCCATCGACTATACAAGGAAACATGAATCAAAGGATAAAAAACACAGAGAATGATTATCGATACACCCTTTGGGCAGTTAATGCTTTTAGCGTATATAAAAATTGAAATACAGTCATAAACAAAAAAGATGGATTCTTACAATAAACACAGTTTCATTACTGAAATAAAATCCGAAAATAATCCCAAGTTGTTTTTTAGGAGAGCATTATCCTTGTTAATCACATTTTATATCAGCTATCTTTTTTTTCACTTTGTTATTCTCAATGCTTTCATAATAGATGACATGTTAGTTATACTTCTTAGCGTATGGGGCGGACACATTTTTCTTGATTTTACTACTCTGGGTATTTCGAAAAATAAGACTTTCGGTGATTTATTTGTTAAAATACACTATCGAGGATTTAGACGAAACATAGATCAATTTTACCAGATTGCGTTGCGTTCGTTTATTACAACAACTCTGTTTTATGTTGTTGTATTTTGTAATTATTTGGCAGGATGGACAGTGCCTGTAATGATGGCCAGTTTATGTTTAGCAATAGTAATTAACTACTCTGGATTCAAAATCAATCATAGCAATTTATCAGTTATTGACTGGATTACAGGATCACATGCCTTAAGAAAATAATGTATGCCAAAAATGTATAAAAGCAATTGCTTTTACCTTCCTCGATTTGAAGGTCAGAAATCATCCAATTTGATGTTGAGAAAAGGCAAATGGAAAGAAAAGCAAGTCGTACCAGAGCATTGGGTAGAGGAAATGATTACTCAAAGAACCTCTTATCTTGAAGCTCAGAAAAATGCACCTATTTTAAAAAAAGACGGCCTTGATTTGGGCTGTGGATAAGCCTGGGATTGGTCATAGGTGTAGCGATAGACTACATAAGGAAACAAGAATCAAACAACAATCAGGATACGAAATACAAGAAATCATGAAATCAATTTTAGAAAATAGTGGGTTTCCACAGCCAACTATTATTCCGGTAAATGGGATAGAGCTGGAAGTCTTTGAAGCGGGTCAACAGCATAAAGAAAAACCAATTGTTCTCTGTCATGGATGGCCCGAACATGCCTTCACCTGGCGACACCAGATTCCCGCACTCGTTCAGGCCGGCTACCATGTCATCGTTCCTAACCAGAGAGGTTTTGGTAATTCATCACGACCAGCAGAAGTAACCGATTATGACATTGTACACTTGACGGGCGACCTGGTTGCCCTACTCGATCATTTTGGATACTCAGAGGCCACTTTTGTGGGTCATGACTGGGGTGCCAATGTGGTTTGGAGTCTGGCACAATTACATCCAGAACGGGTAAACAAAGTCATCAACCTGGCTCTGCCATATCAGGAGAGAGGTGAAAAACCATGGATTGAGCTTATGGAAGAGTATTTCGGAAGTGATCACTACTTTGTTCACTTCAACAGACAACCGGGAGTAGCAGATGCCATTTTAGATAAAAATACACATCGGTTTCTTCGCAACATATTCCGCAAGAACGTACCGCCAACTCCGCCTGAGCCCGGCATGTTCATGATCAATCTCGCCAGCGCCAAAGAAGCACAGGGCGAGCCTATCATGAGTGACCTGGAACTAGCCGTTTTCGTTTCTGCTTTCGAATCAACAGGGTTTACCGGTAGCATAAATTGGTACAGAAACCTGGACCGCAATTGGCACTTATTGGCGGATGTAAAACCGATCATTCATCAACCTGCGCTGATGATTTATGGTGACCGGGATATGATTCCCAAGTCTGAGAGACTTTCAGCGTTTGTGCCCAATGTGGAAGAAGTGAGTATAGACTGTGGTCATTGGATTCAGCAAGAGCAACCAGAAGAAACCAATCAAATCATTTTAGAATGGTTGGCGAAACATGATAACTAAATCGAGATTGTCTTTCAAAAAATTAAAAATGAAATTTATGTTTTTCAATAATAAAATCACCTGTTTAACCTTTGCTTTAGTCATCTGCTTATTGGCATTTACGTCTTGTGAAGATGAATCTCCAAACCTGATAAATGATGAATATTTAGACATCCCAGACAAGCATTTCGAAACAATGCTAATCGAACAAGGGATAGACTCAGACAGCATCGTTAACCAACAAATGTTAAAGGAAGATGCTGAAGAAGTGACTCATTTAGATTTAAATCTTTCGAGTCATTTTGGTGAGATCGCGGATTTAGCAGGCATTGAAGGCTTTGTGAACTTAAAGTTCTTATCGGCAAGTAACCAGGAACTAACACATGTTGATTTAAGCCATAATACCTTATTGGATACCATATATCTTTTGGGGAATAGACTATCCAGTATAGATTTTAGTAACAATCCTTCTTTAGTTTTTGTAGATCTACAGGCCAATGAGTTTAGCTCGGACAACTCAATTATTGGACTATCAAATGCGACAAACTTAAAAGACCTGGATATATCATGGAATTATCTGGAGGAGTTCAGTATTCACAATAAATCATTAGAAGTTTTGCATATGAGCCATAACGACTTGATATCTCTTGATACTGATGGCGCAATAAACCTACAACACGTATTGTTAACTTCTAATAAACTTGAAATGGTAGATTTCAGTACCAATAGATTATTAGAAACATTACTGATTTCTGATAATAAACTTGAGGAGATTGATCTTGAAAATAATACGAGTTTAACGCACCTATATAGTTCAAGTAATTTGCTAACCAGCCTGGATGTGAGCAATAATCAGCAACTAATAGATTTAAGAATAGATAGAAATCCTTATCTAACATGTATTAAAATTTTAGCAAGTCAAGAAATTCCCACAGTGTCGATATCTGAATATCAGGAGTTAAATAACGAATGCCTTTAGGATCGAGATTTGGATGACTCCCGAGTGGGTTCGCGATGGTCACAGCTGTTTTCGGAATATTTAATTGGCGAAAAGCAGTGCATGAAAACCATAAAGCACTTAAACACATTCAAAATATACCTAACATGAAAAATCAATTTATAGCACTCTTATCCGTGATCATCCTAACTGCCTGCAATGGTCCTTCGGACTCTGGCATAACTCAACAACCCACTTTAGCCGATTATCAGGTTGGTGAAAAATGGGTTTGGAAATACAAGGGCGTAACGACAGCCGGAGAAGTGCGGTCGGATGGTACAGACACCAGAATGATAGTCCACATGAATGAAGGTTTGGGCATGACCATAGGCAATGACACCATTCCGCTTACTGATATCGTGAAAGTGGATGAAAGTGAGACGCCTAAGTACGACTGGCCATTGGAAGTGGGTAAAAAGTGGAAATACGAAAGCAGCTGGACAAGTCAGGATGGCACTACGGGAAATCAAAATCAGGATGCTGAGGTATTGTCCTACCAGGAAGAAACAGTGGAAGCCGGAACCTTCATGGCCTACACCATAAGGTACACAGGCAAGACCACAAACTCCAGGGGATATAATGCAGATGAAGAGGAGATCTGGTTGTATGCCCCGGCAGTTAAAACCTTTATTAAGCTGACTCAGGCTCAGGGTGATTTCAACTACATGGAAGAATTAATCGAGTATTCAGCACCCAAATAAAACATGGCTTAGATCAAAATGATCATAAAGGCCCATCTGCTCTTTAATTTGGCAATGACATTAATGGCCGGAAAGATGTGAAAAATCCGGGTACTTCTTTCGTGGACTTCCAGATAATGCGGTAACGATCAAATCATAACCTGCTGCTTCAAAATTGCTATGCATAAAGCATAGTTTATATCCGATCTTCATTCTTGATAGCATTCGCTGCATAGCTCATATAAGCACATGGGGATGCGGACGACCTTTGTAGATATTTAAAAACCTAAATAAACCTGTTAAAATGAGAAAGGGGATTATACGATTGATACCAACCATTTCATCCACGGCATTTGCCTGTATCATGGTTATTCTATCAGGCTGTGCCATAGGACTACAACCTTTGCCGGACAGTGTTCAGACCCAAATAAATGATGCAGTAGATCAAGGCATGGATGGCATCATCGTCTGTGTCAACCGGCCAGATGAAATCCAACTGTACGCCGCTGGTTGGAAAAACCGTGAACAACAGATACCAGCAGACCCGCATGCATTATTCAAGATTGCAAGTATCAGCAAGCTGTATATCGCTGCTGCGACTACCCGATTGATTGCAGATGAAAAATTGTCATTGGATCAAACGCTTGCCGAACTAATCCCTGAAGTTGAGGGCGAGATTGAATACGCCAATGAAATTACACTCAAAATGATGATTCAACACCGAAGCGGCATTTTGGATTACGGTTTTGAACCAGAAATCGACGGAGAAACCTTTACGGATTACCTCTCATTTGCCGCAAGGATTTATGATAAACCTGCGGTCTTTAAGCCAAACAAGAAGTATGGTTACTCAAATAGCAACTATTTGTTAATTGGTGAAATCATCGATCGAACCATAGGCTACTCTCATCATACCTACATCCGAGATGAGCTATTAACACCACTCGGTTTGAGCAATACCTACAATGTACCAGACGAGGTAGATATGGAAGAAGTGATGAGTGGTTACCTCAAGGGTTGGGATCCCGATATAAAAGATTGGGAATTTCCTCTGCCAGGCGGCTCCATGATTGCCACTGCCGAAGATGTGAGCATATTTCTGAGGGCACTCATTGACGGCACCTTGCTCACACCGGAAGAGCAGGCCATTTATACATCGGTTTATCCTTATGAACATACCGGCTGGCTTCCAGGCTACACTAGCATCGCTCGCTACCACCCTGACATTGACGCAGTAGTGATCCAGTTTGTCAGTACCAGCGGTAAAGAAATCTATTGGCTCGAACTCAAAAGGCTTTATAGGCGAATTGTCCGAATCCTCGAAATAAAAAACTAACTCATAAAATCAAGTGATGAAACGTTCTTTGCTAATAAGCCTAATCCTATTCGCCCCACTGGCCCATCATGCTCAGACAAGTGTGGAAAACGGCGGTAAATGGAGTGTTGCTTTAAATACAGGATTTAACGGCGAGCTATACGCTTTTCAAGCCACTCCCAGTTTAGGATATTTTAAGAATAATAGTCAGCTCGAATTAGGGCTGGGTTTTAATCCGTTTGATCGGGTGGACCAAACGCTACTGAGTGGAGATATAAACTACAAATATTTCCCGAATGGAATAGCGCAGAAATTCAACCTCTATTTCATCACACAACTTTCCATCATTCATAATCAACGAAATACCTACTATCCAGCGACCTACAACTACCTTTTTATGAATGCAGGGTATGGTTTTCAAATCAAACTCTTTGAAGGTGCTTACCTTGGCACCAATGTTAAAATTGGTACTTTCACATATAACAAAACCTCTGAAAACCCCTATGAAGGGTTTCACTCAACAGCCTTTTTTGATGAAGCTGGGTTCATTTTAGACTTTCAAATACACCTTAACTATTTCTTGTAAACCACCTCTCATCACAAAAAAACTTCTAAACCTCCTTAACCATGATTTCTCGAAAAACCATCGTTATTAGAATAATGCTCTTTGCTGGAACAGCCATTTCCTTGTTCTTCGTGCCCTGGCTGCTGGTCAAGGCCTGGATCTTACCCCTGCCAGCTACTGTTCAGGAGCAGCTGGATGAAGCCATTGATCATGGGTTTGAGGGAATGATCGTTTATGTGGATCAGGCTGGTCAACCACCACAGTATTTTGCCGCTGGCTGGCACGATAGAGAAGCCAAGATACCTGCCAAACCGGATGCCCTATTCAAGATTGCCAGCATCAGTAAGCTGTATGATGCCGTAGCGGTAACCAAATTGGTCAATGCAGGGCGGTTGTCATTGGATAAGACCCTTGCGGACTACTTGCCTGACCTGGTAGGCCAAATTGAAAATGCCGAGCGCATCACGCTGCGAAACATGATCCAGCATAGAAGCGGAATGCCAAATTTTACGGATGCACCTGGCTTTTGGGCTGCCCCAACAGAAACATTTGAAGAAAGCCTGGCATTGATCGACGGCCTGCCGGCTAACTTTGAACCGGGTGAAGACTATGAGTATTGCAACACGAATTATCTACTGCTCAATAAGATCATGGATGACGAGCTGAGTTATGGAAACTTTCAATTCATACAGGAAGAAATTCTAAACAGGCTCAGCCTTGACAACACCTTCAGCTCGGTGAGTGAAGTGAATTTGGCAGACGTGATGAGTGGCTACCATGTAGGTTACCCCCATGATTTAAAAGTAAACGATTATGGCATGCATGCCACAGCAGAGGACGTGGGTACTTTCCTGCGGGCCTTGAACGATGGGTCATTGTTTGATCCGGGAGAGCAGGAGATTTATGCATCCATTTATGAATATGAGCATGGAGGTTGGGTGCCGGGCTATCAGAGTTTTGCAGCATATGATGAAGAGCTGGATGCCGTGCTCGTTGCGTTCTACAGCACCACCGATGATAAGCTTTACAACTGGAACTTATCTGAAATTATCAATAGCCGCATTTTCAAAATTCTGCGCAAACAATAAAATCCATTCCTCTAAAGACCAAAGCAGCAGTTGCAACCAGTAGAAGTTTGCCCGCGCGAAAACCGCTAAGCACTTTACCAATGAGGTGTGAGAGAAAACCATTATATTGAAGGCTAAAATCTGAACCTGCTTACAAACGGCTATCTATTAGACAGATAGTTAATAAATAAGAAAATATAATGCGGATATAGTGCATTGGTGCACTATATCCGGATGTTGGCGGTAATTTCTGCATGAAGAAAAACAAAGAACATAGAGACAAAATCAAGGCTTGGAAGAAACAACAAGAACAGGAGTTTTTGGAATCATTACCATTTTCTGAACCCATCTTTCAAGAGCTTTTTAATTTCTTAGATTCAACACTTGAAACCCGACCATGCCAACATGACTTTCGGCTAACTTCAGAATTTTTATCTAAAAAAGGATTTCGTTTAGAGGAACATATTGACTTTCTAATTGATCATGGTGGCGGGTGCGACTGTGAAGTGCTAATGAACGTGGAAGATGCATTCCCACACGAAGAGTTCAAAGAAAATCACAATCCTGCAAGACCACCTAAACGCGAAAAGATCAATTCACTAGAATATGAAGATTTGATTTTAACGCAAATACCCTCTCCATGGAAACTCTACAAAATTGGAGAACAATTCGAATTCCAATTCGGAAAAAATCAAGACATAAAGATTGAACTCTTGAAAGAATTCTCCATCCCAAATTGGGAAGACGAATCTTACTGGCGGAAACAGTGGGAGTCAAAAACTGAGCTTAAAGTAAAGGACGAGTCAGAAGTAGTTTACGATGCGCTTGGTGATCTGGAATTAGTGACCTTCAAGACCAAAGGCTGGATACCAGTTCTCACATGGATAAGAAGAACAGAAACAAGTTCTTGGGGTCTTGTCTTTAGAACCGAACTAAGTCGACTCAGAGGAGATATGAACGAGCTAAAGAATTTATTGAGGAAGTTAAAATAACATACCGCCAACATGCTGTATGAAATCATGCTTGTGCATTGATAGACGAGAGTTTTCTGCATTCTGGAAGCTCCGCCAATTCTGCGAATTGGCCTATTAAGAAATGAAAAAAGTAATAGTCCATTTCGCAGAGTTGGCTATTTAGTAGATGAAACATTATCTTCACCAAAACGCACGATTCATACAGGATCGTTACCATCTATGCACTCCAGATCGTAGACTATTGGAACTCGAAAAACTCAAACAACGAATCTTAACGGGAACACCTTCAGATCAAATGGAGGTGGTAGATAAACTTGTTGCGACGAACAACGAGGATGCTACCGAACTCCTTATCGAACTGCTGGACTCGACTGACCCACAAGTTAGGAACTCAGTGGCTTTGGGAATTTATGAACTCAAACCACAGACGGCACTCGAACCCCTGTTAACAGCCATTTTCAAACCCGAAAATCACAACTTCAACGGAACTCTGGTTTATGCTCTTGAACAACTGGATTGCACCAACAAATTGAAAGATGTCTTCAAAATTTTGTTCTACGAATCCTATGAAGCTAAAATCAGTGCTTATGCGATTCTGGACAAACAAACCTTCGAATTCTCACGAACGGACATTCTCGAAATCAAAGCAATGTGGGAAGACCTTCTGGCTAACCCAGAAAAATGTTATGGATTCGATGAAGGTGACACAAAAGCCATGATTAAAGATGCTGTTGATGGATTCATGGGTTACTTGGAACGGAAATAACACAGATGGTAACACTGTGTATAGCGCATGGCCTTACTTAGACATCTGCCAAGACTCTGCACAACATCCCGCTTATCAGCCGCCAAGAAACTGAGGTGCTTTCTACTTTCTTCTGCTCGTGGGTCCCGATAGCTATCGGGATTATCTTTCAAGGCGCAGTGCCACTCTGATACTTTGGAAGCACCGGCAGATTCATTAGTTTTATCGGAATTAAAAAAGCTCGGAGGCCACAGCGCCATATCTGAGCGTTGAGAGCCATTACTGCATGGAGAGTAGAATTCCAATAATTAAACGAACTGCCCTCAAACCACTTGATTATGGGATAATACTTGTCTACCTAGCAATTCCGATTGGAATTTGGCTTTCAACTGAACAACAACACTTTTCTAAAGAATTTATCAAGGACTTTACATTCGGTTATTTTTTTGTAACCCCAATCTTTTTGGTCGGTTTGCTCTACAAGAGATTGCGGAACTTTTACTTCTTTCTATCCTGGGTATTAATTGGGCTAACTCAGATCATTTTGTATCCAGAACTCCAAGGGCTTGAAGAATTTCAATTTTTTAGGGGAAATGCATTTACTGGAATGCGGTCTTTGCTTCCAACAGTAATAATGTATCAAATTCTCCGGGTGATTTTCATTAGAACCCATAACATGGAGATGATTGTTGCAACGAGGAAGTACCAATTCTCAAGATGGGATGAAGATCAACAGCGCAAAGTAACCTGGCTAGAAGTTGGATTCAGTCTAACCCTTTTGGCGACTGCTCTACTAACAAATGGAGCAGACTACTAAACGGCTCTCAACAGGAGCTAGCAGTTATGCGCCAAACTGCCTCTTTACCAGCCTCAGTGCGAACTTCACCATGAATCAGCCGCTGAGAAAGGTCTGTGCTTTCTACTCTCTTCTGTTCGCAGGAGTTTTCATCTTTCTGAACGCAGTGCCACTTTAATACTTTGGAAGCACCGGCAGATTCATTAGTTTTATCGGAGCTTGCCAAGCTCGGGGCGCACTCCTGCTAGCTTGACGTTACATGTCAGTCGCACTTCGAACATATGAAACCAATACTTTCCAAAGAGCTCTTTAAAAAGGAACCCAAGAAAATCATTCGAACGGTCGGACTATTCTACGCCGGAATTGGAGCGTGGTGCTTTTTCGGGTTAACTCTGATGAACTCAACTATGAGCAACTTTCCAAAGGACGAGGAGTTTGAAGGGTTCAACCGAACTTTTGAGATTCTTCAGAACATCTGGACAACCTACATGCCTCTGCTGATAATTATTGGGCTCGGTATGGTTGCATTTTCATACGCCCTTGAACGTCTTAACGAACAAAGAATAGCCATCCAAACAGGAATTCTAAAAGTGTGTACAATTTGGGTAATTGCTTATTCAATTGCTAGTATCCCCTATCTTGAAGCTTTTCAATCAATGTCCCCTGAACATGGGGCATTCAACGGACTAACTTATATTTTCGCAATATTCGGATTTGGTGCTGTTTTCGCACTAATGACGATCCCGAACTTCAAAGTCCTTAAGAAACTGAAAGCAGAAAATACCGACATGTAACATTGTGTATGGACGCATGTGCGACCTGAGGTGTTGTATCGTCCTGAAATGAGTTGACCTTTTTTAGCACAACTAACTAAGTGTCAATCATGAAAGAATACAAACACCCTGGTAACGAAAAAAACTTCTATAAAGGCTTTACCTATACTTTTAAAAAGGAGGTAGTTG
Organism: Cyclobacteriaceae bacterium; assembly: GCA_039970095.1. Taxonomy (GTDB): domain Bacteria; phylum Bacteroidota; class Bacteroidia; order Cytophagales; family Cyclobacteriaceae; genus JAMZMI01. The sequence goes on from JBDVMP010000027.1 coordinate 41,207, forward strand.
AGCAGGTGCTCAATGGCTTAATGTCGCAGAGGTATGCTGCTGA
>JBDVMP010000028.1:0-14936 GCA_039970095.1 Cyclobacteriaceae bacterium
GAGCAAGCAAACAATAGGACTTTTTCAGCACAGATTGTTTTAAAAGAAATTTTACAGCACCTATAGACCATGCCCATGAAAAAGCTAAACGTTATCAAAATTGGAGGAGCAGTCATTGATGACCCAATTATGCTATCTGAATTTTTGTCGGAGTTTTCCAAAATAGAGGGAGACAAAGTGTTGGTTCATGGAGGGGGAAAGGTAGCTACCCAGATGGGAGAGAAGCTGGGTGTTTCACCAAAGATTATTGAAGGTAGAAGAATTACCGATGAGGTCACAATCGAAATAGTTACAATGGTTTATGCTGGGTTGGTAAATAAGCGCATAGTGGCTCATTTGCAGTCCAATGGAGAAAACAGTTTGGGGCTGTCCGGGGCTGATGGCAATGCCATCAAAGCCAAAAAGCGACCTGTCAAGGCGGGTATCGATTATGGGCTGGTAGGAGATATCAGAGAGGTAAACACTGATTTGTTTACTGACCTTATGAAAAATGGAATATTGCCTGTTGTGGCGCCTCTGACCCACGATGGATATGGGCAACTCCTCAACACCAATGCAGACACTATAGCTTCCGAAATTGCCATCGCTATGTCAAAGCAATTTGATGTGACATTATCGCTCACATTCGAAATGGAAGGCGTGATGGATGATGTCAATGATGCGAACTCTGTTATCAAACAAATGGATAAAGGTCACTACGAAGTGCTCAAATCTGAGTTTAAAGTTCATGACGGTATGATACCAAAGCTAGACAATGCATTCCGCGTGTTGGATAGCGGTGTGGCTTCAGTCAGAATCTGCAAATACAACCAAATCGCTGATCCCAATAATGGCACTATCCTTCAGGCGTAACATTGATCAAATTCATGAAGAGGCCATAGCCCTTCTTAGTCGTCTCATAGAGACCCCAAGCCTGAGCAGAGAAGAGGATCATACGGCTGACCTATTGGAGGAGTATCTGAAGAAGAACGATATAGAACCATTTCGTAAGGGTAATAATTTGTGGGCGTATAATCTTGATTTTGACTCCAACAAGCCGACAATCCTTCTCAACTCCCACCATGACACGGTGAAACCAAATCAAGGATACACCAAAGATCCATTTGCTGCTGAAATATCCGACGGTAAGCTCTTCGGTCTGGGAAGTAATGATGCAGGAGGCGCTCTTGTCTCACTGCTTTTTGCATTTTTATACCTACACGATCGTGACAATTTGAAGTACAATATATGCTTCAGCGCAACAGCCGAGGAAGAGATTTCTGGTCATGCGGGCGTTTCCAGTATTCTTGAAGAATTGCACAATGTGAGTTTTGGTATCGTGGGAGAACCTACTGAAATGGATATGGCTGTTGCCGAAAAGGGACTCATGGTTCTGGACTGTGTAGCACTTGGTGTGTCGGGACATGCTGCCAGAGAGGAAGGAGAAAATGCCATTTACAAGGCTCTAAAAGACATTGATTGGTTCAGGACTTTTTCATTTCCAAAAGTTTCCGATCACCTTGGTCCTGTCAAGATGTCCGTTACCATGATAAACTCTGGTTATCAACACAATGTGGTGCCTGATGAATGCGCATTTGTGGTAGATGTGCGAGGAACGGATGCTTACTCTAATGAAGAGATGCTCGAAATTATACGTGGCAATGTGTTGTCTGAGGTTAAGGAGAGATCGACCAGACTGCAACCCTCGTTTATCCCTGATGATCATGAGCTTATGAAAGCCGCAAAGGCACTGGATATGAATGTTTTTGGATCACCTACCCTGTCTGATCAATCTTTGATGAACTTCCCTACTGCTAAAATAGGCCCAGGGCTTTCAGCACGCTCTCATTCAGCCGACGAGTTTATCTATGTCGAGGAGATCAGAGAAGGGATCACAGGATATCTGGCACTATTAAATAAAATATTGAATTCTTAAGATTGGTATGAAACTCTGGCAAAAGTCAATTGATGTAAATAAGAAAATTGAATCCTTTACCGTCGGTGATGACAGAGATCTCGACTTGATGTTGGCACCCTTTGATATACTCGGGAGCCTGGCGCATATTCAGATGCTGGAGTCTATCAACCTACTGGAGAAAAGTGAACTTGAGCTACTTTCCAAGGAGCTTAAATCCCTGTATCAATTGGCTGTGAACGGAGAGTTTGTGATCAAAGATGATGTGGAGGACGTACACTCTCAAGTAGAGTTTATCCTGACAGAAAGGCTAGGAGAGGTTGGAAAAAAAATTCACAGCGGGCGATCACGCAACGATCAGGTTTTGGTGGATTTGAAAATGTATTTCCGCTGGGAAATAGAAGAGATAGTCAAGTTGACAGACCAGCTTTTTCAAACACTGATCAAACTGAGTGAGCAGTATAAAAATGTGCTGATCCCTGGTTATACCCACATGCAAGTGGCCATGCCGTCTTCTTTTGGGCTTTTGTTTGGTGCATATGCAGAGAGTCTTTCTGACGACCTTAGTGCGCTGAGAGCGGCCTATGAAGTAGCCAATAAAAACCCACTGGGCTCAGCCGCTGGATATGGTTCTTCCTTTCCACTCGACAGAGAAATGACGACCAGACTCCTCGGGTTCGAACAGCCTAATTACAACGTGGTGTATGCCCAAATGACGAGAGGAAAGACGGAAAAGGCCTTGGCAAATGCCTTGGCAGCCGTAGCGGCCACTTTGGCCAAAATGTCTATGGATATATGCATGTATGCCGGGCAAAACTTCGGGTTCTTGTCTTTTCCAGATGAGCTGACCACCGGTTCCAGCATCATGCCCCACAAAAAAAACCCTGACGTATTTGAGTTGGTAAGAGGAAGATGCAATCAACTGCAGGCTTTGCCCAATGAGATTTCGTTGCTCTTGACCAACCTTCCAAGTGGCTATCACCGCGACCTTCAAGGGTTAAAGGAACGACTTTTTCCGGGTATTCAGTCGTTGAAAGATTGCCTGGAAATCGCAGATTTTGCTTTGTCACAAGTTGTAATCAAGCAGGAAATCATCAACGACCCTAAATACGACTACCTTTTTACGGTTGAGCTAGTCAATGAATTGGTGCTGGAAGGCATGCCTTTTAGAGATGCCTACAAGGAAGTAGGTAAACGAGTAGAGGAAGGCACTTACAAGCCAAATCGGAATGTGAAACATACCCACCTGGGTAGTTTAGGCAATTTGGGCAACAAAGAGATTGTCGCCCAGCAAAAGAAACTCCTCTCTCAATATGGCTTTGACAAGGTTGCCGCGAGTGTTGAGAAACTGTTGGGTTGATATTGGTGTCAATCCAACAGTTTCTCAACACCCAGCACAGCCTAGTGATTACAGGAATGTCATTACGCCTCAAACATGCTGATCGATCAATACCTGATTGCCATCAGGGTCTGTTAGCATAATACTGCCTGGACCTGATACGGCATCCGTTTCCTGATCGAGCTTGAGTTGCTGTTGCTTTAGTTCAGCCTGAATGGTCTGAATACTGTCAAAAGACTCTAGCGTACTGGCGTTTTGATCCCAACCGGGATTAAAGGTGAGTATGTTCTTATTAAACATTCCTTGAAAAAGACCGATCAACGCATTGCCGTTTTTCATGATTAAGTAATTCATATTTATGTCGCCCCCAAAAACGGAAAAACCGAGCTTCTCATAAAATGATTTGGAAGTGTTGAGGTCTTTGACAGTAAGACTAACGGAAAAAGCTCCTAATTTCATAATCTGAAGATTTGTTGTTGGATTAAGTTAACAAACCTTTTTTACAGACTAACACAGCGAGGATAACAAACCTTATACAATACATACATCGGTTGAGTTCAGGAGGTTTAAGGAAACTTAGGGAATTTGGAGAAGTCGCGTTTCCTTTTTTCCAGAAAGGCATTTCGCCCCTCTACAGCTTCGTCTGTTCCGTATGCCAGGCGGGTGGCCTCTCCGGCATATACCTGCTGACCGACCAGACCATCATCAATCAGGTTGAAACCAAATTTGAGCATCTTAATGGCCGTTGGGCTTTTGGTCATGATTTCCTGTGCCCAATCGTAGGCTTCCTGCTCCAGTTCGTCATGAGGCACCACCTTATTGACCATGCCCATTTCGTATGCTTCCTGTGCGGAATAGTTAGCACCCAAAAAGAAAATTTCCCGGGCACGTTTTTGGCCCACTTGACGGGCGAGATAAGCCGACCCAAAGCCGCCATCGAAGCTAGCCACATCTGCATCAGTCTGTTTGAAAATAGCGTGCTCTTTACTGGCCAGCGTGAGGTCACAGACTACATGGAGGCTGTGTCCACCGCCCACGGCCCAGCCAGGCACCACCGCGATCACCACCTTGTTCATAAAGCGGATTTGCCGCTGAACGTCCAGTATATTGAAGCGATTGACCCCATTGTTTCCTTTATATCCTGTGGTGGAGCGCACGCGCTGGTCACCACCTGAGCAAAAGGCCCAGCCGCCATCCTTGGGTGAGGGGCCTTCGCCTGTAATCAGCACCACACCGATCTCCTGGCTCTCATGACAAATGATGAGCGCCTCCCAAAGTTCATCCACGGTTTTTGGTGTGAAGGCATTGCGGCACTCCGGCCTGTTGATGGCAATGCGTGCCACCCCGTCCAAAGTCTTGAAAGTGATTTCCTCGTATTCCTTTTCTGTTTTCCAATCCAGGCTCGCCATGATGTAATATTTGTGTTCAACCGGTGCAAATGTATATAAAGTGTCCGGTCGCGCGGTATGTTGAGATACCTTGACTTAAAGAATTCACCACACCATGATGAGCTGCTGTGCCATGCTGAAGTATACATCGAAGCTCAGTAAATCAATTCACGCATCGACTGGCGCTACCAGGGGAGAAGAATGACAAGCGCTCCGCCGGGATTTGTTTCCACAAGCCATGAATCTGCTAGATTCGTGAGGACACCAACTGAGGAGGAGATTCAATCTTCAGGGTTCTTACTCTGCCTTCTATCCAGACCACCACCAATCGCAATACCCACGCTGATTCCAATTGCCAGCCACAACCCTATGTTGTCCATTGCCACGCCCACAGCAGTACCGATAGCCACACCTAGTGCTATTCCCATTGAGATGTGTTTCTTACTTTTCATTATGGTCTGAAGTTTCTCAAATATAGCCATTAGCCACAATCCCTTTTCCGCAATTATTGCTATACCTCGCTTTTCTTCATGATCTTACTCATGGTGTGTAGGCCATTTTGCACACTATTTTTGCTTTACTGATACACACTCATATGAGCACCAAACTCTACATCGCCTCCCCATTTGGGTTTTCTGAAGCTGGCCGAGCCTATATGTACGGAACTGTCATTCCTGTGATAGGAGAGCTAGGCTATGAGATCCTAGACCCCTGGAAATTAACTTCGGCTGAGGATATCATGACCGTCAGTGCTATGCCATACGGACCCAAGAAACGCGACCAATGGAGAGCGCTAAACCAAACCATCGGAATCAACAATACCGAGGCACTTCGCGCTTGCGATGGTGTTTTTGCCGTGCTCGACGGTGTGGATGTGGACAGTGGAACAGCCGCAGAAATAGGCTTTGCAGCTGCTATGGGAAAGCCTGTTGTGGGTTACAGGGGAGATTTTCGCCTCTCCGCTGACAATGAAGGTTCCACCGTCAACTTGCAGGTACAGCACTTTATTCAGCTCCACGGCGGCAAACTCATTACCGAGTTCTCTAACCTTTCGCAGGCCCTTAAAGACACGTTTGGTTAAAGTGACCGTAGTATTTGTAGGGCACCCGGGCGGGCTCTCGCTACTCGCTTGCCTGACGGCAGAGCTCAGACACGCGCTCCATCCCTGGTGCAGAGACCGTGCTTACAATTTGATTGCTTTTCCTTATCCTATTCTTAATATCATTTTCGGTACTTCTGGAGAGTGTCACATTATTTTTGATGAAACAAAACCACTAATACCAGCAAGACATGAAAACCACCACAAACTCCCTACTTTCTGATGTTAAATATATGAGCGAGAACCTCAGTTTTGAAGAAACGCTTCTCATGCTTCAGTGTGCAAAAAATGTGAGGAAGCATCTCGTCAAATCCATTGATAATGGCAATGATCACCACGAGGTTAACCTCCAACTTGTAAACAGTATTATCGAAACACACACAGAGCGACTTTTCGAAGGTTGCGATGTGGCGGTGGTGTGATTGCCTTAGCAAGTGAGCCTGTGTGAGCCCAGATTTGCTGGGCAACCTTTCTGCTGAGCATTTTCTGTTCGTGAGGACACGAACCGAGGATGAAGCGGTCTCATTCTGGTCGATAAGGTGTACTTCTATCACGATAAGATTGCCTGCGGCAATGACATAGACGCGTAGAAAGTCATTCCAGAATGGAATCATAGCTGCTCCTAAAAATGAACTAGTTCTGATACAACACAAGAACTTTAGCGTCATTGACGTCAAAAGACCGTCCTTCTCTTATCTTTAACCTGTGGATAACATAATCGAGGAAAGACCCTTTCATATATACAAGTCGTCCGCTGGATCGGGCAAGACCTACACCCTCACCAAAGAGTACCTGAAGATAGCGCTGCAGCGACCTGGGGCGTTTCGTCAGATTTTGGGCGTGACCTTTACCAATAAGGCCACCGAGGAGATGAAGTCTCGCATCGTGACTGTACTCAGAGATATTTCCGATAACAAAAATCCACCTGTCCAGAAAGAACTGGAACAGGCGCTAGGCATTTCTTCAGCCGAAATAAAGAAAGTGGCCTCAAACACCTTGTCTGATATCCTGCATCAATACGGCCGGTTTTCTGTAGTCACCATAGATAGTTTTTTCCATCAGGTCATCAGATCATTTGCACGGGAGATGGGTTTGCAAGGCTCTTTTTCCATAGATCTAGACCTGCCTACCGTCATGCAGCAGGTGGTAGATGAGATGCTAATGGAAGTAGGCAATGCAGATAAAAAGCCATTGAAGAAATGGCTGACGGAATTTGCCGAAGAGCGTGTGGAGAATGGCGACCCATGGGATATCAGAAAAGAAATTAATAGCCTGGCGGGTCAGGTGCTGACCGATGAGTTTAAGCCCTATACCGGGCAGGTGTTGGAGTTGAGCAAAGACCCACGCTTCTTTAATGAAGTAAAGAAGCTCATAGATCAAAAGAAATACGGTTTTGAAAATGGCATCAAGGCACTTTGCAACAAGGCGAAGAAAATCATGGATGATGCCGGAGTTTCGCCAGTTGAGTTTAAAGGAGGATCAAGAACCAGCCCTGCATTGACTTTTCAAAGGGTGCTGGCAAAGTTTGAACTATCAGATGCGCAGCGCAAGCGTAAAAGCGATGTTTCTGAATGGATCAAAGCCAAAGATCCTAATGAAGCTAAATTGGAATCGGCCATTGCTCTAGGTCTGATCGACTGTCACAATGAATTGCTGGAGTTCTTTGAGCGCGAAGAACTCGAATATCAATCGGCGAAAGAAGCACTCCGCTACTTTTATACGTTCGGGATACTCTCCCAAATCAATCGCAAGATTCAGGACTACAGAGATGAGAATGACGTGATGCTCATTGCAGATTTGCCTGATTTTCTTCACCAAATCATCAACGATAGCGAAACACCATATATATACGAAAAGGTGGGTTCGCTATTTCAAAACTACCTTATAGACGAGTTTCAGGATACATCAGCTTTCCAGTGGGACAATTTTAAACCGCTTGTGAAAAATGCTTCAGACATGGGGCACTTCGGTATGGTCGTGGGAGATGTGAAGCAGAGCATCTACCGCTGGCGTGGGGGCGACTGGCAGCTCCTTCAGAGTCAGGTCAAAAACGATATCGGGGATTATCTGGTGAGAGAGGAAAGCCTAAATATGAATTGGCGTAGTGGATATCAGGTGGTAGCATTTAATAATGACTTTTTCACCAATGGATTGGAAGCTTCACGCCAGTATTTTGGAGACGCATTGCAGGCTGTTCAGGATGAAACAAACCAGCAGCAAATAGCTCAGCGCATAGATGAAGTGCTCGCCACATATAATGATGTTTCTCAGGAAGTTTCCGGTTCCAAACCTAAGGATAGAGGATATGTCAGGCTGCAATATGTCGGTGAGGAGGAAACAGCAGAAGATGAGGATTGGAGAGATGTCTCCTTGAGAGAAACAATCCGTGCTGTGGAAGATGCACAGCTACAGGGTTTTGAACTTAGAGATATTGCCATTCTCACCAGAACCAAGCCTGAGGGGAAGAAAGTGGCCAGAGCTTTTATGGACTATAAAAGCAGTGGAGCAGCCAATGAGAACCTGAAATATGATGTAGTGAGTTCGGAGGCCTTGTACCTCACATCCAGTCATCTGGTTCGGTTTGTAATCAGTCTGATCCAGTGGCTCAATGACGAAGGAAATACCATCGTATTGGCTGAGTGGCTATTTGAGTATGAACGCTTTATCAAGCGGTCTGATAAGACCGAAACTCAGATTTTTGCTGCTAAAGATCATTGGCAGGATGTAGTACCGCAACCCTTTGCCCAGCGAAAGGACTACCTAAAAACATTGCCGCTTTACGAATTGGTAGAGCAATTGATTGGCACATTTGAGCTGGATACTCAAAAGGACGAATTCATTTATTTATTGGCGTTTCAGGATGCCATTTTGGATTACTCCAAAACCGAACGCGGTGACATTTCCTCCTTTTTAGAGTGGTGGGAAAAGGTGAAAGACAAAAAGAGCATCCAGATCTCGGATGATAACAATGCGGTCAAAATCATGACCATGCACAAGTCCAAGGGGTTAGAGTTTCCTGTAGTCATCATTCCATTTCTAAACTGGGATCTGGATCATGATGCGAAGCAGTCCAATATTTTGTGGTGTGAAGGAAGGGGCAATGAACCTTATAAGCGGCTTCCTGTTTTGCCGCTCAAATATGGTTCCTCACTTGCCAACACCCACTGGGCTATGGATTACTATGAGGAAAAGCTTAAAGCCTTTTTGGACAACCTCAACTTGCTCTATGTGGCCTTTACCCGTCCTGTTGATGCTCTCATTGCATTTGGCAAACTGCCCAAGCCACCCAAAGGGGCAAGCTCCCCAGATCTTGAAAAAATGAAAGTCAGGAGCGTTGGGGATTTGGCTCTGAATATCATCAGAAACCTCGATGGGTTTGATGAGGAAACGTATGTTTATACCAAAGGGAATTGGTCAGAGCCAAAAGGCAAACAGGAGGTCAAGGTAGATGAGTTTGAACTTGGCCGCTACCACAGCCATGCCTGGCGAGACAAAGCCAACATCCAAATGAAAGATGCGCTTGGTGAAGGACAAGATTTCTTTTCTGAAGCCATCCGTCAGGGGGTGCGCATCCATGACCTTATCAGCAGAGTAAAACACAAAAAAGACCTTGAGCATATTCTCGATACCCCGGAGCGCGCCTTTATCACAAAGGTGGTGGAGCATCCTGCTGTCGCGGATTGGTTTGATGAAAAATGGCAGGTCGACAATGAGGTTACTATTTTGCTACCGGATGGCGAATTCAAAAGAATTGACCGTATCAACAGGCAAGAAGGGCAGACGGTCGTGATCGACTTCAAGACAGGCGCGCCGCGAGATAAAGACAAGTATCAGGTGAAAGAGTACATGAAAATTCTCAGGGAAATGGGTTTTGCCAACATCACCGGCAGGCTTCTTTATCTCACTGATATGGCAGTGGTGGAGGTTTGATTTCCATTGCCTCCAAAAATGCAAAATCTAACTCACAACTTTGGATATAACACCACCAAATATCAGGGTCTGATCTGACCATTCTCATAATATCGAATATCAATGGTTTTTAGCTTGGGTGGAGATTACCAAAGCATAGAGCCATGAATACTTTATTAACCAATTCTACTTTTGATCAGGCTGAGCGGTTTTTCCATACGGCCATGGAAGAATACTCCAGACCTGAGGAAGATGTTGTTCCCTACATGGTATGCCAGAGCGCATATTCGGCCGTTTTAAACTACCTCAAGAGTTACATCGAAGTTAACGAAAGGGCATCTCTGGAATCAGATACTCCGGAAATTTTATTGAGCGAGTGCCGCATCATCAATTCCGGTTTCAATGATCTCAACCTCGATATTTTCAAACTAAAAGATGAGAATGACGATGCATTGATGAGCATGAATACCATGCAGCGATACATAAACATTCTCAATCAAACCCGTCAGCTCGTCGGAGCAAATTAATTCAAGATAACAAAAGCCCCCTGTCATGGAAAAGAAGAAAAGCAATGTAAAATATCCTGGTAAGAGAGTGGCTTTGGACGGAAACACGGCCGCCATCATGTGCGAGCGTGAATCGTCTGACGCTGCAGGTGCCTACCCCATAACGCCATCTACCCAAATGGGTGAATATTGGGCAGAAGAAGCCGCCAGGGGTCACCTCAATATCTCTGACAAACCACTTATCTTTATAGAGCCAGAGGGTGAGCACGCTGCTGCTGCAGTTACAGCAGGGCTTTCCATGACTGGTCAGCGTGCCTCCAACTTCTCTTCCGGGCAGGGGATTGCTTATATGCACGAGTCCTTATACGCCGCTGTGGGTAAGCGATTGACATATGTCTTGAATATTGGCGCCAGGGCCATGACCAAATCCACACTCAATGTCCATGCTGGACATGATGATTACCACGCTATTGATGATACGGGGTTCTTTCAACTTTTCGCGAAGAATGCCCAACACGTGGCAGACCTAAACATCATCGCACATAAAATAGCAGAACTTTCCCTTACACCTGGTGCAATCGCTCAGGATGGGTTCCTCACCACTCATCTCATAGAGTCGCTGAATTTGCCGGAAAGGGAGCTCATCAAAGAATACCTCGGCAGACCTGATGATATTGTTGAAACGCCAACTCCGGCTCAAAAAATCATCTATGGAGAAACCAGAAGGAGGATTCCTGAGCTTTGGGATGTGGACAACCCACTGATGGCGGGCATTGTTCAGAATCAAGATTCATACATGCAAAGTGTGGCAGCACAGCGGCCATATTTCTTTGACCATATTGGAGAGCTTTCAGATAAGGCTTTCACTGAATTTAAAGCGCTAACAGGAAGGGAATACCAAAGAGTGATGACTTACAGAGCAGAAGATGCGGACTATCTCATCATCGGACAGGGGAGTGTGGTCACCAGCTCTGAAGCTGTAGTGGATTATCTCAGAAAGACCCGAGGTATTAAAGTAGGCGTAGTGGATTTAGTAATGTTTCGCCCGTTCCCTTCGGATTTGATTGCCAAAATCATCAAAGGCAAAAAAGGAGTTGTTGTTCTGGAAAGACTTGACCAACCGCTTGCTTCAGATAATCCAATGGCACGGGAGATTAGATCAACTATGTCCAAATGCGTTGAAAATGGCTATAACAAAAAACAAAAACCATATCCTGAACTAGAGTCTTTCGGTCCTAAAGATGCTCCGGCTATTTACGCTGGATCATTTGGTATGGGTAGTAGGGATTTGCAAGCAGAAGGTATCATTGGCGCGGTTGAAAACATGTTGCCTGATGGCAAACACAAAAAGCAATTCTATTTATCTATAGATTTCGTCCGGGATAACCCATTCACACCTAAGCAAAGACTGTATCAGGAGAACATAACAAAGGGTTACCCAAACATCAAAGAACTATCAGTGCGGGGTTCGGAAAATCCAAACCTCATGCCCAAAGATGCGATTACCGTGCGTTTCCACTCTATAGGAGGGTGGGGAGCCATCACCACAGGTAAGAATCTTGCTATGACGCTCTTTGATCTTTTGGATTACGATATAAAAGCCAATCCGAAATATGGTTCGGAGAAGAAAGGCCAGCCGACAACTTACTATATGGCAGCTGCTCCAGAGCCTATCCGCATGAATTGCGAATTCAATTTCGTGGATGTGGTACTGTCGCCTGACCCTAATGTGTTTAAGCACACCAATGCCCTCAACGGCCTTATTAAAGGTGGTTACTTCATCATCCAAAGCGAGAAATCAAAACCAGAAGATGTCTGGGCGGATATACCGGAGAGGTATCAAAAAATGATTATCGAGCGAGACATTCATGTCTTCTATATTGACGGATTCAAGATTGCTCGTGAGGAGGCTACTGACCCAGAACTACAGCTCAGAATGCAGGGCATTGCCTTTCAAGGGGCATTTTTTGCCGCTTCGCCTTTGAAAGAAAAAGCCGGACTCTCCGATGAGCAATTGCTTGCTGCGATAGAAGCACAAATACAGAAAAAATTTGGAGGAAAAGGCCAGCGTGTCGTAGATGACAACATGCGCGTTGTGAAAAGAGGTTTTGACGAAATCAGAGAAATTACAGAAAAGACCATCACAAAAGGCAAATCAAACGGTGTGGTTGCTACTGAAATTCAGATTCCGAAAATGCTCCGGGATATCCCTGTGAGCAAATCAAACTCCAGTGACATTCATCGATTTTGGGAGCAAACAGGAAGCTTTTACCAAACAGGAAATGGTAACGACAATATCACTGATCCATTCATAGGCATGAGTGTGATGCCGGCGACAACCTCGCTCTTCAGAGATATGACGGGTATTCGTTTTGAGCATCCCGAATGGATAGCGAATAATTGTACTGCCTGTGGTAATTGCTACACAGTCTGCCCGGATACCGCTATTCCGGGATTGGTAAGTGAAGTTTCGGATGTGATTGAAACGATTGTGAAACGTGTGAAAAAATCGCACGATAAGCTGGACCATCTCCCTAAGGAGGCTCGTAAGCTAGACGGGATATTGAGAAAGCTTTTTGATGAAAAAGACGATAAGGCAACTGTCAACAATCTGTTTCAGGATGCCATTGATCAGGCCATAGAAGCTGGCAAAGACAAGCCGGGGCTGGCGCAGGAGTTTGAGTGGTTTAGAGAAGAACTTGGTGAATTCCAGTTTTCACTCACCCGTCCTTATTTTGATCTCCATGAGAAAAAAGAAAAAGGAAGTGGAGGGTTATTCAGTATCACCATTAACCCCACTACTTGTAAGGGATGTATGGAGTGTATCAAAGTCTGTGAAGATGATGCGCTACGACCCATTATCCAAACTGAAGGCAGTATAGCCAGGTTGAGAAAAGATTGGGATATGTGGATGGATTTGCCAAGCACACCTCAAAAGTTTAACCGCATTTCTGATCTGGAAGAAAAAATTGGCCCGCTTGAAACCATCTTACTTAACAAAGACGCTTACCTCAACATGGCGAGTGGCGATGGTGCTTGTCTGGGGTGTTCTGAAAAATCCGTAGTTCATCTGTTTACAGCTACTGTAGAGTCGCTTATGCAGCCACGTATAGAGAAGCACCTCAACTATCTGGAAGACCTCATTGGCCGACTTGAAAAACATGTGCAGTCCAGACTTTTGAATAACCTCAAAGTGGACGATCCTGCCGCGATCAGCAAAATCATCAATGATGCGCACAAGCAGGATATCACGCTTTCGGACATCACCAAAGGGCTGGAATCTCAAAAAGAGACTCAGCCAGTAGATCAGCAATGGCTCAAAGAGATGAGTCAGTTGATTGCGCACCTGAAAAACCTGCAATGGAAATATACCGACGGCACCAATGGAAAAGGGCGCTCCAATATGGGGATGACCAATTCCACCGGATGTACATCAGTTTGGGGTAGCACCTATCCTTACAATCCATACCCATTCCCATGGGCCAATCATCTGTTTCAGGATTCACCATCCCTCGCTATGGGGATTTTTGAAGGACACATGGCCAAAATGGCTGATGGCTTTAAAACCATCAGAAGGGCTGAAATGGAGCTGGATGGCACCTACAACCCTGCAGAGCACAAAGACTTTTTCACCTACTTCAACTGGCACCAGTTTACAGACGAAGAGTGGCACCTATGCCCTCCTGTAGTGGCACTGGGTGGTGATGGTGCCATGTACGACATTGGTTTCCAAAACCTATCCAGGTTGATGGCCAGTGGTAAGCCAATCAAAGTGATAGTGGTAGATACACAGGTTTATTCCAACACTGGAGGTCAGGCCTGTACTTCAGGTTTTATAGGTCAGATATCTGATATGGCACAATATGGCAAGGTGTGGAAAGGAAAACCTGAACCTCGTAAGGAGATTGGTTTGATAGCAATGGCACACAGAAATACTTACGTCATGCAAAGTTCTCTGGCCAACACCTCACACATGATCGAAGGCTTTATTGATGGGCTGATGGCCAAACGGCCTGCACTGTTCAATCTTTACACAACCTGCCAGCCAGAGCACGGCGTGGCGGACGATTTGGGAGCACACCAGGCCAAACTGGCTGTTGAGTCCCGTGCTTATCCTGTCTTCAAATACAACCCTGATCACGGTGTGAGAGCCAATGAAGCATTTGACCTTTCAGGAAATCCTGATATGGACAAAGTCTGGCCGCAGTACAAGCTTAAGTACATTGAGAATGGACGTGAGAAATTCATGAACGTGGATATGACTTTTGCGGATTTCGCAATCACAGAGGCGCGCTTCAGGAAACATTTTCGCAAGGCGCCACGAGACACCTGGAATGACAACATGATCGTGCTTTCAGAATTTCTACAGCTGGATGAATCCGAAAGAGAAGGTAAGTTCCCATTTATATGGGCAGTAGATAAAAAACAGCACCTCAGCCGGGTGATTGTAGCCAAACCGATAGTAGAATCATGTGAGGAAAGGCGTGATTTCTGGATCATGCTTCGGGCAATGGCCGGAAAAGAAGAGCAGCCGAAAGAGGAGGTGGATATAGAAAGCAAAGTGAGAAATGAGGTTGTGACCAATATTACACGGGGACTCATGAAGTTGGCAGGAGGAGAAGGAAACGGTATCGCCGATTTGATTGTGAGCGCTGATGAGATTGCGCTCACAGAGGAACCTGTAGAGGCCGAGGCATCAGGGGCATCCATGAAACCATGGATCGAAACGGAAGAGTGCACCGCTTGCGATGAATGCATCAAAATCAACAACAAGATTTTCGCTTACAATGGAGATAAAAAG
>JBDVMP010000029.1:0-66475 GCA_039970095.1 Cyclobacteriaceae bacterium
ATAGGAACATTGTCTTCAATTTCTTTCAGATCAGGAAGCTGCTCCAGTTGTGCTTTGAGAAAATCTTTCGCCTCTCCCAGCTCATGATAATTTTTTCCCATTATGGTCACGGAAACAGGTTTTCCCCATCTATTTCGGCCTCCTATGCTAAATTTATCCGCTTCTGGCACAGGCCCGATTTGCTTTCTTAGGCGAGATATCAAATCAAACTGATTGATGCCGTACTGATCAAGTTCGTCAAACTGAACATCGACTCCACCGGCGTGCGACCCCACTTCCCCTGCATTATTCGAACCTACATTGGTGAATGTAAACTTGATGATGTCTTTATCTGTGTCAAAGTCCTTTTTCATCTGGTCGTTGACTGCCCATACGGCATCATCGAAACGATGTAGATACTCCTCCACACGGGTTTCTCTTTCGCCAGGCTTAAACGACAGGTTTATATTCAAACTGTTGAAAGCGATTTGAGGAAAGAATGTTGCTTTTATTTGACCTCCTTGCAGCAGTCCAATTATGATGATTATAAACCCAATCAAAGCAGCGACAGTAACTGGTCTGTGGTCAAGACAGTATCTCAGCATCTTACCATAGAGCTTGAACTTCATAAAGTCTATTACGCCGTTTAGTACTTTTCGTATTTTGTAGCTACGGGTATCTTCTTTTTTCACATTCAGCACTTTCTTGTTGGCCAAATGTGCAGGAAGAATGAAAAAAGCTTCAACAAGTGAAAACCCTAAACAAAAAATTACCACATAGGCCATCTCTTTGAGAAACTCAAAACCACCCGTCAGGAACAGTAGTGGGAGAAAAGCTACTATCGTGGTAAGCACGGAAGTAAATACCGCCGGAACCACCTCCATTGTTCCATATATTGCTGCCTTTATAGGGTTGCCGTGCTTTTCAAAATGTGAATAGATGTTTTCTGCAATTACGATCCCATCATCTACCAAAATTCCAATTACCAGTATCATCCCAAAAAGGGAAATCATGTTGATAGTGAGACCAACGGCCAGACCAAGTATAAACATGCCCAGGAAAGCTGATGGAATACCCCAGGCCACCCAAAATGATAAGCGTAAACTCAAGAATAGTCCGAGCGAAATCAAGACCAGAATAAGCCCAATCACCCCGTTTGAAGTCAGCATATCGAGTCGCTGATCCAATAAATTGTTGAAATCCCACGTGGTGGTCAGCTTAACTGCTTCGTTCTGCTCGTTAAACTCTTTTACGTATTCCAAAACAGTCGATGATATGACGGCCAGATCGTCCTCTTCGAGTTTTCGCACTTCCAGAAATACTGCCGGTTTCCCATTTAGCAGAGCCTTGGAAGGCACATCAGCGAACTGTTCTTTGACGCTGGCTACATCACGAACCAATAGTTTACTGCCATCGGGGTTACTTCTTAAAACTATCTCTCCAATCCATTCTGCATCAGTTTCTTTTGAACGCGAGCGAATCAGTATTTCCTCACTGGGAGATTTCACAGATCCTGCTGATACATCTTGGTTGTTGGCACGAACGGCTGCCACCACCTGATCAAAAGTGATATTGTATCGGCGCAGCACCTCTTCCCTGACCTCAATAGAGATTTCTAAATCAGGATACCCACTGATATTCACCTGACTGATGACCCCTGTTGATAGCAGATCATCTTCGATATTATCCGCATACTCCTTCATGGTTCTGAGACTGACATCTCCTGTCAACCCCAGCCATTGAGCGGTGGATCTTTGTTTTTGTTTAAAAATGATCGGCTTCTCAGCGCCTACCGGGAAAGAAGAGATACCATCAATGGCATTTTTAATCTCAGTATAGACTTCATCAATATCATGATTATCCAGCGTGAGGATGTTGATGTTGGCAGAATTCTCAGATGATGTTGAGTTGATCTCATCTATCCCCGAAATAGTATTAATTGCTTCCTCAATTTTGGTTGTAACCCCTTCCTCCATTTCCTCGGGAG
The DNA here is from genome assembly GCA_039970095.1 of Cyclobacteriaceae bacterium. Lineage (GTDB taxonomy): Bacteria > Bacteroidota > Bacteroidia > Cytophagales > Cyclobacteriaceae > JAMZMI01. The sequence goes on from JBDVMP010000029.1 coordinate 1,967, forward strand.
AGGCCCCCGGATACACCACATTGATAATAATATTGCGATCCTTGGCTATGGGGAAAAAGGATTTTTTAGTACCGAGAATGCTCAACACACCACCGGCAAGCGTGAGCGCTATCAATATATTAGCAAGGATTGGAAACTTTACGAAGTATTCGACTACAGTTTTCATAGAACCTATATTGACTTAGTTAGATGATGACTCGGCACTGACGGAAGCATCCATAGATTTAGAATACTCTATTTCTGTCTTATCCAGCTTATAGGCCGGCATATTGTTATGAGCATTAATCAAAGGCTCCACAACCAAATCAATACCTTCGCTGATGCCCCCTACAATCGCCTCCTCTTCCATTAGCCTATAGACATCCACTTCTTTGACCTTGAGCACAGTATCCTGCCACACGAAGACTTCATTTCCATTGTAAATCACATTTCTGGGTATGATCATGCCGTCCTTAATGGTGCGAGCAGGAATGGACGCCTCCATAAATTGTCCATCATAGATTTTGGTTTGACCTGGAAACAATCTCACATAAACGTCAACCGACTGTGTATTTGGGTTCACATAGTCGCTGATTCGCACCACCTCACCTTCGAATGTAGCCTGAGTCTCCTCAGAGTTTACAATAGCCGGGGAGCCCTCCTGAATCCAGGCAATATCTTTCGTTTCCACAGAAACCCTCAACTCCAAAGCATCAGAACGCATGATCTTTCCAATCTTAGTTCCGGGATTAATAAACGAGCCAGATTCCATATTAACTTCTATAATGCTGCCATTGAACGGAGCATAATACCTATGCTTTTGCAACCTGACTTCAGCGCTTTTTATTGAATAGAAGGTGGAATACACTCCCCTTGTTGCCAAAAACGTTTTCTCTTTCTCAGACCTGCACTCAGGAAGCCCCGGAAGGTTTTTATCGATATCTATTGCATTGAAATAATCATTCCATGCGTCAAAATTATTGTTAAAATCCACTTTTAAATCCGGGAGAATAGCTGCAATGTCCCTAAGAAAATTGCTTTTCTGTGCTTTCAAGTTTAGTGAAGCTTCCTGGTCATCAATATAAAACAACAAAGCTCCATTTTTGAAGCTCTGTCCTTGCTTAAGGCTAACAGAACCGGCATACATCCTACCCGAAACTTCAGAAAGCAAATCAACATTTTGAGCAGCTTGAACGCGACCATATGCAATCACTGATGTTTTGATATCCGAATACATAACCTGATCGGTCTTTACGTATTTTTTCGGTACGGGAGGTTTTCTGAATTCGGGTTCTTCTTTTAAGCTGGAAAAAAATCCACTCAACAAAACTGAGCCAACAAGCACCGCAAATGCAACGCCGATGATGACAAATTGTCTTTTATTCATTTCTCTAGGTGGTAAGTATTATCTCTTAAATGGATTTCGGCTTCAATAGTTGCGAATTGTTTCTGCAAAATGATAAGCGGAAAAGAAACACTTTAAGCTGTATCCTTGTATTATATTATCAAATAATCGAAGCTGAAGTATGGCCGACAAAATTAGCAAATCCAATCAAGAATGGAGAAAAGAATTGTCTCCCGAGCAATATCGAGTTTTAAGAGAGAAGGGTACAGAAAGAGCCTGGAGCGGAACGCTACTCGAAAATATCGAAAGCGGACAATATGAATGTGCCGGGTGCGGAAACGCGCTGTTTGATTCAGATACCAAATTTGATTCGGGGTGTGGATGGCCTAGTTTTTACGCACCCAAGAGAAAAGGAGCTGTAGAATATCACATGGATAAATCTTTCGGTATGATTCGTACCGAAGTGACTTGTGCCAAATGCGGAGGACATTTGGGACATGTTTTTCATGATGGTCCACAACCTACCGGAGAGCGATATTGCATGAACTCGATTTCTTTAAAATTCAAAAAAGAATAACAAGACATTAAAAAAAACGATATACCAAAACATCATTTTTCACATCTTTGCAGCGTAACAAACAGGTGAGTACATGTACAATGTTGTAGTGATCGGTGGTGGTATAGTAGGTCTGGCTTCAGCCCTCAAAATCAAAGAAGCCAACCCTAAGCTGCGTGTGGCGGTAGTGGAAAAAGAAAATGGTCTGGCCAAGCATCAGACAGGTCACAACAGCGGCGTAATACACTCTGGGCTTTACTATAAGCCAGGCAGTCTCAAAGCCAAAAACTGTGTGGATGGTTACAATGAGTTGGTAAAGTTCTGTGAGGAAGAAGAAATCAACTTTGAACTCTGCGGAAAAATCGTGGTGGCCACCAACAAGGAGCAACTCCCCACATTGAACACCCTTTACGAGCGTGGTGAGAAGAACGGACTCACCGGAATGAAAAAACTGATAGGTGACGAACTGAAAGAGTACGAGCCATACGTCAACGGTATTCAAGGGATATTCGTACCACAAACTGGCATCATCGATTATAAAGAAGTGTCTTACAAATATGCCGAGAAAATCAAGCACTTCAACGGAGATATATTTCCAGGAAACAAGGTGCTCAACATCAAAGAAAATGGCGGTTTCATTCAGGTAGAAACGGATCAGCAAACCCTTACTACGCGGTTGGTCATCAACTGCTCAGGTCTGTATTCCGACAAAGTGGCCAAGCTTACCGGAATGCCAGTTAACTACAAGATCATCCCTTTCAGAGGAGAGTATTATAAGATAAAAAAGGAGAAGGAGCATTTGGTAAAAAACCTCATCTACCCTGTTCCTGACCCCAACTTCCCTTTTCTCGGAGTGCACTTTACTCGCATGATAGGTGGTGGCATTGAGGCTGGCCCGAATGCTGTATTTGCTTTTAAAAGAGAAGGCTATTCTAAAACCGATATTAACCTGGGAGAACTGATGGGTAGCCTTGGCTGGAAGGGTTTTAGAAAAGTGGCAGGTAAATACTGGAAAACAGGACTAGGTGAATTTTATCGTTCTTTTTCAAAATCGGCATTTACAAAAGCCCTTCAGGAACTACTTCCTGATATTCAGCAAGAAGATCTGGAACCGGGTGGTTCTGGAGTACGAGCGCAGGCTTGCGATAAGGAAGGCGGATTGATCGATGATTTTCTTATTCTTCAGAATGAAAAAATCATCAATGTGGGGAATGCTCCATCTCCGGCTGCTACTTCATCTCTAGCTATTGGCAAACATGTCGCGGGGCTTGCAATGGAGCGTTTTAAATAAACAAACAATATCTCAGGGCGTTAAGTGATCATAAATTGATCTTATGAAATCACTGTTTTACATTCCTATATTGCTGATATCGCTAACTTCTTGTGCGCAATCTGCCGACAAAGACGGACGGAATAGCGAAACCGACATCACAACAGCTTCTGATTGGACCCTCTCAGAGTCTGAGTGGAAAGAAAGACTCTCAGATTTGGAGTATTACGTACTCAGAGAAAAAGGCACTGAACGGGCCTTCACTGGTGACCTATGGGACAACAAAGCCAAAGGCACTTATATCTGTGCGGCATGTAAGCTTCCATTATTTGAAAGCGAAACAAAATTCAAATCTGGCACAGGATGGCCCTCATTTTACGAGCCAATAAGCGAGACGAATGTAGCATCGGAGACAGATAATAAGTACGGCATGAGTCGAACGGAAGTCCTTTGCTCAAGATGCGGAGGGCACCTCGGTCATGTCTTTCCGGACGGCCCTAAACCTACCGGTTTGAGATACTGCATCAACTCAGTGTCTTTGGATTTTGTAGAGAAATAGACTTACAACTCTCTCACCCAAATATTTCTAAACCTCATTTTGTCACTGTGATCCTGCAATACCAGAGGCAATTTTGCCGGATGTGGCAGGTAATAAGGCGTGCCTATATAGCAAGTTGGCCCTAGCAGCTCTACATTATTCTGAACCAGTACCCCATTATGAAGCACCGTCACACGTGCAGGGCTGACCAGTGTACCTTTATCTGAAAATTTGGGAGCCATAAATATGATATCATATACCTGCCAGTTTTCCGGAGCTTTCGAGGCATTAACGAGGGGTATCAATTGCTTATAAACTGAGGCTGCCTGCCCATTGCTATATGTTGGGTTTTCATAAGAATTCAAAACCTGAACCTCATACATTCCCATAAAGATAATTCCGCTATTTCCCCCTGCTTGTCCTTTTTTGTCTGAAGGCATTTTGGGAGCCATCCACTCTACGTGCAGCTGAATATCGCCAAAAATCCGTTTTGTGGCAATGTTGCCCTGTCCCGGAGCTACCTCAAGCTCACCGTCGTTTATCGACCATGAAGCCTCCTCACCCACATAGTTAGGGTCTACCATCTCTGCGTAAGCCTTAAATCCTTCCATATTTACGGGAGATCCGAATTGTGCCTTTTGCCACATATCCATGGATTTGCCATCAAACAAAACGATCGCATCTGAAGGTGCAGAAGCTCCTTCTCCAGGCGTAACTTTCGCAACATCCCGATAGAGTTCCGTCACCTCCCAGGGCTTGGTTTTCCTGAGTTCATCCCAATCGGTTTGGGGTAAATCCTGAGCTATGGCCGTAAAACTGATCAACAGTGTGGTTACAAATAGTAGGTTTTTCATCCTTGTGTTTCTGGGTTGTTTTGCTAAAACTATCCAAACTTATGAACAGTATCTCTTTAATTATATCAAAAGATGGAGCCACTAAACAGACCTTACGAAAAATAAATTACCACTGGTGCTGCTTCATAAACGCCTCTGCGCGAACCTCCATCCAACTATGCTTTTGACCCAAAATAGAAAAGCCGACATGTCCACCCTGATTCGGGGTTTCCAGATAAACGAACTCACTCTCTTTCGCAAGATTCACGGGATAGCACTTATCTCCAAGCATGGGGTCATTTAGGGCATTTCCTATAAAAACAGGTACTTTAATATTGGGCAAATAACGATCACAAGTTGCTTCCGCAAAAAAATCACTCGCGTTCTCAAAATCATGCAATGGAGCTGTGTAGCGTTCATGAAATTCATCAAAACCCTCCAATTCATCAATCCCTTGCACATTCACACTGCCGGGGTATTTCTCAGCCTTGGCCTTCATTTTTTGGATCAACTTACGAACAAAACGCTTTTCATACACCTGATTTTCCTTTCGCCTCAAAGCCTCCGAACTATCAAGCAAGTTGCATGGAACAGAAAAAGTAATCGCACCTTTTATGCGAGTATCAACATCTCTTTCACCCATGTATTTCAAGCTCATACTACCTCCCATAGAGTACCCCATCAGCACAACTGAATCATAATTCATATTAAAACTATGCTCAATTACAGTGGCCAGATCTCCGGTTTCGCCATGATGGTAAAACCTTGGTAAGCGGTTAATTTCTCCGCTGCAGCTTCGACAATTCCACGCAATCACATCCCAGCCACGATCAAAAAAATAACGTGCCGTTCGTTTTACATAGTACCGATTGGAGTCTCCTTCAAGCCCATGAGTAATGATCAAACATTTACTATTTCCCCCTTTCAAATAATCGACATCCAAAAAATCTCCGTCTGCAAGTTCCATTCTTTGACGCGTATATGGAACCTCTGGCCCTTTGTAAAACATCGAAGGAATAATCGTCTCCCAATGTCCATTTAACATATAAAATGGACGTTTCCCGTAACTTGAATTAGTAATTAATGGCACTTATATTCTCAATTTAGAAATCCCGTTAGTATTCTGTTGGAGCCTGAACATTGGAGCCCTTTGCTATTCTGTAAGTCTCTCTTCCAGATTCTTTTTGGCTCCTGGCCATGAGGTTTTACTACTTATATCAATGCCAATCAAAATCATTACTAGCAAAAAGATTGCTGCTATTATGAAAAATAATTTCTTAGACTTTTTCATATGCGTTATGAGGTCTCTTTATTTGCGAAAAGATTTAATCCACTTTCCATGAATATTGAAGCCAAGTTAATTGAGAAGTTCGATACGCAAAATGTAACCGACACTTTTAAGAAAAGAGAATTTGTAGTGGAGTATGCGGAGAACCCGCAATACCCCGAATACATCAAATTTGAGTTGATACAGAACAATTGCCAGCAACTGGATCAGTATCAAGTAGGTGACGCCTTAAATGTTTCTTTTAACCTAAAAGGAAGAAAGTGGACTGACCCGAAAGGAGAAACTAAATATTTTACCAGCCTTCAGGCATGGAAAATTGAGGGCAAAGCTACAGGTGCTACTCCACCAACTGCGGACGCTCCTCCTCCATCAGCGCAAGACAGCTGGATGGATCAGGCGTCAGAAGCAGATGACGATCTTCCTTTCTAAGATCGTTTTTTTCTAAAGGTAATCGGAATGTAATCGTCTGTTGGTAATCCAATATGTGCCAAATCCCACTTTTGGTCATAGTTGTTTACAAGTTGGCGGATGCATTCCACCCTATCGTCAGTGGGATATGGACATTGATCCCAGTAAAAAATTTCAACCCGATAGTTGTATTGTTTCTTAATTCCGTTGACTTTTACCTCAACCTCAATTTCCTGTTCCTCGTTTAATTGAGGGATTTCTATACCAATGATTCCCATATAAGATTATTTAGGTGACTTATTAAATCCAGATGAACAAAAAATGTACCTTTTCAGTTAAACATTTCATAGTCAATGATTTAATACAATTAGAGTTCATTAGAGTTGACCGAATTAGAACACATTTATGTCCAAAATGATACAATTACTCCCAAAATTTCATGTCTTCCTTCTGGTTGCCCTGATGGGTTGGTCATGTGCAAGTAGCAAAAAGGAAAACCGGCCCTCACCATACGCCATGGACTCTACTAAAATTGAAAATGTCAAACTAAAAATTTCTTATAGCAGCCCCGGAGTAAAAAAAAGAAAGATATGGGGAGAACTGGTGCCTTATGGTAATATGTGGAGAACTGGCGCAAATGAGGCCACTACCCTGGAAGTTTCGGAGGACATTACACTAGCCGGGAAACCATTGCCAAAAGGTAAATATGCAATTTTCACCATCCCTGAAAGTAATAAGTGGACACTTCTGTTCAACACAGAATGGAGTCAGTGGGGAGCGTATAATTATGATGATACTAAGGATGTATTGGTGCTGGAGGTAGAACCTCAAAAAGCAAAAGAACTGCAAGAAAGAATGAAATTCTACTTTGAAGAAGATAAACTAAAATTTCACTGGGAATATCTCACCTTCTCCCTCGAGGTATCTGCAAAAAAACAATAACCTATTCTTTCAAGGCATCATTTGTAACTCTTATCATCAGCCTAGTCATCGCATCGATGGTCTCATCGCACCCTAAAACCATAAAACGCTTCCGCATGAACTTAGGGTCCATAAAACCTATATAAACATCTCCGTACTCTTCCCAAACCAATATTTCTAAAGGCAACTCCAGCGCGGTAGTTTGCTGACATGAGATTAAAGCTGTGGTGAGATCCGGATCCTCAAATAATATACTTCTTGTTGGAGGAATCTCTTTTCCACGCTCCTTGGCAATAGCATCGTGAGACACTGTTTCAAAGAACATCAGTCCCTTATCCTTAATGATACCAACAATTTTATCGGTAGTTTCCTGAACGCTAGTGGAACTTTTATAGATAGTGAGGTTTTGAGCCTGTGAACTCAGGCAAAAGAGCAAAAAAGCTGCGGCAATTAATTTATTCATTCTGACGGCAAAAAGGTTCTAGTACGAAAAAACGCAATTTACCCACTGTATCAAAAGATAAACCCAATTTTTCAGTCAAAATACTCTCGGGTCACTGTAAAGTTTTCATTTTTCAGTTTTTAAACCCTCATATTTCGGTTTTCTGATGTACTTTTAGTTCGACCATTAACAACACATTCTCTCTAATGAACATTTACGCAAAACTCACATTTCTGTGTTTATTCCTTGTCGTGATTACTTCCTCTATCATCTTTGTTTTTACAAATATTGAGGTAAAGCAGGCCTATCGAGAAGAGCTACTCGTTAACATCTCAAAGCAAGCTCAATCAACCATTTCAAATATTGAACAGTTCATATTCTCTCGGGTCAATGATGTGAACATGGCAACTAAGAACCCCTACTTCAGAATCAGTGATATTTCTGAAGAAGAGTTAACATCAAGGCTCCAGGAATTGGAAAACCTCAATGACCTCTATTATAGTTTTTCTTATTTTGACTTGGATAGAAACCGCATAGCAGACAGCAAAGGATTAGCGGTAGGTAAACAACACAGCAACTCCAATTACTGGATAGACCTTGAAAATAGTAATGGGTCAGTGATGGATATTTCGGTATCGGAATCGATAGGTCGTCCTGTAATGCATTTCGCTTCTTACGTGACTGATTATGTCACGGAAGAAAAAAATGGAGTCTTAGTGGGGCGTATACTGGTAGATGAGCTTATAAACATCATGGGGGATATTTCCCTGAGTAATGATACTAGTAGGATGCTCGAAGTAAACTTGCTAGACAAATCAGGCAAAATCCTCTACACCAATAACAAAAACCTAGTAGCACTAAATTCACAGTTTCCAAATTATGATCTGGTGAAAACCCTAACTGGATCGAGAGTAAATTTTCTTGAAACAAAGGATAAATTATTTTTTGCGGCCAAGCAACAGTCATACCTCAATTACACTGGTAACGATTGGACACTTTGCATCAGTGTAGATAAAGGCCTTGCCTTTTCACCTCTAGGGAAAATCCAGAACGACCTTTTGATCGTGATACTTTCTGTGCTAGGATTATCAATAATATTGGCTCTGGTGGCAGCCAATTTATTTGTAAGGCCTATTGTGAAACTTAGTAAGAATGCAGAAGAAATAGGTAAGGGAAATCTCAATGTCGATATAGAAATAAAATCCAATGATGAGGTGGGCAAATTGGCTAAGCAACTTGGCAACTCAGCTCAGGTACTCATGAATAAACTGGAAGAACAGCAAAAAACAACAGCTCAGCTGGAGAACCAGAAAAATGAGATTGAAAACCAAAAACATCAACTAGAACAAGTCAATAATCAGGTCTCTGATAGTATTCTTTATGCCAAAAGAATACAAGCCTCAATACTGCCAGATCTGGCTTCAATCTCCAAGGTGGTCAACGATGCTTTTGTGATCTACAAACCTAAAGATGTAGTGAGCGGAGATTTCTACTGGTTCGAGCGCATCCGGCAAGGCCGAAATGAGTATTTGGTTATTGTTTGCGCCGATTGCACTGGTCATGGCGTCCCTGGGGCCATTATGTCAATTATGGGAAGTAACCAACTTACCAATATCATCTATTATCAAAATTACCTTGACCCTAATAAGATTCTTGCCAGAATGGATAAGCAGATAAAGATGGAACTGCAACAAAGGGATGCTGATGCCTATCGCAGGGACGGAATGGAGATTGGTGTCTGTGTGATAAATCTTGATGATTTGAAAATGGAATTTTCTGGAGCAGGTATCCCACTACATATCGTTCGTAAGGGTGAATTGACCACCTACAGGAGCCCCAAACTAATGATTGGTGGAATTGATGGAGACGAACGGGAAGCATCTAACATGCTGAATAAAGAAGAAATACAGCTGGTAGATGGAGACAGGCTTTATCTGTCGTCTGACGGGTTTCAAGATCAATTTGGAGGAGAACACGACAAAAAGTTCATGGTTAAAAACCTGAAACAGCTAATTGTAGACACAGCCAATGAGCCTCTAGCTAAGCAAGAGCAAATGCTCACCGAAGCTTTTGATAAGTGGAAAGGCGATGCGAATCAAACCGACGATGTAGTACTGATGGGTATTGAAATTTAATATCCATCTTTAGACTAGCCCGGTTGGAAACCAAATCAAGCGAGACCTATCTAACACTCAGAATCTAAAAAAAGCCGTTCAATAAACTTGAACGGCTTTTTCAATATCTACGAAAGATACAATATCAATATCTGACTAAAAGTGCTTCATCGACCTCCATATCATATAATTCCTCCAGAGCCTGATTGAGAGACTCCAGCAACTCAGCATCCAGATCGAAATCAGATTCCATACTCTCCATTTGCCCTAGCGTAAATCCTCTATCACGAAACTGCGTCAAACATTTCAGCACCAGCCGAGTCCAACTTTGCGGACTTATGTTTTCGGTACACCAATTTCTGTAGCTACTTGCCTTGATTACCATTTACTAAAATTTAAATCCAAATACTGAGACATCATCACTGAGTCCAGTATCCCCTACCCAGTCCTCCAGATTCTGATTGATGAATTTGTATTGCTCATCAAGCGACTTACCCTGAACTGATTTCAACATCTCTTCAAACTTTTCTTGAGAGAACTTAACTCCGTCTACGTTCTTCTGATTTTGAAATCCGTTGGAGAACATATAGTACGTGGAGCCCTCTTCCATTGGAATTTTTTCAGCCAAAAGGTCGTCAACATTGTCAGATGACTCTCCTTCGATAACGGTCATTTCCTTACCATCAAACACAAGCATATGCTGGTTTATACCACTAAATTGGAGTGTTTGCTCATTATTATCAAAAAGTGCCACCGACACTTTCATATCACATTCAAGCTCGGCAGACCCTGCCGCGTCCACTTCTTGCTTCAATTCTTTTATAATATCCCCAGTGTGAAAAATTTTTCTATCCTGAATAAGGTCATTAAGAATAGAATCAGCTATCAATGTTTTCAAAGAACCCACAATACCTTTACCATCAAACTCGATCATCGCCACCACCGTGTAATCTTCAGACCTGAAATTCAAGCTGGTGGTCCAGATAAACTCCTCGCTAAAAAGATACTTGGTTTTGTAAAGGACAAAGTGCTCCTCAAATATCCTGTTCAAATAGCGCTCATTCGGCAACATCGACTGCTGGAGTAGTCCAGCATAGCGTATGCTATCAATAAGCCTCTTGTTAATAGTGTTAAGTTCCTTTGTACGTTCTTTAACCCTATTTTCCAGTTCAACATTTGTATGCTGAAGGTCCTTGAGGTGATCTTCGCTATCTTGAGAAGCTTGATAAGCATCCATGGCTCTATCAAGCACGCCTTTCATTTCATCAAAATTCCAAGGTTTGGTAATATACTTGTGAATACCACATCTGTTGATGCCGTCTTTGATCGCCTCTATATCCGTAAATCCCGTCAGAATAATCTTGATCATATCAGGATGTTCGGGAAGGATTTTTTCCAATAATTCTGTTCCTGTCATTTCAGGCATTCGCTGATCAGTAACGATTACCTGAATGTCATTTTCTCGGAGGATATCGATAGCCTCTATTGGGTTCGTTGTAGTAAAAACGTTGAAGAATTTCCTGAAATTCGACTTGAATACTCGCAGGTTTGTTGCTTCATCATCTACGTACAGCAAAGAATACTTTTTAGTTTTCTTTGGCCTCTCCTTACCTACTATGTTCTCTATTTCTTGCATCACTAATTTTCACAAATCAATCTAGAATCTTCTATTAACTTTCAGCTACCTTCTCGGACTTCTTTTTCTTTGCAACCAAAACTTTCTTAGGCAAAGTAATGGCAAATTCTGTTCCTTTACCAACCTCACTGGTAAGTTCTATTTTTCCACCGTGTTTTTCAATAATTCCATAGGTAATAGACATACCCAATCCGGTACCTTCACCCACGGCCTTGGTTGTAAAGAATGGTTCCCATATTCTATTCTTGATATCGTCTGGGATTCCCATTCCATTATCTTTGATACGAACCATCACTTCATTTTTAGCCTCTTCCGTATAGATGGTTATTTCAGCATCCTTCTTATCATCAGGCATAGCCTGAACAGCATTATTAAGGATGTTCATAAAGACCTGGTTCAACTGCCCTGGATAACACTCAATGTCGTGCATCTTATCTTCATAGAACTTTGAAACTTTAATCCTATTCTTGGTTTTGTTTCTAAGAAGCGTAAGCGTAGCATCAATGTTTTCGTTGACATTGGCAGACTTAACTTCCTCTTCATCGAGTCTGGAGAATACACGAAGACCTTTTACAATCTCGATGGTTCTGGTCACACCGTAGTTTACATCCTTGATCAACTCATCAAGTTCCTCCATCATCTCTTCATACTCATGGTCTTCTTTGAGCTCACGAATATTTTCGAGCACTTCCTCAGGATCTGCACCGTCCTCATCAAGCCGTGAATACTCCTCTGCTATTTCTCTCAAAGACTCAATTGACATCTTAATTGACACCATACCCGAAGAAATGAAATTTATCGGATTGTTGATCTCATGGGCAATACCTGCAGTCAGCTGACCCAGAGAAGCCATTTTTTCAGAGTGAACCAATTGCGACTGGGCACTCTTAAGCGACTCGATAGCATTATTAAGTTCCTCCTTACTTTTCTGTTCTTTCTTAAGTGTTTCCTTAATTTTCTTCTCAGCTAAAAACAATTTTTCGTTATCCTGCAATTGTTTATCGGCCAACTCACGGATCTCAACTTCTGAAGTTTGAAGTTTCTTATAGGCATCATTAAGTTCAGATTGCGCTCCGATCAACTGCTCATTAATTTTAATTTGCTCCTCAGAGGATTTCAAAAGCTTAGACTCAGACTCTTGCAGTTTCGCATTGTTTTCTTCCAGCTGCTTTCTTGAGAGGTAAAGCTTTTTGTTGATAATCTTCTGCTTCTTATAGTTAACCTTAAGCTCCTCCTCCGACTTTTTCACTTTTTGAAAGGCCTTGTTTGCAGATAGGTAATTGTCTCCTGCCAACTTCACCAATGGGCGGAAAATAAAGAGTGCTTGCAACAACAGAAATCCTGCAAAAATCACAAAAACCACTTTTTCAACGAGGCTTAAGCCTGTTTTGTGGAACTGAGAATCCCTAACTAAGAAATCTGAAATGTTATCGGCAGCAGTTTGATATTTCTTTACTGTGTTAATGAGTGTTTCTATAGATCCACGCAAAGACAGAAAGTTCACGTCTGCTTCATTCGTAGTATATTCTACGTCCAGCAAGTTTTCCGCATTAATCTCCATTTCCGAATAAAAGAATCGTAATTCTTCCTGTAGGTTCTCATATTCGTCAGTTGCCTGGATTGGTGCCTCAATACCAAGTTCTGAATTCCCCGATATTAGAGCATCATGATTTCTCTTCCAAATAGGTAAAACTCTACCCAATTCAGTTTGAAAAATAAGGAAGTTTCTTTCCGTTTCGGAGTATCCCATTCCCACGGCCGCTTTGGTTATTTGCTGGCCTAACGATCCTTGCTTGGTGGCAACTTGAATAAGTTTCGGATCGTTATTGAAAACTTCTATTACTTTCTTCTGAGCGAAGAAAATATAATAGAAGACTGAACCTGCAACGATCAATAATGTAATCGCATACAGAATCGCATAGATATCTTTCTTTAACATATATAATATAGTTGGTCAAAACGCTGGTAAAAGAGGTGAATAGATTTTAAAGCTATAAAATTATCCCGTAATCGAGAAATCACACCATAAATACGCATTAGCTGGTGACATTTTAGCTGAACCCCTTCCTTTAAATGATAAACGGGAATTTGTCGATCGCTCTTCTCAAAATAAATCACGGGCAATTATGCTGTTAATGCATAAAAAAGCTACTTTCGAGGTTATGAGCCTGATAGATTAAATCTATGCTCATTTTAAAGGATGGGTATCGGCTAATTCTCTTAAGTCGCTTGACATTTGGAAATAACCGTCTTTACTCCTTAGATTTCTGATTTATTATCGAATAACTGGTTAGATGGATTATTTAAGAAGCTACAAAAACATTTATGATCAAAACATCATTTTACTGTTTAAGGGCGAACTGACTTTTGATTTGGTGACTTCTATGATTGGCACTCTGGAAGAAAGACTAGAAGAATTGGAGGAGAATAGAAAGGTCAAAAAGAAGTTCTATAACGTGGCAACAGAATGCATTCAAAACCTCTACTACCATCTAGATGAGGTAAATGCCGATCAAGCAATGGTTAGTAGCTATGATGCCAGATCAGCACTAGTTTTGATTGCGGCTAGAAAGAGGTTTTACAGTTTGCAAACCGGAAACTATATTCCGACCAGTAAAATTTCTGATATTCAGTCACGTCTGGATGACATCAATAAAGTGGACCCTGATGAATTGAGAGCTCTTTACAAAAAGGCTCTAAACGAGCAGGAATTCTCTGATAAAGGTACCGGAGGTCTTGGTTTTATTGACATTGCAAGAAAGACCGGAGGTCAGAAATTGAGATATAAATTTCAGCAGGTTACAGAGGATGTTTCATACTTCACTCTACAAGTAAGGTTACCTAGAGAAATATAAGATAGGAGCAGTTGGAAGCGATGGAAAAACTATTTATTGAACCTACACGAGTAACTCCACTGGTTAGTTTTGACCCGGAAGTAAGCCTTCTAGAAATTAAAGGCAGATCGAGTCCTGAAAACTCTATACTTTTTTATGAAAGAGTTTTGACTTTAATAGACAATTTCATAGAAAGTGATTCCGAGGGTTTAACAGCGAATTTTTCATTTGAATATTTTAATACCAGTAGTTCCAAGTGTCTTTTTGACGTGTTTAGAAGACTATCCAAGCTTGAAGAGAGTGGAAAAACATTAACCATTAACTGGTTTTATGAAGAGGACGATGAAGATATGATGGAAGCTGGAGAAGATTATGCGGATCTATTAGACTTAGAAATCAACTTCGAGGAGATAGAGGAATTTTGATTTTATAGGCTGAATGGATAACCCTCGCGAGCTATATCATGAAGAAATAAAGAAACTACAGGACTTTAGATCCCGTCTTGAATCTCACTCTATTTATAAAGAACAGCTTGACGAGTTTTCTGATGACTATGAAGAATTAGTAGCTCAAGCCAAGGTAATCACAAGGGTTTCGGACAGACTTCAGAAAAAACTGGATAGTGCCAACCTTCAGATTAGATCTCAAAATGAAGAGATCAAGGATAAAAATGTGAAGCTGACCGAAACTATAGATGAGCTAGCTAAAGCCAAGGTGGGTAGGAAAGCCGCCACAATTATGCTTGTTGTAGCTCTGGTTCTTTTCGTGCTCGAGCAAATCATAGTCCAGCCATATATTGAGGAAAATTTTGCAGGCTTATTCTACCTGGACTATATATTGCTAGGTGGAATATTTTTTCTTGTAAAGTTCTTTGAATCGAGACTTGAGGGATACTTTGTTGACTCGCAGAAACGTAAAATCATAGAAGAGCAAGAGAAACAGGGAACACTTGAGTTTTCCGAATCGCAAAAAAAATAACACACCAAACTTGAACAGCAAACAGAAATCCACAATACAGGCATTGACAGGAGGAAAGTTTCGACTTCACTTGCTTAAGAATCTACCGATGGGTCTTCTGGCGGGACTTAAAATCGAGAATGTCACAAAAGAGGCTTGTACTACTTCTGTTCCTTTCAAGTGGCTCAACAAGAACCCGTTTAAATCGATGTATTTCGCCGTTCAGAGCATGGCAGCAGAACTTTCCACTGCAACTACATGTCTGGTCGCAACTTTGGGGCATCAGTCCTCCATTGCATTCATAATTGTAGATTGTAAGGCTCAATTTTTAAAGAAGGCAACCGAAAAGGTATATTTTACTTGCTCAGATGCTGATCAGGCCTTTGACGCAGTGAAGAAGTGTCAGGAGAGCGACGAGGCGGTTATCAAAACGTTTAAAACCACAGGAAAGCAGAAGGACGGAACGGTGGTTGCAGAATTTGAATTTACCTGGTCCTTTAAAAGACGTTCGTCATAGATCTTTTAATAACCTATTGCCCAAAGACGTCTTGCCGTAACTTTCGAGTTGATTGAGCGCATCATCCACTTCCGAGAAGGATTCATTTTCTTCCAGTTTATTGAGTGATTCTACTCCTATGAGATCCAGTTTTCTAAGTACGACGTGAAAATCAATCTTATTGACATCCATGGCCGGCTGGTAATATTCATCACCTTCAAAGACCTCATTTTTAACCCTGCTTATGAGTCCTGCATTTTCCAGATCGTGAAAAGTTTGATGGATAAATCGGTTAGGGATGTACATATTAGATGCTACCTCGGTGAATGACATGGGTCTGTCATTCTTAGTAAAACCCTCAATTACCTTGTGCAAAATGAGAAAAAGAATGCGCTTCTTCAGCTTTCGACTGAGCTGCTTATCATCATCCGAATAAGTCCATGAAGATAGGCTCTGAATGGCATAGGCCAACTCCGCTCCTATCAATAAAATTGTCCAGCTCACCTGAAGCCAAATCAAGAACAGGGGAAGAGCCGCGAAACTACCATAAATAACACTGTAATTGGATAGATAAACCTGCCCTTTGATCCACGCCAACTGCGTAAGCTGGTAGGCAGTGCCGGCTACAATTCCGGCTATCAAAGCAGGGCGTATTTTAACGGATGCATTAGGAAAGACGATATACAGAAGGAAGAGTAAGAACCAAATAAGCGTATAAGGAATCAGCTTCAAAAGGAAGACAATGCTTGGTTCGAAGTAACCTAAAAAATTGGAGCTATCTGCCAGGTCTTGAATACTCTTTGTAACAAAGACGGTAGCAGAACTTGAAAGAATCAGAATCAAAGGGCCAAGGAAAATTACAGACATGTAATCTGTGACTTTTCGCTTCAATGTACGCCCCTGCTTGGTATTCCAAACATCATTGAATGCGGCCTCAATGTTGTTGAGCAAGCGAGCTACTGCATAGATCAGGAAAACGGCACTAATTCCTGAAATGACACCTCCACTGGAATTGCTCAGCATCTTATCGGCAAATTGCATGGTGTAGTCCAGAACTTCCTGCTGCCCGCTGAAGTATCGCTCCAACTCCGATTTGAGGTATTGATCCAGATTGAAAATAGTGGCTATACCAAAAGCCATAGCCGCAACTGGCACAACAGACAGGAGAGAAAAATATGTTAATGCTGAGGCCTTTTCAGCACATTTGTCCTTCTCATATTCTGAGAAGGTGATCATCAGTATTCTAATTTGACGATAGAAAAACGCCTCCCATTTAGGCAGGGTATTCAGTGGTGTGTTCCAAACAGTTTCCCGCAGAAAATGCCTAAGCTTAGGTATAAAGTTGACATCCATTTTGTTATAAATAAGTGCTTAAGATAGACTTACTCGAACAAAAGTAAAAAGCAAAAGGAGCTAAAGAGCTCCTTTCTGTAAATCATTCACCAAGGGATGAATTTGTCAATATGAAAAAATTGAAATATCTAAACTGTAAACAGCGTTCAATTTCAATACCCCAACTATTCCAAAAAACATTTTTACGTTAACTATACAGACTTCAGTTCGAGGATGGTAACCTCAGGCAAAATACCTACACGACCAGGGTATCCTATAAAGCCATACCCCCTATTTACATATAAAAACTGATCGCCTTCCTGATACAAGTCTGCCCAACGCTCATAGATGTACTGTGAAGGACTCCAGCGGAAATTGCCAAACTCTACACCAAACTGCATACCATGGGTATGTCCGGCCAACATCAGGTCAACGTCTGAATATTTCTGCCGAACCTCGGCATCCCAGTGACTAGGGTCGTGAGACAATAACAATTTGAAGGGTATTTCTTCTGTTCCGACAATGGTCCTTTCCATATCTCCATACTTTGAAAACCGTCCGGCCCCCCAGTTTTCTAGTCCCAGAATGGCAATCTCATCGCTTCCTTCTTTGATGATGGTATTCTCATTGAGCATCAGGTTCCAGCCCATATATCTATGCATCTCGTGCAATTGCTTTATATCAGCCAACTTTGCCTCTTTTGATGCCCAGGAGTTATAATCGCCATAGTCATGATTGCCCATGGTAGAGTAAACTCCCATGGGAGCTTTTATTTTTTTGAAAATATCCAGATACGGCTTGGCCTCATCGCTTTGGTTATTGACCAAATCTCCTGTAAAGAAAGCAATATCAGGCTTTTGAGCGTTTAACAAATCCACTCCTCCAGCTACGGCGGTTTTATTAAAAAAACTACCCGTATGAATATCTGAAATCTGAGCGATTCGAATACCGTCAAATGATTTAGGTAAGTTCTTCAAAACAAGCGTTTTCTTCCTGACCCTATAATCATGTGCGCCTGATATAATCCCAAAACTCAGTGCGGCAATAGGCACAGATCCGGCAATCAATGCGGCTTTTCCCATAAATTCGGACCTAGAGGTATCCAAAGGGTTTTCAGCCTTTGCAGGAAGTAGATTGAGTAATGCTGTAAATCCTCTTCTGAAATCATCGAGAAGTAAGAAAACCGCGGTAAATAACTTCCCAACTAAAAGCACAAAAAAACCTGTCAGAAGAAACAGTCGGAGGCTTTTGAAAATAACCGGATCTAGTGATCTGTAAAACACAACACCCAAGCCAAAACCTATGGAAAGCAGAAAATAGATCGCGTAAGTAATTCGCCTATAGGTTGGATTCCACGTGCTCAACATGGTCCGGATAACCTGAAACACATACCAGTCGAAAAGCAGGTAGAGTATCCAAATTAATATGACGATATAGATTCTTTGCATATAGCAAAATGCCCCCATCACAAGTGATGAAGGCATCTGATTTTGGTTTTAACTAATTCCGAGCCATCTGTTCACCTTGGCGAAGAACAGATACATAATCGGTACGATGACCAGTGTAAGGAAAGTCGCAAAGGACAATCCGAAAATTATAGTCCAGGACATTGGTCCCCAGAAGGCTACATTATCTCCTCCCACGTAGAACTTCGCATCATAAGTGCTCATGAAATTTATGAAGTCGATGTTGATCCCTACTGCCAACGGTATAAGCCCAAGTATTGTTGTAATTGCGGTAAGCAATACCGGCCTCAACCTTGTGGCGCCAGCTGTTGCTATTGCGTCTACAATTTCATTGAATGGAAGCTTATCCACACCCAGCTCTTGTCTTCTGCGATCACGGCTCAGTTCGATAAAATCAATGAGTACGATGGCATTGTTTACGACAATTCCCGCGAGGGAAATAATACCGATCATGGTCATGATAATTACAAAGTTCATCTGGAAAATAACCAGGCCTAGGAACACACCAATGGTACTCAATACCACAGACATCATAATGATAAATGGTGTGGTCACTTTGTTGAACTGAGCTACAATGATGAGGAAGATCAAACTAACGGCAATCCCAAGCGCTTTGCTCAAGAATGCCATTTCTTCTGCTTGCTTCTCCTGTTCGCCACTGAATTTGAATTCATATCCCGGAGGCATTTTAAAGTCGGTAAGCAACTCCTTGATATCATTGTTTATTTCTGTGGCATTGTAGCCGGTAATAACATTGGAACTCAAAGTAATTACTCTGTTTAGATCTTTTCGTTTTACCGAACCATAAGTAGAACTTAACTCTGCATCCGCAACCGAAGAAATAGGCACACTTTTCATAGTGCCGCTCGTCTGATCTCTGAACACGACGCTCTTATTCATCAAAGCGTCCACATCATATCGGTACTTATCCATCAAGCGAAGCTGCACCTCATAATCATCCTCTCCCTCTTTATATTTGGAAATTTCCTTACCGAAAAGTGCCGTTCTTACCTCTGTAGCAATAGAACTTGTCGAAAGCCCAAACCTCCTGGCTTTTTCCCTGTCGATGTTTACTACCAATTCCGGTTTTCCAGTTTCCAGATCAGATTTTAGTTTCTCAATTCCCTCTATACCTGACTCATTGATCTCACGTTTCATGTTCTCGGTAATTTCAATCAGCGTGGCATACTCCACGCCAGAGACCTCAATACTAACAGGCTTACCTGCCGGCGGTCCATCAGCATTTTGATCCACTGTGACTGTGACCCCAGGATATTCATCTATAGCCTCCCTAACTTCATTCAAGATATCTCGGGTACTGATTCCCTCTCGTTCCTTGAACTGCTTGAAGTTGATCGTTATACGTGCTTTGTTGGGTGTATCCTGCTGACCGAAAGAAGATGGGTCATTCGGATCAGAGGCCCCTTGCCCTACGTTACCAATCACCGACTCAACAATATGTTCGTATGGCTTGACCAAAGCGATAACCTGACTTTCAATCTCTGTAGAAAACTCGTTGGTTCTCTCAATGTCAGTACCTACTGGAAACTCAATGAATACATTGATATACTTTGGGTCTGTCTTAGGGAAAAATTCAACATTTGGTGGGAAAATGGCCATCAGAATAAAAGAGAAAATAAACATCACGATGGTTCCCCAGAAGAAAAATGCTGGTTTCCATCCCGACAAGGCAAAGTCTAAAGTCTTTTTATATAGTTTTTCCAACCACGGTAAAAAGGCGGCCTGAAACCGTCTGGATGCTGGTGTGAGCACATAAACATTGAGCAATGTGATCAAGCCGGCGATGGCAAGTAAGTTGCCTAAAACGACGGCTGATGCCACTATGAGAATCAGCCCCAATGCGATGGCGCTAAGGGAGAAAATCAGGATACGTTTCTTTCTTATTTCACCCGTTTCTAGCTTCATAAATGACGCAATCAAAACAGGATTGATTACGAGTGCCACGAAGAGCGACGAACTCAAAGTCACAATAAGTGTAATCGGCAAGAATTTCATAAACTCTCCCATAATTCCCGGCCAAAAGGCGAGCGGCAAGAAAGCTGCAAGGGTGGTGGCTGTAGAAGCTATAATCGGCCAGGCCACTTCTCCAACACCTTGTTTTGTAGCTTCGAATGGAGTCATACCCTCCTCCATGAGTCTGTAGACATTTTCCACTACCACAATACCATTATCAACCAACATACCCAATGCCATGATAAGAGAGAACAGCACCATCATATTGATGGAAATACCGAATATACCCAAGACCATAAAGGCCATGAACATGGAAAGCGGAATTGCGATACCTACGAAAAGTGCATTTCTACTACCTAAGAAGAAAAGTAAAACCAACACCACGAGGATCACACCTGAGATGATATTATTCTCAAGACTATCCACAGTTTCTCTGGTGTCATTTGATTGATCATTTGTCTTGGTGACGATCAGGTCAGCCGGAAAAACCTCACTTTGAGCCTTCTCTAGAATAACATTGATTTTATCAGTAGCAGAGAGCAGATTTTCACCACTCCTTTTCACTACATCCACCATCACTACAGGGTTACCTTGCAGGCGCGCATAGTTTTGTTTTTCCTTGTATTCAAAATCAACCTCAGCGATATCTCTTAAATAAACGATGTTGCCCTTTTCACTTTTCACAACTACATCGAGTGCTTCTTCAGGTCGTGAAAACTCCCCTACTACGCGAATAGACCTTCTGATATCACCCTGACGAACACTACCTCCTGAAAGCGTTATATTTTCGCTTCTAATAGCATTTTCTATATCAGAGAAATTCACCTCCCGTGCTTCCATTTGGTATGGATCCACGTTGATCTTCAATTCTTTCTCATCTACACCACGAATCTCTACTTTCGAGATTTCCGGAACTTTTTCGATCTCCTCTTCCAGATACTCAGCATAATCATTGAGCTCCTCCATGGTATAGTTACCAGAAAGATTGATGTTCATGATAGGAAACTCCGAAAAGTTCATTTCAAACACACTAGGGTCGGTTTGCAACTCAGGAAGATCAGGCTTTGCTCTGTCTATAGCATCCTTCACTTTGATGAGGGCGTCTTCTATCTCAGTGTCAGAAGTAAACTCCACGATGATCGTAGAATAATCCTGGACAGAAGTAGATTTGATATTATCAACCTCTGCAATACTGTTGATCTCCTTCTCTATGGGTCTGGTAACGAGGTTCTCCATATCTACTGGAGAGTTTCCAGGGTGTGGCGCTCCTACATACACAATAGGTTGTGAAATTTCCGGAAAGCTCTCCTTGGGCAAAGTGACATAAGAAAGCAGCCCGATAACTACGACTAGCAGCGTTACTATATAGACCGTGGTTCGGTTATTAAGCGAGAAAGTGGTTAACCCAAATTGCTTCTTGGTATTTTTATTTTCAGGTATTTCAGCCATTTTATAAGTGATTTATAGTCTGAATAAAACTATTTGGTGATGTTAACCGCCACGTCCTGAGCCAGGTCTCTATAGCCCTCCAGAGCCACAACCTGACCTTCATTCAGACCTTCGAGTATTTCGGTTCTTTGATCATAAGTGACGCCTGGCTTTATATACACCTTGGACGCAACTTTTTGATCTCCTTTAGATTTTAGAGCATAGACATAGTTTCCTTTACTATCCCGCTGAACAACTTTGGTAGGAACTACAAGCGCCTTTTCATTAGAATAGTCGACCAATTTGAGGACTGTTACCTGATTTGGTTTGACCGGAAAATTTACCCGTGAGAGTTTCACTTCTATTTCAAAAGTTCTGTTTTCATTTTTAATAACCTGACCAAGCGATTCTATCGTAGAAACCACACTTTTATCCTGTGAAGGGAAATAAATTTCGACCTTTTGTCCCTCGCTGAAGCTTCCAAGAAATGACTCAGAAACATCGGCAGATATGTACATTTCATCCTGATTGACGATCCTGACAAGAGGAACCCCTGGTTGCGCCATCTCTCCCACTCTTGCCGGTATATTGTCTATAACTCCACTAAAAGGTGCGTACACATTTGATTGCTTAAGCTGCGAATTCAATGTGGTCAACTTACGTTCCAAAGACTCTTTGTTGTTCTTCGCCTGGAGATATTGAACTTCCGTACCAATATTCTTTCCCCAGAGATTGGCCTGCCTTTCAAAAATGGTAGTTGCCAACTCAAGCTGCGTTTTGACCTCAGCAATGTTATTTTTCAATATTTCTGCGTCCAGTTGGAGCAACAACTGGCCATGCTTGACTTTCTGTCCTTCGGTGACATTGATAGATTTTATTTTACCCATCGTTTCAGCGGAAACAAAGACGTTTTTCTTGGAAGCAACTTCACCTCTAACTTCTATTTTATGTGAGAATGGTTCTGCAGTCAGGGTTTTGGCTGTCACCAAAACTTTATTCACCTTTTTCTCAGCGATAGCCCCGACTTCCATCAGTTCATTTTCCAGTTCGGCTATCTGAACCTCCAATTCCTTTTTTTGGTTTTTCAACGCCTGTAGCTCAGCGAGCTTGTCATTGCCCGCCTCTGCTCCGCCACATGCGTAAACCAGAGCGGCTAGTATTGTTAAGTATGTGATTTGATAGATCTTTCTCATGATCAGCTTATTTGTAGTGTATAGTGTAGTTCTTGTTTATAATTTTTATATCAATTTTCACCTAGAGCCATACTCAGGTCTATTTTGGCGATGATCGCAGCAAAAAGTGAGTTGTAATAATTTGTCTGGGCTTCTTTCAAAGCACTGTCAGCCTCAATCACCTCTAGATTGGATCCAACCCCTTGTTCGTATTTGAGTTGAGTAATTCTGAAGATATTCTCAGCCAGCTCCGTATTTTCCTTTTGGACTTCAAACCTCTGCAGCGCATTTTCCAACGTCAGGGCAGCTTCTTGCACCTCCACATGGATCATTTGCTCGAACTGATTGATATTGTTTTCGATCTTTTCCAACTCTATTTTCTGCTGCTGAATCTGGAATGTTCGTTGAGTTCCTGTGAAGATGTTCCAACTCAGTCGCACACCAAGTGTCGAGTAATTATACCACTGATCTGGACCTACTCCTTGTTGCTCTGAAAAAGAACTCTCAGTCTTAAAAAGACCTGAAAAAGAAGGTGATTGGGTATTATAACCGAGTTTGGCGAACGCCCCAATAGTAGGCAGTGCTTCAGCATATTTATTTTTCAAATTGAGCTGCTGCAAATCCTTATTTGCCATTAAAACCTGATAGTCTGGCCTATTGGCATAGGTCACGTCTGTGCTGATTTCGCCAAGCGGCGCACTCAGTACATCATCTATTGTACCTGCCAACTCCAAAGGCTCGCTCAGCGGATATCCCATCTGGAACTTAAGCAGCCTCATGGACAGAATATTAAGGTTTTTGATATTCTGTTCCTCAGATTTCATGTTGTTTAGTGAGACCTTCAACCTATCCACATCAATTTGCTCTGCAAATCCGTTCTTGTTGAGTTCGATCGTATTTCTGTAAAGTGTATCGAGTCGGGCGATATTAGCTGTGAATAATCTCTCGCGATCCTGATTAATCAAAACATTGAAATAGGCCTTAGCCACATCCGATTTGATATCTCCTTCTGTCTTCACCTTTTGCCTGATAGCCAGATCTTTGTAGGCATTTGATGCCTGAAGTCCCACAATGTACGAGCCACTAAAGATTAGTTGGTCAATACTCAAGCTCGCATCTCCCGCACTTTTCAACTGAAAGAAGTTCTGAGCGGCAAAAACATCACCTGCCTGCATACCCAGGGCTTGGGCTTCAGCGTCGGATGGTCCAAAACCCGACGGCTCTTCTCCCGGAGGTGTAGGAAAATATTGCGCATAATATCTACTGAGTTCCGGACTCCTCTGAGCACTCAAGTTGCCCGAAATCTGTGGTAATCCTATACCAACAGTTTCTTTGACTTTGGACTCAGCTGACCGCTCATCCAGACGCGCATTTTTAGCACTTGTGGCATTCTCAAGGGCATATGCTATGCAGTCCTCCAGACCAAATTGCTGAGCTTTAGGACTTTCCTGCGCCATCAATAGGATGGGCATAATAAAAGTTAGTGTTGTGATAAGCCTGACGTTCATTTATTCTACTGTTTTGCTTCTTCTTGTTTTTGATATAGTTGATATTGTTTGAGACCTTTTTCAGTCAACAGCCCGTGCACGAAATGATCAAATACCTGGAGCTGAATATCGGTAAATGTGATGTCCTTGACATTGGCAAAGGCTCCATCAAAAACCATCTGAATAGTCTCTACTCTTAAAGTGGAAATCACATCACAGTGGATTTCTTTTCTATAAAAACCCTCTGCTTTACCTCTTTTTAGATTCTCATTGACAGTGCCCTTGATAAATTCGTATTTGAAGTTTTGAAATACTTCCCATCCGTTGGGGTGATACTTTTTCAAATCATAAATCAGAGATGGATTCATGTTTTTGACAGTTTGTTTGATGCAAGCCGAAATCAAAAACAATTCGTTGATAGCGTTTTCAGCTGACTCATTTACTCCATCAAACTGATTCTTTTCTTTCTCAATACTGAATAGAGCAACCTCAGTCACCAACTCATCTTTATTGGTGAAATATTGATACAAAGTCTTCTTTGACATGGAAAGCTCCCTGGAGACATCATCCATAGATACTGACCTCACCCCATATTGGAAAAACAATTTTTCCGCCCCTTCTATAATTTTCTCTTTCACTTTATATTAATCTTCAACCTATTCTACACTTTTCATAAAACTGAGGAAACTATTAGCTTTTCAAAAGTTTCCTGAGTTTCTACGCAGTGTAGATATTAAGGTTGTCTAATTATTGAAATAAATTCACTTCTTTTATTGGATGGCTTTAGAAGGGGAAAAACTCCATTTTAATAAACGAGGCTCAGGCAAACGCGCATTGCTTACGTTTCATGGTTTTGGCCAGGATCATTCCATTTTTTCACCTTATTTCGAAGACCTTGAAAACGAATATACCCTTTACAGTTTCGACCTCTTTTACCATGGTAAAAGTCACAGGCTCAATCGCTCATTATCAAAAAGCGAGTGGGCAAATTATATAAGTGAATTTCTAGAAGACAATCAGATTGATCGCTTTTCTTTACTGTCATTCAGTCTTGGTGGGAGGTTCTGTATCGCGTTGGCAGATTTCTTCTCTAATCAAATTGACCAAATTATTATGTTAGCGCCGGATGGTATTTATAAGTCCTCATGGTTCCTTTTGGCTGTAAGTAAACTTGGAAACCCCTTGTTTAAATACCTGATGACAACCCAGGGCGCATTTGATAGGCTACTCAAATTAGCCCGTGTATTCAGGCTAGCCAACACTGCGTTGATTAAGTTTTCTGAACAGGAACTGGGCACAGACACCAGACGAGCGCAGGTTTATAAAACATGGACTTACTTTAGCCCACTGCAATACTCCAAACATGAGAAGTATGAGGTTTTTAAGAAACTGCAGCTCCCTCCTCACATTATTTTAGGAATAAGAGATAGTATACTCCCTGCAGAAAAGATGGAAGCAATCCTCAGCAGATACGAGCATGTTTTCATACACAAGATAGATGCCAAACATAACCAAATGATTAAGCTGAGCAAAAGCCTCGTTTCAACTTTGCTGAAACGTGACTAATCTTTAAGAGATTATTCTATTTTTGCGCTTGTAATTCAAAGGCCTTCCATGATCTACATTTTCAAAAAAACCACCACTCAATACTACGCTGTAGCTAGTCACCAATCGCTTGAAAAAAAGCAGCTCGACACGCTCTCATGGCTCTTTTCTGGAGCTGAACTAGTCGAAGACAAAGCTGTAAGCGGGGAATTTGTAGGTCCGCGAAAAGAGATGATCACTCCGTGGAGCACCAACGCTGTGGAAATAGCACAAAATGCTGGAGTAAATGGCTTATTCAGAATTGAGATTTTTGAATCTGGCATCTCGGACTTTGACCCCATGCTGAAACAAAAGTATGAGGCAATAGATGAACATGTATTCTCTCTGGAGGTCAAACCTGAAGGAATCAAATCAATTGAGGATTTAAAGTCATATAACAAAACAGAAGGGCTGGCATTGAGCGATGAAGAAATTGAATTTCTGGAAAATGTTGCGAAGGAAATCGGTCGCCCACTTACTGATTCCGAGGTTTTCGGGTTTTCCCAAATAAACTCTGAGCACTGCCGACACAAAATATTCAACGGGTCATTCATCATTGATGGAGAAGAGCAGGAATTGTCACTTTTCAAATGGATCAGAAAGACATCAAACGACAACCCGAATTTCATCGTGTCCGCATACAAAGACAATGTTGCCTTTGTAGAAGGTCCGGTAGCCGAGCAGTTTGCTCCTGCAACTCAAGACAAGCCGGATTTTTTCGGAATTAAAGATTACGAGTCGGTCATTTCCCTGAAGGCTGAAACTCACAACTTTCCAACCACCGTAGAACCATTTAATGGAGCAGCTACAGGTGCCGGTGGTGAGATCAGAGACAGAATGGCTGGAGGGCAAGGTAGTTTTCCGCTTGCTGGCACTGCCGTTTATATGACCTCATATGCGCGTCTGGAAGACGGAAAAGCGCATGAAAAAGCTCTTGAACCTAGACCCTGGTTGTATCAAACCCCAAAAGAAATTCTCATCAAAGCCTCTAATGGAGCCAGTGATTATGGCAACAAGTTCGGTCAGCCACTGATCAGCGGGAGTCTTCTGACTTTCGAGCATGAGGAGCATGGCGAAACGCAAGGTTTTGACAAAGTGATCATGTTGGCCGGAGGTGTCGGTTATGCCAAAAAACAAACCTGTCTGAAGAAGCCGGTCAGCAAAGGTGAGAAGGTGGTAATTCTGGGTGGAGATAACTACAGAATTGGGATGGGCGGAAGTGCCGTATCTTCGGTTGACACAGGCGCATTTTCACAGTCGTTGGAATTGAATGCCGTTCAGCGCTCCAACCCGGAAATGCAAAAAAGGGTTTGCAACGCTGTGAGAGCTATGGCTGAGCTCGATGACAACCCAATCGTTTCTATCCACGACCATGGTGCCGGCGGTCACCTAAACTGTCTGTCTGAATTAGTAGAAGACTCTGGTGGGGATTTCGATCTGGACAAATTCCCCGTAGGAGACCCTACCCTTTCTGATAAAGAATTGATAGGAAATGAATCCCAGGAAAGGATGGGATTGGTCATAGACCCTTCAAAAACAGAATACCTAAAAAACGTATCTGAGCGAGAAAGAGCACCATACTATGAAGTTGGTGAAACCAATGGAAATATGGAACTCAAGTTTTCCCGCAATGGGCAAGAAAAAGCTCCCTTCGACCTAAAGCTTGAACACCTCTTTGGCTCCTCACCCAAAACAATCCTCACGGACAAGAAATCAGACAAGGTATATGCAGATAAGCCTTATAGTGCTGACAAGCTGAACGAATATATAAAAGCAGTTCTGCAACTTGAGGCTGTGGCCTGCAAAGATTGGCTCACCAACAAAGTGGATAGGTCCGTAACGGGAAAAGTAGCTACTCAGCAAACTGTTGGCGAAATCCAGCTGCCGCTGAATAATGTGGGTGTGATGGCCACAGATTATAAGAACAACAAAGGAATGGCCACCTCGATAGGCCACTCTCCTGTTCCAGCTTTGATCAATGCTGGAGCTGGCTCTCGACTCTCAGTCACAGAGGCACTTACCAACCTGGTTTGGGCGAGCTTGACTCATGGCCTCAAGGGAGTTTCCCTGAGCGCCAATTGGATGTGGCCAGCCAAAAACGATGGAGAAAATGCCCGCCTTTACGAAGCTGTCAAAGACATAAGCACCTTCACATCGAGTTTGGGGATCAACATTCCTACCGGGAAGGATTCACTTTCAATGACTCAGAAGTATAAGGATAAAAAAGTGCTGGCGCCCGGCACAGTGATAGTAAGTTCTGTGGGTGAAGTTGCTGATATCAGAAAAACGGTAAGCCCTAATATTGACACACGAGTTGAAAATAGCCATTTGGTTTATGTGAGTTTCTCTTCCCCTGACTTAAAACTTGGCGGTAGTTCCTTTGCTCAGTCCAATGCTTTCGTTGGCACTGAGTGTCCGGATACTACTCCGGGAATCGTGAAAAATTCTTTCAACGCTCTTCAGAAATTAATCTCCTCTGACCTGGTTCTTGCTGGTCACGACATCTCATCAGGAGGCTTGATTACTGCGCTGCTGGAAATGAATTTTCCAAACGTAAAAGGAGGAATGAATATCAGTCTGGACGGTTTTGACGAAGGGGATATCATCAAGGTCCTTTTCTCGGAAAACCCCGGAGTTATCATTCAGTGTAGCGATTTGAATGCCGTAGAACAAGTTTTGGATAACCACGATGTTAACTTTTTTGAGTTAGGCAAAATCACTTCTATCAGATCTCTGGACCTCAGCCTTGGAAACTGGAACACAAGCTTGAATATTGATGAGCTGCGAGATGTCTGGTTCAAAACATCATATCTTTTTGACAAAGAGCAAAGTGAGCCTAAGCACGCCATGAGTAGGTTTACCAACTTCAAGTCTCAGCCGCTTTCGTACGAACTTCCTAAGGACTTCAAGGGAAACCATGCAGGTTTGGGACTTGATCCAAACAGAAAAACCAAATCCGGAATCAGGGCAGCTATCATCCGTGAAAAAGGTGTGAATGGAGACAGAGAAATGGCTTATGCCCTATTCCTCGCTGGCTTTGATGTGAAGGACGTTCATATGACTGACCTGGTCTCAGGAAGAGAAAATCTTTCTGATGTCAACATGATTGTTTTCGTAGGTGGATTTTCTAATTCGGACGTTTTAGGTTCGGGTAAAGGCTGGGCTGGCTCATTTGTTTTCAATGAAAAAGCAAAGACAGCACTTGACAATTTCTACAACAGAGAAGACACACTGAGTCTTGGCGTTTGCAATGGCTGTCAGGTGGCGATGGAGCTTGGCCTCATTTATCCTGAAATGGGTGACAACCACCCTAAAATGCAGCATAATAAGTCCGGCAAATTTGAATCCGCTTTTGTTGATGTGGTGATAGAAGAAAACGAAACAGTAATGTTTAAATCGCTATCCGGAAGCAGACTCGGGATCTGGTTGGCTCATGGTGAAGGGCGTTTCCAACTTCCGGGCAATAGCGGAGACTACATCATTCCGGTAAAATACGCTTATGATGAATTTCCCGGCAACCCTAATGGAAGCGACTTCAGTGCTGCGGCTGTAGCTTCTAAAGACGGACGTCATGTGGCTATTATGCCACATTTGGAGCGTTCCTTGTTCCCTTGGAACTGGCCTCACAAAGCAGGTCTGGAAAGCTGTGAAGTGAGTCCATGGATGGAGCCGTTTGCGAATGCACGAGAGTGGATAAAAAATCATCAATAATTCGTGCGAGAGTATTTTGATTTATAAAAAGAAACAATACTTTTGCAGTCCGTTTTGGCCTATGGTGTAACTGGCAACACGTCTGGTTTTGGTCCAGAAGAGTCTAGGTTCGAGCCCTAGTAGGCCAACTTTTTAAATTCCCGGACATTGAGTTCGGGTTTTTTATTTAAACTCAGAATGGCAACAACTGTCAAGATTTTTGCGGGAAAAGGAACTCAAGAGCTGGCTTCACATATTGCCAAGCAATATGGGCAACCTTTAGGTGCGTGCACATCCCAAAAGTTTAGCGACGGTGAGCTTTCATTCAGTTTCAATGAGTCCGTTCGCGGTTGCGACGTTTTTCTGGTTCAATCAACCACTCCTCCTACTGACAACATTCTGGAATTGCTCCTTATGATAGACGCTGCAAAGCGTGCCAGTGCGAAGTATGTGAGTGTTGTGATTCCGTATTTCGGATATGCCAGACAAGACAGAAAAGATAAACCACGTGTAGCCATTGCGGCAAAACTGATGGCCAATCTATTGTCTGCTGCCGGAGCTAGTCGTGTGATGACAATGGACCTGCACGCAGGACAGATTCAGGGATTTTTTGACATCCCTGTAGATCACCTGGACGGAACGGCCATATTTGTTCCGTATCTGAAAAGCTTAAATCTCGAAAACCTACTCTTCGCATCACCAGATGTAGGAGGGTCAGCCAGAGCCAGAGCATTTGCTAAGCACTTTGGTGCTGAAATTGTGATTTGCGATAAGCATAGAAAAAGAGCAAATGAAATTGCATCTATGCAGGTAATTGGAGATGTGACAGACAAAGATGTCGTATTGATAGATGACCTTGCTGATACAGCAGGTACTATATCAAAAGCATCGAATTTGATTAAGGAAAAAGGAGCAAGAAGCGTAAGAGCGATTTGTACGCACGCGATCCTTTCGGGTAGGGCTTACGAAAACATTGAGGCTTCTGCTCTTGAGGAGCTAATTGTGGCCGACACCATTCCTTTGAAAAAGGAAAGTTCAAAAATTAAAGTTTTGACCGTAGCGGATCTTTTTGCGAAAGCCATCAGCAGCGTACACGCATACGGTTCTATTAGTTCGTTATTTATTAACTAAATATATTTTTATGAAAACTATTGAGATTATAGGGTATAAAAGAGCAAATCTCGGTAAGTCTGAAGCGAAAAGACTTAGAGCCGAGGGTTATGTTCCGTCTGTACTTTACGGAGGTGATGAGCAAATCCACTTCTACGCTCCAATGATTCTTTTCCGTGATATTGTTTACACGGATGAGGCTCACTTTGTTGAGCTTAATATTGAAGGACATAAAACCAGAGCAATCCTGCAGGACATTCAGTTTCACCCTGTAAGTGAAATCATCATGCATGCTGACTTCCTGGAGCTGCATACTGGAAAATACATCAAAATGGACATTCCTGTTCACCCTGTGGGAACAGCTCCAGGTGTGAAAAATGGTGGTAAATTGATCAAGAAAGTGAGATTCCTTTCTATCAAATCTTTACCTAAAAATATGCCAGAATACATCGAAGTAGATGTAAGCAAACTTGGCCTTGGTAAATCCATTAAAGTTGGTGAGTTGGAAGTTGGAGAATACGAAATTCTCAACAGCTCACTGGTATCTATCCTTGGGGTTGAAATTCCTAGAGCACTTAGAGGTAAATCTACCGATGAAGAGGAAGAGGGTGAAGAAGGAGCAGAAAGCGGAGAAGCAGCTGAAGGAGCAGAAGCACCAGCTGAATAATAAAAACACATTTTACAATAGAAATCCTGTCTCAAATCGAGACAGGATTTTTTATTTTAGCCTAATATGAAATATCTAATTGTAGGGCTGGGCAACATTGGAGCGGAATATGAGCTCACGAGGCACAATATTGGTTTTTTGGTTCTGGATAGGATGGCCGAGCAGGCAGGAGCCAAATTCGATCAGGCACGTCATTCGTTCGTCACAGAAATCAAACATAAAGGAAGAACTCTGACTCTGGTAAAGCCTACTACCTACATGAACCTAAGCGGAAAGGCCGTGAACTACTGGCTTCAGGAGCTGAAAATCTCCAAAGAAAACCTACTGGTGATCACTGACGATGTGGCTCTACCCTATGGCAAGATTCGAATCAAGCCCAAAGGTTCGAGCGGAGGACACAACGGATTGAAAAACATAGAAGAGCTTACAGGTGGTCAAAACTATCCTCGCATGCGTTTTGGCGTTGGGGATGACTACCCGAAAGGCCGACAGGTAGATTATGTTCTGAGTCCTTTCAATAAACAAGAAATGGACGAACTGGTTCTAAATATGGATCAGGCTATTGATGCCGTTTTGGCATTCAGCACAATTGGTATAGCAAGAACCATGAATCAGTTTAATTAGTTACATATAGCAAAACCTAAGTTTCTAGTTTTTCGCCAACTAATTACTTTCAAATTTTAACCAAAGAATGACAAATCATCACATCACCCTAGGCATCCAGATAGTTCCGAAAAGTAGTTTTCACGAAACTTATGATCTGGTAGATGCAGCCATTGAAGTCATCCAAAACTCCAGTGTGAAGCACCAAATTACGCCTTTCGAGACAGTAATGGAAGGCCCGCATGATCAGCTTATGAAAATCTCAAAGCAGGCTCAACAGGCGGTACTGGATGCCGGTGCTGACGAATGCCTTGTGTATTACCGCATTCATTACCGCAAAGACGGCCCGGTTACCTTTGAAGAAAAAAGACTCGACCGGTAATTGGGAAAGTCAGTCGTTATCGTTGGCGGTGGAGCCGCAGGCTATTTTTCAGCAATCAACATTGCTGAGAAGCACCCCGACTATCGTGTAACCATTCTAGAAAAAGCATCACAAGGGCTTGCCAAGGTACGAATATCAGGTGGCGGAAGATGCAACGTGACAAACGAAAGAAGTAATCCTTCTGTACTAGTCAGGTTCTACCCTCGTGGGCAGAAAAAGCTGTATTCGCTGTTTAAGACCTTTTCATCAAGCGACATGGTCGATTGGCTTACAAAGCACGGCGTAAAAACGCACGCTGAAGCAGATCAGCGTATGTTTCCGATAAGCAATTCTTCACAGACCATTATTGACTGTTTCGTCAATTATGCTACACGCCTGGGTATCAGCGTAAAATTCAATACATCCGTAAAATCGCTTTCGCAGCACGGAGATCGATGGAGACTGGAAACCAACCGTAATGAAGAACTGGCAGATGCCGTGATCTACGCGACAGGGTCCTCCCCCTCATCAATGGGCTTGCTTAAGCACCTAGGACTACAGTCCACACCGCTAGCTCCTTCACTTTTTACATTCAATATTTCTGATGTCCGTTTAAAAGGCCTTGAAGGACTTAGTTTTAAGCAAGTAAAGGTTAAAGTGGCGAAAACAAAACTGGAAGATGAGGGTCCGATGCTCATTACACATTGGGGGCTGAGCGGTCCTGCCATATTGAAATTATCCGCCTGGGGAGCATTAGATCTCAAAGATCTGGGCTATCGTTTTCAAGTCATGTTAAACTTCGCGCCAGGTATTAAACAAGAAGAAGTCAGAACACAAATCACCTCATTGAAATCAAATCATTCAAAGCGGAAAACTGTCAATTACCCAATATTTGATCTTCCGAAGCGGTTTTGGGAACGAATCTGCGCTATATCAGATATAGATGAGGATACCCTCAATATGAACCTATCCAAAAAGCAAATCAATAAACTCACCGAAGAACTCACCCAGGGACTCTATCAGGTTAATGGTAAAAGTACTTTCAAAGAAGAGTTTGTTACTTGCGGGGGCATAGACTTGAGCGAAATCAATCTTGACACTTTTGAGTGCCGGAAATTCCCGAACCTTTATTTGGCTGGCGAGGTTCTAAACATTGATGCGCTCACCGGCGGCTTCAATTTCCAGGCCTGCTGGAGTGCAGGCTGGGTGATTAGTGAAGGGGTGTAAATTTGAATTTTGAACAACCCGCCCTACATCCGGAAAGATTTCCGTCTCTTCTAATTTATCAGAAACTACTTTTGCTGATTCTGCACCATAAGCCTCAGTGCTTCGTAATACTCCTCTAATTTTTCAATGGTCATTTGTGGGTCGTCCTCGTTGGGCATGGTGAGTGGCATCTCATCCAAAAGTTTCGACAACTCAGAGTGCTCCTCCCTGATAAGTTGAGTTTGTTTAGTTATTTTATTTATGAGTTCTTTCTGGGTTTTCATCTTTATTCCGTCAAGTTCGGCTTTATTATTCTAACATCTGAATAGCTAAACTGTTCAGCCAATTGTGACTGAAAATGAAATTTTGGTCCTTTCAAAGTCCTTCATTTAGACTAAACTTATCTCTAAAACGTGACCATTTAAGGTAGTTTGCGCTTTATCATGCTTGACCTTCCTTCAGGTGCCAAACCTTTAGACGTATTCACAGCACCAAAGAAGCTACTCTGGTTTACCCCTCAAAACCATTTCATATTTACCCTATCATCAATTGTAGAGGTTTAGACTTGAGCGAAATCCATCTGGATACTTTAAGTGCCTAAGATTCCCGAACTTTTATTTGGCTGGCTAGGTTCTGAACATCGATGCGCTCACCGGCGGCTTCAACTTTCAGGCCTGCAAGAGTGCTAGCTGGGTGATTTCAGAGAGTTTGTAGGAAAAAGTCAAATTGGAGCATTTGCGTTTTAGTCATTTATAGGATCAACAACCCTTGTAAATAATAAACGATACTTGAAAACCTTGTATAAATTTGACATCAAGATTAGACAACCCGCGATGATCAAACTTCTCAGCATTAATACAGCAATTTCAATCTGTTTATTTTCGAACACCTTTTTTTGCGCATCTGCTCAAAACAACCCCACGATAGGAGTTACATTTTTGGAC
Source organism: Cyclobacteriaceae bacterium (assembly GCA_039970095.1). Taxonomy (GTDB): domain Bacteria; phylum Bacteroidota; class Bacteroidia; order Cytophagales; family Cyclobacteriaceae; genus JAMZMI01. Next base: position 36,608 of record JBDVMP010000029.1, read on the forward strand.
TCTGAGGCCTCCTCTGGCTACACATTATTTGCTCCCGAATCTCACACCAGTGTCTTCTTGATCAACAATTGCGGAGGAGTAATTAATGAATGGACTTTTCGAGACGAGGCAAATCGCTCGGCGTATCTACTTCCAAATGGGAACGTGATAAGAGCTGGGAATAAGTTTTTAGAATTACGGAATTGGGACAATGTTCTGCTTTGGGCATACAACCTTGAAGCCAACAACTTTGGGCTTCATCATGACATTGAACCTTTGCCTAACGGCAACATACTGTGTATTGTCTATGATTACTATTCAAGAGCCGAAATGAACTCATCTGGAAGAAACCCAGAGCACACCGACGAAAAATTTAAGCTCGATAAGATCGTAGAACTCAAAATTGTCGGAAGTTCATCCGTAGAAATCGTCTGGGAATGGAAGTTGTTTGACCACTTGGTTCAAGACCTGTATCCATCTAAAAAAAATTATGGCATAGTATCACAAAGCCCAGAATTGGTAAACATAAACTACAATCTTGACGAAGGTTTTAACTTTTCTCACATCAACGGAATAGACTACAATGAAGATTTGGATCAAATTTTATTCTCAGCGAGAAATCTGAGTGAGATTTATATAATAGATCATAGTGTTTCCTCTGAACAGGCAGCCACCCATACCGGTGGTAATAGTGGAATGGGTGGTGATATTATTTGGAGATGGGGCAACCCCCAAGTGTACAATAGAGGCTCTTCTCAAAATCAGATTTTAATTGGACAGCATGACCCAAAGTGGGTTCCAAATGGTTATCCAGATCAGGGTAGCATAACTGTTTTCAACAATAGACCGGCAGAGATCATTACACCTGGAGACTCCAATGAAGTCGTTTCTAGTTCAATTGAAATTGTAACTCCATTAATGTCGGAGGGAACATACACAATGAACAATAATACTTTTGGCCCTGCAACGCCTACCTTCTCATGGAGCGGGGATATATTGGATAAGACAATGATACAGGCAAAAAAATCAGGAGTTGAAACTTTGGCTAACGGGAACCTTTTGATTTGCGAATCATCGATTGGCCGAATCAGTGAAATTGACAAAGAAGGAAAACTATATTGGAGCTACACGAACCCTCAAGGTAATGAAATACATGAGCAATATTCGACGAGCCTTGTTAGTAATAGCATTTTTCGAGCACAGCGATACCCTCTAGATTACTCTGCATTTGCTGGAAAAAATTTAACTTCTTCAGGGTTTCTTGAAGATGAAAACACGATCTCCTCCGACTGTGGCGAAGAATCACGGGAAATCAGTACCCCCACCACCCTAAATAATACTTCAATCTCAGACAATGAGATATTGATAGTAAATCCATCAACAAATGGTAACATAGATTTGATCGGAAATCTAGATTCAATCGAAAAAATAAATATTTCATCAATCACCGGTCAGCTACTCTATTCGACTAACTCACATTTCGAAAAGATTGAATTAAGCCTGCCTCATGGGGTTTATTTGATACAAATTCAATCCAAAAACGCGCAAACACGCACGGAACGATTGATTGTAGATAAATAGATGAAGATGATTACCAAAGTAATAACCTTTGGAAGGTTACACCTTGAATGGGCATTTAAAAAACCTCCTCTGATTGAACACTCATACAGTTAGAGTCGTGAGTGATTTTTTCTACCACCCGCTCGAAAGCAGGAAAGCTTGTAGGCTTGTGAAGGAAGGCGGCAGCATTTAAACCTAAGGCATCTTCCCTTATATTGAGATTAGAAGAAACCACCACAACCTTTAGAGAATCTCCCAGTCCTTTGAGAATCTCCAAACCCGATAAATCAGGCATTTCCATATCAAGAAAAACAATATCCGGCTTTTGATTGGTTATATCATTAGCCCCCAAAACCGAATCAGAGTAAGTTTCCACAAGATCGATCTTATCCAACCTTGAGCAAAACCGCTTCACTATTAATAAGGCTAATGGATCATCATCTATGGCTATGGCTCTGTACACGTTAATGGTCTCTTTTTTGAATATGCAAATATCCACAATAACGAAGATCAGTAAATTTTTATTTCGGTGAACTGGCCATATACCCCCATAAAAACCAAAAATTCGGCTTTCTTATAGGGGTTTAAGTCATTGATCTGTAGTTTATGCTATGGTTGCTCCATTCTCACTGCTCGAATCGGGCGCCACAGACACCAAAGTACCATCCGCATTTTCAGCAAAAAGGATCATTCCTTCAGACTCCACTCCCATAATCTTTCGAGGAGCCAGGTTGGTCAGCACGACTACTTTCTTTCCCACCATTTCTTCTGCTTCGAAATATTTAGCTATTCCACTAAGAATGGTTCTTTGATCAAGACCTGTATCAACTGTAAACTTCAAGAGTTTATTAGACTTTTCTACCTTCTCCGCTGTTTTGATCTCCCCTACTCTCAAATCCATTTTCATGAAATCATCAAAATTGATCACTTCTTTAGCTGGGGCTACTTTTGTTTCTTCTGCTTCGTTTGCCATTTTCGTTTGCATTAATTTATTCACCTGAGTCTCTACAGCCTCGTCCTCAATTTTCTCAAAAAGTAAAGTTGCCTTTTGGATTGGAGTTGCATCTGCAAGTAAGCTTATTGATGCGGCCTGATCCCATCCCAATTCTTCCTGGTTTAATAATTCTCTGAGTTTGTTAGACGTAAAAGGCAAAAATGGTTCACTCAAAATTGTAAGGCTCGCTGCAAGCTGCAGGGCTATGTTCATGATCGTGGGCACACGATCGGGATCAACCTTTATCAGTTTCCATGGTTCAGTGTCAGCCAGGTATTTATTACCAACCCTTGCCAAATCCATCAAGTGGCCGAGCGCCTCTCTGAATTTATACTGTTCTAGAGATTGTTCAATTTTTGCAGGGAAGGTTTTCATTGCTTCAATCACCGCATCATCTACCGGTTGAAGTTCATTCCTGGAAGGCACCTGCCCATCAAAATACTTATGTGTCAACACGACCGCTCTATTCACGAAATTCCCAAATATAGCTACTAGTTCAGAGTTGTTACGGGTTTGAAAGTCCTTCCAGGTAAAATCATTGTCTTTTGTCTCAGGAGCATTGGCGGTCAACACATAGCGAAGCACGTCTTGCTTCTCAGGAAAGTCTTCTAAGTATTCATGCAACCAAACTGCCCAGTTTCTAGAGGTGGAAATCTTGTTAGACTCCAAATTAAGAAACTCATTGGCTGGTACATTTTCTGGTAAAATGTAACTCCCCTCTGCCTTGAGCAATGAAGGAAATATGATACAGTGAAATACGATATTGTCCTTGCCTATGAAGTGTACCAATCGGGTATCATCCTTCTTCCAATAGTCTTCCCAGTCTTTCCCAACAGACTCAGCCCAATCTTTCGTCGCAGAAATATACCCTATAGGCGCATCGAACCAAACGTATAATACCTTGCCGTCTCCGCCCTCAACAGGAACCGGTATTCCCCAATCCAAATCTCGTGTCATTGGTCGTGGTTTCAGGCCATTGTCCAACCAACTTTTACACTGGCCCGATACGTTCGGCTTCCATTCACTGTGATCCTCAATTATCCATTTTCTAAGAAATGACTCATATTGATCCAGTGGGAAGTACCAGTGTTTGGTTTCTTTCATAATAGGAGATTCGCCACTGAGCATTGATTTCGGATTGATTAGTTCTCCCGGGCTCAATGTTGATCCACAACTCTCACACTGATCGCCATATGCATCCTGAAAGGAGCACGTGGGGCACGTGCCTTTTATATATCGATCTGCGAGAAACTGTTTTTCCTTTGGGTCGAAGAACTGCTCTGAAGTCTTCTCTACAAATTTGCCTTTATCGTATAGATTCTTGAAAAAGTCAGAAGCAGTCTTATGGTGTGTTTTGGAGCTGGTTCTGGAATAGGTATCAAAACTTATCCCGAACTTTTCGAATGAGCCTTTGATCTGCGCATGGTACTTGTCCACCACCTGCTGGGGCGTTACTCCTTCCCTTCTGGCCTTAAGTGTGATAGCCACACCATGCTCATCAGATCCACATATAAAAGCTACGTCCTCTCCTTTGGCTCTGAGATATCTGGCATAAATATCTGCCGGCACATAAACCCCTGCAAGGTGTCCAATGTGTACCGGCCCATTCGCATAGGGTAAGGCGGCTGTAATTGTAGTTCTGTTGAAACTCTTTTTTGACATTTTCATATGTTATTGAGCCGCAAATATAGAATATTGCCCGCCCAATGGTGAGGCCCGCATTTCTTTTATTGAGTTGATTCATAGAAAAGCCTATGCAACCACTAGTTTGGGTAGAGCAACCATTGGCATAAAAGAACCAAGTAATAAACTGTCACAACCGTTCTATTTGTAGGACATAAAATTTATTCCATGAAAAGACCTATTACATACCTCGGAGCAATTCTAATATCTCTGAGTTCCTTAGCTCAAAATTCTGAGAGTTATCAAGTAGAAATTGACCTAACAGCAACCAACGACGACAAAGTACCCGTTACGATTCAGGTGCCAACACTTACCGAGGAAGTTGTGGAGTACCATATGGCCAAAATAGTACCTGGAACCTACTCCATTTCAGATTTTGGCAGGTTTGTCAGTGAATTCAAAGCTTTCGATGCTAGCGGCGTTGAACTGACCGTGGAAGGTATATCTACCAACAGGTGGAAAATAACTGATGGAACTAAGCTCGCTAAAATATCATACCTGGTGGATGACACAAGGGACGAAACGGAGACATATAATGCTGATAGCAAAAATGTCGTTTTTGAGCCAGGGGGAACTGAGATAGCGAAAGACGAGCTGTATGTCATGAACACCTTTGGGTTAATTGGCTACATTGACGGGAAGAAGTTTGCTCCTTATAATGTAACCGTAAAGCACCCTGAGACTCTTTATGGTTCTTCCGCACTTTTGAAGCAAGCAATCAGCACCACCGAGGATGTGTTTTCCGCTGAGGATTTCAACTTTTTGGCGGATGGTCCCATCATGTATTGTGCTCCCGACACTGTAACAAAGAAAATAGCCAATGCCGAAGTTTTGGTTTCTGTGTATTCTCAAAACAGCGTGCTCACCGCTGCGGAGATCATGGACAACATAGATGACCTAATGGAGGCGCAAAGCCAATACCTTGGCGGAGAGTTACCCGTGGACAGGTATGCGTATTTGATCACACTTTTCGACGGGCCTACTCTTTCCGGAGGTTATGGTGCCCTTGAGCACTCGTATTCATCACTCTACTATTTTCCTGAGCGGGCTGGTGACCGAATCAGTCAGATCATAAAAGACGTGGCGGCACATGAATTCTTTCACATTGTAACACCGCTAAATATCCATTCAAAACAGATAGGTGAGTTTGATTATATCAATCCAAAAATGTCAAAGCATCTGTGGTTGTACGAAGGTGTGACGGAATACAGTGCTATCCATGTGCAGGGCCAATACGGCTTCTTTACAACTGAAGAATTCCTTGCAGAAGTAGGGAAAAAGATGAGTAATAAGGAAAGATTTGGTCCTGATATTTCATTTACAGAAATGAGTGAAAATATTCTGGATGAAGAGTTTGAGCCGCTTTATGGTAATGTATATCAAAAAGGAGCCTTAATAGGTATGTGTTTGGATATAAGCCTGCTGAAGTACTCCAATGGAGAAAAAGACCTGCAATGGTTGATGAGAGAGTTGGCGAAAAAATATGGCAAATCAACTTCGTTTGAAGATGATAAACTTTTTGAGGTGATCACAGAACTTACCTATCCTGAGATCGGTGAATTTCTCGATACTCATGTGGCAGGAGACGAACCGCTTCCATTCAAAGAGGTCCTGGATTGGGTTGGTGTGAATTACTCCGAGCCACACACAACTCAAGTAATCAGTTTTGGGAACGTTTCTCTCAATGTAAACGAAGATGGGCAGATAGTAATTGCAGATATCTCTGAAATGAACAGATTCGGGAAAGACCTTGGACTGCAATCAGGAGACATACTTATAAACATCAATGGCAGTGATATAACCATGGGCAATAGTGCTGCAACCATCGCCAATTTTAAGAATGAGGCTGAAGCCGGAGACAAAGTTTATTACATAGTCTTAAGAGAAAAGAAAGGGAAATTGAAAAAGAAGAAACTAAAAGCCAAAACGATCACCGTAGAGAGCATGTCGGGATATACTTTGGAGTTACAAGACGAAATGTCGGATGAACAGCGAGCGTTACTAAACGCCTGGATCAACCTGGATTAATCGAACGAATTGATTACTTATGAAGAAAGGTCGCCGTGTGCGGCCTTTTTTTATGCTCAATAGTCCTCAAGGCTCAATGCCTCTTTGTAATAAGCTCGAATTTCTCTGGGATCTATACCCCTTCTAAACATTTTGAAAGCCTTCAAATTGGCAATCTGAACTTTGAAGTATCCGTTTCCATCATACTTGCGTGCAGACACCATTACATTTTTGGGTATGATGTGGTATTTAGCAAAACGTTTTGATCTCCTGACTAAATCAAAGTCCTCCATCACACAGTAGCGTTCATCGAACCCATTGAGCGCCTGAAACAGTTCGTTTGTAATAAAGAGAGTTTGGTCTCCGCCTCCGCACCATGCCATTGGAAAGCGCGTACAAAATGCATTAAACTTGAGCAGTATCTTGTCTGAATCAAACTGATACCTATACCCTCCCACTTTGTAGGTTTTTACAGCTTTCATAATATCATCAAAAAAGGTATCAGGCAGGATGACATCCGCATGCACAAAGTACAATATATCATGGGTGGCTCGAGCTGCACCCAAATTCATCTGCACTGCCCTACAAGCAATCTTAGACTTCAGAAGGATTACTCCATCATATGTTGTAATCTCCTCAACCGTACCATCCTTACTCCCACCATCCACTACGATGACTTCAATCAAATCCCTCCGCTCGTGATTTGCAAAGAATTTAAGACTCCTGCTAATATTGCTTTGCTCATTCAGCGTGGGTATAACCACACTAATTTTTGAAACGGACAGCTTGTTCATCTTTTCAAATACGAACCATAACCTGGCTTTGGATTACAGCAATAGCTATTAATAATTGTTAAATCGATTAGCCTTGAAACTCAAACTATCAATTTGTTTGTTTCTTTACCACATGAAATGGATCACCTACGGCATATTCTATTTGTATATCACATCTCTGGGTTTGGCTCAAACCAATATTGCCGGAAAGGTAGTGAATGAAAAGGGTGAAGAAATTGGTTTTGCTCATATTTATAACAAAACAAACGGTATGGGTAAGGTCGGTGACATCAACGGAAAATTTGATCTCATAGCCGCCAAGGGAGACACTATTCAATTTTCATTCGTTGGATATCAAAAACATGCCATCAAGGTCTCGCCCGAACACCTCGATAGCTATCTGAAAGTAGTTTTACCGGAAGATTCAGTACTGCTACCCTCCATTACTATATATGCCGATTCTGAGTTTAAGGTTCCTTTAAATCTTCAGTATGAGCCGATACATGTTGCAGGAGTCTCTGTGGAAATGAAAGAATCTAAATATCAGCCCGGGAAAATCATTGCAGGCGGAGGAGAGGGAATTGGGGGAGTGCCAGCCGGAGGAGTGACGATTGAAGGGCCTCTGACATATTTTAGCAGGGACGAAAAGGAGAAACGCAAGGCAGCTGAAGTGAAGCAAGAAACCAAAGAAACACTTACCTACTCCAAATTCATCGCCCAGGATAGCGTGAAACAGCGGCTCATGGACCTGTATGACATAGACAGCTCACAATACAACCGCATAGTGACTCGTCTAAACCTTCAGAACCCCGGTGTGCAAAAAGCCAACACGAATGAAGAAATCTGGCACTGGATCATTAACTTTTTCAACGAACAAGTGCCAGTAATCAAGGTGTTTGACATGCATTAATAATCCGTACTTCTACCACAGGCGTCAACCATAGACGCAAGGCTTTCATTAAAACTATCAGCCTCTAAAAGCTTCTCCACACTGATGTGCAAACGGTACTTCCAATAGTGAGGTATGATTGCTGGCACATTGATTCTTTCCTCCATACAATTATCTCTTTTGAGCTCATCACTCATAGCCAGTATATCCTGGATAGGAAAAACAGCCAACATGGCCGGAGAGTACAGGTGCTGTCTGATGATAGGGAGCACTACCCATGACTCGCATTGTTCAGGAGCCTCCCCAAAAAAACCTAGAATCTCATTATAAAACCTTTGAGAAGCATCCCGATCCTCGAGCCACCATTCGCGGAGATTGGATACATCATGACTACCTGTAGTGGTCACGTATGAGTAAGGCACATCCGATGGATGCCAAAAACCTCTATCATCATTCGTCATGCGCTGAACCGCCAGGCTCAATATCTGCAACTCATTCATAACCCCAGGTACACACGCCGGTACCATTCCCAAATCTTCACCACATATCAACATGTCCGTGGCATCTTTGAGCATAGGCAGTTTTTGCATAGCACTGTCCTTCCAGAAGTCGTTGTGTCTATGATAAAAATAATGATTGTAAAGTCTGTCAAGTTTTTGTTTTTGATCCTCTGACAACCATTGATATGAGTAGGTCGAGTGCATCCCAATTCGCGGGTTATAACAGCCATTAGAATCAGGTGCTTCGATGAAAATAACCTCCGCCGGAAGACGATAAATCTGGTGTCTTAAATGCTCATAAAATTCTGCTTTTTCCGGGTACATTTTCACTTGTGCATCCAGGTGGTTTTTGATCTTTCTTTCGGCATCAAACTCCTCCTTCAAATTCATCATTCCAGGATGCTTTTCGTCGAGAAAATTCTGAAAAACAAACTCCGCATTCGAGCCAAAAATATCATGGATAATTTGTGCTGGCAGAAAAGGTTTGCACATCCTGTCATAATCAAAATGAATCCCATTGGCTTCCAGCTCTGACACATGAAAAGGAAGGGCCGGATTGAACCTACCCATAATACCTTCTACTGCCTCTGGTGGCATCTCCCATATCCTAAAAAAACCAAGTATATGATCGATTCGAAATACATCAAAATACTCTGCCATTTTGATCATCCTACTTTTCCACCAGGAGTAATTTTCAGCAGCCATGGCCTCCCAGTTGTAGGTGGGGAATCCCCAGTTCTGACCAGTAACAGAGAAGTCATCGGGGGGAGCACCGGCTTGGTTTTCCATGTGAAAAAGATGAGGCCATCTCCATGCATCTACACTATGTCTGAAAATACCAATTGGAATATCTCCTTTTAAAACCACCCCTTGTTCCCGGGCATATTCGGTTGCGTCTTTGAGTTGTTTATCCAGATGAAATTGGATGTAATAATGCACCGCAATATCATCGTAGTGAGGTTGATCTGGTGCCGCAAAAGCCAACAGCTCTTCGTCTGACATCAGTGCCTCATCACCCCATTGCGAAAAGTCGGGCGTACCATGTTTATCGCGTAAAAAAGAAAAAACCGCATAAGCGATTATCCAACTTTTATTTTGCTTTATGAATGAACTTAACTCTCTAGAATTCAGAAACTTTAACTTATTATCATCAAAGCTATACTTAAAGAATTTTGACTTTAATTTCATTACAGCTTCATAATCAACTTCCGGAAGAGCATTCAATCGTTGAGCTTCGATATTGAGCTCCTGACTGAGTTTCTTATCCTTCAATTGGCCCATTGCTTTCATGCTGGCATACATAGGATGAAGGGCGTGAACCGAGATGGCAGCATAGGGATACGAGTCCACCCAGGTATGGGATGCTACGGTATCATTGACAGGTAAAATCTGGAGTACTTTCATACCGGTCTTCGCAGACCAGTCAATCATTTTTTTGATATCAGGAAACTCTCCTACCCCTGCTCCATCTTCAGTACGAATCGAGAATACAGGTATAGCCGTACCTGCTGCTTTCCACCCCCCGTCGGGATATGCAAAATATTCATCCGATCGGATTATTAAGCCTTCCTGAGAGAGCACCTCATCCGCACGCAAAACTCTATTCTCATTTTGATCCCATATAACTATACTATTCATTTCATTATCAACAATTACGTACTTGTATTCTAGTTTCTCTGGAAGGGATTTGACCTCTACATCAACAGACCAAATTGGATAATCTGAACCATCCATCACCACCACTTTTTCAGGATCCCAAGCCCCTAAAAACTTCTCAGAACCCAGCACGCCAACGCTATAGTTTTTACCTACTCTGGGTGCTCTGATTTGAAAACGGATCACTGAACTTCCAGCCTTGATTTTTAAAGTTTTTTGTTTGGTTTTTTTAACCTTCTCGCGCTTGAAAAATGACTTGTAAAATGGCGAACTAAACAAGTTGTTTTCGGGGGAATCTGTATACCTCCAGGTATCAATAATTTCGACATCACTAGTCGCCATTAAAGCGTGAGTTCTATTAGCCCCAAATTCCTTCAGAACTGCGCCATGTTCATCTTTAATCAGGTATTTATAATCTAATGGTTTCTCCGTCTTAATTTTAAACTTCACTTCCCAGATATCGATATCTACACAAGACAACTTCACTGCCTTGTCCGCGTCCCACTGACCAAGTTCTTTTGCGCCTCCCGAAACATACACTTCCTGTCCCCAGACGGTATGGGCATTCACCCGAAATCTTATATTCATACTTTTACTACTTCGTCTTTATCATCCACAAATCTCACGCAAATAGCCGCTATCAAAAAGGATATACCTGCAATCAATAGCGCATAAATCGCATGTGAGTCAAACACTCTTTTGATCAAAGACCCGCCGATAACTCCATTTACTATTTGTGGAATCACTATGAAAAAATTGAAAATCCCCATGTATATACCCATCTTCTTTGCCGGGATAGCCCCGGCCAAAATAGCGTAAGGCACAGACAATATACTAGCCCATGCAAACCCCACACATACCATAGACATAAGCAACCAATAAGGGTCTTTAATAAAATAGATAGAAAGAAATCCTACTGCACCAACCAACAGTGCCAGAGCATGCGTGCGCTTTCTTCCTATTTTAGCCGCAATACTTGGCAAAAGCATGGCGAAAAGAGCTGATACTGCATTGTATACGGTGAACATCACCCCTACCCAGTTGCCCGCATCGTTATAAGCCTCCGATGATGAGTCTCCTATTGCAGTACCATATACATGCTGAGCAATAGCAGGTGTGGTAAAAACCCACATAGAAAAAAGCCCAAACCAACTAAAAAACTGTACAAGCCCGAGCTGTTTCATTGTTTTTGGCATAGCTGCAAAATCGGAGAATACATTCATCAGACTTCCCTCCTCCTCATCAGGATCGTCTCCGTTGTACCCAGCCAAATCTTCAGGTGAGTATTCTTTGGTTTTGGCTACTGTCCAGATTATGGTGGTAATGAAAATAACTGCACCAACATAAAAGCTGAAAATCACATTATCCGGGACCTCTCCTTCCGGAGCGACCTTTGATACTCCAACCCATTCGGCCAGAATATATGGAAGAAATGAGCCCACAACAGCACCAATACCTATCAGTGTCGCCTGGACAGAAAACCCGGCCGTTCGTTGCTCTGATGGCAGCATATCTCCTACAAGCGCTCTGAACGGCTCCATGGAAATGTTGATTGAAGCATCCATGATCATAAGCATACCAGCCCCCACGAACATCGGAGGGATAACAGACGCCAATGCTCCAGAATTTGGCATCAGACACAGAGCTATTGAAGCCATCACTGCTCCAATTAAAAAATAAGGTTTCCGCCTGCCCCACTTGCTCCAGGTCCTGTCGCTATAGTGACCGATGATAGGCTGAACCACAAGTCCTGTGACGGGTGCCGCCAGCCAAAACCAGGAAAGGTGTTCCACGTCAGCTCCAAAATTCTGAAGTATTCTGCTGGCATTTGCATTTTGCAAAGCAAAACCAAATTGGATACCAAGAAAGCCCATGCTCATGTTCCAGATTTGAGCTACAGATAATGCAGGTTTTTTCATTTCATTTTCAGGTTAGGTTCTTTTTGGGTAAAACCGAGAAGTTCAGATTTGTTTCCAAAATTTTATACAAACGATTTAAATCAACTCAGTGGCCTATTCATCCACAATTCTCAAAGAAATCGGTTCCTTAGGCTGTTAAAATAGATAATTCACAGTAAAACAAGGTTAGTTTTAATAGAATCTCAATCCGTATGAATCGTAAAAAGGATAGTCTTATATTTGCCAAAAACTAAAAATCCTAAATACCAAGGTATGAAATTCAGACCAGGAGTACTTACGGGTCAGGAAGCCACCGACCTACTCAATTACGCTAATGAAAACAACTTTGCACTGCCTGCAGTCAACACCATTGGCACCAATACAATAAACGGGGTTCTGGAAACAGCCAGAGATTTAAAAGCACCTGTTATCGTTCAATTTTCTAACGGAGGAGCCGCGTTTATTGCTGGTAAGGCCCTTAGCAATGCCGGACAAGCTGCAGCTGTAGCCGGAGCTGTTTCTGGAGCACAGCACGTGCACCAAATGGCGGAAAAATACGGTGTATCTGTAATCCTACACACCGACCATGCAGCAAAGAAACTTTTGCCCTGGATTGACGGAATGATTTCTGCCAACGAAGAACATTTTGAAAAAACCGGATCTCCGCTTTTCAGTTCTCACATGATTGACCTTTCGGAGGAACCTCTTGAAGAAAATATCGAGACTTGTAAAAAGTATTTCGAGAGAATGTCCAAAATGGGTATGACTTTGGAAATCGAACTTGGCGTAACCGGAGGTGAAGAAGATGGAGTAGATAACACTGATATAGACAGCTCTAAGCTATACACCCAGCCTGAAGAAGTTGCTTATGCGTACGAAGAGCTGAAGAAAATCAGCCCTAACTTCACCATTGCGGCGGCTTTTGGGAATGTGCACGGTGTATATAAGCCTGGTAATGTTAAGCTTACTCCTAAGATTTTGAAAAACTCTCAGGATTACATTCAAGAGAAGTTTGGTACTGGTAAAAACCCAGTAAACTTTGTATTCCATGGTGGATCAGGTTCCTCTAGAGAAGAAATCAGAGAAGCAATAGAATATGGTGCTATCAAAATGAATATCGACACTGATACTCAGTGGGCATTCTGGGATGGTATCCGAGCTTATTACGCTGCAAAAGAAGGGTACCTGCAAGGTCAAATCGGAAACCCTGAGGGTGACGACAGTCCAAATAAGAAATTTTACGACCCGCGTGTTTGGCTAAGAGAGGCTGAGAAAAGCTTCATAGAAAGACTTAAGGTTGCATTCGAAGATTTGAACAATATCAATACAAATGCTTAAAAGCAAAACATTCATACAAACGGCCCTGATATTTATTATCGGGGCTTTTTGGTTGGTGCAATGCCAACCAAAACAAGCCCCAGAAGAACAAAGTAACTCAGCCCAAACAATGAACACCCGACCGATCATATATCAGGTATTTACACGTCTATTTGGCAACACAAATACCACCAATAAAATATGGGGTTCGGTTGAGGAAAACGGCGTGGGTAAGTTCAACGACTTCTCTGACAAAGCGCTGAAAGAAATCAACAGCATGGGCGTCACGCACATGTGGTACACGGGGGTGATCGAGCACGCTGTACTTACCGATTACACTGAGTATGGTATTCCTCTGGATGATGCAGATGTGGTAAAAGGGCGCGCAGGTTCACCATACGCGATCAAGGACTATTATGACGTCAATCCGGATCTTGCAGAAAATGTCAATCAGAGAATGGAGGAATTTGAGTCGCTGGTTGAGCGCACTCATAAAGCCGGCATGAAGGTTTTAATCGATTTTGTTCCCAACCATGTGGCTAGAAATTATGCCTCCAACGTAAAACCAAAAGGTGTTGTTGATCTCGGTGAAAACGACGACACAGGCATGGCCTTCTCCCCAAATAATAACTTCTATTATATCCCGGGCGAAGCATTTGTGGTTCCTGAAGAATACGAGGCATCATCCGATTTTGAGTTTCCAAACAAAGATGGTTTTTATCGTGAGCGCCCAGCCAAAGCCACAGGAAACGATGTGTTCTCAGCGAAACCTTCTCTATACGATTGGTTTGAAACAGTAAAACTGAACTACGGAGTTGATTATGAAAATGATCGAGCCACGCATTTTGATCCGATCCCGGACACATGGCTCAAAATGAAAAATATACTGCTCTTCTGGGCTTCAAAAGACATTGACGGTTTTCGCTGCGACATGGCCGAAATGGTGCCCGTAGAATTTTGGGACTGGGCCATCAAAGAAGTTAAAGCTGAGTATCCGGACATTACTTTCACCGCAGAGATATACAACCCAAATGCCTACCGTGACTACATCTTCACGGGTGGGTTTGATTATCTCTATGACAAAGTGGAGATGTACGACACCTTGAAACATATCATTCAAGGGCATGCATCTACAGACGATATCACTACCATCTGGCAAAGACAGGATGGAATAAGCGCTAACATGCTGAGATTCCTGGAAAATCATGACGAGCAGCGAATCGCTTCGCCGTATTTTGCCGGGGATATGAATAAAGGGATTCCAATGATGGCAGTATCTGCGTTCATGCACAAAGGCCCTGTTATGCTCTATTTTGGACAGGAAGTAGGAGAACCAGGCGAAGGCGAAAGCGGCTTTGCAGGAGACGATGGGCGAACCACCATATTTGATTACTGGAGTGTGACGCAGCACCTAAAATGGGTAAACAAAGGCAAATTTGACGGAGGTGGATTATCCGACGATCAAAAAGCACTGAGATCGGCATATATCACAATCATGAAGGCATGCAACGACAAGGCAGCCCTACGAGATGGCGAATTTTACGATCTGCATTATTACAACAGAAACGAAGACTATACTGGCTACTCAAACAAAATTTACACTTTTGTGCGGCACACGGCAGATCAGGTTTTGCTCGTTGCAGTGAATTTCGACGAGAGTGAGCAACAGGCCAAAATCAAGATTCCTGAGCCCGCGTGGCTAACATTTGGTATTGCTTCAGATAAAGTAAGCGCTAAAGGAAACAATGAGTTTTCATTCACCAGATCCAGCACTACAGGTTACAGCGATGAGAGCGAGCTTAGCCTGGCAATTCCAGGTATGTCTTATGTGATTTTGGAGTTGAATGAGAAATGAGCCTTGCACTAAAACCAACTGATATCCATGAGAGCCTTCACCCCAATTATTGCCCTCGCGTTAGTATTTAGTTGTTCTGTGAAAAAACCAATAGAAACAACTCAAGAGGCACCCACAAGATGGCCACAAGCAGTGACCTATGAGATTTTTGTGCAGTCCTTTGCTGACTCCAACGGTGATGGTATTGGCGACCTCAACGGACTCACATCCAAACTGGACTACATCGCTGACCTTGGCGTGGAAGCCATTTGGCTGATGCCCATCAGTCCATCTCCCTCCTATCACAAATATGATGTATCGGACTATCGCGGTATTCACCCCGACTATGGCACCATGGCAGATTTCAAAAACCTGCTCGAAGAAGCGCACAGACGAGACCTCAAGATTATCGTTGATTTGGTCATCAATCACTGCTCTAGCGAACACCCCTGGTTTCAGGCCGCATTGTCTGGCGACAAGGAGTATCGCGACTTCTTCATTTGGTCCACCATGGAAGAGATAGAGGCAGAAGGTAACCTGATCAAAGAAGCAACCGGAGACAGTGATAATATCAATCAATGGAATGAAGTAGAAGGCCAGGACGAACTCTTCTTCTCCTTTTTTTGGAAAGGGATGCCAGACCTGAACTATGATAACCCTAAAGTTCGGGAGGCTATCTATGATATTGGCAAATATTGGTTGCAGGAAATTGGCGTTGACGGCTTTAGGCTCGATGCGGCCAGGCACATCTACCCCGAGCATAGAGCGAAGGACAACCACGCATTCTGGAAGGTATTTAAAACCACTATGGAGTCATACAACCCGGATGTATACCTGGTTGGTGAGGTTTGGGGCGATCTGGCCATTCAGGCACCATTTGCTGCTGGTTTCTCTGCACTTTTCAATTTCGATGTGTCATGTTCGGTATTGGAAACGGTAAAAAACGAGCAGATGGTCAGTGCGGCAATAGCTGGAAGCGCATGGGCCGTGCAGGCAGACCAGTCGCCTATTGGCCAATATCTGAATGGTGAGAACAGTTTTGCCGAATACAATGCCTCTTTCATCAATACTACTTTCCTCACCAATCACGACCAAAACAGGGTGATGTCGTTTCTGGAAAATGACGAAATGAAGGCTCGACTTGCTGCTTCTATCTTACTCACCATGCCTGGCAGTCCATATATCTACTATGGTGAAGAGCTTGGTATGAAAGGTCTAAAACCTGACGAAAACATCAGAGAACCCTTGATCTGGTCGTCAGAAAACGAGGCGAATACCAGCTGGATGAAGGCTGAATACAACCCGACAGATAAAACCATCTCAGCCGATGATCAAACCAAAGACCCCAACTCTATTCTCAATCATTATCGCAACCTGATAAAACTGAGGCGTTCGAATGAAGTACTCACGTATGGAGATATTCAAGCATATAACCTCGATGATGATCAATTGATGGCGTTCACCCGAACCCATGAAGGCAATACACTTCTGGTCATACACAACCTATCAGGGGAGACGAAAACGGTACAACCAAACGGTGGCTTTAGTGTCCCATTTTACACGGCTGGTTTGGATTTGGATGAGATTAAAGAGTCTTTTGCACTCGAACCTTATTCGAGTATTATTCTATCAAATTAAAACACCCCATGAAGAAAATTACTGTAATCGGATCCGGCACAATGGGCAATGGCATTGCTCACGTTTTCGCTCAATATGGCAACAAAGTCAACCTGATTGACATCAACGAAGCGGCCCTTGAAAAGGCCCTGAAGACGATCGAAAAAAACCTGGACAGACAAGTAAGTAAGGAAAAAATCACTGAAGCTGACAAACAAACAGCATTATCTAATATCTCCACCGGAACCGACCTCATTGCCGGAGTGAGCGATGCTGATCTGGTTGTGGAAGCAGCCAGCGAAAATTTTGAAATCAAAAAGCAAATTTTTCAGACCGTTGATGGAGCTGCTCCGGAAAAAACCATTTTGGCAACCAATACATCATCTATTTCTATCACAAAGATTGCAGCCGAAACAAAAAGACCAGAAAAGGTGATCGGAATGCATTTTATGAACCCCGTACCAGTAATGAAGCTGGTAGAGGTGATTAAGGGCTATGCTACCTCACAAGATACCACCGATACGGTGATGCAGATGAGTAAAAGCTTGGGTAAAGTGCCTGTAGAAGTAAACGACTATCCCGGATTTGTTGCCAACCGCATATTGATGCCCATGATCAACGAGGCGATCTACTCGCTGTATGAAGGTGTGGCCGGAGTAGATGAAATAGATACAGTAATGAAACTGGGCATGGCGCACCCAATGGGGCCACTACAGCTTGCCGACTATATTGGGCTGGATGTGTGCCTGGCAATTATGAATGTGCTTTATGATGGCTTTGGCAATTCAAAATATGCTCCTTGCCCCCTACTTGTCAATATGGTGACGGCTGGATTTAAAGGAGTGAAAACAGGTGAAGGCTTTTACAAATACACTCCGGGATCGAAAGACCTGGTAGTGAGTGAGAGGTTTGGGTAGTTATGATCATCACTCCCTTCGCTAGTGTCATATCAGGTCACTATTTATGAGATGCCTGTCTTCACAGGCATGACGGAAATTAAAGAAATTGCCTTGACAGTAATCACAAATCCGTGTCAGGTAGTAACCTAAAAGTGATGAAGTAACTCATAGCCCACCCAGGCAGCAAGCTTCGCCGTACGGCTGTCCTGATCAAATTTGGGGTTCAACTCTACAATATCTGCGCTGATCAGTTTTTTAGAAGCCTTGATAAGGGACAAAGTATTTCTGACAATGTGAGGCTCAAAACCTAGCGGGGATGGCGCACTCACGCCCGGAGCATAGGCACTGGAAAATCCATCCATATCCACCGTGAGATATATATGATCAACCTCAGATATAAAGTTTTCAATAAGGCTGGAAATCTGAGTCCAATTTGCTACCTGAAAAGCATCCATCTCTAAATACTGAACTCCTAGCTGCTCAGCTGTGGCATAGAGCCCTTTGTGGTTGACCTGAGGCTGAATACCCAAACACAAATAATGAAACTCGTCTGTCTCGCTTGCAATCTGATTAAACGGTGTACCCGAGTTTCCCCTGCCCTCAACCTGACGCAGGTCAAAATGAGCATCGAGGTTGATGATGCCAACTTTGGATGAAGTCGAAAGGTGTTTTTTTATTCCACGAAAGTGGGCATAAGCCAAATCGTGCCCACCGCCAAACAAGATGGGCAAGCAGTTTTGATCCAACAGTATTTTCACCTTTTCAGAAATCAAAGCATGAGCCTGCTCCATATCCTGATCGCCGCAAGACACATTACCACAATCCATCAATGCAGTAGTGTCGCTCAGGTGATTGGCAAAAGTGCTGAGAGCAGTGCGAATAATATCTGGAGCACCTTTAGCCCCTTCTCGCCCTTGATTGCGCCTCACTCCCTCATCACATTGATACCCTAGAAAAGCAATTTTCTCATCTCCATGAATCAATTCGGGCTTTTCCAAATCCACAAAATCGACTTTTTGATAGATATAATGTGAATCGAGAGAAAACCGTCCCTTCCAGATATTCTGGTCGGGTCTTGAGTAGTGCGCCATACTTAGATCAAATTATTCAGAATTTCGTCCTCCACCAACTCTGGCAGTGTCACTTTAAGGTTTGGCGAGCGGTCCATTTCTCTTTTGATAGCAAAAATAGCCTCATCGTTTCGCGCCCAGCTGCGGCGGGCAATTCCATTGTTCACGTCGAAGAAAAGCATATTTCGCACCTTTTGGTCTGTCTCATCAGAACCATCGAGCAGCATGCCGAAACCACCGTTGCTCACCTCCCCCCAACCTACTCCGCCACCATTGTGAATAGAAACCCAGGTAGCTCCGCGAAAGCTGTCGCCGATCACATTGTGAATGGACATATCCGCTGTAAACTGGCTGCCATCATAAATATTGCTCGTTTCCCTGTAAGGAGAATCTGTGCCACTCACATCGTGGTGATCACGCCCCAACACCACAGGAGCTGAAATTTCACCACGAGAGATAGCCTCATTAAAAGCCAAAGCTATTTTCGTCCTACCCTCGGCATCTGAATATAGAATACGGGCCTGCGAACCTACGACAAGTTTGTTTTGCCCGGCTTCTTCTATCCACCTGATATTGTCCTGCATCTGCTGCTGGATTTCGGTTGGTGCCTTAGCTTTTATTTCTCTCATTGCTTTAAGTGCAATGGCATCCGTTTTTTCAAGGTCCTGTGGATTTCCGGATGTACAAACCCAACGAAACGGCCCAAAGCCATAATCGAAGCACATAGGCCCGAGGATATCCTGAACGTAGGACGGGTATCTAAAATCAACACCATTTTCGGCCATGATATCTGCTCCTGCACGGCTCGCCTCCAGCAGGAAAGCATTGCCATAGTCAAAGAAATAGGTACCCCTTTCTGTATGTGCGTTGATAGCGGCCGATTGCCTTCTTAGCGACTCCTGCACCTTTTCCTTGAACTTGTCGGGTTGGGCTTTCATCATCTCGTTTGATTCATCAAAACTCAAACCGCAAGGGTAATAGCCACCAGACCATGGATTATGAAGTGAGGTCTGATCCGACCCAATATCAACGGTAACATCCGCTTTCAAAAATTCCTCCCACACATCCACCACATTGCCGATGAAGGCGATAGAAACAACCTCCCGTCCTTCCTGAGCTTTCTTTACCCGTTGGGTCAACACAGAAATATCATCTATCAACTCATCCACCCAGCCCTGCTCATGACGCTTCTTTGCTGCCTTGGGGTTCACCTCAGCGCACACCGTTACGCAACCGGCAATATTCCCTGCTTTCGGTTGCGCCCCACTCATTCCACCCAGGCCCGCCGTGAGAAATACCCGTCCGGCCGAGCGTTCATTTCCAATCTTTTTTCTGAAAGCGTTCATCACAGTGATGGTAGTGCCATGCACGATACCCTGCGGACCGATGTACATATATGAACCGGCTGTCATCTGACCATATTGCGTCACACCAAGGGCATTGAACCGCTCCCAGTCGTCCGGTTTGGAATAATTGGGCACCATCATTCCATTCGTCACAATCACGCGAGGAGCAGATTTTGACGATGGAAACAAGCCCATAGGGTGGCCGGAGTACATATGCAACGTTTGCTCTTCGGTCACCTCTGAGAGATATTGCATTGTGAGAAGATATTGCGCCCAATTCTGAAAAACGGCTCCATTGCCTCCATACGTGATCAACTCATGAGGATGCTGAGCTACCCTGGGATCCAGGTTGTTTTGGATCATCAGCATGATAGATGCTGCAGCTTCGCACTTTGAAGGGTATTCCGCAATCGGACGAGCATATATTTCATAGTCAGGGCGAAAGCGATACATGTATATGCGGCCATACCGCTGAAGCTCCTCTGCAAACTCTCCTGCCAGCTCGGCATGCCATTGTCTGGGGAAATAGCGAAGCGCATTCCTGATGGCAAGCTTTTTTTCATCAGCACTAAGGATATCCTTACGAACCGGCGCATGATTGATTTCCTCATCATAAGGTTTAACAGCGGGCAACTCGCCAGGTATTCCCAAACGTATTTGTTCTTTAAAATTCATAATTAATCCTTTTTAAAAACCTGACTTCCATCTTTCCACACTTCCGATGGCGTGAGTTTTCCCTGATGGTATAATATCTCGTTGTAATGATCCGTCTGGTACAGAACAAAATCGGCTTTCATTCCATTGGACAACACGCCTCTATCGTCGAGCTGAAGGGCCTGGGCAGCTCTGCAGGTGATAGCAGACAGCACCTCAGCATTGGTCAGTTTTTGGAATGTCGCCAATACGGATGCCTGCATGATCAGGTCTCCCATAGGGGCCGATCCGGGATTCCAATCGCTGGCAATGACCAAAGACGCGCCGGCATCCAAGAGCTTCCTGGCCGGGGTAAAATCGCACCCCAACCCCATTGAGGCTCCCGGGAGGGCAGTTGCTACAGTATTGCTTTTTGCTAAAATTTCAATTTCCTTATCCGTACTGGCTTCAAGGTGATCAGCACTGACGGCACCCAACTCGGCAGCCAAGGCTGAGCCCCCGGCATGAAACTGATCAGCGTGCACTGTTAGCTCAAAACCCTCGGATCTGGCAAAATCAAAATACGGCCTCACCTCTTCAACTGAAAATGCTCCCTGCTCGACAAAGGCATCTATTCGGTTAGTGAGTTTCTCTGCTTTAATGACAGGAAACAGCTCTCGCATGAGGTAATCCAGATACTTTGTATTGTCACCTAAAAAATCCTTTGGTTTGATATGAGCAGCCAAACATGTGGAAATCAGGTCGGCATAACTCAGGCCATTGGCAGATTGGATAGACCGGAGCATTTTCAACTCCGCATCAATAGAAAGCCCATAGCCGCTTTTCACTTCGATGGTGGTAACCCCTTCAGACAAATGTCGGTTAGCCCGAGACACCACGTTTTGGGTTAGAGCATGCTCACTGGCCAGCCTTGTCTGTGTCACAGTATCCCAGATGCCGCCACCCTTTTCGGCGATTTCCAGGTAAGAACTTCCACCATTTCTGAGTCCAAAATCTCTGGCTCTGGTGCCGCTGTAGCAGATATGCGTATGCGAATCGATAAACCCGGGCAAGCAAATGACTTCTTCGTTGAATTTGATGATATCGACCTCTCCAGCATATTCTTTTGCCATCTCATCAAACACGCCAACTTCCAAAATAAGCCCGTACTCTATGAGTATTGCTCCTTCAGTGATAACATGAAGTTCTTCATCTCGAAAAGGCCCTTTGTGAGGAACCAGGTCCATGGGCAGGAGTTGTTTGAATGGTCCGATGAGCTGTTTCATAAATCTCTAATATGTATCAAAAGTTGATTCGAAGGGAATTTCGAAATTGATATTTTCTCTGACAGCAACTTGCTTCCCCAGCTTTTTTAATTCACCAGACCGAACCAGATCAATGGATTCCTCCATTATCCCATACATAATCTGATCTTCTTCTATATGGGCTACTTTGGATCGAACATGCTCGTGTATTGCAGTCATCATTTTACCGGACTTCAACGGCTGATGAAAATCTAAAGCCTGTGCAGCGCACATCAATTCCACTCCAAGAATTTTTTCGGTATTTTCCACCACTTTCATTGCTTTTCGAGCCCCTATTGACCCCATACTCACATGATCCTCCTGCCCGAGAGAAGTAGGAATACTATCTGCACTGGATGGAAAGCAAAGACCTTTATTTTCACTGGCCAGCGCCGCAGAAGTGTATTGTACGATCATGAACCCGGAGTTGGTCCCTGTTTCTTTCATCAACAACTTTGGTACACCCGGGGTGTCTCCCTCCAGCGAAAGATAAACCCTGCGATCCGAGATATTACCAACTTCGGATGCGGCAAGACAAGCGTAATCAATAGGCAAGGCCAAAGGCTGTCCATGAAAATTACCTCCACTTATAGTCAAGTCCCTATTGATAATCACAGGGTTATCGGTAACTGAGTTGAGCTCCAGTTCAACTGCTTCTTTCAAATGCAACCACGCCGTTCTGGATGCTCCGTGTACCTGAGGCATGCACCTGAGGGAATATGGATCCTGAACCCGTGCGCAGTTAGAATGTGAATGAACCACCTCCGAATCCAGAAGCAACTTCTGTACGGAAGCAGCCACAAACTGATTGGCCGGATATGGTCGCAACTGATGCAGTTCCGTAGAAAAGGGCTTAACCGACCCCAGTAGTCCCTCTATCATCATTGCTCCAGTGATATCTGCATTGGACAAAACATTGTGCAGCCGCTCAACCAACTGAACTGCATGTGCAGCAATGAATTGAGTTCCGTTGATCAGCGCCAACCCCTCTTTGGGAGAAAGATCTATCGGCTCCAGACCGGTCTTTTGAAACAGTTCGGGGGTTTCCATTTTCTGGCCTTGAAAACTCACTTTACCCAAACCAATAAGCGGAAGAAATAGATGTGAAAGCGGCGCTAAATCTCCTGAGGCACCAACCGATCCTTGCGAAGGGACCATAGGTATTGCATCATTTTCGATGTGCCAAATGACACGATTTAAAGTCTCAGGGTTGATTCCTGAAAACCCTTTAGCCAAAGCGTGAACCTTAAGAATGAGCATAAGCTTGGCCGTTTGTGCATCAATCGGCTCCCCAACTCCTACGGCATGACTCATCAGAATATTTCGCTGAAGTTTGGTTGTTTCGCTGGCCGATACCCTAGTCGTGCACAATGGCCCAAATCCCGTATTGATTCCATACACACCTGCAGCACCTGCAGCAATCTCTTTTACCGTTTCGAAACTGGACTGAACCTTCTCCAGTACACCTTTAACCAAAACTCCTTTGCACTCACCCGTGGCAATTTTCAGCGCAATGCCTGAGGTCAAATGGTGCTTTCCGTATTCAAAAGTCTCTTTCATCAATGTGATTATCAAAAGTAGTATTCAAAATTATGAACTAGTTTTAATAATTATAAATACCATTTCAGTCAACAATCAATAACCATGAGTTATCAAATAGAATTTCGACATCTAAAATATTTTCAGGCTGTAGCCGAAGAGCTCAACTTCAGGAAAGCCTCTGAAAAACTGTTCATTTCTCAGCCCGGTCTGAGCAGGCAGATCAAGCAGATGGAGGATTTGCTTGACGCTCAATTATTTGAAAGGACGAAACGAAATGTAAAACTGACGCAGGCAGGTTTCTATCTCAAATCCGAAGCAGACTTCATATTTAACCGCCTGGATGTGATTCTGAGGCAAACACACCTCATTTCTAAAGGAGAGTCCGGGGAGTTGAGAATTGGCTTTGTGGGGTCGGCCATACACGGTGTACTTCCATCTTTCATGCTGAAGCTGAATGAGAAGTTTCCAAATATCCATACGTCTCTCAGTGAATTGGCCAACCTGGAGCAAATAGAAGCAATAAGCAATGACAAACTTGACATTGGGTTTGTGCGGGTTTCGCATGTTCCAGAGGCTTTGAATATCTGCTCAGTCCATGAGGAGTCTTTCTCTTTGGTTCTCCCAGAAAGCCATCAATTAAATATCAAGGACTTCCAACACATTGGTCAGTTGAAAACGGAGAAATTTATATTATTTTCCAGCGATTACAGTCCCGAATATTATGACAAAATCGTCAGCATTTGTCGAGATCGAGGGTTTGAACCAGAGGTTTCACATAAGTCAGTACACGCTTTTACTATTTTTAAACTTGTGGAAAACCATCTTGGTATTGCCATTGTACCTACGAGTTTACTGGACGGATACAATCTAAAAATTAAGTCTATTGCGCTAAACAGGATACCTCAAAAAACCACCCTGTCGGTAATCTGGAAAAAGGACAACCGCAACAACACCGTGAAAAACGCGATTCAACTATTGACTAATGATTCTCAATAACTTCCACGTTTGATGCATTTTCTGTTACAGCAAATTCGGTTCTACGGTTTCGTTGATGCTCTTCCTTAGAGCAAGGAACGCCGTTACTACATTGGTTTACCAACTTGGTTTCACCATAGCCCTTGGCAGTAATCCGCTCCGCAGCAATTCCCTGTTCGATGATATATGCAACAGCTGACTCAGCCCTTCTTTGCGATAATCGTTGGTTGTAACTATCACTACCACGTGAGTCTGTATGGGAGCTCAACTCAATTTTAATGTCCGGATTCTCAATTAAAATAGTTACAAGCTTGTCTAGTTCTATTGCTGCATCGGACCGAATATCTGACTTATTGAGGTCGTAATAAATGTTTTCAAGTTCGATAGCCTTCCCTATTTCGATTCTCTCGAGTGGAATTTCATAAAACAAGGTGTCTTCATCTAAACTTTCTCCAACTTCAAAAGAGATACTGTTGGTGAAGTGTTCATGGTGATGCCCAACAGCATGATATGACATATTCTCGAGGGTGATGTAGTGAGCCGTGCTATCCGGCAATTTCTCGAATATCACAGTGTCCTTTGTGATATTGTCCAAAATGTTAATATTGGCGTTAGAAATAATCTCACCCGTTTCAGCATCTACCGCCTTGACAACCACCACATATTTAGGAATGATCTCCGTGTAAGTAAAACGATAAATATCATCATTGCCTTTTCCTCCGGGGCGATTACTGGAATAGTAACCCACGTTTCCGCTGCGGATGAGTGCAAAATCATCAAATTCAGAATTCAACGGCTGCCCCATGTTTTCAGGCTCTGCGTTTTTATCATTCAGATTGATTCTGTAAATATCCAATCCACCTAATCCCAAGTGACCTTTTGAGGCAAAGTAAAGCACAGTATCCTGAAATATAAATGGGAACATTTCTTCAACCTCCGTGTTGACCTTTGATCCCATATTTTGTGGAGTAGTCCACTGTCCATCCACAAAGTCGGAATAAAAAATATCTGTTTTGCCAAGGCTACCAGGCATGTCTGAGGCAAAATAGAGCCTTTTATCATCGCTGGACATAGTGGGGTGACCTACAGAATATTCATCACTATTAAAGGGGAGTTCTTTAGGAATAGACCACTTGTCTTTTCCTTCGAGTGTTTCTGAGTAAAACAATTTGAGGTGATTCACACCCTGATCACTCAAGGTCCTGCGTCCCTTATTAAAGTTATTTCGGGTAAAGATTATTTTGTTATCACCTCCAAAAAAGACGGCTGGGCCTTCATGATAGTAAGTGTTTATTCTTTTACTAAAGCTTGAAAAGTAATCCTCAGTGCTATCCACATTTTGAGTGTAATAAAGATCCAAATAGTACGATTCATCCCAGTAGTATTTACTTTGAGGGAGTATTCTTTCTATCTCACGGCTGGAAACGAAAACAATTCCATCCTTGTAGTATGTAGGACTAAAATCGGCTTCTGACGAGTTAATAACGAGGTTTTCCATAAAATAGGCTGCCGTATCTATTCTTATTTCCGAAACCTTATCAGCCTGATCGATACGCTCAACAGAAGTCCCTATTTCTTCAGCAACTTGCTTGGCTTTCCTGTAGTCACCATGCAAAATCAGTACCTGAGCATAGTTGGCTTTGTCCTGTTTGGTCATTACAGGCTTGCCCTCAACTTTACTATACCATGCAAACGCTTCGTCGTTGTTATTGATAAGTCGGTAGCTATCTGCGATCCTAAGTGAAATAAAATCCGTTTCATGATCGCTGATTTCCATGGCTTTCTTGTATTCCTCTATGGCTTTCACATATACAAAAGAGTTGTACAAGCCATTGGCTTTACCCATGGTACGATCGTACTTCTTAGGTATTTCCTTATCCTGAGCGAGCAAAACATTGGCCGTCAGTGCCCCTAACAGCACTGCAAAAAGAACATTCTTGATCATGACCATATTAAAAATACCTTGGAGTTAAAACTTTAGATGTTGGGAAATCAAATATGAAATTGAGCATAATCTCATGTGAGGTTCTATTAAGATCATTGTTGTTCAAATCAAAGGCGTAACCAATTTGCCATTGAGAGCCTAGTTGCAATGCGGCAAGTAAACTATTACTCTCCTTCCAGCGATGACTGATCCCCAGCCAAAGTATGTTTTTAAGCAAAATGTTCATATTGAGATCAATCTGTGCAGGAGCATTGGCTACTGCTTTGATCAGTGTATTAGGTTTCAGAACAATATCATTAGGTAATACAAATGCATATCCCGCCGTGATATAATAGTGTCTGACAAGTCTGCTGTTAGTGTCAAAGTCTCTCGAACCGTATTTACTTTTGAACAACTGAGGGGATGATAGTCCGACATAAAAAACATCCGAGTGCAAAAGTAAGCCAGCACCAGAGTTGAACTTGAATGCGTTATTATTTGCCAGAAGTGGATCTCCTCCATCATCTACCGTATTATCAAAAAGGAAATTTTGGTTCAGCTGATGAAAGTTGGCCTGAATCCCAAATGATAACTTAATATCCTTTACGATTCCGATTCGATAGGCATAGCTGAAATAACCGGTATGTTCTTTTTTGACACCTATTACATCACGATATATTAATGCCCCCAGGGAAATAGGTTTGTACCTCAAAGGACCATGAACACTGACAAACTGAGTGGATGGAGCGCCTTCTATACCCACCCACTGATGGCGGGTAAGCATACTGGCACTGATTCCATTGTGAATACCTGCATAGGCAGGATTCATCGCCAATCCATTGTACATGTACTGTGTGATCATGAACTGCTGCTGAGCTTCAGCTCTGAAAACCTGAAAACAACATGCAACCAGCGATATGAATATTATCTTTTTCATAAGACGCATCAATTTCTAATTTCGAATGATCCTTTTTGAACTCTTTCTTTGCCATTTCTAACCAGCTTTAGCACGTAGAAATAGGTTCCGTCGGGAACATTGTTAGATGAATTTGTTGTGTTAGCAACTCCCACAAAACTCTTAGGACTGCCCGGGTCGCTTACATAATTTTTAACCTCAAAAACTATGTTACCCCATCTATTATAAACCACTATGTAGTTTTCGCTAAACTCGTCCAGTCCTAAAATTTTGAGAAAATCGTTATACCCATCGTTGTTTGGTGTGATGGTACTGGTCACCGGCAACTCACCGCAAGAGAATTGTGCAGGATCCAGGTAATTTGGAATTCCATCATCATCACAGTCGTCCTCAGGGTCGTCCAATTCCTCTACTGTAGGAATTCCATCACCATCATCGTCTGGGTCCTCAAAATCTGGAATACCGTCATCATCTGTATCCTCAGGGTCATCAGGATCACCCATTTCATCACAGTCAAGCAATGTATCACCGTCTGTGTCAAGTGGCGCAATAACTTCTATAGTCACCACACCAACAGCGCATTTCTGATTGTCTGCATCATCGCAAACCTGGTAAGAGAATGAGTCCTCTCCCACATACCCTTCATCAGGAGTATATGTAAAGCTACCATCCGAACTCATGACCAAATTTCCATATTGAGGATCTACAACCGGGATTGCACCTACAACAAGATTGTCATTGTCCGCGTCACTCACATAATCCAGCACGTTACCAGTGATCCAGATACAATTCTGAACCGGACCAATTTCGGTTGTGACGGGAACAGGAGGTGAATTCGGTTTCATAACAACAATTGTAACTGTCGCCTGAGCACATTTTGAAGGTACACCATCATCGCACACTTCGTAGGTAAAGCTATCCGTACCGACGAAATCTTCGTCTGGTGTATAGGTGAATGTGCCATTTGAATTAATAACCAAAGTTCCGTTGTTCGGCCCATTGACCGGCGTTATGTTGACGGTTAAGTCATCATCATCGGGATCAGAATCATTATCCAAAAGATTGGCAGTCACAGGATTTTCACTATCAGTCTCGTAACTATCGTCCTTTGGTTCAGGAGGGTTGTTAGGGTTGGCTGAACATGTTGGTGTAGCCGGAGGATAAAAAACCTGAACCGAATTAGTTGGATTTATACTTATTTCTAAAGTCAACTCTGGTCTTAGTCCATCTTCAATTTGAACCCAAACTCCACCAACCAAATCCCATCCAGGCCAGTCAGTCGGGTTCCCATCACTATCTACAGCCGCACCTGGCCAAAGGAGCATCCCCGTTAGTGGCTGGTTAGTCAATTGCTCGGCTACAGTTCCATCCAGTTTTTTCCATGTTATAGTAGCTTCATCCTCAGGAGTAAAACCTGTTGCCGTAACCGTATATTCTACATACGGCACATTACTCAGGCACACTTCGTCTACTTCAATACTTATAGATCTGTTCTCCTCAACATTTATGGTCACAACCGCCTCGGTGCATTTAGAAGGCGTGCCATCATCGCATATCTGATAGGTAAAACTATCCTCACCAACAAAGTCTTCGTCTGGTGTATAAGTGAATGTACCGTCAGGATTAATAACCAAAGTTCCATTACCAGGACTGACAATCGGTGTTGTATTGATTATCAAATTATCACCATCAGGGTCTGAGTCATTTTGAATCAAATTACCCATAGCTGGAGTATCCTCGTCAATGGTAAAAGTATCATTAACAGCAACAGGCGGATTATTATTGATTGGATTCACTATAACTGTATCTTCTTCATCTCCCGGTGTTGGATCTGGATCGTCTGTGTCGCTCGTTACAGTGGCCGTGTTGTTGTAGTCTCCTACTGCGTTGACAGTAACCGTGATGGTCAAAGTTTCCTCTGCACCATTGGCCATCGCGCCAAGCGTCCAGTCTCCTGTTGTCTCATCATATAGTCCAGATGTAGCATTTGAACTCACAAACGTATAACCTGTCGGTAGGTCATCTGTCGCTATCACGTTCGTAGCTGCACTTGGTCCATTGTTGGTCACTGTGATCGTAAAGTCAACCTCATCCCCTACATTAGGTGAAAGATTATTTATCGCCTTACTGATCGACAGGTCGGCCTGTGGTACTGGCACAACTGGATCATCCGGCGTGTCTGTATTTGGGCCTGGGCCTGGATCATCCTGATCGCCACTCACTGTGGCGCTGTTGCTATAACTGCCACTGGCAAGTACTGTAGCGGTGATGTTCAACGTGCTGCTCGCACCATTGGCCAATGCTCCTATACTCCATGTTACTGTGCCGGCTGACTCTGATGCTCCGCCATCGTTGCTAACATAGCTGTATCCATCTGGTAATGCATCTACTACTTCTACACCTGTTGCATCACTAGGACCATTGTTGGTTACTACCAAAGTAAACGTGATGTCGTCTCCTACATCTGGAGTATCGTCATCTATTGTTTTAACAATCTGTAGGTCGGCCTGTGGTACTGGCACTACCGGATCGTCTGGTGTATCTGTATTTGG
>JBDVMP010000030.1:0-18682 GCA_039970095.1 Cyclobacteriaceae bacterium
GTAATCCTGCAGGGTATCCCCGAGGATGTGTCTCTGGAGGATATCAAAGAGAAGCTGAAAGACATTTCGGAAATCACTGATGTGCATGATAATCACGTTTGGTCTTTGGATGGGGAATACAATATCCTTACGATCCATCTAAGGTTGGACAAAGACTACAAACTTTCCGAGCAGACCAAACTCAAGGAGAAAGTACGATCACAACTCAAAGATGAATCCATTAATCACATCACGATAGAGTTTGAAGGGCAGAACGAGAATTGTGAGTTGGAGGATTGTTAATATCAATATTTTAGCATTCTCTTAAATACTGAATGGATTGTGAATCCGAATCGGATGGTAAATGGATGTAGACTGAAGAAGTGTTGCCATTCTTTAGAGGGTTGAGAAATGTATTTTGATCTAATATTTACTGACAGGATCACAAAGTTTTTGATCATTAATTTATCTTTTCCCTTTTGTAGTAGATCTTCCAACCACCATAAAGTCATTAATTACAACAATATCTACAGAAATGTGTCTAATGAAAAAAGAGAATCCGTAAAGCGCTCGTAGCGCAAATATGGTCTCATCATTGATTCAGGTAATGATGGAAGCTTACTTGTTCCTTATAAATGGAGACAGTAATTCATGAATTTCAATACCTAGTGATTTTGATAAAGCGATTATTGTAGATAGAGTTGGCTGATTAATACCTCTCTCGAGTAATGAAACATAAGTGGGGTGAATATCAGAAGTCAATCCAAGTTTCTCCTGAGAAATACCTTTAGCTTCTCTCAAGGCTTTAAGATGTAAACCGAATTTCTTAGCTATTAACTCTTCACCCATTGAAAGAGCAAGCTATTTCGACAGAAAATCGCAATCCACAGAGTATACTCTGTGATGTAATTTAAATTCTATATATTTTCAGCAAAAACATCGAATGAATGGATTCAAATCATTTCTTCACGAAACAGATGCTCCGAAGGGTAAAACCCGAACAATTAATGTCAAAGCTTCAACTCACGATTTCTACAGGAAGACAGCAATCCATTATGACGTAGGAATATCTACTCTTGTCAATAACATACTAGAACACTGGATGGAAGAAAACAAGCCGGGTATTATTGAAGATATGAAATCTAACCTTGATGTATGAATCACAAGGGCGGGTTAAGACCAGTTGAAATCAACGATAAAGGCGACATCAAGAAAGGGTTCTTCCATCGCTTTGTATACATGATGCATGGTGGGCAAAGTGAAACTAAAGTTCTGATAGAACTAGAGAATGGGAAATTACGATATTATGACCCTTACTTCGTGCAATTCATGGATCGAAAAAATGTAATTAAAAAAACTGAGACCGATCATATTAAAGAAGTTGAAGACAAATCAACTAAAGAGCCATTTAAAATAGACTTATAATTTCTGCTAATGAAAATACAGTATTCTTCAGATCTCCACCTTGAATTTCCGGCTAACCAGCTATATCTAATAGAGCATCCGATTAGGCCTATAGCGGATGTTTTAGTGCTTGCTGGCGATACGATCCTATTAGGTGACTCAGTTAATGATTATAAGGTTTTAGACCAATTATCGTCAACATTTGAGAAAGTCTATATTGTCCCAGGAAATCATGAATTCTACGGTAAACATTTTCCCATTTCCAAAATATTGCCATCCTTTCATGAAGAGGTAAGAAGTAATGTTCATTACCTAAATAATCAGACGCTCAAATTTGGTGATACTAGGGTTCTGTTTACCACTTTATTCTCACATATACCAGCTAGTAAATCCACCAAAATTAAAAATTACATCCAGGACTTTCATCGGACTAGATACCATGAAGATTCAATGCTTTCCCTCACAATAAATGAGTTTAATCACTGTCATAAAGTTTGCCTGGGGTATTTACTTCTAGAGCTAGAAGAACCTTTTCAAGGGAAAACTGTGGTGGTAAGCCACTTCCCTCCCTATAATAAGAAATGGATCAAAGACTACCCAGAATTCCCTATAGACCTGTCTTCTTTTTTTCATGCTGACTTAGAGTGGATTTGTAAGCAGCACAAGATTGATCATTGGATATCCGGCCACACCCATGTAAACTTTAAGTCATTTCAAATTGGCAACACCTGGATGCATGGCAATATGCTAGGGTATGTGGAGCATGGTGATCACTATCAATTTAACAGAGAGGCTGTTATTCAAGTTTAGGCTAGTTGACAGAATGATACAAGCCAAGACATTATCAACTTATTATGTGATATCACTTTCATCCAATTCATGGAAAGAGAAGAGAAACTAAATAAATCAAGTAGTTCATCATCCGAATTTGAAACATAAAAATCATGAAAATTCTGTCCTTGAGCCTGAATTATCTAAATAACCAAGGTCACAAGATGATTTGCAAATACTTTTCATATAATATTTGCCATGCTTATATCCTTCTAAGTATGTCGACTCTTCTTGATCTGAGCATACTGGACACTTATAAGTTGGTTTCAAATTAAAAGACATTGGTATTGAACTAGCTATTTTCTTCATAGAAAGTTGAATGAAGTTTAGATTAACTGGGTATTCTTCACCAATCAGCATATTTAACTTTATAATTTCTGCCAAAACTAGTACTGCGGCTACAGGAGATAGGAAAGGAAGAATACCCAACTTCTCCTCAATTTGATCCCCTTCAACACTTACCGCTTCGGAACAAACAGGGACATATTCCAATTCATCTATTCCAAACCTACAAACAATACACCACTCTTTAAATGGTATGTGTCTACCAAAATTTACTCCCCAGTTGCTTGATGTTGTAGCATGCAATACAACTGGTGGTTCGTTATTCTGTATAGTTGACCACACATTTTTTTCATTTGCAAAACAAAGTATCAAATCAGGATAGTCTTTCAATAAATTAACTTCCCTAACAAACTGACCAAAATCCTTATCAGGGTGTTCTTCACATGACAATTTTTGGTTTGAGGAAAGTGCCGACTTACATGCTCCCACTTTTGTCTTGTTATCTATAGCATCACTCGCAGTAAATATTAGGGAACTACTTGTATTTGGTATTTCTACTTTATCATAGTCGATTATGTCTAACCTTCCAGCTACAGGAATGAGAGATAAAATGAAATCAAAGGTTGACCCTACTGCGCCAGCTCCAATTTGCCATACTTTGCCAATATCAAGTGTAGCGTCCCAAAATGGATTCGAAAGATTGTATGGTGTATTTGCAGTTTTGAAATCAAATAACGAGTGGTAGTTTTCAAATGGTATGAGCTCGAACTCCTTTTGATTAATATACTTGGAGAATATGATAGAGCAAATACATGAAGCTGCATAGACTGCACCAATTGGGTTTCTGTCATTAGGTGCAGAAGATGATATTTTTGAATTTGTATCATAACCGAAAGCTGCAATCCATCCACAGGAATCAATCCAATATTGACCTCTAGCTTCTTGATTTCCAATGCAAATATTGAATTCTGAAGGGGTATCAATATTGTAATCAGAAACAATTTTGAATTCACCATACGGATCAGCCAAACTCATAATTTGATTTATTACGTCATTAAGTGTTTGATCAGACCACCTATCAATTAAGCATGGTACGTCATCAGGCATGTAAACGATTATTCTTCTGCACCATCGAGATAGAATATTCATCAAACTGACAGCCATAATCTGTCCATGCCAGTCATCATATTTAAGAACATTAACCGTGATAGGCTCTGCGTCAGAATCTAAAAGTATATTATCAATTCTGTTGGTTCTATTATTTCTTAAATCATACCATTCTGCTGCTTCCATCTTAAATCACTTTTATTTCTTAAATCAATAATTTCACCGGTACCCTCAATTATTTTGAAATGACGGTTAACATATTTATTGCTTAACCTTATGAATCGACCGTTCTGAAATCTATGAATTCCGGATCTCGAAATTGGGAGCATACCATTTCTGCAATATCTAGGTACCACTAAAGAGATCAATCCATTCTTTTTAAAAGAAGCCCATTTGTTATCTCCATTCGAATGATCAACCCAACTTCCAGGATGTGTATGAACCTGTCCAATATGAATGATTCTGCTATTCGAAAGAGCTTTAACAACATGAAAATTCGACTCTGGCAAAACAGTCACTCTACCCTCAGAAGAATCTGTTTCAGGGGCAATGACATGTGTTACGTTAATCGTTTCTTTTTCAATGTTTCCAGCCCAAAACACAAGACCTTCATGCGGTAGGCTTCCGTATTGCTCCAATATGTTCTCGGTTAATTCTACAACACCATTCGTGATGTTGTAGGTAATACTATCTTTTGGAGTTATTCTTTTCGATCTGTACCAGAATCGTTTATTCCATCCTTTTTCTCTGATAAAATCTATCATCGCTTATTCTCAAATAAATGGCTTTTAATATTGAATCAATAGTGGTTAATGTTCCCACTTTTGGGTGCTTCTTCCACCCAGCAAGTTGCCAATCCTTATCAGGCTTGTGTGGACCACTCGGATTGAACTCTTTATATGATTTTCTAGAAGCAGGATTGCAAATGCAGGGTGCTCCATGAAAAAAGCTATCACAACCTTTTGGATATGCATGTTTAGTTCCCCTTTGTCCTGTTTCCGGATCAACAAACTCGAGTATCAATGGAAGCTCGGGATAGTCGCTATAAATGACTTCAAGAATGTAAGTCTCATTATCTAAGGGGGAGGTCATTTGAACAGTAAAAGCTTGGTTAGACTCATCCAATTCAGTGATGAGCCAACTATACTTTTCAACATACTCGTTACATCGAACAAGCTCTTCTTTGACCTTATTGAGAGAAATGCTGGGATTAACACTCATACCGCCTGACCAAAGTCAATGAATACTAGGACATCTCCATCCTTAACACCATAACTCACCAAGGGTCTATTCGGATCCAATGCTTCGTTTGGATTGACATCAAGTCTTAGTTCATACTTACCCTCAGATGAAAAGCCAAAATGATCAACAATGGCTTTAATTACATCGGAAACTTTTGACGTCTTAGGAAAGTCCGTACTCCAATCTCCCTGAGGAGTCTGAATAATAACTGAAAGTAAGTTATCATTTGATCTCTCTTTCTCTCCGCCTTGATTTTCTGAATTTTTAGACATAACTTTTTTATTTGTTTTAAATTAAATGAACCACCACCTTGGCGGTTTCATATTATTAAGTGAGAACTGTGACAGATCACGAAAAAAATGTCACAGTTATTTCTTCTAACAGTGAAAATCATAGTCATCACATGTGTAAATCAATAGAATGGAGGAAGAAAGAGACCATGATCTTTTAGTCATTATTTCAATCAAAGAGGAATTGGAATCAAGAAATAAGGCTTTCTCGATTTTTAGCAAGCGCTATGAGAAATTCTTATGGGATAGAATCGAAAATGTCTGTAGGTACCATCCGAATAGTTACGAATTGAGTAAGGCGGTCTATTCAAACACCGTAATAAATGTCTATAACTATTCTGGTTCTTTCTCTGTAGATGATAAATTGAGCGACGAGGCGATTAAAAAGAAGGTTCAGAACTGGCTCACCGCAATAGCCAAAACAGAATTCAAAAACTTGGTCTCAGGTACATATGAAGAATTTGATCCTAACGAATTGGCTGATTCTATCCAAGACGATCAAGCTCATATGAAAGTTGAGAATTTTATGGAAGAAGGTTCAGAAGAGTTAACATTTAGTGAAAAGATTGTCAAGGAGGCACTTGAACAATTACCAAAGGAGAGGGATCGCCATATTCTTATGGTTTATTTCCAGCACTATGAAAAAGGTATTGGAGATCAAGCAAAAAATCTAGACCCGCGAGTGAGAAAGGAATTGGCTGATAAGTATCAAACCACTGAAGATAATATCAGACAGATTATTTCTAGATCTAAGAAGATCGTTTTTGATTACTTGAAAAAGAATTATAAAGTTTAATATCTCCATTATGAATGAAAATAGGAGTAATTACGATGATAAAATCATAGAACAGGCATTTGTTAAATCTTTGATACAACACAGTTTACTATTTCCTGAGAATGAAAGTGATTTTGCATTTCAGAAACCAGAAAGGGAATCAGAAAATACTTTACCTGATGAGCTAAAGGACCCACTTGAAATAATAGCGAGAGGAAAAATTACTCGATTGTCAGATTTTCAAATATCTGGAGACCCGGAGGTCGAGTCAAATTTGGCTATGGCCGCAAGAGAAGGAAAAGAAATACCAGATGATGTGAAAAATCTAATGAAAAAGGACAAGCAAAAATCCCAAGAAAAGGGTAAAGATGAGAAAGGAGGGAAATGAATTTAGACGAAGAGAAATTGAATCTCTAGCTGAATGGCTAGCCGATAATTATTTTGGAGAAGATTATATTATTGAACCTGATCTAATTGCTTCCGAAAATAATATTACTTACTCATATGGTCACTATAGGGATTATTTTGATGGCCTCTTAGAGCATGAATCAGGTCAGTTTCACATCTATATTAACCTAGATCGCTTAACCCAAAAAGATACTCCAAGAGCTAGATTTACATTTGCTCACGAATTAGGTCATTACTTCATAGATGAACACAGAAATGCGTTGGCAAGTGGAAAAACTCCAAGTCATGCTTCTTTCAATAGTCTGTTATCGAAAAATCCAGTTGAAAAAGAGGCTGATTTTTTTGCAGCTTGTCTACTGATGCCCACCTCTAGTTTTAAAAATTTCTGTAGGGGTTATAAATTAAGTTCCAGCATATTAAAATCTCTTTCTGAAAACTTTGATACTAGTCTGAGTGCCACAATATTTAGATATTTTCAACTGAATATCAGCCCAATGGCAATAATCTTCAGTAAGAATGCCAAGGTGGAATGGGTAATGACATCAAATGATTTTAAATATCGTTGGCCTCCAAAAAAAGGCTCTGATGTTCCTAAGAGTACATTAGCAGGTGAATACTTTTATAAAAATGTGACACCTACTAAAGAAGATATCATCTATCCAGATGATTGGTTTACAGATTTTGAAATGGATAAATCCGAAGAGTTTTATGAATTCTGTTTGTCAAGAGATAACTCTGCACTGAGTGTTATTTGGAAGAAAGAAAGATGATGACAAATTTCCGGAATATACCTGGAGTACCGCATAAAGGTTGGAGTCTTGACACCGTCTATGACATAAGAGATGATGGTCAGACAGAAGAAGAAACCAACTATGAAGCTTGTATGATGTGTGGAAATGAAAAAATCAGATATGTTCATGTATTGAGTCATCCAGAATATTCTCAGCAGATGAAAGTAGGATGTAACTGCGCAGAAAAAATGACTGATGATTATATTAACCCTACTCGATATGAACGGAATTTACGAAATAAAAGTGCGCGAAGGCAAAATTGGTTAAAAACAAATTGGAAATTTAGTAGACAGGGTGATTATTACTTGAAGAGAGATGGTCATATTTTGATAATATTTATTGATAAAAGATCAGGCCTATATCAAGGGAAAATTGACAATACATTTGGCCGTAAAAAGTACAAGACCGTAGATCTTGTAAAAGTTGCCTTGTTTAACGGAATCGAATATCTGAAATCTAAAGGGCAGTGGTAAATCCTAATAATCTGTCCAAACTTTTTTATTCTTGTCGATTACATATAGTTCAAACTTTATTATTTATCTGTTTAAACTTTTTTATTTTGACACACGTTTTCATATATTCACTTACTGGCTCAGCAAATTTAGTTTTCTGTTAGAGATAAACTCAACCACCATTTTTTTTAGTCATATACATTTCACTTATACGACCTCTATTCTACCATCAATTTTTCTATTTCCTCAAGACTTTTCCCTTTGGTTTCAGGCATCATAAAATGGGTGTAGAATAACTGTAAAATCATAAAGCATCCAAAAAACACAAATGCCACCCACGGGGCAAATGCATTGATCAATACTGCACCGAAAAGCGTGATCAATGCGGCAAACACCCAATGTGTACCACTGCCCCATGCCTGACCATAGGCTCGCACCCTGTTCGGGAAAATTTCAGATATAAATATCCAGATCACCGATCCCTGGCCAATGGCATGAGAGGCTATGAAAGTCAAAATGAATATGAGTTTGAACATTGCACTGGATTCGACATAAAACCCGTAAGCCACCATGAACAGACTAATGATGTAGCCGATAGAGCCAATATACATAAGCTGTTTTCTTCCCGCTTTGTCGATTAACACCATCCCCACAAAGGTGAAAGCCAGATTCACTATACCTATTGAGATTGAACTTAAAAGGGAATCTGACGAGCCAAATCCTGCTTTCTGCAAAATCTCTGGCGCATAGTAAAGGATAAAGTTGATCCCTGACAATTGGTTGAAAAAAGCGATCAGAAATGCCAATATCAACGAACGTTTATACTTAGTTGAGAATACCGAAGATTTATCACCTTTTGTTTTATGGTGATCCCATTCTATGGTCTTTAACATAGCAGCAGCTTCTTCTTCCGATTCAGACAATTCCCTGAGCACTTTCTCGGCACCAGCATGATCGTTCCTGTAAATGACCAACCACCTTGGACTTTTGGGAACACCCAACACCATTAATGTATAGATGAGTGCAGGAAGTGCTTCTATTCCCAGCATCCAACGCCAATCGTTATCTCCGCCAACACCCTGAAGCAGATAATTAGAGATGAATGCAATTAGGATTCCAAACACCAAATTGAACTGATAAAGAATACCCAGCCGCCCTCGGTTACTAGCAGATGATATCTCAGAGATATACGTAGGCACGGCAATGGAAGACACCCCAACTCCTAGACCACCTATAAAACGAAAAAAAGAGAACCAATATGGATCGGATGCTAAACCACTACCAACGGCTGATGCAAAATACAGAACACCAACCCAGATCAATGTGGTCTTTCTGCCAAGCCTATCGGTAGGAATACCCGCCAGCATAGCTCCCATAACAGTACCCCACAACGCCATAGACATGATAAAAGTACCGTGAAACCACTCTGAAGTATTCCACAACGCTTTAAGCGGAAGGTTAGCCCCAGAAATAACCACCGTATCAAATCCAAACAAAAACCCGGCTAAAGAAGCGGTTAGAGAGGCTATAATCAGCTTTCTATTCATGCTATTTTACTTTTCAAGTACATTTTCTTTTTGACATATGCCGAAGCAGCCCCTAGGATTGCAGCACTTTCTCCAAGATTGGATAGGTGTATTGGCTCCATGATTCCGGTTTTGGTGAGCTCCATTTGCACCTTAGGTAAGAAAATATGTTGCGCTTTTAACATATTACCTCCTAGGATAATCGCGTCAGGGTTTTCTTTGGACACAAAAAAGTGAATAAACTCCGCCAAGTTAAAAGCGAACTCCTCGAATACTGATTTTACTAAAAGTTCGGAATTATTCTTTTCTGTAAGCTCCTTTACCCCATGAATCTCCTGCCCCGTCAACTCTGCATATCTCTGATTAAACCATTTAGTGGAAATAAAATCTTCCACTATCCCGCCTTTAAAAGGGTGTTGCCAAAGCGCCCCATCTACCCCAATCCCATGTCTAATTTTTGCTGTTCCGCATCCAGTACCAAGGGTTATGCCGATTGGATTTTGATATTTCCGACCAACTCCCATATCTAATTCTCCTTGAAGAAAACATGCAGCATCGTTGGTCATCCGAATATTTTCCTCAGGAATCTTCAAAGCCCGAGCAAGACCTTGGCAGACATTTAGTCCATACAAGTTGGAGTATTTCGACAAGCCCTCTATGTAACAAATGCCTTGCTCATAATCACATGGCCCTGGCATAGCTAATCCAATATGTTTGGGCATATCCTTATAATCAGTATAACAAGACTCGACTATGCCTCGCCAAACATTCAGTATTTCTTCCGTTGACCCTTGTGAATCTAAATTCACTCTTCGGAGCGAATCAGGGAAAATTCTCTTGTTGTCCAAATCCACCAATCCCGCGGTTACATGTGAGCCGCCAATATCCATACCCAGGACATAATTATTTCCGACAAATAGAGTACCCATAAATGCTCTCAGACTACTTGATTAGTTTAAAAGTGATTACCCCCTGCTCTGTATGAAGTCTCAAAAGATGAATACCTGCCTTCAAGGAATTGACATCAATTTTATCCTTGGGGTTCAACTCATCATGTAAAAGTATTTTTCCGACTGCATCACATATTTCAAATGGGGTTCGATCTGTTAAGCCATCAATCAGTATATAATCTTTTGGGGGGTTAGGATAAATAAAAACCTTCCTGTTTCCCTCTCTGACATTCACGATTTGATTGACCGTACGCGAGCCACTGTTAGACTCAACAATGATTGAACTCATAGCATCATTAAACCCATCATCGTCTAAACAGAAATCATCTACAGATTTCTCTAATGAACTACCAGCAAAACCGGAATGCATATAAAGCGTGACGGTATAGCCACTTTTGATTTCAATGGATGATAAAGAGTCATTGTCATATCCAAGAGTCAAAAGCGAACTTAAATCATAACTTCCTTCAAATAGTTCGATGGCATTTCCAGTGTAGGCACAGTCCCCATACAACACGACCGGAGCTGTGAGGTCTTCGGCATCATTTTGAACGATTTCTACGGTGCTTTGAGCTAGATTAATCAGCACATTACTACTATAGACCTCCAGCCCATCAAGTGGAGCATACAACTCCAGACTAGATTTTAACATATCACCATCGGCAAGAGATTCAATTTCATCTACTGTCATTCCTGACCTATGAAAAGTCCACTCTCTATAGTCAGATGTAGGCCCGTCTAGACTACCCAAGAAAAACCTCTCTGGAACGAGAGTCTCTGAGGCAGTTCCTTGTAAGTTTCCATCAATGTAAAGTAAGGTTTCACCTCTGGCATGGTAGTGCGTCAAAGAAATTTTATGCCATTCATCATCATCAATCTGTATACTATCAGTGGTGATAGACGCTATATCACTAGAATGGTAATCCAAATAACCATACTCATCCACTGATAGCACGCCATATCGGCCACCTGCTAGTGCAAATCCTCCAACTACCCCCGAAGATGAGGTTTTTATATCAAAAGAAAATGTAAATGAATGTACGACACCATCTGGAGTGAAATCCAATTGTTTGTCCAAAGAATCGACCAACGTGAGGTATGTTCCACTCACTTTAGATGGCTGTGCTTTACCTGCATTCAAAGCATCAAATAATGAAGGAACAATGCTAAGGTACATCTCAGCATGTCCGGCATCATTTGGGTGTGACGGATCATTTTGATATCCTGTTTCCCATTGGCCGAACCCATTATCTATTGTTCCCAAAAGGTTAATACTGGGCACATCCCATTGATGTATCAATAGATTCATCTGCTTGGTGAAGTCATACTGTGTACTCGTAAAATCTGCTCGAGCATAGCAATTGGCAATGACTGGATGTATACCATTATTGCGCGCAGAGTCGATCAGCAGCAACATATTATCTCGCCATTGATTAAATGCCAACTGACCATTCTCTTTGACACCCTCGTTTCCCAGAGA
Organism: Cyclobacteriaceae bacterium; assembly: GCA_039970095.1. GTDB lineage: Bacteria > Bacteroidota > Bacteroidia > Cytophagales > Cyclobacteriaceae > JAMZMI01. The sequence continues at coordinate 11,521 of JBDVMP010000030.1, forward strand.
TAAAGCATAAATCACGTATTTAGCGCATAGTGGCTCTAAGTCTGTCTCCCATCTATTCAAAACAGCAGTGGTATTGTTTCCTGGGATACTGATATTACTTACTTTCCAATCCAAGCCATCACCGTTTGAGTAACGATTGGATAATTGTTGGGTGTATTGATAAATATACCCCTCATCATTTGTCGCCCCTATTCCAAAGGGGACAGAAGAGCCCATCACCGCTATGAGTTGGTCATTTGGGTTATAACAAATCTCTCGCAGATTAGATAAAGGAATGTACTCTGAAATTTTCAAGCCTCCTATATATGCAAAGCCTCCTTCTGCAACAGTGAGGCCATATACTATATCTCCGTTCGAATCAGGGTAAATGGTATCTGTTACGATGATCGTGCTATTATTCCCGTGGTAGCCTGATCCACCTAAATCAGTTCCTGAAGTTTGCAGAGTATCAATGGTTGTATTTGATCCCTCAAATCGATATTCAGAACGCCTAGTTGCAGTACTATTTCTTGTTCCAAATAAATTAAACACATACTGATTGTCAGGATTGAGACCGCTGATGGTAAATCCACTATTGGAAAGTGTATGGAAATAATCCTGAGTCACCGTATTCACCGCAAAATCCCCCAGCAATGACACCTCCGGACTCATAAGACCCCCATTATTTATGCCATTCATTTCAAAGTCACTAGTGATCTCAATTGAAACGTGTGACCATTTATTGTATTTATCAACAAGAGAAACTGGAGTGGAAGAAGAGAGTGGGTCATTCAGATTATTCCAGTGATTAAAGTTGATATCCCTGTTCGAGGTGATATTGCCATTGGAGCCATCGTTTGGTCCAAAATCGACAAAGTACTCCGCTACTGGTTCAACGACATCTAGCTTCATTGCATTGATATAAGCAAAACTCCCTTCGAGCACACTCACATCAATCCATATCCGCCCCTCATTATCTGGAAAAATAACTCCGGAAGAAACGATCGTATTGTTATTTCCGTCATAACCATTGGTTCCAATGTCTACTCCGGAAGATTGGAGCGAATCCACCTTAACATTGCTTCCTCTAAAGGTATATTGTGATTTGCGTGTCTCCGTATTATCCCTAGAAGAAAATACGTTAAAAACATACCCCTTATCTAATGCCAGGTTCTTGAAAAGCAGAGTACTGTGAGAAGGTGTATGGAAGTAATCCTGAGTAACAGTCGGGATTGCATATTCTCCCAGATTGGCATATTCGGGCTGCAATAGTCCGCCATTTTGTATCCCATTGGCTGAGAACGAACCCACACTTACTTTAATTGATGAACTGCTACCATCTAGAGTAATTAAATTAGATGGTATCTGACCTAACACCATATTGTTCCAATAACTGTTGTAGTCATCGGGATTAAGAGTCGCATTTCCATTGGTGACATCATCTTTCCCAAAATCAAAAAGCAGAGACGACAGTATTTCCGGATCATTTTGTACCCTGACCACTTGTTCAATCTTCATGCTGCCTATGTATGCAAATCCCCCATCGGCTATTGAAAGATCCATTTGGATGGCACCATTGTCCGGGTACAATACATGGGTTTCCAAAATCGTATTGTTGTTTCCGTTAGAGCTTATACCGGCACCAGTCCCCGAGGTTTGCAAGGTTCCAGTATATGAATTTTCACCGGAAAAATCATATCTGGAAGTTCGTAGGGTACCTGTGGCGCGAGTAGCAAATACTTTAAAAACATAACCAAACTCTGTATCCAGCCCCCCAATCTCCAAACTACCTACATTGGTTCCTTCTACATAATAATAATCTTCTGTGGCTGTGCCAATAGCAAAATCACCCAGCAACTCCGAATCAGGAGACAGCAATCCTCCATTGAGGCGCCCATTTGAAAGAAATGGTTCCGTAACTTTAATGTATAGGTTTGAAGAATTGTCTGCCGTATCAATAAGGTCAATCTGTGATGCAGAGATGGTAGACAGAAAATTGTTCCAATAATTCCCATTAGAGTCCGGCCCTGCAGTGACGTCCCCGTTGGTGCCATCATTCTTCCCAAAATCAATGTAGAAAGAATTTACAACCTGCCCTTGAACATTGCTGAAAGAAATCAACAATACCAGTATTTTTAAAATCGGTTTCATGGATTAGTTATTAAGAAGGTTAACTATCGAATTATAACTCTCTCACTAAAAGTTCCATTGGTCGTACTGACTTTCAATATGTAAACCCCTTTGATAGCATGAGTGATATTTACTTCAGTTTCATTGGATTGTCCATCATAGAATAACCGTTGAATCTGCTTACCACTCAGGTCAATCAATTCAATTTCCTTAATGCCATGATTCGTATATGTACGAACGAAGAGTTGATCTCCACCTCTGACTGGATTTGGATAAACCTGAATTTCGGTTGATGAAAATTCTTCTGTACTGTCTGTTTGATCACTAAAGCTCTCCCGACAACTTGCACAACTCTCTTCGACTCCAAACAACTGCCATTCTGCGAGCTGGAGCAGTGAAGATCCATTATTGGTAGTAACATCCAACCGATAACGCTTGTAACTATTCTCATTATCAATGTGGTAAATTCTTCTTTGATAGCGATTTGGAAAATCCTGATTTGTCTGCGTATCCAGATCCACCCAGCCTGTGCCATTATATCCTTGCAACTTCCAGTCTTTGGGATCCCTGTCTTCAGCATCATTCGCGGAGGATATGGAATAGGCAGTTACCCGATGACCTACGGCTGATTGAAACTCAATATAACCCGCTGCATGAGTTGTCAAGTATTTCGTTAGTGATGAATTATCAATAACTTTATCTATTTCTTCTCCACTCGGCGAGTCGTCATACTCGTCCGAAATCGTACCACTCCCGTCAGTTATATCATAGAGCATTTCAAACCAATTAACATGAAATTCCCCCTCATTTCCTAGCAATTGAAGCACAGTGTTACCTGCAGAAGAAAAATCAATTACTGCATCAAGATCGTGCCATCCGGTATTACTGGAGATTGAAATGGAATCGTAAAGTGTAGAAGAATTGGCATCTTTTATCAATATTTCGGCATCATTGCTAATGTGATTGTTTGACACCCTGGTTTTGAATAAATACTGTCCTGAATTATCTATATCCAGAAAATAATCCATATGATCCCCAACACCTATATCATTACTCGTATACGCTATTCCATTGTCGTTTCTCTGATCCACGAACACTCCATCACCACTATTGAAATTTTCCGCCTCAATCTTCACATAATCACCAACCACAACAGCTTCATCGAAACGAATCCAATTCAAATTGAAGATTCCAGCTTGGGCATTTGTTCTGAGAAGATGGGTTCCCTCTGAAAGAGATATTTCATCGTAAAGTGTCACAAAATCATTCCAAGTGCCTGTAGCGTCTATAGTAAGTGTAACAAGTGTACTGCCATCTTCAACCAATTGTAAAACACCCTGGCCTGAAAGCGCATTGTCTCTGGAAACCCTGGCCGAAAACAAATAGGTGGCAGTGGCGGGTACATATACGTAATAATCTAGCCAACTCCCTGTTTCCATCGAAAGCTGCTTGGTACCTAGGTTATCTTCTGATTCCTCACCATAGATCTCCGTTTGATAAGGGCTGGAACCATTAAAAGTAGGGCAGCCTGTACCACTTTGTTCACTATGCTCTGTATGGGCATTTTCTGCTTCAAGTCGAGCATCGGTGAGGCTTGAGGATCGGAAAAATTTCAACCAATTCAAATTGAATCCCCCTGTACTGCTAGAAATTCTAATCGTATGACCTCCTTCACTAATACTCAAGATGGTCGAAACCGATTCATAAAATTGCCAATTCCCGGTGTTCGGAACATCTATCGTTTCCACTGACGTACCATCAACCTCGACTGTTAAAGACTTTCCGGACAACTCACTAGACACCCTCACGACAAACATATAATCCGTTGTAGAATCGGCATAAACCAAATATTCAGCCCATTCGTTTGCGTCAATTCCAGCCAAACTCAGTCCACTGCCAATATCACAGTTCGTTTCCGTGCCTACACCAGCATGAGCTGATATGAAGTCCTCTGCCTGAATCGTTCTAACAAATTTGGGAATGAAGGTGAGCTCAAACCAATTGATGTTAAACCCGCCATCAACTGCATGCACTCTCAAGGTTTGAACCCCTGCAGTCAATTGGACGTAGGCAGTCTCCGTTTGAAAGTTTTGCCATCCTCCTGTATTCGGAATATTCAATGTGGCCAGCACATCAGCTGACTTTTTCAATTGAAATGATCTTCCCGTATAAATACTCGCGATCCTTGCGTCCAGCTTATACCACCCATCTGATTCAACACTTAGCTCATAGTCCATCCATTCTCCTGAATCAATGCCTCCTACATTTTGACCTCCACCTGCATCTGACGTGGCTTCAGTAACTACCCCACTCATAGATTGGTAATCTTCGGCTTCAATTTGGCCACAGACCACACTTTTTATACTATCTAGTTTGAACCAGTTGATATTGGCATTTCCATGTTTTGACTCCAACCTGAGCATTTGAGCTCCTGCTGACAAAGTAGCTGTGCTACTTTGGGTTGTCCAGTTTTCCCAACCTCCTGTGGAGGGGATGACAATCTCCTGAATCAGGGTAACTCCGCTTTTCAATTGAAGTGTATCATTCCCTATGGGTTGACGTGATGCACGAACCAAAAAATTGTATTGTCTTGATTTTTTCACATCCACGTAATATTCCATCCAATCACCTGATCCTACCGCATCAACTGTTTCTCCACCACCAAAGTCAGAGGTTCCTGATGTTCCCACTCCCGACATCTCTACAAAATTCTCTGCCTCTATCTTTTTTGAGGTTATTACCAATGGGTCTTCAAAGTGAATCCAATTGAGATTGAAACTACCATTTGGAGCTGACAATGTTAAAAGCGTATCCACGCCTGCAGTTAGGTTGATCATGCCAGACACCGTTGAATAGGTCTGAGCACCACCCGTGTTATCAATATCTATTGTTGCCAGAGCACTTCCATTTGATGAGACAGTGAGCTGACGCCCACTATTGGTACTTGCCGCTCTTACCCGAATTAAATAAGTATCAGTAGAGGCTACCCTAACTTTGTAGCTGATGTCATCTGGAGCATCAAAACTGGTAATATTCATACCGCAATAAGGGTCTGCATCTCCATTTTCCTCGACACTAACTCCTGTTGCACTGGTATAATTTTCAGCATTAATTCCACCAGGGATCAAAAACCCATCGTCATACGAGGTTAATCCAAGTTTAGCTGCCATTTCTAATAGCGTAATTCCCGCCAACTGAGCCGAAAGCACCGCGTCACAGGTAGATTCACCCCAATATGGTCCTGTATGATAGTTCATCGGATTTAACCCTGCGCTGACAAGCGCACTGGCATTCTCAGCAACCATCGCCTTATAAGCATCTCTCTTGATTGACGAAACTGACGTTTCCATAGCAAGCTCTGTTAAATACCTTATCAAAACTCCCTTAAACAAAGGAGCGTCTCCACTAGCTCCTTCGCTCTTATAAATCCCATCATTCAACAGGTTATTTGATTCCCCTACAGCGTAATCTGCGGTAAGAATGGCATCATCCAAATAATGAGTGCTGTCTGTAGCCCTGTACATTTCGAGTGCAGCACCTACAAAAGTCCCATGCCCATAAGTAAACTCCCAGAGATCAATCTCACCGGGTGCGTTTTTGGGGTCTCTGTTCACTCCATCATATACGCGACCAGAACTTGCGACCAGATTACTTTTAACCCAACTATATAGTCTCCGAGCCAGTGCAATATCTTCAGCATCACCAAAATACTGATACCTTCGGGCTGCTACTATTACAGTGGGAGAATTCGCAGCATTGTTCTTGTAATCTCTTTGTGACTTGCGCCAGGCAATACCTCCTCCCATTATATCATTTTCCCCAGTCTTAATATCCTCCAATAACGTGGTAGAAACATCAAGAAATAAGGAAGAATCTGACGGGTGAGTACTTTTGGTAGCTTCAAACGCCCTAAAACTCGAAATGGCTAACCACTCCATATCATCATAAAAATTGTTGTAGTGCCCATAGTTGTTGTTGAAGGTTTCATTGGCAGTTTCCATACCATTCACCAAATCTTTCATGAGCTCTACGGCATTGTCTCGTTGAGGCTCAGACGAAGCTCTTTCGTACCTATCTACCAAGACTTCTAATGCGTATCCATTCCACCAATAATGAAAATACGTATTGGACGGGCTTGTACTCTGATCAAAAAAGTAGCCTCCGGCAACAGAATAAGAGTAATCGTCAACAAGGGCCTGCTGTACCGAATCTGCTAACTGTTCATAGCTTTGACTGCTTAGATTAAACACGGTCAGCAAGCTTACTATTGCGAAAATTAGTTTCGTTTTCATGGATTAGGAGTTTGGTTCTAAAGAATCAAATGCTTTTTAGCACTTCCGGTCGTTCATTGAATGTTTTGAGAATTAATTCACCGAACAGGGTATTTGCCCAGGCAAACCATTCTCTTGAAAACTCCTTTGGATCGTCTTTGTGAAAAGATTCATGCATGAACCCAGTCTCGGCATCTGTTGAGATAAGCGTCTTGATACATGCGCTTATTTCCGCATCGTTTTCGCTGGTCAGGGCTTTCATAATAATCGACATTGGCCAAACCATATTCATACCTACATGTGGCCCACCAATACCTGATGCCGCCTTTCCCTCGAAGAAAAATGGATTGTCTTTGCTCCAGACAAAATCTCTGGTGTTCTGATAAATGGGGTCTTTCTCAGATACACATCCTAAATATGGAAGTGCTAAAAGGCTTGGCACATTGGCATCATCCATAAATAGTTTGTTTCCAAAACCGTCAACCTCAAACGGAAATACATTCCCATAACCCAAATGCTCTACAATGGCATATTCCTTAAGAGCAGCTTCTACCTCATCTGCCAAGCTTATGCACTCCTGAGCAAGTGCTTTATCACTTAATACTTCTTTAGCTATCTCAGACACTTGCTGCAAACTTGTCACCGCGAAGAAATTGGAGGGTATAAGAAACAGATAAGTAGTAGCATCATCCGACGGTCTGAAAGCTGATGCAATCAAACCTACAGGCACTACCGGGTTCCCAAAACCCCTACCGGGCATGGTGTCGGTTTGTATGGGCGTT
>JBDVMP010000031.1:0-60289 GCA_039970095.1 Cyclobacteriaceae bacterium
CTCTAGCCAGCTGAGCTAATGCCCCGTGTCTTTCACCCTACGCTCAGTAGAATGATTATTCGAGGAGGCGAATTTAACCGAAATTTTAAAAATACCAACTGACATGTCCACCGGACTAATTCAAATTCCACTTGATTCCAAGATAAAACTCACGTCCGTGGATGGGTGCATAAGAATAAGATGTATCAAAATTGCTACTGAAGCCAGATGGAGCGTTTGGATCATTGAAGCCAACGAGCGGAGAATAGGACTGAGTGAAATTAAAAATATTCTGTACTCCGGCATAAACATCAAATCCTGTTTTCAGACCTTTATTAAACTGAAAGTTATGAATGGAAAACGGGCTTGATCGAGTAGGCCGTGACTCAGGGAGCGGATTGCCCTCAGTATCTAAATCGTAAACTTCCGGAAGTGCCATATTACCGGTCACATTGCAGGTGTAGGCTAAGCTCAATTTCCATTTTTTGACCTCATAGTTGGCAGTGAAAACACCACTCCAGGTTGGTGAAAACTCGATTCTTCGTTTTTGTGTAGCTCCCATACTATCACGCTCCGTTTCGGTGGCATCTTGCATGTTTAAGCCCAGGTTTATAGTCAGTGGGAAACTGAACTCCTGAGAAACATTTACACTCACACCTTGCGTGATGGCATGCCCTGAGGAGTTTTCATAAAGGATGACAGATGGGTCATCGTAATCAGGGATAATTTTATTTGAGAAGTAAGTGAAAAAAGCATCTGCATCAATGCTTCCCTGACTGTTGCCGAGTGTGAAAATATGGTTGGCATTTAAGGAGAAATTATAGGACCTCTCCGGTTGCAATGCTTCTGCAATCACCACTTCTCTTTGCCCAGAGAGGAAAGCATGATCCTCAGTAAAAAGATTTACCACTCGAAATCCGGTACCGAAATTTGAACGGAAAGTAGTCCATTGTCCGAGTCTGACTTTCGCGTTGAGCCGTGGAGACAAGATCATGCCGTGCTCTGCATAATGATCGGCCCTAAGCCCACCCAATAAGGTGAAGTTTTCCGTAATGCTCCACTCATCCTGTGCAAAAACGCCGGGGATATACTGTTTATTTGGTTGATTATTAAATCTTGAGCTGTCCGTGCTCTCCGTAGCAACTGTATTGTCATCATAGTGCTGATACCGAGAAGTGAAGCCGGTCAATAGCTGATGGTCGCTGAGCTCCTTTTCCCAAATTAAGTTCGTATAAGCTATCTTTTGGTTGGCCTTATAATGATCACTACCATAATAGCTGTCCTGAAAATGGGTACTGAACGAATAATCTAATTTCAAACCTTCGGCAAACGCAAAACCGTAGGTTCCAAAAAGTTCGGCCCTATGGGTGTAAATACTCTCTCCATAAATAAGATCATCTCCACGTAACTGGCGGTAATTGCGGTCCTCCAAAAACTCCTCTACACCATTTCGCCTATCTTCATAATAGTACTTGGCAGAAATCACAAACGGCTTCTGGCTCTTGCGCTTGATGTCCCATTTTGAAAACAAAGAAACACGATCCATACTAGCCATATCACTGAACCCATCACTATTCACATCATCAAAGTCGTTGATATACGCATAATTAAGCCCCACAAAACCTGTCGCATTTTTCATTTTTGGCGCAAAGGCCAAATTGCCAAATGATTCCAAATGAGAGGTGCCCATAATATCCACTGAAAGTTTTGGTTGGGTTGAAGGGTTTTTGGTAATGATATTGATAACTCCTGCAACAGCCTCTGATCCATATAAAGTAGAGCTCGGCCCTTTGATCACCTCAAATCTATCTATGAGCATACTGGGGATACCATTCAGCCCATAGACCGAGGCAAGGTTGCCATAAATAGGAGTACCATCCATGAGTATCGCTGTGTAGGGGCCAGGCAACCCATTGATACTAATGCTGTTTGTAAAGCATACTCCACATGCCACCACCTCCTGCACTCCGCTAATCAAAGCAATGCTCTCAACTACTCCGGAAGCTGCCGCAGGCATGAACGTATTGACATGATCAGCAGTCATCACTTCTACTTTTATAGGTGACTGAGAAACGAATGTAGGCTGCATGGTTCCTGTAACTACCACTTCATCCATATCCAATACTGATTCAGCCAAACCCACGTCAAGTTTTGTGAGATCACTGTTATGAATGACCTTATAAACACCTGGCTTATATCCCATGGACCTGACTTCTACGCGGTAATTGCCGAATGGGAGAGCCATGAGGGAGTAAATACCATTGGCATCTGTAGTAGCCCAAACATCTTGAGACTCAACTTTCACAGTAGCTCCGGGAATCGGGTCACCATTGAAATGAACCACTCCAGAAACCTCTCCGCTGTTTTGTCCAAAAACCTTCACAAGGCTCAATAAGCCTAGAAGAACATATAAATAATTCTTTTTAAGCATTGTCTTATTTTGATTAGAATACAAAGCTAATGATTTTTTTAGATTAGTCTAAAAATATAAAAAGACAGGACTCAAAATAAACTGGAACCTAAAGGGAGAAAATACGATTAGGTATTATTGCCTAACTAAAAAAACACATGAGTAAATCGAACGTAAGCATTGGTCACGTTTTTAAAACCATCATATGGCCAAGAAGAAAGACCGTGGGAATCGGCCTTATTCTGATCATCTTTAGCCGATTGGCCAGCTTGGTTTTCCCATATTCAACCAAATACTTAACTGATGATGTGATAGCGAATGCAGATATGGATATGCTCAAAACACTACTCATAGTTGTATTGGTGGCGGTAGTCGTACAAGCCGTATCCTCATTTCTTTTGACGAGAATACTAAGCGTAGAAGCGCAGTGGCTGATAAGTCAACTGCGGGTGAAAGTGCAAAAACAAATCATATACCTCCCCATCAGGTTTTTTGATAATACGAAATCCGGAGAGCTGGTTTCCCGAATCATGACGGATGTAGAAGGCGTACGAAACCTGGTAGGAACAGGTCTGGTACAACTATTTGGAGGAACGCTCACAGCAATTTTATCACTCATATTGATGATTAACATAAGCCCATGGATGACACTGTATGTTTTAGTGCCTGTCTCCATATTCGGATTTGTATCGCTCAAGGCATTTGGTTACATCAGACCGATATTTCGAGAAAGAGGAAAAATAAATGCTGAGGTAACAGGCAGATTAACCGAAACTCTGGGAGGGATACGGGTAATCAAAGGCTTTAACGCCGAAAAACAAGAAGTAAGGACTTTTGAAGATGGAGTCACCAAATTGTTTCAAAATGTAAAAAAGAGTCTCACCTCCACCAGCTTGGTTACAAGCTCTGCCACTTTCCTTTTGGGACTTGCCAGTGCCGGAATTATGGGAATAGGCGGTTACATGATCATCAACGATCAGCTTACTTTAGGAGATTTTTTGGCCTTCACTTTTCTTTTGGGATTTATGATTGCCCCAATCGTGCAAATGAGTAATATAGGCAGTCAACTTACTGAGGCTTTTGCCGGCCTGGATAGGACTGAAGAAATCATGAACATGGAGCCGGAGGATGACGGCACGGTGCGAAACATACGCATACCAGAAATACATGGTGATATTGAGTTCGACAATGTCAGCTTTGCCTATGAGGAAGAAAAAGACGTAATCAAGAATGTTTCCTTCAAAGCTCCGGCGGGTTCGGTTACCGCACTCGTGGGCACCTCAGGGTCAGGAAAATCAACCATTGCCGGATTGGCCGCTTCTTTCCTGAATCCCGATTCAGGGTCAATCCTGGTCGATGGAAATGACTTGTCTAAAGTTTCGCTGGAAAGCTTCAGAAGTCAACTGGGAGTTGTGCTGCAAGATGACTTCTTGTTTGAGGGAACGATCAGGGAGAATATCCTTTTCCCCAGACCAGACTCCACGGATGCGCAATTACAAGCAGCAGTAAAAGCAGCTCATGTGAATGAATTTACGGACAGATTTGATGATGGGCTGGACACTACAATTGGCGAAAGAGGGGTGAAACTTTCGGGTGGTCAAAAGCAAAGAATTGCAATAGCAAGAGCCATTTTGAGCGACCCAAGGATCCTCATTTTGGATGAGGCTACATCCAATTTGGATACGGAAAGTGAAAGCTACATTCAGGAAAGTCTTGCTACACTCATGCAAGGGCGGACGTCATTTGTGATTGCCCACCGTTTGAGCACCATAAGAAGAGCAGATCAGATTTTGGTTATTGAAAATGGACAAATAGCGGAGCAGGGAGTGCATGATGAATTGATCGATAAGAAAGGGCGGTACTTTGACTTATATACTTATCAGGCCAGAATCTAAAATTGGCAGGATTGTGAAACTGATTGGCTGAAATCAAATGCACGTTTTAAATTTTATGATTTAGTTTTATCGTATGATTATAGGAATAGGAGGCGTAAGCCGTGCTGGAAAAACCACGCTGGCAAAAAATCTGGAAAAAGCTTTAACCAAAAGGAAAAAAACAGTTGCCGTGTTTTGCCAAGATGATTTTGTAAAACCCAAAGCGGCTTTATCCATGATAGATGGTGTGCCGGATTGGGAGCGCCCAAATACTGTAAAGTGGGATGCACTTACCAACAAAATAGAAAAATCAACAGCAGACGTAGTGATTGTTGAGGGGCTGTTCTCCTTTTATCCCGCTTCTGTAAGAGCTCTTTTTGATAAAAAAATCTTCATAGAAATAGAAAAACCACTTTTTGAAGAAAGAAAGTCCGTTGATAAAAGATGGGAAGAGGAGCCAGATTGGTATGCTGCTCATGTCTGGAAGAGCTATATGAAATACGGGAAAACCAAAGGTGCGGATGAGGATTATATCTTCTTGGATGGCTCAAAACCTATCAAGGCAGAAGATCTCCTCAAAGACATACTTTAGGACAGAACTTCCAATACTTCGTATTTCTTGCCATTAAATTCCACTGCCTGCCCCTGTTTGGCCTGGGTGAAGATTTTTCCTAATGGAGCTACGGGAGAAAGCACAAAATACTTTTCTCCATTTGAGTTTACCATTCCCAGGCTTACCGAAATGAAGAATTTCCCTTGATTGGTTACAAGAAGTTTGCCCAAGCCAGAATTGGTCGATCCATGACCTATTTGATCCAAAACCTTTTTCAGTTTTATACTTTCGGTTAGCTGAACGGCTGTTTTCTCTTTCTCCAGATGAAGCATCGCGCGGGCTGTTTCATACTTGTCACCCGCGCTGCTTTTGGTTTCTTCTCCTGATTGCTCAGAAAAGGATTTCAACTCCGCTTGAGCTTTGGCTATCCTGTCATCAACTATTCTCCTGCACTCAACCAAAAGAGAGTCTCTTTCCTCAATCAAACTCATTTATAAATCAAATTTTATTCCTTGCGCCAGCGGCAACTCTGTTGAATAATTGATGGTGTTTGTCTGTCTGCGCATGTACGCTTTCCACGCATCCGAACCCGACTCCCGGCCTCCACCTGTTTCTTTTTCTCCACCAAATGCTCCACCGATTTCAGCACCTGATGTTCCAATGTTCACATTGGCAATACCGCAATCTGAACCTTGCTGAGAAAGAAACATTTCTGCTTCTCTCATATTGGTGGTCATGATAGACGAAGACAACCCTTGTGGCACTCCATTTTGTATGGCGATGGCCTCATCGAGATCCGTATATTTTATCAAATAAAGTATGGGTGCAAATGTCTCGTTTTGGACTACTTCAAAATCATTTGACACTTCGTAAATGGCCGGCTTCACATAGCATCCCGATTCATAATTTTCGCCGGAAAGCACCTCTCCCGCAATAACCTCTTTACCTCCTTCTTGCTTGATTTTTTCAATTGCCGCTTCATACATGGCCACAGCATCTTTGTCAATTAGTGGTCCAACATGATTGTTTTCATCAAGTGGGCTGCCTATTCTCAACTGCGCGTAGGCCTTTGTCAGCCGCTCCTTCATATCCTCAAATAAGCTCTCGTGGATGATCAATCGGCGAGTAGAAGTACATCTTTGACCGCAAGTGCCAACGGCCCCAAACACAGCTCCTGGTATGGCAATATTCATGTCAGCGTCTTCTGTTATGATGATGGCATTGTTTCCTCCTAGCTCTAGTATGGATTTGCCCAGTCTTTTACCCACAGCTTCTCCCACGGCCTTGCCCATACGTGTAGATCCAGTTGCCGAAATCAACGGTACGCGCGCGTCATTTGACATCACCTGACCTACTTCGGCATCACCGATTACAAGGCAGCTCACGCCCGGGTGAACGTTATTTTTAGCAAAGATGGTTTCCACTATTTTCTGACAGGCAATAGCTGTAATTGGTGTTTTCTCTGATGGCTTCCAGATACAAACATCTCCGCAAACCCAGGCCAATGCCGCATTCCAGGACCATACTGCCACCGGAAAGTTGAAGGCTGAAATAATACCTACAATCCCCAATGGGTGCCATTGCTCATACATGCGATGAGAGGCCCTTTCGGAGTGCATGGTAAGGCCATATAGCTGCCGCGAAAGTCCTACAGCAAAATCACAGATATCGATCATCTCCTGCACCTCGCCAAGCCCTTCCTGCAGAGATTTTCCCATCTCATATGAAACGAGCGTCCCCAAGTCATTTTTGTGTTTACGCAACTCATCTCCTATTTGTCTTACCACCTCTCCACGCTGCGGTGCTGGTGTGGTTCTCCATGTTAAAAACGCCTCCTGAGCGGCGCTCACGACCTTGTCATAATCCTGCTTGCTTGCCATGGTCACCGAGGCGATAGATTTTCCGTCTACCGGAGAAAATGATTCTATTTTCTTTCCAGAAGTCTCTATCCATTGGTGGCCAATGGCAGCTCCAGAATTTGTAGTTGAAATTTTTAGAGATTTTAAAATCTCTGAGATGTTTGGGGTGCTGTTCATCAGAATATAAATTTTGAATTTTGGGCAAATCTATACGATCAGCTACACAAAGAACTGCCAGTCATAAAAAAAGCCAGCCGCCTAAAGGCAGCTGGCTTACTCACCCAACTTATATACACTACCAACCTATTCCGTAATATGATTTTTCCCCATTCGGGTAAATCCCTTCTATCAGTAATCCTTCTCCACGAGCGCTCTCTAGTGAAGCGGTCAAATCCTCAGCTGAGTTGATCGGTTTGCGATCAATTTTCGTCACGATGAAGCCTTCCTTGATGTTGGCTTCAGCCCATTTTCTATTTCCCAGAGATTTGATCTGCACACCCGATTCTATATCCAGCTGATCTTTCATGGCCTCAGAAACCGGTTCCACTTTCAAGCCTTCAACTTCTATTGATCTTTGGGCTATTACCCGTTCAGTGCTGTTCTCTGCATTTTTCAACACAGCTCCTGTTGTTCGCGTTTTACCATTTCGGATGAAAGTCACCTCAATCTTATCTCCGGGACTATTGAGTGCCACTTGCTCCTGTAGTTCGGCTACATTGTTGACTGCCTTGCCCTCGATGGCTACAATCACATCGCTGACTTCCAGGCCTGCATCGTCAGCCGCAGAATTAGAAACAACCCCAGCTACAAACACTCCCTTGAGAACATTCAAATCCTGTGCTTCAGCAAGCGCCGCATCCACATCCTGAATACTGATACCAAGGAGCGGTCGCTGCACCACGCCAAAATCTTTAAGATCAAAAATCACCTTCTCGACCAGACTGGCCGGAACGGCAAAAGAATAGCCCGCAAAAGACCCTGTCGGCGAAGCAATGGCCGTATTGATGCCGACCAATTCACCATTGAGGTTGACCAGAGCACCACCACTGTTTCCGGGGTTTACGGCAGCATCTGTCTGGATAAAAGCCTCAATCTTGTACCTATTGCGCTGATCGCCATATCTTCTCAGGATATCAATATTTCGAGCCTTTGCACTTACAATCCCCGCTGTTACAGTTGAAGTAAACTCATACGGATTGCCTATGGCAAGAACCCATTCTCCAATCTGAATATTTTCAGAATTTCCGAAATTCATTTTAGGTAACCCTTCACCGTCAATCTTGAGAAGAGCCAAATCTGTATCCGGGTCTGTCCCCACTACTTCCGCCTCAAAACTTCTATTGTCATTGAGCAAAACCTCGATTTCTGAAGCTCCATCAATCACATGATTGTTGGTAGCTATATATCCGTCGGCCGTTACGATCACTCCGGAACCAGCGCCTCTTCCTGGCGCTCTCCCACCCCGGTCATACTGCTCTCCAAAATAATCTTTGAAAAAGTCTTCCATAGGATTACGTGCGCCAGATGCGGCATTGTAAACCGTTTTGATATGAACTACCGCAGGGGTTGCGGATTTGGCAGCATACACGAAATTAAGCCCCTCGGGAACTACAAAATCTGCTGAATCAAAAACGTAATTAGTAAAACTAACCGGACTGGTTTCATCATTTTGTCCTGATTGAGCCGGTGCAACCCCGGGTGCAACCAAACTATATCCTCCAAGGGCAATGACTCCTCCTAAAACCGAAGAGAATACCATTGCAAAGATTAACTTCCTACTTGTCATATCTATCAAATTTCTTGTTGGCTATTATACTTGAATTACGTCCGGTTTGTTCTGGTTCTTTCAATCAAAACAACTCCTTTAACACTAATTAACGAAAAGGGCAGGTGTTATCCTGCCCCTAAATCACCGACCATGATTGATTATTTTACGCTAATCGTTCTTTTGGTTTCTTTTTTCGCGTCTTTAGGAATGTTCAGACTCAAGATGCCGTCTTTATAACCAGCCTCCACTTTTTCTACTTCGATGTTGTCTGGCAGATAAAACGATCTGCTAAACGATCCATAGTGGCTTTCAAGACTGTGATAGTTCTTTTCATTTTTCTCTTCCTCAAACTTCCTTTCGCCGGATACCGTCAATCTATCATCTGAGATATCGATGTTTATATCCTCTTTTTTCATTCCCGGAATATGAAATTGAATCTCGAAGGCCTTTTCTGTCTCGGCTATATCTACTTTAGGTGAAAAAGTAGAGTTCCATTTTCTTCCGAAAAAATCATCATTGAAGAATCTGTCAATGAAATTGCCATATGTAGCTGGCTGGTTGTTTTGGTTGTACTTTATAAGTGTCATTTTTTTAAAGTTTTAAGTTGAACATATAATTCGATTATTCATTATTCGAATTCTGTACCAATCCCTATTTGGGCAATTTTCAGTGTCATTTTGTCTTGATTTTATAAAATTGCTATTATTTAACAGACATAATGTCTGAATTATAGGAATTTTGGTCATTGTGAAAATTTTTATTTCAAAGCTTTTGCAGATATAGAATCAGCCATTTAAGTTTGCAGTCCTTTTCACAGGATGATGTGAATTAGGAACTAAAATTCCTCTTTAGCTCAGCTGGTTAGAGCATCTGACTGTTAATCAGAGGGTCCTTGGTTCGAGTCCAAGAAGAGGAGCCAAAATTGAAGCCTGATTGTGTAAACAGTCAGGCTTTTTTATTGCTTAAATAAAAATCACTGGCCACAACACCAAGCATGTGTTGGTATTGGGATATAAAAAAACCGACAGAGACCTGTCGGTTTTTATTTGCACATAATTCGTTGTTTTACCCGAACTTGATTTAGTCCAATCTCAACTCCTTATAGTGTAACTAACTGATAATAAATACCTTAAAGACGGTATGGGTTCATCAGGTTGATTATTATAACTTGTATGCTTAACCAAACCAAAATCGCCCTATGACTTTCACACTGATTGGAATTGGCCTGGTCGTTCTCTTTGTTGCAGCAGAGCGATATTGGTCGTCGCAAGAAAAGTAACCCCTGAAAAGATCACTCTCCCAAAAACGGATATCTAAAGTCAGTTGGAGGCACAAACGTCTCTTTGATGGTACGTGCGCTCACCCACCTGAGCAGGTTCATTGGTGCTCCAGCTTTGTCATTGGTGCCAGATGCCCTACTCCCTCCAAATGGCTGCTGACCTACTACAGCACCTGTTGGCTTATCATTGATATAGAAATTACCTGCTGCATGAACGAGTTTCTTGGCCGCCAAATCGATGGCATATCTGTCTGTTGAGAAAATAGCTCCGGTCAACGCGTAAGGAGAGGAGCTATCCAGGATATCAAGCGTCTCTTCAAACTTATTTTCGTCATAAACATAAATGGTGAGTACCGGCCCAAAAATCTCCTCACACATGGTTCTGTATTTTGGGTCAGACACCTTTATTACAGTTGGTTCGATAAAATACCCGACTGAATCATCATAGTTTCCTCCGAATAAAACCTCAGCATCAGCATCTTTTTTGGCTTGATCTATATAACCGCTGATTTTATCAAACGCCCTTTTATCTATCACTGCGTTCACAAAATTGGTGAAGTCCTCCGGACTACCCATTTTAATATTTTTCAGGTCAGTATCCATATACTTCTTCACATCATCCCAAAGGTTTGATGGAATGTAAGCTCTGGATGCAGCACTACATTTTTGTCCCTGAAACTCGAATGCTCCTCTGACCAGCCCGGTAGCCACCTGCTTTGCATCGGCTGTTTTATGCGCAATTACAAAGTCCTTACCTCCAGTCTCGCCAACGACTCTAGGGTATGTTTTGTACAAATCAATATTCTGACCGATGGTTTTCCAAAGTGACTTAAACACTCCGGTACTTCCTGTGAAATGTAACCCTGCGAAATCAGGATGCTTAAAAATGACATCACCGGCTACTGGCCCATCAACATAAATCAGGTTGATAACTCCATCTGGCAAGCCGGCCTCTTTGAAGACCTCCATGATGACTTGCGCCGAATACACCTGAGTGTATGCCGGCTTCCATATTGTAGTATTTCCCATCAAAGCTGGGGCCGCCGGGAGGTTACCCGCAATGGAAGTGAAATTGAAAGGCGTTATCGCAAAAACAAATCCTTCTAGAGGACGATACTCCAACCTATTCCAGATGCCAGGTGCAGATTTAGGTTGTTCGCCATAGATCTGCTGCATGAAATGTGCATTGAATTTTAGAAAATCTATAAACTCGCAGGCTGCATCTATTTCGGCCTGAAAGGCATTTTTAGATTGCGCAAGCATAGTTGCCGCGTTGATTTTTGCTCTGTAAGGACCTGCTAATAGGTCTGCCGCCTTTAGGAAAATACTAGCTCTATGTTCCCATGAAAGACTCGCCCAGGCATCTTTTGCCTTGAGCGCTGCATCCACAGCCGCTTCCACATGGCTTTTATCCCCTTCGTGGAAATAACCCAGCACGTGCTGATGATCGTGAGGCGGGCTCATCGGTATTTTATTACCTGTTCTTATCTCCTTACCATCGATATGCATCGGAATATCTTTCTCCTCTGCGCGAAAAGCTGTTACCGTTTTTTGAAGTTCTTCCCGCTCTTTGGTTCCTGGAGCGTATGACAATATTGGTTCGTTAGTCGGTGTAGGTATGAAATATGTTCCTTTTGGCATAATGTGGGGTTTTATATTTATGCCACAAAGTTAACAATTAGGCTTTAGCTACAATATTTTCATGAGCTCCGACAAATGGGATATCTGCCATTGACAAACGGATTTTACCGCTCCTAAAGGATCGTAAAATATTGGAGTGATACCTGCTCCCAACGCCCCTTCAATGTCGGCCTTCGGATTATCTCCAACCATCACTGCCTCGTGCGGCTCCACCCCCACCTGCTCCATGGCATGGTTAAATATTGCAGGGTCAGGTTTCTTTCTGCCAATACTCTCTGAAGTGAACAAGCCAACGAAAAATTTTCCAAGCCCACTTGTCTCCAATTTCACTTTTTGTACATCCTCAAATCCATTGGTAATAACACTCATCTCATACTTTTGACTCAGGTAATTGAGGATCATGTCTGTGCCATCCATCAGTTTTCCTTGCCTGGGGCAATGAAACAAAAAGTAGTCAGAAAGAGGAATGGAATCAGGTACATCAGCAGCACCACAGGCCTGCAGCACCAGAGCAAACCTTTGATCTCTCAAATAGTCTCTTTCTATACGACCATGGTTATAGTCATCCCAAAGCTTATCATTTACAGATTTGTATGTAGACAGAAAGCCCTCCACGTCGACATCAGTTCTGGTATGTAGATTAAACTCCTTGTATAGGTCTCTGAGTACCTTGCGGGCATTTGCTTCATGATCCCAGAGTGTATGATCCAGATCAAAAAAGACATGTTTTATGTTTTTCATTATTGAAAGCCTCGTGTCAGGAGTTTATTAGAAGACAGTTCCCGGTTAGAATTCATCACGTTATATGTTTCCTGATCCTTTTGCAATTGCAAATCTTTGTTAAGAAAATCGAATATGCGCGCGACTATGTCGTGAACTTCATCCTTGATGCTGTACATTACCCACATATCTTTTTTCGTAGAGTTAACTAGTCCCGAGTGTTTCAGGTAATTGATGTGTCGGCTCGTTTTAGTTTGAGTGAAATCCAGAATAGCCTCCAGGTCTGAGATTGATAGTTCTTCATTTCTGTAGAGCAAGTGAATGATTCTCACCCGAGCTTCCTCACCAAAACATTTGAAAATCTGGGTGCCATATGTGAGACTGAAATTCTTTAACCTCATGATTTTTTATGGTTACTTTTGACAAAAGTTAAACTTTTTACGTTCAAAGGGTTTAGATAAGTAAACAAAATTGGTTTGCGAAAAGGCGTCATATTCATTTTAGTTATTTTGGCTCTGGTTTTCCATACAAGTGCACAGGAAAAACCCAGGATCATTCAGTTTACAGGAGTAGTATTCACTCCTGATAGTACTTCCGTAATTCCCGGCGTGCATATTTATGTGCCCACAGTTGGCAGGGGAACCACGTCTAATCCCTATGGGTTCTTTTCCATGCCTGTAGTTGAGGGAGACAGCATCGTTTTCAGCGCTGTTGGTTTCAAAAAGACATCTTACGTGATCCCTAAGCACGAATCAGATCAAAGCCTGAAATTGCTTCTGACGATGGAAGAGGATATCGAATTCTTAGAAGAAGTTGAGGTCTTTCCCTACCCATCTGAGGCTATGTTCAAAAAAGCTGTTTTGGCAATGGAGCGAGCCAACCAACAAGACTATAATAATCTGGAAGCCTGGATGACAGCCCAATATATGGCCAGGGCATACAAAAATCTGCCAGCAAGCTCGAATGCTAATTATCGCTACTTCATGGAGCAGCAACAGAGATCCAATACTTACAATAATCAAGTTCCAGTCAACAATTTCACCAACCCATTTGCGTGGGCTCGATTTATTCGCGACCTGAAAAATTCTAAAAAGTAACTAGGAAGCAGATAGCTTCTCGGCTATTGCTATTGTCTTATTCCATACCCTGAAGCTGTTTTTGTAGCAAATCATTTCAATCTGCTCTTCGGTGTAACCGCGTTTCAATAATTCGAAAATTATATTAGGGTACATAGACACGTCCTTCAGTCCGTTGGGTAGGCTATTGCCTACTCCATCAAAATCAGACCCAAACGCAACAGACTCAATGCCTGCCAAATCAACAACACGATCTATATGGTCTGCCACAATCTCCACATCAGCAAATACATCCTGATCCTCAGCATATTGTCTGGCATACGCTATGTATGCAGAGTCTTTCAAGCCAAGTTCATTTTCAGTTCTATAATTGATGAGGTGCTCCTCCATAAGATCAAATTTGTCCTGTGATTCTTTGGAGAGGAAAGTGGAACCAAAATTGATATGAATTACTCCCTCCTTCTCTCCGAGAAGTTTGATCATATCATCACTCATATTTCGCTCAAAGCCGGGGGTATAGTATCTGCACGAGCTGTGAGATGCAATCGGTGGTGCTTGGGTGATTTTCATTACGTCATAAAACGCACTATCCGAGACATGAGAAATATCCACCATGATGCCCACTCTATTCATTTCTTTCACCACCTCCTCGCCAAATGGACTGAGACCATTCCAAGTGTAAGTTGTATCATACGAAGAGTCGCAAATCTTATTGTCCTTGGCATGAGTAAGGGTCACATATCGAATCCCTCTCTCATAGAAATACGCCACATTGTTTATATCATCTCCTATCGGCGCTCCGTTTTCCATCCCCATAGGAAGAGACACAAGACCCTTGTCAAAGTTCTCCACAATATCTGCCGGGCTATTTGCCAATGCAAACATATCTGGGAACGCCACTGTCAGTTTTTCGACCATATTTATTAGTGAATCAGCGAAGTTTTTAGCACCGCCGGTGACTTGATAAGTAGAAGGTATATAGATGGACATAAATGGTGCATCTAACCCTCCCGCTTTGGCTTTGACATAGTCAAAATTGCCAGTTGTCTCTTTGGTCACATCCATCACTTCTTTTTTCAAAATAAAACCTGCCTTTTTCATTCTGTAAGGAAGATCCACATGCCCATCGACTATGACGAACTTCTTAGATAGTTCTTCGGCCTTGGCCATCAGCTCATCATCAGTCAGTGATTCTTTTTGATCTTTATCTGTGTTGGAGCA
Organism: Cyclobacteriaceae bacterium; assembly: GCA_039970095.1. Lineage (GTDB taxonomy): Bacteria > Bacteroidota > Bacteroidia > Cytophagales > Cyclobacteriaceae > JAMZMI01. The sequence goes on from JBDVMP010000031.1 coordinate 14,381, forward strand.
TTGGAAAAATAATAAACTGGCAACAACCAGTGATAGGAAGGTTTTCATATTCGATTTTATTAAAATTTGAATTGGTGGTTATTGCTGAACTTTGGCATCAATGGTGATTGTGGCCGTAGAAGGCGAATCTCCTCCTACTTCTAAAACTTTAATGATGCCTTGTCTGGTTCCGCGACTCGCGCTTAACTGCACACCTATAAACTGCCCTGACTGAATCCCCATCAGGCTGTCCGTGCTTGTGGTTTGTTCTGTAAAAATACTTGCTATTTGGGCTCCTGTGATGATCTCGTCATAACTCACGTTAGTTCCCAGATCATAAAGCAAAGTCTCATTCTCAGAACCAAAAAGCGGCCAGAGCGCATTTGATTGAGCCGACCAGACACTTTCTGAGTAGCCATTAGAAGGTGAGGCCAAAATCCTTTTTTCATCTTTGGTGAAGAAAAACACCAGATCAACTGACTTCTTCAATTCAGTACTGTTCTGAATATTGCTGCTGAAGAAAACAGTATCTTTTTGCAGATCAATAAAACTACCCAAAGTGAAATTATTGTATCCGGCGATGGTGGTGCTTTCTATGGTGCTAATGGCCGACTCTTCAATAAATACAGACACGGAATCAGCAGCTACCCTGTCCTCTTGATCTAGGGTGGAAAATGTAACCTTTAGATTGCGACCCGAGTAACCGGGCAAAATACTGAAAGGGAAAGCCTCGGAAATAGCTGTGACAATGGTATCCGCGTTTACGCTAAAAATAGTATCCAGAGGCACATCGTCAAGCTTAACTATAGAAATAGCACTTTTCAGTCCTGCTGGAAAGGCACCCTCTAATTCAATATTAATGGACTCCAGCACGGCGATGGACGTACCTATCTCCCCAAGGCCAATGCTCACGGAGGGGTCATCTGGCATTCGCTCCTTGTCCTTCTTGCATCCTGACAATAAGGACACTCCCAAAACAACGACAATCAACAGTGCTATATTCTTCATGAAACTAAATTACCTAGACTATGGGATATAAAAAAACCCCGCCGATCGGCGGGGTTTTAATTTACTCTTAAAGTTTTTTTCTTATTCTGCCGCTGCAGCCAGGATAAACTCTAGTTCGATGTAATCATTTGAATCTCCACCAGCTTCCAGACCAGAAACGTATATGAATCCTTGCAATCCAGCTACAGTTTCAAATGCCAAAACATCACCAACTGCAAGAAGAGAGGTAACTCCATCCTGAGTTGAGAAATCAACATTCTCAAACTCGGCCTCAACATCAGCAACAGTTGAAAGTGCTGTATATGACTCCAAGGTAATAGTGGTTTCAACCAATTTTGTTGCATTTTTAGTACCCCAAGCCGAAACATCAAAAACGCCTTCTGGGTATTCTGAAATCGCCGCTAAAGTCGCCATGTCTGTTCCTCCGTAGTAATATCCCAAATCAATATTAGGTGAAACCGCTTCTGCTGTACCTGTAACATCAGAGTGCGAGTAAATAACATTTTGCGAAATCGCGTAGAAAGTCATTGAATTTCCATCACCTGTTGGCGGGTAAAGCAATTTGGCTGTTTGAACTTTAGCCTCAGGAGAAGTGATGTCCAAAGAAACAGTTGTAGTATCAACTTGATTCAAGTCATCGACCACCACGAAAGAAAATTCCCAGGTAGTTCCTGCGTCAGCCGCCGTTGGACTTGGAGAAATTGACCCTTCAACATCGCTTGTTGTAGATCCTGCTGTTAGCCCAAGATCTAAATAAGATTTATCCAAAATAGGAGTAGTTCCGGCCAATGCTACAATCCTGTTAATTCCAGCTTCAGCTGTAGCCGTCAGAGAAAACGAAACTGTGTCACCCGGCATAGCGCTCGAAGAAGCAGATCCATTTACATAAAGTGATGCTGAGATTGACGGAGATGCCGCCTGCGGTGTGGTTTCTTCATCGTCACCGCAGCTTGTAAGTATGATAGCTGTTCCTAGAAACATTACCAATGTTAGTTTTTCTACTAGTCTTTTCATTTCTGTTTAAGTTTAAATAGTTTCAATAAAATTCTAATGTGATAGTTTGATTTGCAAATATCTCATTAACCTGTTAAAATATTCACAACAAACATCAGGAAATTAACCAAGTTCCCGCATAATTGTTTTTTAGCATTTTATCAGGTCATTTTTTTGCCTCATCACGACAGACACAAGCATTTCTCTAATGGTTGTATTTTGTGAGTAAAAGACTTTAAATTCTTGGTTTATTGACTGAGAATTAAATTTTTCATATTTTACGATATCGTTTCGGTTTATTATTCTATCGAATCGTGCTAAATTTGAATACCTATAATTTATTTTCATAAATCTGTTCATGATCCGCTTAACCTGTAAACTGCTATGACTGAAACTATTTCACCTAGTCTATTACTCAATTGGAACACCTACGCTCAACTTGTTGCATTCGCTGTGATTGGTGTTGGTGTGATCATACTTTTGGGCCACTACCTAAAACTGCTCACCACAGGCGATTTCAAAACGAGGTACGACTATATCAACATGCACGAGATTAACCTCCTGTGGTATGGTTTTTTACTAATCCTGATCGGTGTAGCATTGTTTTTCAACACACTGGCAGACAAGACCACCTGGCTTTGGTTTTTCGTGATCCTCTTTGTTTCTGCCATGCTGGCCATGATCATAGGGGTAGTTGTGCAAAATATTCTTAAATTCTACTATCCCTTTTTTATCGAAAAAAGATTGAAGAAGCTGAGATATACGCCAAGGATTTCTCCTGATGGACGCAAAATGAAACTGTTGAGTGAAGAGGAAGAGGATGTGTATCTAGATGAGGGTATGCAAGCGGAAGAAAATGCTTTCTCAGTGGACTATGACGTATGGATCGATGAAATTTCAGGTTTCACCAAAATTGAAAAATACAACGGACGCCTTCATGCTTTGAAATGCTCAGAGTGCAACTATCAGACTTTGAAAGTTGAACGTGAGGAGGTAATTCAGGAAGCTACGGCAACAGAAGAAGGAGAATTGATGAAGTACTTCACATGTGGATATTGTGGACACAAACAAAGGAAGTCATTCAACATAGCCAAACTCAGAGAAGGAGAAGAAGCATAAAATACACTTTACCAATCTAACCAAAACCTCGATACTCACATATCGAGGTTTTTTTTTGCTTCCTTAAATGCTCCCCGTTTTTCCTCCATCAACCCGAATACTCTCACCGGTAATGTAGGAAGCGTATTCGGACGCCAGAAAAACACCCAAATGTCCAATTTGCTCCGGTAATCCGAATTTGCCTGCCGGAACCGACTTTAGCATACTTTCGGTTACCTCTTCCCTGGTAACATTACCATCTTCGCTGAGCTTGTTTATCAACTGTCCGAGTCGATCTGTATCAATAAACCCCGGCAAAATATTGTTGACTGTAATCCCGAAAGGTGCGAGCTCACCGGATAATGTCTTAGACCAACCAGCCATTGCTGCCCGGGTAGTATTACTTACTCCTAACCCTGCAATTGGAATTTTGACACTGGTAGAAATAATATTGATGATTCGTCCAAACCTTTGCTTTTTCATGTGTTGCAAACAAGCCTGAGAAAGGGTGTGACTCGCGTGTAAATGCATTTTCATGGCACGCTCAAAATCGGAAATCGTCGCTTCAGAAATATTCCCCGGAGAAGGCCCTCCTGTATTATTTACCAGTATGTCCGCCGTATGTTCGGCGCAGTAATCAGATATCCTGTTTACATCCTGATCAGAAAGAAAGTCCGCTTGAAGAAACGAATGACCGGAACCCTCCAACGTGCCCACCAGTTGCTTGAGTTTTTGCTCACTGCGCGCCACAAGTGTCAGCCGAGCTCCGGCTTGAGCTAACTCTCTTGCCATCGCTGCGCCAATCCCCTGTGAAGCACCACAAACCAGGGCATGTCTATCATTCAGGCTTATTTTCATAAATTGATGTTATAATATTGCAGTAAAAATAAAAAGACCATGGCTCTAAAAAGACCATTCAACCTACAACATTGGATTGAAGACAATCGTGCATTGCTCAAACCACCAGTAGGAAATAAAAACCTGTATGCGGATGCTGGAGACTACATAGTGATGATAGTGGGCGGCCCAAATGCCAGAAAGGATTATCACTACAATGAGACTGAAGAGCTTTTTTATCAGTTAGAAGGCGATATACTGGTGAAAGTACAGGAAGATGGAGAAGCTGTGGATATCCCAATAAAGGCGGGAGAAATGTTTTTACTTCCTGCCGGAGTTCCTCATTCTCCTATTCGTTCTGAAGGTTCGGTGGGGCTGGTTATTGAAAGAAAGCGAACCAAAGAGCACAAAGACGGTTTGCTCTGGTTTTGTGACAACTGCAACTCAAAACTGCACGAAACTTATTTTCACCTCGATAACATTGAAAAAGATTTTCTTCCACGATTCAAAGAATTTTATGGGTCGGAACATAAACGGACCTGCAATAGTTGTGGTACGGTAATGGAAACTGATCCAAGATTTACTGATTAGATGAACAAGGATTTCAACAAGCCCCATGCGGAAGCATTGGATCACAACGATCCTCTCCGCCACTTCCGAAAGGAATTTCACATCCCAAAAAGAAACGAAAGAGACTCCATCTACTTATGTGGTAATTCTCTAGGCCTACAGCCCAAAACAGCAGCGACTTACCTCGAATCAGAAATGTCAAACTGGAGGGAAAATGGCGTTGAAGGTCATTTTGCAGGAGACAAACCCTGGGTTAGCTATCACAACCATACCAAAAAGGCGCTTTCAAATCTGCTTGGAACGAAAGAGTCGGAGGTTGTCAGTATGAACAACCTCACAACCAATTTGCACTTGATGCTAGCGTCTTTTTACCAGCCACAGGGTAAGCGCACTAAAATATTGATCGAAGGCGGAGCTTTTCCGTCAGACCATTATGCAGCTCAATCGCATATCGAGAGACTGGGCTTAAATTGGGAGGATAACCTGGAGGTATTGCACCCTGTAAATGACGGGGTTTTTACGACCGATGAGATCGTAAGAAAAATCACTGATCTAGGGGACGAGTTGGCGCTGGTATTCTGGCCGGGAATTCAGTATTACACAGGGCAGTTTTTTGATTTTAAGCGAATTGTGCAAGCTTCACACGCCGTTGGAGGGTACGCAGGATTTGATCTGGCACACGCCATTGGCAACCTGCCCATGCGCCTCCACAATGACGAGGTTGATTTTGCCGCATGGTGTAGCTATAAATATCTAAACTCCGGTCCAGGAGGCGTGTCTGGTGTTTTTGTTCACGAAAAACATGCCAATGACCCAAAGTTTCCTAAGCTCAAAGGCTGGTGGGGACATGCGCTGGAGAGTCGATTCAAGATGGACAATGAGTTTGAGCCTGCTGCAGGTGTCGACAGTTGGATGCTCAGCAACATGAATATTTTATCCATGGCCACACACCGCGCCTCATTGGATATTTTTGAAAAGGCAGGAATAGAAAACCTCAGAGCCAAAAGCATCAAGATGGTAGCCTACCTCGAGTCTTTACTTCTAGGTGATGAATCTATTCACGAAAGAATCAAGATCATCACGCCTGCTAATTCAGCAGAAAGAGGATGTCAGCTTTCACTTTATTTGGTCAGAGACGATAAGCGCGTTTTCGATCAACTCATAGAAAATGGGGTGATACTGGACTGGAGAGAACCCAACGTAATCCGCGTGGCACCAACACCTCTGTACAACTCTTTCACCGACATTTGGGAATTTTATTCGATCCTGAAGACTATTTTTGCGGGCTTATGAAAAAAGAGCACGTTCATATTCTCGGAGGAGGTCCGGTGGGAGCATTACTCAGCCTCATGCTAGTACAGAAAGGGTACGAGGTTACCGTTTTTGAAAAAAGAGCTGACCCCAGGAAAGTACTTACCCAGGAAGGTCGCTCCATCAATATGGCCCTCTCACATCGTGGAATACACTCGCTCATCAAAGCCGGGATATTTGAAAGCCTGAAAAAAGAGCTCATCCCCATGAAGGGACGGTTGATGCACGGCCAAGACGAAAAGTTGGCCATTCAGCCATATGGTCAAAAAAATCAGGCCATCAACTCTATTTCACGTGCCCGCCTGAGCCAACTGATTTGCGAAGAAGCGGAAAAAGCTGGTGTTAATTTGTTGTTTGAACACAAATGTGTGGGTGCAGATGCAGAGACAAACACCATACGAATTCAGCATAATGAAAGCATCATTGAATTTAAATCAGATATCCTCATTGGGGCCGATGGCGCATTTTCTGCCCTGCGCAAAGAATATGAAAGACTACCCGAGTTTAACAGTGCACTGACCCAGCTAGGGCACGGTTACAAGGAACTAAACCTCGCTCCCCAAAATGGGAATTTTGCTTTTGAGCCAAACTACCTGCACATATGGCCAAGGGGTGACTTTATGCTCATAGCATTGCCCAACCCCGAAAAGAATTTTACGTGTACGCTGTTTCTTCCCACAGGTGGAGAAAATAGTTTTGAAGAATTGCAATCAGAGGAGCAGATAGATACTTTTTTCAAAACCTTCTTTCCGGATGTTCACGCTCTCATTCCTGACCTGGTGGAGCAATTTCATTCCAACCCTACCTCGAACTTAAATATGATCGAGTGCTTCCCCTGGTCCAAAAGCAAGAACATGATCATCGGGGATGCGGCACATGCCATTGTGCCGTTTTACGGACAAGGAATGAATGCGGGTTTTGAAGACTGCCGGCTGCTGATAGACATGCTTGAGTCATGCGCTCACAACTGGCAAACCACACTAATTGAGTTCGAAAAATCCCGTAAAACAGACACAGATGCGATCAGTACGCTGGCATTGAGAAATTTTGTGGAAATGCGGTCTAAAGTTGCCAATGAAAAATTTCTAAACAGGAAAAAATTAGAAGCCAGATTACATAGGGAATACCCTGAAATCTGGCTACCCCTTTATTCGATGGTCACTTTCTCGGATATGCCGTACAGCCATTGCCTTAGAGTTGGCGCCATACAACAACAGGTCCTGGAGCAGGTAGATGACCTATCTGCCCCTGAAAATGTTGACCTGAAACAGATAATCGAATTGTTTAGTGATTTAATGCAAGCCGATCGGCTAGCATATCAATAGCCTCCTGCTCTACATCAGAGATGCCATCTGCAGCATTGGCAAACAGATACATTGATTCTAAGACAAACTCTTTGTCAAGCTTACTATCCTGTATGTGGCTTTTGAGCGCATTGAGAAACTTTTTTTGCCATTTTTCAATGTTTTCCAGCAAATACATAAACTCCGTCCTGAACTTCTGCTCCATGCGGGAAGTCTCTTCAGACGAGAGATCATCGCTAAAGTTTAAGGTAAGGCCTTTGGCAAGTTTATCTACCCCTTCCCACTCCTCTTTGTCCAAAACTCCATCGCTCATGCAAACAATTAGTGATGGATATAGATTAAGTAAATAAGTGAATTGGGCAAGGGTGAGGTCGATATTTCTCACCTTCTTGTATTCGTCAAAGAGAAGTTCGGCTTGAGGTTTCATTAATAAAGTTTGATAGCTCATTGATAATGTTGTCTAAGATAACACAACTGTTGGTTATCTATGTATACACGCATAACAATTCAGGTAACCAATAAATTGCATTATTTTTATTTTATTTTTAATTAATCCAATAAAGCATTGAGCCATAAGAGGTTAGAAATAGCTGTGATAGGATCTGGTATTGCCGGGATCGCCGCAGCTATCAGATTAGCAATAAAAGGACATGAGGTTACTGTTTTTGAAGCCCATGCTACACCCGGCGGCAAGCTCAATCAAATCAGCACATCTGGTTATCGATTTGATGCGGGCCCTTCATTGCTGACCCTCCCATCTCTTATAGACGAATTATTTGAAATTGCAGGAGAAAATCCCGAAGATCACTTTCAATATGAGCAACTAGACACCAACTGCCATTATTTTTTTGAGGATAACACGGCGATAAAGGCATACTCCGACCAAACAAAACTTATCCATGAGCTTGCCGCTAAAACCGGCGAAAGTCCTGATGCTATAGTCAGACACCTCCGCCATTCTCAAATGCTTTTTGAAAACCTCAGTGGCTTGTTCATGTTCCGTTCTCTTAACGATCCGGGTACTTACTTTTCGAAGCAGGCGCTAAAGGCATACTTGAAAATCCCCCAATTTGGGTTTTTCAAAACCATGAATCGCGCCAATGAGCAACGTTTCGACAGCCCTAAGCTGATCCAGCTTTTCAATAGATATGCTACCTACAATGGATCTGACCCATATCAAACTCCTGCCACAATGAACATCATTCCGCACCTGGAGATGTCTATTGGTGCCTACTTCCCTAGAGGCGGAATGTATTCTATTACCAGCGCGCTTGTAAAACTTGCCGAGAGAAAAGGTGTGAAGTTCAGATTCAAAACACGAGTGAATCGCATCATTCTGAATGGAAAAAAAGCCATAGGTATTGCTACAAAAAGCGATGAAGAGCGTTTCGACAAGGTGATTTCCAACATGGATATTGTCAACTCCTACAAACATTTGCTCCCTGATATTACTCCGCCTAAGTTTCTGCTCAATCAACCAAAATCAAGCTCTGCTCTTATTTTCTATTGGGGAGTCAAAAGGCAATTTGACCAGCTTGATGTTCATAATATTTTCTTTTCTGAGGATTATAAAAAGGAATTTGATCATATATTTCAAAAAGGAAACCTCTGCAACGACCCCACCATCTATGTCAACATCACATCGAAGAAAAACACCTCAGATGCGCCCTCAGGATGTGAAAACTGGTTTGTTATGATCAATACACCCAACAACCAGGGGCAGAACTGGGACGAGCTGATTGCGCAAAGCAGAAAGGTCATTTTAGAGAAGCTGAGTCGGAACCTTAAAACAAATATTTCGGAGTTGATAGAAGTAGAAGAAATTTTGGATCCACGACAGATAGAATCTAAAACCAGTTCGTCGCTAGGGGCGCTGTACGGAAATAGTTCCAATAACCTGTTCGCGGCATTTTTGCGGCACGCCAACAAGAGCGCCAGAATAAAAAATTTATTCTTTTGTGGCGGAAGTGTTCACCCAGGCGGGGGCATACCGATGTGCTTATCTTCTGCTAAGATTCTGTCTGAGCACTTTCCTCAAGTGGCTCGTCAGGCATGAGAATCTTATAATTCTCATAGATAGAGTAAATCTTTTTGACATAGGTCACTGGCTCTATACCACGGCAATAGCCGTACTGCACCACCTCATCGTCAAAAAACTTAGAGGTTGACTTCTTGAGTAGAAACTCCTCTACATTGTCATCCCAAATCTGGCTGTCCTTGCCATATTTATTTGTCAGTCTCACAGCATCCATGACATGACCATGCCCCACATTGTAGCTAGCCAGTATAAATTTTCTTCTTTCCACAGAATCAGCCACTTTATCCGCCCAATAATCCTGAAGCCACTTGACGTGCTGTGTGCCAGCATAAATGTTATCTGCCGGATTGGTCAAATCAGTAATCCCATATTCCTTGGCAGTGACCGGCAGCAATTGCATCAAGCCAACAGCGCCAGCCCACGATTTGGCATTGGGGTTAAACTTAGACTCTTTGAAAATCTGAGCAGCGAGCAAGCGCCAATCCCATCCGAGCTCACCAGAGTATTTTTTGATGATGTCGTCATAAGGGCTAAGCTCACCTGAAATCAGCGAATAATAATCACTTTTAGTCCTTCGCAAGGATGATTTGGTGCTTTTGAAATACTTGTCATATATCACATAATAATCAGCTGTTTTCTTCATGATCAGGATCCACTCATTGAGCGATGAAAGCAAGTCAGGGGCATTTTTCCTGACACCCCATGCCACTTGCTGTGGGAAACTGACGGGGGTTTTGATATCCAGGTTTGAATAGTAAGTCGCATTGACCAGCGCCACATCTTCATCAGCCACAGTGTACGCCATTTTCCCTTCAGCTACTTTCCTAATTAGACCCTCAGTTTCGACATCAGGATCATCTTCAATGATATTGATATCACCGCCTATTTCTTCTGATAAATTCTTCAGGCGTTCGACATACGACGATCCCGCTCTCACGTGAACCGTCTTACCTATCAGATCTACCTGATTTCTGAGCATGGTATTTTCAATCTCATGGAGCTTCATATCCCTCCAGTTCTCAGGTTTGCTTTGTACCAATACTGACCTAACCAGGTTGTGATATTCAGTGAAGGCGATTCGCTTCTTTCTTTCTTTAGTAACCGTGAGATTGTAGGCCAAGATATCCCCTTCTCCGGCGTTGAGTTTTTCGAACCCCTCCTGCAAGCTGGTGGTTATATTCATCCTGAGATCGACACCTATTTCTTTGGCATAAAGCTGAAGCAATTCGTACTCATAGCCCATCGTATGGCCTTTATAGAGAAAAAGGCCTGTGGAGCTATTGTCCATTATGGCAACAATGTATCCCCGTTCTTTGATCTTATCAAGGTCAAAATCAACGACTGCATCAGGTTCCTCTACGGGTTTTGAGGCTTTGTCGTTCTGCGAACAAGAAAGCAGCACAACACAGAAAAGCAAGGGGTAGATAAAAGACAGGCGGGTCGGTTTCATATAGAGTTTCTAAGTTGGTAAGACCAGTTCTCTTAACTCCAAGATAACCCATATGTTCGAATACATCCTTCCGATTTGAGTACTTAACTCACACCAACTCTTTGGCTTTCGACCAACTTCAGTGCCGTCTTTTCGATAGCTTCAGCGTCGTAACCGCACTCTTTATGAAGTTCAGGTTGCTCTCCATGTTCCACAATTCTATCAGGAATTCCCAATCTCACTACTTGGGCTTTATAGCCGTGATCGGCCATAAATTCAGTTATAGCCGATCCAAAACCACCAACTATGGTTCCATCCTCAACTGTGATAATCTTGGTGTGGTTTTTAAAAACCTCATGGAGCATAATCTCATCCAGGGGCTTCACAAACCTCATGTCGAAATGAGCAGCATCTAAATCTTTTTCCGCCAATCTTTCACAGGCGTTTGTGGCATAATTGCCAATGTGGCCGATTGTCAAAACAGCAAGATCATTTCCTGACCTGAGTTTTCTGCCTGTGCCGACGGTTACTTTCTCCATCTTCGTTTTCCATTCTGGCATAACACCCGCTCCTCGTGGATACCTGATCGTGAATGGGCCATCTGTGTGTTCTGAAGCTGTGAACATCAGATTTCTGAGTTCTGCTTCATTCATCGGGGCAGACACCACCATATTAGGTAGGCACCTCATATAAGAAATATCATAGGCGCCATGATGGGTAGGTCCATCCGCACCGGCCAGGCCGGCTCTGTCCAGGCAAAACACAACTGGTAATTTCTGAATACACACATCATGCACCACCTGGTCATAGGCACGCTGCATAAAAGTGCTATAGACATTACAAAAGGTCACTCTACCCTGTGTGGCCATGCCTGCTGAAAACGTGACCGCATGCTGCTCGGCTATACCAACATCAAAAGCACGATCCGGCATGGCTTCCATCATGATATTCATAGATGAACCAGAAGGCATTGCTGGCGTCACCCCTACGATTTTTTCGTTTTGCTCAGCCAGCTCTACCAGCGTATGCCCAAATACTTCCTGGTATTTCGGCGGCTGAGGATTAGCCGGCACTTTCTTGTGTATCTCGCCTGTGATTTTGTCAAACTTCCCGGGCGCGTGCCACTTCGTTTGATTCTCCTCTGCTGGCTTGTAGCCCTTGCCCTTCATCGTGACACAATGAAGAATTTTGGGTCCCGGAATTTTTTTGAGATCGTTCATCACCTGCACCAAATGGTTCACATCATGCCCATCTACCGGACCAAAATATCGAAGTTTGAGAGACTCAAATAGATTACTCTGCTTGAGAAGAAAAGCCTTCATGCTATGCTCAACCTTAGCTGCAATTTCCTGTGCATTCGGGCCAAACTTGCTAACCTTCCCGAGGATTTTCCAGATGTCATCCCTGAACCTATTGAAAGTTTGCGACGTGCTAATGTCGGTAAGATAATCCTTCAATGCACCCACATTCGGGTCTATTGACATGCAATTGTCATTGAGGACAATCAAAAGGTTTTTTCCAGAGTCACCGGCATGATTCATGGCCTCAAAAGCCTGGCCTCCGGTCATGGCTCCATCGCCAATTACAGCTATGTGGTGGCGATCATTTTCATTATTGAGTTCTGAAGCAAAGGCCATTCCCAATGCTGCAGAAATCGAAGTGGACGAATGACCAACGCCAAAGGAATCGTATTCACTCTCCGACCTTTTGGGAAAACCTGACAAACCACCATATACACGATTGGAGTAAAATTGCTCTTTTCTGCCAGTCAGTATTTTATGCCCATAAGCCTGATGCCCCACATCCCATACAATTTGATCATAGGGAGAATTGAAAACATAATGAAGTGCCGTGGTAAGTTCCACCACCCCCAGGCTAGCCCCGAAGTGTCCACCATAGACCGAGACATGGTCTATGATAAAATCTCTTAGTTCTTCGCACACTTGTGCCAATTGTTTCTCTTCCAACTTCTTCAAGTCGGCTGGAGAATCAATCTTTGATAGCAATACCCCGGGCTTGATTTTCATTATACTCTTTTGTTGAGGTCAGCCAAATAACCGTCAAACTTCACAAATGTTTAGTCCTTATGATATTCGGATGAACAATCTGCAAATTTAGATTTAATTTGCGATTTCACACGGTTAGTGCTCGTGTGCCTAAAAAGAACGCTTTGAGTACCACTACATCAGAAAATTTCGAAATAAAGCTTCCTCTATTTGAGGGACCCTTTGATCTCCTGCTTTTTTTCATAGAGCGCGACGAGCTGGATATATATGATATCCCTATCTCAAAGATCACCGCAGATTTTCTAGAGTATATCCACCATCTGGAGCATATGAATGTGGAAGTGGCCAGTGAATTCATACTGGTGGCTGCCTCACTCATGCGCATCAAATCAAAGATGCTGCTGCCCAGGCCTGTATTGGATGAAGAAGGAAATGAGATTGACCCGCGTGAAGAGCTGGTAAAACACCTGCTGGAATACAAGCGCTACAAATCCGTGATAGCCGAGCTCTCAAAGCTGGAATCTGACAGGCTGGACAGAGAAAGACGCGGAAACCTACTGAAAGAAATCAAAGGGCTTTCTCAAAATGTAGATGTAGAGGCCGAGATGCAGGATCTGGACTTGTACAGGCTCATGAAGGTCTTTCAAAAGGTCATTAGGCGGTATGAGTACGAGCAGAGCAAACCAACCCATCAGGTGGTCCAATACCCCTACACCATAAGCAGCCAAAAGGATTTTGTGCTGCAGAGATTGATCCTGAAAGCAGACCGCAGAGTGGCTTTTACCGAACTCATTGAGGAAAAGCCTGAGAAGATCGCCGTGATTTTCAACTTCCTTGCCATACTGGAACTGCTCCAGCTCGGGGAAATCACCCTTCACATTGGTGAAGGATTTAATAATTTCTGGGTAGAAAAAATATAAGGCTGAAAGATTATTCCTTAAGCTCTTAATTCGCTCACCTCTGGCGCGCTTTTGCAAAGTGTGCCATCTAAACTGTGTATTTGCAATACAAACATGATTACCGAACTTCGCCTCAGGATTCTGTATTAGCAAGCCTATTACCCCGTTTTACATAAACATTTTACAATACGAAAAGCTTCCATTATATTCGATGGATGTCTGAAAAGTACAAGGCAAGAGAATTGGGAGCACTATACTTCATCACCGTGACTGTTGTGGATTGGGTTGACGCTTACCAAGCCTTTCTACAAAGATGTCATCATTGACTCTCTCAGATATTGCCAACAGTCAAAAGGACTAAATGTGCACGCCTATGTAATTATGAGCAATCATTTTCATGCCATTGTGAGCACCGAGTCTGAGTTGTTGGAAAACATCATGAGGGATTTGAAAAAATTTACGAGCAAAAGAATGATCGAGGAAATGATTCAAACCAATGATGGTCGGAGAGAATGGATGCTAAAGAAATTTGAGTTTGCTGCTAAAAGGGTTCGCAAGGGGGTGAATTACAAAGTATGGCAAGATGGTTTTCATCCGATTCACCTTTCATCCAATGTAATGATAGATCAAAGGTTAGACTATATTCATCAGAATCCGGTTAAGCAAGGCCGTGTTTATGAGCCTGAACATTATGTGTATAGCAGTGCGGCAGATTATGCCGGCGATAAAGGACTTTTGGCATTGCAAATGCTTTAATAAATAAGCACGCTTTACAAAAGCGCGCTAGGCGAAAACTTTATAGATTAGTTGCATGAAAATTAAAAGATCAATCGGAATCCTGATATTGCTAATTTCAACCACATCTTGTGACTTATTTGATGACCACAATGATGAAGAATGTCAGTTTGATATGAGGCTGACGTGCAGTGGAACAAGCTGGGCCTTTGTAGATCCGGACACATGGGAAAACCTGCTGGGGTATGATAAACCCATCAACCCAGACTCACTGGTGCTCATCAATGAGCGAGGCTATACCATGCCTATCCCGTTTTCAAACTCTACCCATCTTACCCCACAAGATTGGATGCTTGTAAACTTCAGCCCCTTTGATGAAATCTATTGCTTCAATCAGTGCAAACTGGACAGTGTGGTGGTATTAAACTACTACCTCTACCTGGGCAATGGGGACACTGACACCATAAGCGCATATTTTGCGCCCCATTCTGAAAAATATTATCTCCTGCACAATGGAAAAAAGGCGGACGTGCCTACCAAAGCCATTGGTATATATCCCAACAGTCAGCACTGGTTTTTTAAAGAAGGAAAATAAAAAAAGGCAAACTTTAGATAAAAGTTTGCCTTCCGATTATTAGTCGATCTTTCTTAAAACCTCTCTAGCTCAGAGAAGAAATAAGAAGCTTCGATCAATGCGTTTTCGTCAGAGTCTGATCCGTGAACCGCATTTGCTTCGATAGATTTTGCGAAAAGCTTTCTGATGGTACCTTCTGCTGCTTCTGCAGGGTTAGTCGCACCGATAAGCTTTCTGAAGTCAGCCACTGCATTGTCTTTTTCCAAAGCAATCGCAATAATTGGCCCTGAAGACATGTAGTTTACAAGATCGTTGTAAAACGGACGCTCCTTGTGCACAGCGTAAAATCCGCCTGCTGTAGTCGGGGTGAGTTTGGTCAATTTCATCGCTTTGATGCTAAAGCCCGCTTCTTCGATCATCTTCAAGATCGCTCCACTGTTGCCTGCGGCAAATGCGTCAGGCTTGATCATGGTAAAGGTGAGATTTGCTGCCATTTTGAGTCTTTCTAATTTTCTTGTTTAAAATTTCTGCAAAAGTAACACTTTAAGCCACAGGCGCCACACATTTTGTATTTATGGCTTTTATTGAGATTTTTGCGGCTTACATTCTGCCAAAGGCAAATTTTACATGCAAGAACTCGATGCTTTAAAAGGGTTTCTATCTTCTCCTAAAAAAATTGTAATCACCACACACGCCAGCCCTGATGCCGATGCTCTGGGTTCGTCGCTCGGTCTTTATCATTTCCTGCATAATCGCGGACATGAAGTCAAGGTGATTACACCAACCGCATATCCCGAATTTCTTTGCTGGATGGAAGGAAACGACGAAGTGTTGGTAAATAGTGAGGATACCTTCGGCGCTGTAAAGGATTATTTTGACCAAGCCGATCTCATCTGCTGTCTTGACTTTTCGGGTCTGAATAGAATCAAGAATCTAGGTGAACTGGTGGCCAAGTCTAAAGGCAAAAAGCTGCTCGTGGATCACCACCTCAACCCTGAACATTTCGCTGACTTTGAACTTTGGAACAACAAATCGGCAGCCACGGCAGAGTTGATTTATGATCTCATACTCATGCTCGACGGAAAGGACGAGATCACCGTGGGCATTGCAGAGTGCCTTTATGCTGGCATCATGACCGATACAGGCTCATTTAAGCACAATTCCACTTCATCAAAAATTCACAGGACTGTTGCCAGCCTGATTGACATTGGGGCGGACATCAATAAGGTAAGTCGAAATATTTACGATAACAATTCCGTTAATCGTTTGCGATTCATAGGGTATGCTTTGGCCGAAAGGCTACAGGTGGAAACCGAAAAACACATCGCCTATTTCGTCATTACAGCAGAAGACCATGAGCAATTCAACCTTAAGTCTGGGGATACGGAAGGTTTAGTCAATTATGCGCTTTCTATCAAGGGAATAAACATTGCTGCTATTATTATGGAAAGAGATGATGAAGTAAAAATGTCTTTCCGTTCTGTCGGTGATTATGCTGTAAATGATTTTGCAGCTGAGCATTTCGACGGAGGTGGACACAAAAATGCCGCCGGTGGTCATTCAGAACTTTCTTTGGAAGAGACCGTCGAAAAATTCAAAAAACTAATATCCACGTTTCAAGATCATTAATTTTGCAAAAAAGAGGAGTTGACATTATGAAGGGAAAAAGAATCGGAGCTTTGATAATCGCTTTGGCCGTGATCCTGATATTTGAGCGGTGTAACGATGTAAAAACTGTCCAACCGTATGACTCAAGCGGAAAGTACGTGGAGGACAGCACCTCCATGGCAGAATACATCAACACCAAAGGTTTTGACCACAGCTTGTTGGATACGATCAACCTGGGTGTATATACCGTGGTAGAAAGTGGAGATGGCGAGAAGCTCGAATATGACGATATCGTCACTTTCGATTTTAGCGTGAGAACAACCGATGATAGCGTGCAGGTAACAAGCGTAAGACAGCTGGCGATCGACTATGGGCTTTTCGAGATTGACACAGTGACGCTCGTCCCGTTTGAGATAGACACGGTATTTACCGGACTTGATTCCAACAGGAAATTCACACTGGCGCCATCCGGATGGACCGTTACCGAGCTGTTTTTGGCGAGTAGCCTGAGTCCGCTCAACTCCACATATAAGGAAATGGTGGCCAAAACCATGATCCAAATGAGCGTAGGAGGCAGAGCCACCATGATTCTGCCCTCGGCGGCATTTTACGGGTCTTCATCTGATTATTACTCCACTTCGGTGTTTATCATAGATGTGTACCCAACCTTCGTGCGAAAGCCCAACTCTTAGCGTTTATGAAAATTTGTTTTGCCACCCACAACCAAAACAAAGCAACGGAAATAAGGCAATTGCTGCCTGCAGGTTTCGAGCTCATTACCCTCGATGATCTGGGGCAAACGGAAGAAATCCCTGAGGACGGCCTTACCATTGAAGAAAACTCCAGCATCAAGGCCAACTACGTTTTCAAAAAATTTAATGTCGCCTGCTTTGCCGATGATACCGGACTGGAGGTAAAGGCGCTCAACGGGGAGCCCGGGGTTTACTCGGCACGATACGCCGGAGAGCCAAAGGACAATGAAGCCAACATTGACTTACTGCTAAAAAACCTGGAGGGCAAATCCGATAGGTCAGCGGCATTCAAAACGGTTATTACCTTCATAGACGAAACAGGAAGATCCACACAATTTGCGGGCATAGCTCCCGGCCAAATCATAGTAGAACGAACCGGCACAAAGGGTTTTGGGTACGATCCTGTTTTCCAGCCTACCGGACACCAAAAAACATTTGCTCAGATGACGGCAGAAGAAAAAAACGCCATCTCGCATCGTGGCTTGGCATTTAGAAAATTTTTGGATCACCTAACCCAAACAGCACAAGCATGAGCGAACCATTGATTATCGGGATTACAGGAGGAAGTGGATCTGGTAAAACACACTTCCTATACGAGCTGCTAAAACAAATGGACGAGGGCACAGCCAGCGTGCTATCGCTGGACAACTACTACACTCCGCTGGATCAGCAGCCGATCGATCAGAATGGAATTGAGAATTTTGACCTGCCGGAATCCCTAGACCGGAAAAGGTTTGTGGAAGATCTGAAAAAATTAAAATCTGGTGAAGACATCACCATCACTGAATATACTTTCAACAACAGCGACAAGGTGCCGGAGACGATCCACATCAAGTCCACACCCATTATCATGGTGGAGGGTATTTTTACTTTTTACTATCAGGATGTGCTGGACCTGCTCAACCTCAAAATATTTGTAGAAGCACCCGAATACCTCATGCTGACCAGGAGGATCACCCGGGATGCTGAGGAGCGCGGCTATGACCTGAGCGACGTACTCTATCGCTTTCAGCATCATGTCACTCCATCTTTCAAAAAATACATCGAGCCATCCAAATATGAGGCTGATCTCATTGTGCCAAACCACAACGGATTTGAAATCGCACTGGAGGTGGTTTCCAATTACCTGAAAAAGGTTGTCCACCAATAAAAGTTCACACTTAAACTTTTCATTTAAAGGTATTTAAGTAGTTTTGTTCCGCTTTGAAAAAAGGAGACAACATATACGCAAAATTGAAGCAAGTGCTGGTCATTTTTGGGGTTCTCGTGGGGTTCTGCTCCATGACAGTAACCGATCAGTGGGCAACAGAAGCACCACAAAACGTGGAACAGGCCGCAGATGATGACGCAGAACCAAAAGAAGGGCTTACGATCAAGTCTTTGGACGCCATCACTTACTCATCTCAAATTAGCGTTAATCTGCAATCAATCCTCCTGGAGGAGCTTCCTGAAGCGGAAGCAGAAGAAGGGGATTGGGTTGAAGATAATTTTATTGTTTCCAATGCTTCAAAGGCACTAAAGATACTTTTTCGGCGAATCATATCTCCGAACGCTCCCTAGCGAATGGTGCCATTTCCGGCACTTCCCTAATCATTAAAATTTTTATTTGAAACACCAGAGTAAACTTCATCAAAGAAGATGAAGCTCTAAACAACCTTTAATTCAAACCTTACTATTATGAAAAACAAAGGATTTGTGGTCTTACTGACCATAGTGATTTCCTTGCTGTGTATCTACTACCTTTCGTTCACGTTTGTGGCGCAAGGTCTTCAGAAACAAGCCACCAAAGCCACTACAGATACTGAGGGCAATGTTGATTTTACGGAAAAACAGCGTTACCTGGACTCTATCTGGGGTGAGCCCGTGTACAACCTGCTGGGTCTGGAATACACATATCAGGACGTAAAAGAAACTGAACTTAATCTGGGTCTTGACCTTCAGGGCGGGATGCACGTGACTTTGGAGGTTTCTCCTGTTGAGATTGTAAAAGGGCTGAGCGGTGACAACACTGATCCTGCTTTTGTGGGAGCACTACAGCAGGCAAAAGAAAACATCAGAGGCACACAGCTGAGCTTTGTAGATGAATTCTACTCTGAGTTTACGACTGCCGCACCGGACAAGTCGCTGGCTAGCATTTTTGCGACTGCTACCAACCGTGGCAGAATCAACAGAAACTCTACAGATGAGGAAATTTTGGATATCATCAACGAAGAAGTAGAAGGTGCCATTGATCGCTCTTTCCAGATCTTGAGAACCAGGATTGACCGTTTTGGAACTTCTCAACCAAATATCCAAAGACTACAGGGAACTGGTAGAATTCAGATAGAGCTACCGGGTGTTGACAACCCTGAAAGGGTGAGAAAATTGCTGCAGGGTGTGGCTAAGCTAGAGTTCTGGGAAGTTCACAACCTGAACGAAATCTCTCCTACACTCACAGCCATCAATGACCTGCTAGTAAAGCAGCAACAAGCCGAAGAAACCATTGACCTGACCGAAGGTGGTGACGACACTTCCACTGGTAGCGAAGATGTATTCTCGCAGCTGACAGAAGACGAAAGCACAGACGGTGCAGACTCTACACTTACAGCTGAGGCTGATTCCAGCACAGTAGCAGAAGACTCTGTAGTAAACAACAACATATCTCCTCTTTTTGCATTGATGAGATCAGAATATGGTGGCATGTTCTACAACATCAAGGATACTTCAAGAATCAACAGAATCTTGCAACAAGATGCCGTCAAAGCACTGATCCCATACAACATCAAATTCCTTTGGGAGGTGAAACCGATCGAAACAGAAGGTATCAGTCAGGATAAAGTAATCCAGCTTCACGCAATCCGATCTACCAGAAATGGAAAAGCGCCGCTAACTGGCTCTGTAATCACTGACGCAAGACAAGATTTGGATGAGCGTGCTCAGCCGGCTGTATCTATGCAAATGAATGCTACCGGAGCGAAAGCATGGAAAAAACTAACAGCTGCCAACGTAGGCAGAAGAATCGCCATCGTACTTGACAACTTCGTGTACTCTGCACCAAATGTGCAGGGTGAGATTCCTAACGGAAACTCTTCAATCTCCGGAAACTTCACTTTCGAAGAAGCACAGGATTTGGCCAACATACTAAAAGCTGGTGCACTGCCTGCTCCTACTACCATAGTAGAAGATGTGGTGATCGGGCCAACGCTTGGTAAAACTGCTCAGAAACAAGGGATCATCTCTATCGTTGCTGGTTTGGTGATTGTGATCTTCTTCATGGTGGTTTACTATGCTAAAGGTGGTTTGATTGCCAACGTGGCATTGTTCTTCAACATCTTCTTCATCCTAGGTATTTTGGCTCAGCTCAGTGCGTCACTTACATTGCCGGGTATCGCCGGTATCGTTTTGACCATCGGTATGTCCATTGATGCAAACGTGCTGATCTTCGAGAGAATCAAAGAAGAACTCAGAAATGGCGCAGGTCTGAAAGCAGCTATTTCCAGCGGTTATAGCAAGGCATACTGGTCTATTTTCGATGCGAACGTAACCACTTTCATCGTTGGCTTGATCCTTTACATCTTCGGCCAGGGGCCAATCAAAGGTTTTGCTATCACATTGATGATAGGTATCGGTTCTTCATTCTTCAGTGCGGTATTCATCACCAGGGTGATTGTTGAGGCATTCTCTAAAAAAGGAGATCAGTCGAAGTTGACTTTCGCGAATGCGTTTTCCAGAAATGCGCTGACCAACATCAACTTTGATTTCATCAGCAAGCGAAAAATGGCTTATCTGTTTAGCTCTGCTTTTATCACAGTGGGTATCATAGCCATGCTCATCAAAGGATTGACTTTGGGTGTGGATTTCAAAGGAGGTAGATCATACGTCGTTTCTTTCGATGAGGCCATTGCGTCTAGCAAATTGAAAACAGACCTTACGCCATTCTTCGACAATCAGGGTACGGAAGTGAAAACTTACGGTGCGAATAACATCCTAAAAATCACGACCAGCTACATGATAGATGATGAGTCTGACGAAGCAGATGCTCAGGTGCAGGCTACTCTTGTAAAAGGTATCTCAGACTCTCAGGGATTGAGTTATGTAGCTGCCGATGGCGAGCTGACCAATGGACAGTTTACCATCAGTAGCTCATCAAAAGTGGGAGCTACAATTGCCGATGATATCAAAAACTCGTCTTATGAGTCAGCTATCATCGCATTGATTTTGATCTTCCTTTATATCGTGATCAGGTTCAGAAAGTGGCAGTTTGGTTTGGGTGCGGTAATCGCCCTATTCCACGATACTTTGTTTGTGCTGTCTGCATTTGCCATAGCGAGCTTGTTTGGTGTGAGCTTTGAGGTAGATCAGGTATTCGTAGCAGCTATCCTGACCATCATCGGTTACTCTATAAACGATACCGTGGTGGTGTTTGACAGAATCAGAGAAAACCTGGGTATCAAAGCCGGATCAGAGCGTAAGCAGGTTTTCAACGAATCTTTGAACAGCACATTGAGCCGTACTTTGATCACATCAGTCACTACATTGGTAGTGGTGATCGTATTGTTCCTCTTCGGTGGAGCAGTGCTGAAAGGCTTCTCGTTTGCGTTGCTAGTGGGTATTTTGGTGGGTACTTACTCATCTGTATTTATCGCAACTCCTACGGTAATAGACCTATACAACAAACAAGACAAGAAAGCTCAGGCGTAAAAAGCGCCCGAGTGAAAAGCGAAAAGGCAACTTCCTGTGGGAGTTGCCTTTTTTGATTTACTGATGATTATAAATACCAATCCTCAATAATTAGCCTTCAGGTAAACCCTCAACTGTACCAAGCACAAGCATGACGGTAGTAGTTAAGCGGTTCATAATGTATTGTATATAATAGGTTAGAAATCAGGGAATATATTGAAGGTCAAAGCGACCATTCGTTACTATTAAGGTATCCTTTAAATCGTTGATCGCCTCGAATTGAAAAGTTCCTGAGACAATTAAATCTTCCTTATTCAGATAGCTGATCTCCAAATGGCCGAACCTAGTATGTTCCTTTTCAAACCAGATAATTCGACCTTCAGGCGTGGTATTACTTTGGGTATAAGATTCCAAAGTATCTGTTAGGTCATACTTAAACCCAACTTTTATTGAGTCTGAGGGTATTATAAGAGCCAAATTGGTATCTGGTGACTCTATTCCTGCTAATATCTGTAAAAATCCTTTTTGAAAGATCGCAACAGATTTGGTCGTGCTTTTAGGTACAAATAATTCCCCATTGACCAAACACCCGAAAGTGTTCTCGCCCGTGGTTGTGATCGGTGGAAGACTTTTGGGGTCATTATCAAATGGATCGTCTATACAAGAAATAAGCATAGACAAGCTAAAAATGGATAATAGTAAGTAAGGTTTCATAGCTAGCGCAAATCTATGTAGAAAACATTATTTCCAAATAACGGAAAGGAAGACGGTTCATAATGTATTGTATATAATAGGTTAGAAATCAGGGAATATATTGGAGGTCAAAGCGACCATTGGTTACTCTAAGTGTATCGCATTCACCTAATATTTTGGTAAAATCAAATTCTCCAGAAATGATCCTATTCTCGCTATCAAGTAACCCTATTTTCAAACTCCCGACTATAGTGCTATGAGTATCATAGTCACACAACCTTTGATCCCTTACAAAGTATCTGGAATAAGATTTTAAGGTATCGGTTAAATCAAAAACATTTCCAATGGCCACTGAGCTGCCATCAAATACTATTATAGAAATTGATCTATTAGGATTATCAAAATCCGCTCCAATAAAAAGTTCATTGTTTTGGAAAATAGCTCCAGATTTAGTCGACCTCTTTGGAACCAGAGCTTTTCCATTAACCAAACACCCAAATGTATTTTCTCCAGTTGTCGTCAAAGGGGGAAGTTTTTCCAATTCGGTTTTGGGTTTTTTTTGATCGAGCAACTCACATGAGCTAAAAAAAAGGATAAATGAAAGAAGAAGTGTATTTTTCATAGCTTGGGTAAATATTAAGACAATGACACATGATTATGTATAATGGTTTAATTATTACCATATCAAGATTTGAGTCAAACGTCATAAAACTGATCCCTTATG
Organism: Cyclobacteriaceae bacterium; assembly: GCA_039970095.1. Lineage (GTDB taxonomy): Bacteria > Bacteroidota > Bacteroidia > Cytophagales > Cyclobacteriaceae > JAMZMI01. The sequence continues at coordinate 37,598 of JBDVMP010000031.1, forward strand.
GATTCATGTTTTGTGTCTACATCATTTGTGCAAAAAGCACAAGCATGACGGCAGTAGTTAAGCGGTTTATGATGAAATTATTTAGGTTAGAGAATTAAGGGCAAGGCTGATGCCACAGTGTTTTGCCGCAGTTTAGCGTTCGCCAGTTTATATCAAACCGTCCATCTCTAATCTCAATGGTATCCATACCTGTATCCTGATCAATAACTTTAAGGTCGAAATATCCCGAAATGATCGTATTGGTTGTATCAAAACGGGTAATTGTAATTTGACCGGATTTGTAGAATGATAGATATCTTTTAAAATTATCGTCTCTATCATAGACATTCACAAAAACATTGGGTTGAGGTGGGCTATCAATGCCCATATACCCGTTACTGCTTCCCAAAGGGAATGTACCTATTTGGGATAGTGAAGGGATATATATATATATAAGATCTCCGCCTTTATTTTTATAATTTGAGGCTAATATGGAAAAATACGGCGGCTTGTCAGAATTTTTCAAACTGTCCTTGACGTAACGAACGCTTAGTCCGGAAGCACCAATAGCAAAATTTGGTTCAGCATCCTTCGGAACCAAGACCTCCCAATCAATCAGACACCCAAAAGTATTTAGCCCTTCTTGGGTGATAGAAGGAAGGATATCAAAATCATCTTCCCGGCAGGAAGAGAGGCTTAAAAGGAGTGAGAGTAATAGAATGACCTTTTTCATAATAGCAGATGTTGAACTTATTTCGGGAGTAATCTAATAAACAAAACGGTTTTACTGCATGAGCAAAATCCTATCACACTTAATAAAAACCCGTTCCAAAAAAGCATTTTTGGAAACCATAATCAAGGATAATTGTTAAATTTAGGAAACCAAGTCTTCGTTATGCAAGCGGAAAACCCCTCTAATATTTTCTTTTACTTAATCTTTATTGGTGCCACCATTGGGCTGCTGTTTGTCGGATCATTGGCCAACAAAGAACCACATCCGGAGAACAGCGGTCACACTACCTTAAAGTCGGTCAGAGAGCAGAGCCAGGACAATCACGAGGAAAGCAACAAGATGGCGGCAGTCACCAGCAAGGCTCCAAAATTAAAGGAGCAGAAACTTCTCAAACCCACACCAAAAGAGGAGTTTACAGAAGAGATGAAAGCCAAGATGGCGAGTATGTCGCAAAAAGGTGACGCTCCGGAAAAAGCTGTGCAGAAAGAAGAACCAGAAACTGCAATGGCGTCCGTCACCAAACCCGAGGAAACCATCACCGAACAAGAAGAAACTCAGGCCATAGAAACGGAGGTTTCGTTTGTGAAATCCAGTACGGATTACTTTGCTCAGCTGCGCAAAGCATACAATGAAACAGTCATGAGTAAAATCGAAAGTGGAGATATCCGCAGGGATGTGATCATCCGCTACTATGTCCATCCTCCTGACGGCAACAAAGTATATGCGCTGGAGGAGCTTGGCTTTTATATCCACGAAAGGCCAGTAGAAGGATCGCTAATCAGCTATGAGTCCAATGCTGTGTTTTATGGTGACAATGTGAGCGAAGATGAACTTAAGCTGGTCGTTTACAATCTGCTCAAGGAAGGAATGCCAATAAAGCGCATTGCCAAATCACAGTATCATGACGGATGGAAAGCCTCCTCTATTGAAATAGGTACGGACACCACGGCCACTTCTAAATCAATCATCACGGCTGATGAGCTTCAAGGTATGAGCTTTTAATAGGCACAAAAAAAGGCCGAATCTAAAGAATCGGCCTTCTGGTGATTTATATCTCAACGTTTAACTTCCGCATCCTACACATTCGATTTCACTGTTAACAGGTCTTGTACCGTTCAGTTTCATCTTCAGGTTGTGGATTTTGTCTTTGATTTCCATGTCCGCAAACATGTCGCCGGTGAGCTTCGCTTCCAGCTCTTTAATTTCGTTTTGCAATTCTTCGTTCATTGAGATAAAATTTTAGATTTTAGTTTCAAACACCCTTGAAGTTACGAAAGCTCCCGTCAAGGAAAAAATTTTTTGCCCTTAAGAATCAGAAAGTACAACAATTGCTTTCTGTAGTGCTATGTTATTTGGGTATGTAATCAGCTGACCTTCTGAGTTTTTGATCAGCATAGAAAAAAGCGTAAGGTCATAGACCAAACCCTCTACTGAATTGTCACCATCCATGATCCGCACCCTCGACCCTATCTTGTAAGGAAAGTAAAAAAACAGGATTACAGCGGCAGTGATATTACTCAATATAGACCAGGCGGCAAACAGACCTACACCTACTACCGTGAAAAACGATATGAAATAAACGGACAGACCTTTGAATGAAATGTCCCACACCAAGCCGATGAAAAGCATAAACACGAGGAAAAAGACAAAGTTGAAATACTTGGTAGTGTACTTCACGCGGGGCAGGCTCAATTCTTTTTTCTTACCATATCGCTTTAAAACACGCGCCGTGAGGTTTCTCACGACCAGATAAAACAATATCAAAAACACACTCAAAATGATCTGTAGTGAGCTGTTGTCCGGTGATTTGAAGTATTCCATAAAATCCATATCGTAAAGATATATTTCGTTGGCCATGTAAGCTGGGAAAATTTATGCAACAATATGGCAACTAGATTTACGTTTTAAAGTCAAACCAAATCGCTTACGTCATGGAACTAAAAAAGAACAAGAAGTACGACCTGGAAAAACAATCTCCCCTGTTTTTCAGCATAGGTCTTGTCATTGCACTTGCATTCGTCACCCTCGCTTTTGAATGGAAAAGTCAATATGAGCCAATAGACATTACCTATAAAACCGATGAACCCGAGGAGATATATGTGCCTGTTGCCACCAAACACAAAGATCCCGAACCTCCCAAACCTATAGAAAAGGAAAAGGTGGAAAAACCTAAGAGCAATCAACCTCCAGTGGTTATTGAAGCTGATGATAAAAAAGAAATTGAAAGTCAGGTTAAAATAGAAGATATCAATTTTGATGACCTGCTTGAAGGTGTTGAAGAAAGTGCCGCCCCCGCACCAGTTGTAGATGTGCCATTCATTATCGTAGAAAACCCTCCAACTTTTCCTGGTGGTTTGCCTGCATTTTATCAATATGTAAAGGAGAATTTGAAATACCCCTCCAAGGCCAAAAGCATTGGAGCAGAAGGAAAGGTCTATCTACAATTCGTCATTGATGTAGATGGTTCCATAACTGAGGTAGAAGTGCTAAAAGGTATAGGTGCAGGTTGTGACGAAGAGGCAAAGCGAGTACTTGAAAATGCTCCCAAGTTTAACCCTGGAAAACAAAGAGGCAGAGCTGTCAGAGTGAGACAGGTCATTCCTATCTACTTTCAATTGAAATAAATAAGCGAGGCTTTCTTTGGAGAAAGCCTCGCTTATTATTGTAACAGATACCGCACAAAAAGTTACATAAAGAACACATCAAGAATATTTTTCAAGCATAAGGAGAGTCCTTTACATTCAACAAAGGGTGTGATACTCTACCCCTCCATCTGCTCCAGTTCTTTCCCTTTGGTTTCGTACACAAACTTCACCACGAAGAAGATTGATATAATAGCACCGACAGTGTAAATGCTATACGCAAATGCCAGTCCCATACCCACAAGCAAAATTGGAAACGTAAGTGTTATCAGGAAGTTGGATCCCCACTGCGCCAAACCCGAAACGGCTAAGCCTGATCCTCTCAATTGATTTGGGAACATTTCACCAAGCATTACCCACATCACAGGACCCCAGGAAAAATTGAAGAATATGACATAAAGATTGGCCGCAACCAATGCCAACGCACCCATATTATCACTCAATTGTAATGTATTGTTTGCATCAAGCGAACCCGTAGCAAATGAAAAAACCAGAAGAGCCAGCGCAATACTCATCCCGACAGAACCAATCACCAAAAGCGGCTTGCGACCAATTCTATCAACCAAAACCAAGGCGGCCACAACCGCCGCAATACTCAGGCCACCAGAAACAACATTGATCAATAGCGCATCACTTTCTCCAAACCCCACTGCTTGCCACAACACAGCACTGTAGTAGAACACCACATTGATACCCACCAATTGCTGGAAAGTAGCGAGCCCAATACCTATCCAAGCAATTGGTCTTATTCTACCCAGAGTTTTGTCATACAAATCTGAGAGTTTTGGTTTATGATGATCACCTGCCAATGATGCGTCAATTTCATCTACCTTTTGGAAGCCCGCATTAGCCCCGTACAGCTTAGACAATACTTTGATAGCGGCTTCCTTTTTCTGCTTGGCCACCAAAAATCTTGGACTCTCCGGAATGAAGAATAAAGACAAAAGGAATGTCCCCGCTGGAACCAGTTCCACCCAAAACATCCACCTCCAGGTTTCAAAATCCATCCAGAGCATATTTTCTGCAGAGCCAGAAACGTTGGCCAAAAAGTAGTTACTAAGGAAAGAGAAAAACAAACCTGAAATGATTGCGACTTGCTGCACAGTAGCTAGGGCCCCTCGATACTTTGCCGGAGCTATCTCACTGATGTAAGCTGGCGCCATCACAGACGCAGCGCCTACTGCCAATCCACCGATGATTCTGTATACGATAAATTCGGCAGAAGAAGTGGCTATACCTGAACCCCACGCAGAAATAATGAAAAACACCGCCGCAAAAATGAGCATGGTTCTTCTTCCGAATTTATCTGCTAGTGTCCCTGCAAAGAACGCTCCTACAGCACAACCTAAAAGCATTGAAGCCACATTAAAGCCACTGCCTACATCCTGGAGTTTTGAATGCTGACTCCAGACCTTTGACGGTCCCGTTGATCACACCACTGTCAAACCCAAAAAGAAATCCTCCCAAAGTCGCCACCAGCGTGATCAGGATGATGTAAAGGTTATTTGTTTTTTGTGATTCCAAAATTGATCGGTTTTAGGGTGAGGTTAATGTTTATAAATATTTGGTCTGCTATGTATCCTAAAAAAAGAGCCCTGTTTACTGGGCGTCCCCGAGCTGTCCAAAAATCTATCCAAAAGATTTCGACAAGCTCAATCTGACACTCAAATCTTTAGGTCCACTTAACTAAATAAATTGATTCAAGATATTCTCATAAAGCTCCTGCTTGCCGCTGATCTGCGTCGGCTCGCCAATCTCAGCTGCAATCACAGAAAAGTCCTCCAGTTTCAATTTACCCGCCTCAAACTCTTTCCCTTTTCCACTATCGAAAGAAGCATATCTATCTGCGAGCAAAGCAGGATATTTTGAGTTTTTCAAGATGTTGTCCGCAATGATCAGCGCCCGTGCGAAAATGTCCATTCCGCCAATATGTGCGTGAAATAAATCATCCAAATCTGTAGAGTTACGACGCGTCTTAGCATCAAAGTTGATACCTCCCCCCTGTACACCACCTGCATCCAAAAACACCAACATCAGCTCTACTAACTCATAAATATTATTCGGGAACTGGTCGGTATCCCACCCATTCTGATAGTCGCCTCGGTTCGCATCCATGCTACCTAGCATACCAGCATTGGCCGCAATCTGTGCTTCGTGCTGAAATGTGTGTTGTGCCAAAGTAGCATGGTTTACTTCCAGGTTGAGTTTGAAGTCATTCATCAAATCATATTCTCTCAAGAAACCGATTACTGTCGCCGCATCAAAATCATACTGGTGCTTTGACGGCTCCATTGGCTTTGGCTCAATAAAAAACGTCCCTTTAAATCCCTGACTTCTGGCGTAATCCTTAGCCATGTGTAAGAATTGCGCAAGGTGATCTACTTCCTTTTTCATGTTGGTATTGAGCAGACTCATGTAGCCTTCTCTTCCGCCCCAGAATACGTAGTTTTTACCATCAAGCTTGATAGTTGCGTCAATGGCATTTCTCACCTGTGCTCCTGCATAAGCCACTACATTGAAGTCCGGATTGGTAGCTGCTCCATTCATGTATCTTGGGTTAGAGAATAGGTTGGCCGTACCCCACAGCAATTTCACACCTGAAGCAGTCTGTTTCTCCTTCGCGTAATCCGTGATGGTATCCAATCTTTTACCAGATTCAGCAAGCGTAGCTCCTTCATCTATCAAATCGAAATCATGGAAACAGTAGAACGGAATGCCGATTTTGGTGATAAACTCAAAAGCAGCATCCATTTTGTCTTTTGCATTTTGCAAAGGGTCAGTAGCTGTTGCCCACGGAAAGGCCTTCACACCTGGGCCAAATGGATCCCCTCCTGTATTGCACAGCGTATGCCAATAAGCCACGGCAAACCTGAAATGGTCTTTCAGGCTTTTGCCCGCTACTACCTTATTCTCATCATAGTATTTGAATGCCAATGGGTTGTCTGACTCCTTCCCTTCAAACTTAATCTTGTCAATTCCCTTGAAATACTCTTTGTTACCTAGTGTTACTGAACTCATTTTTATTTGATTTTAATTCCATTTATCCGAGACAAAAACATTCGTCATGCTTGACCCTAATCCGGACAACTCCTTGCAAACGACCGTGCAACTTGCTGGGAAATTACCCGGCCAAGCCGTGGAATGAGGTGCTGGTTTCTATCGGCTATTCAATATTCTTTCTAAATCTTGTTTCCATTGCACATATGCAGAAATGTAAGCCTCTTGATCAGCTTGCGGTTCGTAAGTTTTAAGCACCTGATCTCCAGACATGGCTTCTTTTAAGCTGGCAAAATGACCTGTGGTAAACCCAGCCGCCCGTGCCGCACCAATTGCCCCGGTAGTTTCTACTATCTCTATTTTTCCGTCCATTAGCGTGGAAATGGTCTCGCTGAAAACCTGAGACTGAAACAGGTTATCATTACCAACTCGCATAGACTTCACATTCATGCCCAATGAAGTCATCACCTCAATACCATAGACGAAGGAGAAAGCTATACCCTCCAGTGCCGCCCGATAGAGATGCGGTTTTTCGTGTCGGTTAAACTGAAGCCCCTGGATATGCGAGCCGATATCCCTATTGCTCAGCACACGTTCGGCTCCATTGCCAAATGGCAACATGCGTAGACCATCTGAACCAATAGGAACCTTTGCCATCTGTTTCTCCATATCAAAATATGATACACCTTCATCAGCCACCTGCTGGTTGATCCATCTGTACTGAATACCTGACCCATTTAAGCAAAGCAGCACACCAACGTTCGGGGTTTCAGCTGAATAGTTGACATGAGCGAAACTGTTCACACGGCTCAATTCATCATAAATCGGCTTGCCGCTCACACCATATACCACACCTGAAGTACCGCCTGTTCCTGCCACCTGGCCAGCCTCCAAAACCCCAAGTGACATGGCATTGTTAGGTTGATCTCCGGCTCTGTATCCTACCGGAATTCCCGGTTTAAGCCCAAGCAATTCGCTAGCACGAGCATTGACTTCTCCTTGCGGAGAAAACGTAGGTTTTACCTCCGGAACGAAACTTAGGTCGAAACCATAATAGTCAAAAAGGTCGCTCGATGGCTTATTGGATATGAAATCCCAAATCATACCCTCCGACAAGCTTGGAATGGTCGTATTAACTTCCCCGGTCAGCATCATTGCTATATAGTCGCCAGGCAGCATGAGTTTGTCTACTCTATCAAAAAGCTTAGGCTCATTTTCTCTGACCCACCTAAGCTTAGAAGCAGTGAAGTTACCGGGAGAATTGAGCAAATGCTCGAAACACTGCTGATGACCAATGCCATCAAAAGCTGCATCCCCGATCCCAACCGCCCGGCTATCACACCAGATAATGGAAGAACGCAACACCCTTTGATCTTTATCCACCAACACCAATCCGTGCATCTGATAAGAAATGCCGATCCCTCCGATTTCTTTGGGATTGATCCCTGATTTTTCCACTGCTTTATTGGTTGCTTTTATAAGGTTAGCCCACCACATCTGTGGGTCTTGTTCGGCCCATCCGGGCTTAATACTGGTAATGGACATCTCCTGTTCCGGGTAGCTCGCTACAGCAACCTGGCTATTAGTGTTGCCATCGATAATCGCCGCTTTGATGCTAGAACTGCCTATATCGTATCCTAAAAAAAACATCTCATCTCATTTTGGGTGAACCAAGATAGGAACTTATAGTCATATTGACTATATAATAATTAATAATTTTTTACCTTCGTCATTGACTTAAGCCATACCCTATGTCAGATGCCATAATGGAAGACCTCTCGATTGACTGTGTGATCTTTGGATTCACGGATGAACTCAAGGTGCTACTCGTCAAGCACGCTGAGGGTATTAGCCAGGGTAAATGGGCGCTTCCCGGAGGCTGGGTCACATATGATGAATCGCTTGATGATGCAGCCAATAGAATCTTATATTTGCTAACTGGCGTTGAAAATGTCTTTCTACAGCAGCTGAAGGCTTTTGGTGAGGTAAGCCGATTTCCGAATAAACGAGTGGTAACGGTGGCTTACTATTCTCTGATCAAAGCATCAGATTATGACTTGCTAGCTGGATATACTGCGTCAGATGTACAGTGGTTTTCTCCCGCGGAAATAGGGGATTTGCCATACGATCACAGCCAGATTTTGGATTACGCTTATGAGCAATTGAAAAACAGGGTGAAGCAGGAACCAATTGGTTTCAACCTCCTTCCCGAAAAATTCACTTTACTCCAGCTACAGCATCTCTACGAATCGGCACTACAAATTAAGCTGGATAAGCCCAACTTCCGCAGAAAGATACTCAGCATGAACCTTCTCATTGACTGCCATGAAAAACAAAAAGATGTTTCGCATCGGGCTGCCAAACTTTATAGATTTGATGAAACGGTTTACCTTTCACTGAAAGAACACAAGTTTGTTTTGGATTTGTAGGTCCTTCTACCCTTATGCATTACAACTGTTTCGTAAGGTTTAGTGTCAGGGAATATATCACCTTTATGAAATTTAAAAGCGTAATTTCTTTCCTGGCATTGATGCCCTTTCTTACCTCTTGTGGAGATAACCTACCTGGTTTTCCAGATATGGAAATACAAGGCATGAGACCTGTGTATGTTGCAAATGAGGTCGCCCCAATTGAAAAGTTGGAGAGTCAATCTTTTATTCGTCCCGGCAAAATATACGTGTATGGAAAACTACTTTTGGTGTCGGAAATTGATGCCGGAATTCATGTTTTTGACAACACCGATTCCTCTAATCCGCAAAATCTGTACTTTATAAATGTGCCTGGCAACACAGACATGGTGATAAAAGACGATCACATTTATGCCAACAGCAATGGGGATTTGGTAGTGATAAAACTACTCGAAGATGGAGTGCAACTTACCACTAAGCAAGAAGGTTTTTTTCTAGAGGATCTAGAAGGTGAGCGACCTCCTTTTCATGATGTATATTTTGAATGCGTTGATCCAGAGAAAGGCAGAGTTGTAGGATGGGAGACTACAATGCTGGATTCACCTGACTGCTACAGATAATGAGAAAGATTACACGATTAATTTTGATTTTTACCACGCTATGGGTTTTTTCATGTGGTGGGGATGATAGTGGCTTCAGCCTTGGTCCCGGCAATGGATCAAGCGGTATAGGAGGATCAACAGCTAAGTTTACTATAAGTGGTAACTACATGTATATAGCCAACAATACTCACCTAAAGGTGGTGGAACTGACCAACCCTGCAGAACCTAAACTGGTTCACGAACAGACATTGAATGTGCTTCTTGAAACAGTTTTTACAAGTGATGGTTATCTATATGTTGGGTCCCGACAAGAAATGTTGATTTTTACTTTGGCTCTGCCACATGAACCCCGATATATAAGCAATGTTTCTCATCAGACAGCATGCGATCCGGTAATTGTAAATGGTAACACAGCCTATATGACCATTCATGATGGTCAGGTTTGTCGTGGGATACAAGTCAATCTGCTGATTACGGCCGATGTATCTGACCCAACCAACCCTATTCAAACTGACACCATAAGCATGATCAAACCCCTTGGACTCACGGTTTATGAAGGGGATCTCTATGTAGGTGAGGGAATATATGGATTGAAGAAGTTTGATATAACTGACCCACTGCACCCGAAGCTTGATACATTTTATCAGAAAATAGCCAGCAATGATATGATAGGACTTCCTGACCGGCTCATCATCACCGCCGATAATGGCATAAGCCAGTATACCATAGAACACGATACATTAACCCTCCAAAGTTTACTTAATTGATTAAGAATATCAGCTTATCATTTATGTACTTACTGGTGTTCACCGTTGACTCCATATGTCAGCCACTCGCATTTGACGAGCCCAGAGCTATCATCAAGCTTGATTTGGCCAATGCAATCAACCCTATTGACCCTTCATTATTACTGTGTGTGGAACACTTTCCCTCCAGTGGCCGCTTTTCACTGGTACATGAAGCAGGTTTCGTGGTAGCTGTTTATGATAATAGTCTCTTTAGCGAAAACTCCTATGTCGATATTGCCAAAAGCTTCAAAACCAGGCACGAGATGAGGTTTTACCTAGGTGAATGGGAGGGGTTGCGAACCACCACCAAGCCATACATGTCTGTAGATTATCAATACAGATATCTTTCGGTCAATGAGAAATATATACTTCAGGTAGATTGTGGAGATGGCTGCCAATATTACCGCAACTTTGATGGAAATATCCCTACGACACGGCACATGGTGCAATTGCATTTTGGTATGCAATGGCTTTTGTCACCCAGAATCTCGTTTGATTTGAACTATGGAATTGGCCGTTACTTCTATAAGGTAAAACGATCAGCCATATACGATGGTCGGTTTGTTGAGTCGTATCGCTATTTGCGTGAAGATCGGCTAGGCCTCAAAACCATCGTAACTGCACAGATGAAACTGGGTTATGTAATCAACAAATAAACCCTTTCTACTTCAACGGGAAATGAATCTCTGTAATCAGTTCCTCTGGTGAGACTTCTGCGGGATTGTTGACATAAGTTTCAAATGGATGATGCTTCTTGCTGCATTTGATCTCCTTGTTTCGTTCCATGCTGTAAAGTGTGGTCCAGGCATTGCCCAGATGTAAATAAGGCCCGATGTGACGAAGCGTATAAACCGATAACTCCGGGATTTCACCAGCTATCAACCCCTCCGGCATATCAGCCGGAATCTCTTTTACGGGAACTCCGCTGGTGTAGGAAACCCTCCTTTTCACCATGTCCCACTTGTGATAAATGCTGAAAATCTCACCAGCAATATTGTCCATATTTTTGCCCCCCTCAGTCATCAGCTTGTCTATATCACCACTCATAGTCTCGCCGACAGAATCAATCTCGCAATCAGTCTTGATACCTAAATATTTACATCCCGGGTAGGTGGACTTCCCTACAAATTCAAGTCTGGAGCTCACGGCTCCACTTTCTACATATTCTTTGAGCATGTTTAGCCCACGCTCAAAATCCATCCCCACAAAGGCAGTCATCATTTTTTTCATCCAAAACAAGAACCACGGCAGGCTGCTCTTCATAAACCAGGTAGCGGTGGTTTTGCCGTCTTTCTCTTCCAATTCAAATCGAACATCTGCATGAGATTTCCATGGGGTGAGGAAGTTGAGGTCATAATCCACTGATTTGTTCTCCTCTTCCGAGAGTATTTTCATATTGCCTGTGCCTACACGTTTTCCTTCCCACGAATAATACCTGAAGTCTTCGTCGATCGTCATGGTGGCCTCCGGCTCCATGATCATCCATGGCGACCATGGCTTCCAGTGATTGAAATCACTGATTACTTGAAATACTTTGTCTTTGGGAGCGTCGATCTCTACGGATCGGTCGAGGATCATTTTAGGCATGATGGTGTAGTTTTTTAGTTTCGGTAACGAAAGTTAAAAAATCCGCCAATCAAAAACCCTTATCCAAAAGGGCGTCTTGCAACAAAGGAGGAGACTAAATGTGCAATTATAGACAAAAAAGCACTTGGGATATACAACCGTTTTTTATAAATTAAAGGCTGCCTATTTAATAAACCGACCATGCCTGAAAACAATTCGATTAATACAAACTTTGACCAATTCGCTCAAGTGAGCCAAAACAATCTCGCATATCTAGCCGAGGAACTTGTTAGAAACTATGTTGCTTCTTCTTCCATTGATCTTTACCCTCCCGCAGGAACACTATTTCCTACCGACGGTAAAATGGGGTTATCACAAGAATATATCGATAATAAGCTGCATGACATAACACCTCAAATTCTGAAAGAATACAATAAAAGACCTCCTAAAGATCTTTTTTCAAGAAACCCTCATTCTAAAGAAAATGGCTACTACTCACGTAATATATTGGTCATTGGGGCCGGGTGTACTTCAAATGTTTTTCCCGATATCCCATTGGGAGAGGAATCATGGCACAAGGTATACCAAGGTTTCGAGCTTAAAGTGCATTCAAAAAAAAATTGGAATAACCCTTTGGTTCTTACAATGGATGACATTGTGGATTTTATACTAGCAAAAGAAACTGCCCATGCTTCATATTACGACGAACTCAAAAAAACAAGTTGCCGCAAAGAGCAAAAACAAATAGAGCAAAAACAGGCTTTCCTGACACAAGTGTTTTCATCGTCAAACAATAATGATAGGTGGCACAAGGAAAACCTGATCAAATCCATGGGCGAACAGTTCTTGGAAGAGTATCAAAAACTCAATCTTTATGGACAGAATATCAATGAACACAAGTTCGATTTTGAAACAGCTCTTTCCCTTCTCGAAAAATTTGTACCTAAATCTAAGATCCGCGATCGGATTCAACATCTATACAACCACCGTCATGGCCCCTCCCTATTCTATGAGTTGGTAGCCCACCTTTTCAAAAACAGATTTATTGACGTAATTATAAATTTCAATTTTGACGAATTCCTTGATCAGGCTATAGAGGATGAAATTGGTAAGGACGGATACGACATCATATTATCGGATGGCGACTGTCGACCAATAGAAGACCTGCAGTATCATAAAAAACTTCGTCAACCACTTTACATAAAACCTCATGGGACAGCCAAACACAAAAGCACTCTGCGCTTCACAAAAAACCAATACTATGAGCTTCCTGCTGACATGAGGAAGCTAATAGAAGATGTAGTATGCGCAAAAATGGAAAACGAAAAAAACCCTAGCCCTAAATATGTCAATCTCATTACTGCAGGGTTCGAGATGGAAAGTATTGAGTTCAATGATATTTTGGTCAATCACCTACCTGAACACTCTAATGTTTTTTCATTCTTTTATCATAACAATCAAGAAATTTTCACAGAGAACGAAAAAAACTACCGGAGAAGGTGTGATACACTAAATGAAAAAATAAAGAACAAATTAGACGAGAAATCTAAGGGTAATATCTTCTTCTATCTAATTGGACATGAATTCCCAATTAAAAAAGAAGCCACTTGCCTATCATTTGAAGGAGATAAGAACACTTTAAATACAAAATTAAACCAAGCTGACTCAAAAAAATACGGGAGTCTTGGAAGTACTTTTGTTGAGCTTTATAAGATGATGGGGAAGCAACTAAAAGAGCCCTTTTATTTACCAAACATCAATAGACATGAACTGATAGTAAATCTATTTGGAAATACTTCCTTTTGGAATGTTGCTGGCAAGCAAAATGAGAAAACAGGAATCAGTTATCCAGGTTCATACTTCGAGACGGCCGATTATCTAAAAGACAGAACCCTAATAGAAATTCTGATGACTACTACATACAATAAGGGCAGAATAGATCCTCCGCTGTTAATGGAGGGTAGAGCAGGAAAGTACTATGCAGAGTACGCAGATAAGGAGAAGGGAGACCTATCGTCTATGGCTAGTTTAATTGAATATTGTCTGAAAAAAGAGGTAGTCCATTTCAAACCCCTTGATATAAATAAGGCCCAGTATTTAAGAGATTTAGATATAAGCCCCTTTTTCGATGAGATCTTGGAATCCTTTTCCCGTAATGATCTCAATCAAAAATTTTCCAAGACTTTTGTAAAATACATGAAGAACACCTCTGACAAAGAACGTAAAATAATTAAAGGTATGTTTGAAAAGCTGTGGAGTTCGAAGAAATCAAAAGTTCATTCCAAGTTAAGAAGCCCAATTCCCCATGTCTTTCAAAAATATCATCTTTCTGATCTCATTAACACAGAGTTGACGACCAATCTACACTACTATGAGAGCATATGTCTTAATAAGATTAATGAGATTTATATAGTTGCAGATTTTGGTACCCAAATTCGTCGGTTCATAAAGTACATTGAGCCAAGGCTTCTGAATGATGCCGCAAAAGATCAATTAGAACTACGTGTTATACTTATAGATCGGTACCCAAATTCTACCTACGAAGAGAAGCAGCAAAAGGCTTTAGAGTCCTTTTTAGACAAAAGTTTAAATGATGAAGAAAAGAAGGAGCGGGTTAAAAGATTAATGGATCGCATCAAAATAAAGTTTCTTGGGGTAAACAGGCACAACCATCACATGACTATCTTCTTAAAGACTGACACAAATGGAATTCCTGATTTCAGCGTGCCAGGAATAAATCGAGCTATATATTATTACCAGCAGGGGCTTTCGCATGAGATTAACCCTATGCGTATTTTCTACAAAGAGAATATTGAATATTTACGTGCTAAGTTTCAAAAATACTGGAACCGAAGTTTTATAAAAACTCCAAGGCCAGACCTCTTTGGAAAAGCGCTGCGAGATCATTTTGAGCATTCTCAAAATGGAATGTCTTCGAATGATATTAAAATTAAAAACTCCATAAATAAGGATGAATTAAAATGGCCCTGTAGGGAGGCTGCTAATGAACCTAACGATTGGGAAAAGGTAGTGTTGAATGAGTGCAGGGGAAGAGTACTGGAAGTCGGGTCAGCACTAGGACGACTGACCACTATTTTGGAAGAAAGTATAAACAAAGGTGTGCATTGTAAAGGCAATATTATTTCTGTTACTCCGATGGAAAGCTCCCCAAACTGCATTAAGGTTATTTATGAACGGAAACTTCTTCAAATAAAAGAAACTCTAAATGAGATCAAACAGGAGGATATTAAATCACGCCTTGACAAAATTGATTATCCGAAAATTATCACTCAAAGCTTTGAACATCTTCAAGTGGAAAATGGGGAAAGCTATGACACCATTCTTATTCCTGATGCCATAAAATTGGCAGGAGATATACCTAAACTGAAATCAATTATTGAAAAAGCTCTTTCCATTTTACAATCCGGAGGTCAAATCATTCTTCTCATAAAAAGATTTACGAATATAACCAAGGGAGAAATTAGAGAAATTAAATATCAATTTGAATACAACAATGAAGTCAGCTATTGGTTTGACTGGACAGATGTAACTTTACAGAAATTACAATCTGAAATATCTAAATCTCAAAAATTAAAAGATCAAATTAGCTCAACAATCGACTTAGGAAATAATCATTACAGTGACGGGAAGATAATAGAGTTTGCCGTTAAAATTGTGAAAAATTAAAAACTACCTATGCAATTTTCTCTTCCAAACGAGCTTTGCGTCAAGCAGCTGAATGACACCAAAAAGCCCCAAACCCAGCACTATCCATTTGGCATAGCCCATGAGGTCGGGTAGTTTGGTCAGATCCAATAGCAAAATCAGCGTAAGAGCCGACGAAGCAAAAAATGTCAATATGCCAAATGCCAAAATGAACATATTACGTCGCTCCAGGTCTGCCTCTCGCTTGTGAATCTTGCGCAACACATTTTGAGCAAAATCAGCTTTCAATTGAACTTGCGGTTCGGTTTTGAGTGCTTTTATGATTTTATCTTCCATGATCAAATTTCTATTTCGGTACCCACGTACGGTGCGGCCAGATCTTTCAGCTTTTGCCTGGCTCTAAACAGGTAATTCTTCACCGTACCCTCAGGCATCCCTGTAATCTCCACAATTTCCGGATAGGAAAAACCCTCCAGATAAAACAACGTGAGCACCACCCGATATGATTCTGGCATCTGCATCACAATCTGATGGACGAAGTTTGAAAAATCCTTTTCTTCAAAAGTATCATCCAGATGCCCTACCATGAAGGCCACATCGTCCAACTCCTGAGTATCATTGCGGCGTGCTCTTTTTTTAGCAAAATTTACCGCCATGCGATAGCTTATCGTTGCGATCCAGGTGCTCAGTTTAGAGTTGAACTTAAACGTGGAAAGACTCTCATACACCTTTACAAACACATCCTGACAAAGCTCCTCCTTGTCTTGCTCATCGGTCACCACGCGCCCGACCATGTGCACCACCAGCAGCTTATACCTCTCTATCAATTCGAGGTAAGCCTGGTAGTTGCCCTGCAGCACCCTATTGACGAGCTGATGATCTTCCATTGGTTAATGAGTCAAAAATACTGATTCAAAGGTTGCAAAAAAGATTAGGAAATCTTTCGTACGTAAAAACCAACCACCCCTCACGAAAAGTATTCCATTCATGAGTGGCACTGCAATCACGAAAAATAATTTTACTTCCTGCAACATTTCAGTTGGTCGCTGCTGTCATATGCAGCAAACCATTTGAAAAATTAAAACTAAAAATCATGGAAGAAATACTGGTGCCCATAGCAGTGATGGGAACATTGGCCCTCGGAATCGTCACATTCACAAGAATACTGACAGAATACTTTTTGAGGAAAAGGCTGGTGGATAAAGGCCTGGTGGGCGATGACGCTACCACTATTCTTAAAAAAGAAAGCAACGTGTCGTCAAAATACGGCTCGCTGAAATGGGGACTGATCGCATTATGTGGAGGTATAGGCCTGATTATAGCAGAATCTGCCGGGTTTGACTGGGAAACGTCGGCCATCCCGTATGGTGTGGTGATCGTAAGCATAGCCGTGGGATTTCTGGCGTATTACTTCATGGTCAAAGACAAACTAGAAGGTTAATACTTTCTGAACTCAAAATAGTGGCCGGTGACGAGAGTAGCCGGCCTTTTTTGTTATCAAAACGCCAATAGAAATCCAGACCTAAAGCAGTTACAACTGCGTGAGATAATCTCAAACTCAACCCTAATCTTGAAACAGGTTATACACACCAATCTGGCAGCCAATTCCGCACAGCGATTTTCATCCTCTGACGATCGCTAATTCCTCCCCTACTTTTCTACTGAAACTAACTGCTTATAATACGCATCCATTCTGGCATGAGCAGCACCATCTACCAATAATATCACGATAATAATTGGAATCACCTTGAAGACTACCGTGTATTCTTTCAGGGTACTTTTCGCTGAAATAGAACTTGTTTGCAGTTCAATTACTTAGTTGTTTTAGCATTTAGGAGAGTGGACAATTCCTTTCCATAATCGATAAACTCAAGCGTTTCATCTGTCCGTGCCAGCTTTATTTTATTGAAAATGAGCAGTGCCTCTCCATTGCTTTCTAAATGATAAATATGATGATTTTCGAAAAAGCGAATGATTTCATCTGTAAAAAATGAGCGAATCTCTGATTCATTATTCCCCATGAGAAGGAATTTTCTGGAAAAGTCCGGATATATTTCAAAGTCAATGTCTTTGTAGCCTGTTAAGGCAATCACACGGTCAAAAATTCTTTCAAATACCCCTTCCTTATCTAACGTGAAAACAGGTATTTTTTTATTCAACTTCAAGATCATTAGTGTTGTATTGAAAGTCTCGGCTGTAAAAGCCTGACCTTCATTGAAGGTTACATCAGCAATTTCCCAGGATACATTCAGGTCTTCATAAGATCCTCTTAGTGTATTGGATTTTCCTTCAATGGGTCTGATTTCAAAAAAGTGGAATTCTTTGAGATAAACCGTATTCCAATCCATCTGACTGCTATATCGATAATCATACTTAGTGGCTAAATTTCGCAACCTTTTTTGTCTGTGCGATAATTTGGCCGAACTGGTCAAGCTAAGTTTCAAAGCTCTATTGTACCCTGATGATGAAACATGCGAGTCCAGTCCTGTGATAAAGACTTTACCTCCTGTATCTCTTTGCGTCTTTAAGAATTCGACCAGGTAGTCCATATAGGTCATACCTACCAATCTTGTTTCTGAAAGATCAATATTGACATCTGAGCCGGATGGAATTTGAGACACTATTTTGTCAATTTTCAAGATGCCTAAGAAATTTGCAATCCCTCTGATTTTTAAATCAAAACCGCCATCTGGTCGCTCGATCAATTTGGTACGCGATTGATAAATCATCCTAAAAAAGTCAGGGATGGACAGCCTCGCCAATAACATGTGAGAAACTAGTGCCAATAATAATCCACCTAATAAACCAATTAATAAATTGGTATAAATGGTCAAAACCATCGTCACCACAAAGAAGATGAGTTGCTCTGTTCCCTGATCATACGCTTGTTTGAAGACTGCAGGGGATGCCAGCTTAAATCCAGTATAAACAAGTAGGATAGCAAAAGCACACAACGGTACCTGAGTCATTATTGGGCTCAATACCACAATAAAAAGTAGCAATAACAGACCTTGATACAAATTAGACCACTTAGTTTTTGCACCATTGTGGATATTGACCGTACTTCGAATAATCACAGCAATGATGGGCAAGCCACCAACTAAACCAGCTGCCATCGTACTCAAACCAATGCCAGTTAGGTCCTTGTTTAAATCCGTCTTTCTTTTATAAGGATCAATTTTATCAACGGCTTTCGCAATGGCCAGGGATTCAATGCTTGTGATAATCAAAATCGAAAAGACTGTTGTCCAGAATTCAAGCGTATCAATTTTGCTGAAATTGGGGTGCATGATGGAATCAGTGATAGAATCGGGAATGTCCAACAACAGATGAGGTCCTACCTCATAGGCTTTACCAAAAAATGATAGCGCGTGTGGATCAAAGAAATTGAAGGCATAGACAAATGGAATGGATAGGACGATGACCCACATGGGGGCAGGCAAAAAATGGAAAAATCGGTTGCTGATTTTCGAATGAAACAACAATAGCAATAAGCCTGTCAACGAAATAATCAGTACAAAGGGATTGGCCTGAGGTAAGAATACAACTGCATCGATGAGGTTTTGTACAATGCTCGGACTTTCAGATTGCGTGCCCAGGGCAACATGAATCTGCTTTGCAAATATGATTATTCCTATGGCTGCCAAAATGCCGTGAATGACGGAAGTATGAAAGATTTCCGCCAGCCGACCTAATTTCAATAATCCCAATACGGCTTGTAGGGCACCTGATACAACCACTGCAGCCAATATATAATTAAAGGCCTGGCCCGTACCATCGTCCATTAATACAATACCCAGGAGGATCACACCAATGACTCCCTTTGCCGGTCCGTTAATGGAGACATGACCACCGCGATAAAAGGAGGTCACCACTCCACCAACAACTGCTGAAATGATGCCGGCCATGGCAGGTGCTCCTGCCGCCAAAGCAATCCCCAATGAAAGAGGTAAAGCAATAAGCGCCACACTGACCGCAGCGATTAAATCACTCTGCCAGTTTTCAATTAATCCTTGAATGCCATTTTTGGGGACAGGTTCCATTTTTTCAGCGACACAACAATTTGTCAAATAAATCTAATCACCTAAAATAGTGAATATTCGGAATTAATATGAGTGAGATGGAAGAACGATTGAAGAAAATTGGTGGTTTAAAAATGGGTTTCAATATTAAAATTGATTTTGATCAAACTTGGGTATGGGCTGGCAGTCACTGTGGTTTATTGTTTCATTATTTGATCCAATCATTTGTTTACGCATCGTCTGTTGTCTGAGAGCGGCTTAGATTATGTAGGAGATAAGATTATTATGTGATTCCAGACCTTCTGATAAGTTCGCCTGAATTTCCGTGATGATTCTCTGAACGGAGTTTCATTTTAGACTCATACAGTTTCAATTATCAGTTTTAAGTCCGGAAACTGCTCAAAAATTGGGATTATTTTCGAACGAATATCATCAACCCTGACTTAGTTTTTAAAGGCCTCTATCATATCCAGCGGAGACATATGCAGTCTTCCAGTCACCTTTTCAAAGTCTGAAGGCACATCATTTACTCCATTTCTGATTCCTTCATAGATGCCCGCGATCACAGTACCAATAAAGTCGCCCAGTTCAGCTATTCTTTCCGCTAAATAATCGTCAATTGAGATAGCATTGAATCTAAGTTTTGTACCAAAAACCTGATTGACGAGCTCCGCCAACTGTGCTTGTGAGGTGGCTTGCCCCATGAGGTTATAGGTTTGTCCATTGTGGGTATCGCTCACCAACATGTGGGTATAAGCATGTGCCATTCCGCGCGGCAATTTTCATCTTCTGAAGGTCACTACCTCCCCTACTTTTCTATAGAAATCAACTGCTTATAGTATGTCTCCATTCTGGCATATGCAGTGCCATCTACCAATAATATCACGATCATCATGGCAATGGTGGTAATGCCAATGGCTCGCCAGATTGGTGTACTGATGAAAAAAATGAGCAAGGCAGCTATCACGATAATAATTGGAATCACCTTGAAGACTACCGTGTATTCTTTCAGGGTACTTTCTGCTCGGGCTACTTCCGATACTGCGAAAGCGCGTGCATCACTATTGTAAGCGTTTTCGAATTGGGTGATTCTGGTTTTATTGGTGAAAAACAACCCCAAGCCTATCGTCATTAGTAAAACACCTGCCACCAACAGTGGGATGATATAAGCTTTGGCTAATTCGGTTTTGCCGAGCTGCCAAAAACCGGCGCTGGCCGCTAAAAATAGTACAGCGAAAATGATGAAGAATCGTGTGGAGAAAACCTCCGCTTTGGCCCACTCGGTGGCCAACTTTAATATTTCCATGGTGTTTAAGTTCTGTTAAATGCTAATTACTACTAATACTTCTGGGACTGTAACCAAACGTTTTTTTGAAGGCAAACGAAAAATGGGAGAGGTTCTCAAAACCGGCTGAAAGGTACACGTCTGTTGCCTTTTGTTTTTCAGTTGTGAGTTTATGGTACGCTAAGTTCAGGCGTTTCTCCGTGAGCCATTTCCCGGGAGTATTCTTAAAGGTTTTCTTAAAATCGGACTTGAAGGTGGTCAGACTTCTGCCCGTCAGAAATGCGAATTTCTCCAATGGAAGATTGTACATAAAATGCTCTTCCATGTACTTTTCAAGATCGATTTTACCTATCTCGCTGAATGTTCCCAGGATTGAACTCACCCTTTTGTCTACCTCATCAATGATGGTTAGTGCCTCCTGAATTTTTATAGATACGATGGATGCGGGGAGCTCATCCTGAGCATCGAAGTACGAAGACAATGATCCGAAAAAACTTGCCAGCAAAGGATGCGATTTGATCGGTCGTTGCTTGGCTATGTTTTCTTCCCAATTTTCCAGAACAGGACGGTCGAGATAAAACTTGCGAAGATCCTCTTCGGGAATAAGCATCGTGACCACCTTAAAAGACTCACCGTTTGCGGGGCTTTTCACTACTCTGGTCAGCTGATTTTTGGGAACTAAAACCGTATCACCGGGAACAAAAGTCAGGGTGTCTTTCCCATACGATAAGGTCATTTCACCGGAGTATATGTAAGCCACGATATGCTCAGGAGAAATATGCTCCCAGGTATAATCCGTCTCGACTGTTCCCGATAAAAATACCCGGCCTTTGTTTGTTGCTTGAGGTTTCATCTTATATTTCAAATTTTTGACCTATTGCCTCCTCTGACACATCCCACAATCTCTCTGCTACAGCCTTATCCTTCGCATGTGGCTCCAATTTACATTCTCCAACTGGTCCTGTCCAATAATTTCTTCCTGTTGGGCCATAAAAACCAGCTTGATCAAGCTCTGGTTCAGTAGCGCACATCAATTCCGGATAGGCACCTTTTTCAGCCGATTGTACCATTGGAGATAATTTCATGATTTGCCAAATGAATCGAGTCATCAAACCTCCACTTGTCTTGATGAGAGATGTACTGGAAGCTCCAGGGTGACAAGCGTACGCCTTTACATCGGATTTACCAGCAGCTTTTAATCTGTCCTGAAGTTCATAAACCGTCATGATCTGCGCCAATTTACTTTGACTATACACGTCATTAGGGCCGTAGTTTTTATCCCAGTTCATATCATCGAACTGCATGGTTTTGATACCTAAATTATAGCCCATACTTCCAACTGTTACGACACGACCCTTCGATTTTTCAATCAGCGGGAAGAGAAGTGCTTGTAATAGAAAATTGCCGTAGTGGTTTGTACCCATCTGGCTCTCAAAACCATCTTCAGTTATCACCTGCTTTGGCACTTGAGCAATAGCCGCATTGAGCATTAATGCGTCAATCTGAGGTACTGTTTTAAGCACCTCATCAGCTGCCTGTCTTACAGAAGCTAACTTCCCTAAATCAACGGTGATATAAGACACATCAATCTGATTGCCCAACTCGCTTTTGTAGGTTGATATGACGTCTTCTGATTTTTTAGGATTGCGGTTTAGCATGACCACTTTAGTTCCCTTCGCTAAAAGGATTTTAGCAGCTTCAAATCCAGTACCGCTTGTGGTACCAGTAATAACAAATGTCTTTCCGGTTAAATCTCCGATTCTTTCAGGAGTCCATCCCTTTTTTCCAAATTGGTTTGTGTTGTTCATCTTTGTCTTGTTTCAATTTATGTGAAACAAAGATCTCGAGGAATCAAACACTTTACTTTGTTCAAAAGTCGTATTTACTTTGTTTAAAAGTTTGGAGTTATTTTAAACAACTAGAATTTAGTTTTTAAAGGCCTCTATCATATCCAGCGGAGACATATGCAGTCTTCCAGTCACCTTTTCAAAGTCTGAAGGCACA
>JBDVMP010000032.1:0-31372 GCA_039970095.1 Cyclobacteriaceae bacterium
CCAGTTGCCAGAGGAGGCCAAAATCAACCAGGCGGACTTCATCATTCGCAATGATGAATCGCAATCTTTGATTGCGCAGAGCTTGAAAACTTATAAGGCTATATTAGCCGAGTTCGGTAGGTAACTTTACCTGATCGGCATAGAAGTTCATGCGCTTGGAGCGGTCGTCAAGCACCTCTATTTTTTCTATAAAGTCCTGAAGGTTATCATAGAATAGCTCAATGTACAAGGAGTCTATGAGGTAAAGATTGATCTTGTATTTGTAGTATCTGATAGATGTGATTAGCTCGCCGTTGAAGTAAATCCATTGGACTCTTTCCTTTAGCGAAAGCTTCTGAAATCGCGTCTTGGTCATACTGTTAAGATACAGGAAAGTATCATTGATCACAATAGATCAACTCATATTCATCAGACCGATATGCCTGAGATTTGATGGTGTTTCCGGTGGCATCAAAATAGGTTACCACAAAAAAATCTGCAGCCTCGAGGTGCTGTTCTGCGAAAAACAAAGGGGAAGTTTCTGTTCCCAGATTTATGATGTCATTATACATCGGAGGCACGAGAATGCCTTTGTCCGGGTCTATGATGCCGTATTTGTCTTCTTTGGTAAAAATGTGATAATTGGACTGCTCGTAGTTATACCATTTTTTCAGATTTGAAACACCGTTCAGGATTGTTTGACCATCATAGGTTTTGAGAGACCACTGCGCATCTTCGCTTGCCCAGAATGTCGTGTCATTCCAAACGCGGAGCTCGTCGTACGCAACAGGAACCACAATTTCATTGCTGACGTTGAGCACACCTTGTTTGTCGTTTTTGCTTACTAAATAATTATCACCAAACCGCTCTATCCGTGATTGATAAACCGCCGGAATGACGGACTGATTCTTTAAGTCAATGCATCCGATTTGGTTGTTTTTGAGTAACAAGGCCAGACCATCCTTTTCACTGATAAGATCGTAAGCTGGTTTTTGGATGTAGCCATTTCCAAAGTGATATATGCCGTATTTTCCCCTTGATTTAATGATGATGGTGGAGTCGCTCAAGTATTGAGCATCGTCAAACTTACCTTCAAAAGCCACCTCTCCATTTGTTCTGAAAATTTTGTTTCCGGTTTTGTGTGATGTCACCGCAAAGGGCTCCATTTTCGAAATGGCATCAGATGATTTTAACAGTCTGAACGACTCATTGGCTCTCAGCAGATACTCTGAGCCATTTCCAAAAAGAAGGAGTGAGGAGTCCTGCCTCTGGATAAATGCAATCTTTTCACTCGCAAAATAAACCGAGTCCAGCTGAGTATAACTGGTGGTCGTAGTGTCATTGATTCGTGTCAAATCCCATTTACTCTCTTGCTTTAGCGCAAGCCACGATTCGTTCGTTTTCAGTTCTGAATACCCTATCTCATTTAGCGATTTTTTTTCTTTGTTATAGACGTAATAAAGCCCGCCCTTTTTCACATACCAGATTGGCTTTGTCAGATAGATTCGCTGCTCGTCCAGAGGAAGTAATACCTCAAGATTTTGATTGATAAGACTTTCAGCATCACCATAAAACCCAAGCAAGAGGCTGTCCCCCAGGATTTCAAAATCGTCGTATTGAAAGGCAAATTTTGTTGCCTCATTTAGTTTGGCAATTTGATCGGCGTTTGTAAGAGCTAATACTTTATCTTTTTCCAGCAAGGCGAATTTGCCCAGTTGCTCAATTTTATCAACTGTCGGTTGAAGCACCACATCTCCATTGAAGGACATCAAACCCCATTTCGAGTCTTTTACAAAAGCGATATTTTTTTTGAAAAGCGTAGATGCAAAACTGATTGGGAAAGTGTTTATCACAAACCCTGATTTATGATAGAGAAATGGTTTTCCGTCGCTGAGTAAAAATATGGCTTCATTTCCAACCTCAGAAAAAACAGTGACGTTGGAAGCAAGAGTTACTCCATTTCTATTCACAAATTGCCAGTTGTTTTCAGACTTAACTAAAAGCCATTCGCTTAAAACATTGCCGCATTTGTACGATGCATTTACTTCCGCATACTTCAGTTGCTCCAGTGTAGTTCCAGTGCTGTCCATGAAGCTGATAGCACCATCAAAAAGGACAGGAGCCAGTGCCAGATTTTCAAGACTTTTGATCTGCTGAAGACTGTCTGCATTTGGGTGAATCTTTAAAATCTCATTCATATCAACCTCATCACTGTATTTGGAAATATAGTAGAGAAGGTCTGCAGCCCTTTTACGGAGATGAGAGTCAGGGTATTCAGAAATGAAGGAGAGGTATTCTTGGGCCAAATGGCCTTTTGTCATTTGTGCAAAAATGGCGGTTTCGCTTTCTTTTCTATAAGGAGTTTTGGGGTATTTCCTGAGGAAGTCTTTGTAGCTGGTGAGTTTGCCATCTGCAGTTTTGTCTTCGAACAGCAAAGCATCGTAATTGTCTGTTGCCCTTTTTAGGAATTCTGAGTTGGGATATTGATCCATATAGGCCTTATAAGCTTGCCAGGTGTCTACAGCTAGGGCTTCTTCATAGGCTACACTATCCCGCAGAAAAACAGCTTCCGACTCTCGATGGCTTTGAGGAAATAGCCTCATGAATCTATCCATCGAATGAACCGAAAGTGAATCATTGGATCGCTGAAAGGATAAGTCGGTTATTTCAATTTTTATTGAATCCAAAATGGAGACCGCTATTTCAGTTTTGTCCCAGTTGTCAAGCTGATCCTGCCCTGCCAACTGGCGATATTTCAGTCCGGAGTTGATATGTATTCTGGCCGAATCCAAATCATACTGTTGCTGAGAGTTGTCTAGATAATACAGGCTGTAAAAGTACTGTATGCCAAAGCTGGTGGAGTCCTTTTCGGTGGCTTTGTCCAGAAGCTCTTTTGCTTTATCAAACTCTGATTTTTCAAAAGACTTGGCTATCCGCTTGAGACTTTGAGCATCTGCCTGATGGAATGAAATAGAAAGGAAAATAAAGATGATTGCAAATCTGCCCACTGATATACGGTCTGTTCTCACGCTGCATTGCAAAGTAAACAAAAAGCACTCACAATTATTCGCAATGGAGAGCTTCGATTGAGGAGTCTAAAATTCCCACTCACGTAAAATAATTCCTGTTCGTAAGAGTTAATTATATGCTACGGATAGCTACACCTATCTTCGTATTGTGATTTAATAATTGACGTTGGAAACAGCGTTAATGTGATAAAGTTTTAGGCGGTGATAGGATCCGGGGGGACCCGGATCAATTTAGATCGATTCCGACCAGTTATGGGTCGTTCTAAGTTAGGGGCAAGTTTACTTGCCCCTTTTTTTATGTCTGGGCGCACCAGTCGTCAGGATTCGCTCACTTTTTGATTATGTTTTTCTAAAAAAGAGAGACAGTTACTCAAAGATCAGGAAGTGGGCCTGGATCCACACTTTCACTACCGAGGGAAAAGTCAGACGAGAATTTAGACCTTTAGCGATGCAGCATTTGCTCTGGCAATCACCCTACTGGTACTTTCATCTACTGTGCCAGAAAGTCTATCTGATCTAATTGATAGCATGCGAAATGTAGTCCCTTTTGGGATATGTGTGACTATGATTAGCGTGATCTGGTATCAGCATTATGTGTTTTTCTTGCGCTATGGACTGCAGAGCGTTCAAACTGTAGTGATTAATTCGTTGCTGCTATTTTTGGTTCTTGTTTACGTTTACCCTCTAAAATTGCTCACCCGTTTTTTGTTTGAGATTTGTTATGCCATGATTTCAGGAGATTGGGACAAGTTTTCGGGCAGCTACGGTCGTGACCTGGCACCAGATAATATGGCCTTGCTTATGGTAATTTATGGGATGGGCGAGGGACTCATTTTTCTTACCCTGGCGTGGCTCTACAGATTTGCGCCCAAACGAAAAGAGGATTTGGGTCTGCGCGAGTATGAAATTCATCAAACCCGGGCAAGCATGAAAATTAATTTGCTCCAGGCAAGTATTCCTTTGCTATCTACTGTCATTGCAGTCATTTTTGGTGCTACAAGGCTGGGCTTACTATTTCTGGTTTTTGCTATTATCTCTATCCTGTTTTACTTCCGCTATTCGGGCGAATAAGTGAAAAGCGACGCAAAAAACTACTTTCTGAGATCCAAAAAGGTGATTAATGCGTTAATTTCGTGTCGTATATACAACCTAATGAAGCAGAATGGGGTCAGTAGGTTATAATATCAACAATGCAGCGGATTAGTTTTCTTTTTTTGGTTCTGGCACTTACGTCGTGCTACGATACAGGTCTAGATAGTATGGATATCGCATCAGAATATGATGTTGTGTATCTGAACAATTTATCTGACCCTTCTTCCTTTTCTAATGACCCCTACAAAATCATAGCGGTTACTCCTCGTGGAGACGAATGGAATGCCATTGTAGAATACCCGGGAGGGTGTGGTGAGCACGTGTTTTATCTATGGTGGAGTGGTTCGGTACTCAGCTCGAACCCGTCACAGCTAGAGCTTTATTTGATTCACAATGGTAATGGAGATGCCTGCGAAGCTGTGGTGAGAGACACGGTCACCTTTAGCCTGACCGAAGCTATAAATGGTGCAGAACTAGACGATGATACTCGTATTAATGTCTTTAATCAAACTCGAGCTCAGGTAGTTGAGGTAGATCCTTTTATTGCCAGTCTAACAAGTGATGAATGCAATCTGGAAGCTACAATCACCAGAGATAATTGTGAGTTGGGGCCTCTTGGTGGCATATGGATAAAACCAAACCTGAAAATTGAGGGGTACGAAGATCTTCTGCTGCAGCCGGTTAGAGTTGTGCAGGACTCTTCACAGGTCAATCTCACATCCAAAGAGGTTGATGTTGCGGTTACAGTACTCTTTGGGTTTGAATATGTGGAAGAAGCTGAGTTGGATTCCTTCTGCCCAGATTGGCCTGACAATGTGATTTCTGTTGCGGTTAATTGCATTAAACCGCGTTAAATCATATTGATATAAGCACCAGCACTAAGAGCCAAATTATACTAATATAGAACCCGATAAATCTTGTCTTGATTGTCATAACTTTAAATTTGATTCTACAAATTTGGCGCTTTCAAGACAGCTTTTTATGAGTGAAACTCTGATTTCATAAAATGGGTGATTTACCTACTCCCTTTTTTAAACACATCTTTTTTGAGCGTCAACCCCGCTGATCCTTCAATATAGAAAACCCACCTGAGCGTGTCGTTTTGAATTTGCTGTTGGTACGGTTTGATATCCTTAAAATCAAAAGTTGCAGAGATCTTGTCCTTTACGCGGGATTTGGCAATGCCTGCATTGGCCAGACTGTCCAGGTTATTGAAGAAACTAGATGCATCTACGGTGAGCATTTTGGATATGTAGCTTTCTATCATTGAATGTGTGAGCCAGTCTGTGGCCTGTGCCACTTGATCTTCAGAGTCAATCTCATACTGAAAATCATCAATGGTGAGTTCCATTTTTTTAGTAAATGAGGGTCTTCCGGTTACCAGTACGTCACCATTCAGGTCTCCTGATAGCGTGACTCGGGTAAGGATATTTGGTGTTTGTGACGACATTTTAATTTTTTCGATTGTTGCGGAGTAGCCTTCGTATGAATAGGTTTTGCCTACGAGTAGATTTGACGCCAATTCTTCCATTTTTGCTATAGGAACATCAGCCTGCACGTATGCGAGAATGGCGGATTTGGAATTGATTGGCTTTCCTCTGGTGGGAAGTGACGTTATTTCACTTGTGATTTGCTTATCTGTAGTAATGTATATGCTTGACCGATATTCCACATGAATTTTGAGTGTATCTTTCTTCAGTGGCAGGAGCTCAGCGTTTAGTGCATCAGGAATGGTGTAGAGCCACGCATAAACAGGCTTTTTGGCAATGCGAATGGGTCGCTGTATATCCCCCCAAACTTTGAGGAGTGCCGTCCGAAAGTCGATGGAGCTATTTACGGCACGGCATAGTTCGCTAAGAATTTTTTCTTCATTTTGATCGAGTGCCTTCTCCATGGTTTTGCTCAGGTCTATTTCCATCCCTAAAATATTGATCGAGGGTTCACTCACCCAATCCATGTTCATTTCCTCACACAATAAGGTAAAGTTCCAAAGGCTGTCCAGAGTGGCATTGGCTTTGGCCTGCATCACTCCTGAGAAGGAGACCGGTACATCTTCATTGCTAAAGGTCACCCCCATTACTTTTTTCTTGATTGCTACCTTTACGTCCAGAGGAAGCGACGCATAAACTCTGTTGCCGCGCAAGGCCAGATCCAGATGCCCATTTCGGACTACTTTTAAGAATAGCTGATCACCCTTCTTATTTAGTTTGATCACGTCATCAATAAGAACATCTTTAAGCATGGTATTTACCCCGTCTTCCATCTCTACGATAGGAAAATCAATATTGAAGCTGACAAATGAAGGAGGGAGTTTCAGCGGTTCAGTGTATTCACTGGATTGACGCGAATCAGAACAGCTAAATAGCATAACCAGGCTGATGATGATTAAGTGTTGAGGACTGAATTGAATTTTCTTTTTCATAATGAGCGTCCGCAAAACTAAAGTCCAGCGCCCAACCTGTCGTGATAATTACAAATAACATTAATGTACCCATCCAAAAGAATTGTTTGCCGTAAGAGCATAATATGAAAAGAAATATTTTAATTCTGACAACCGCTATTTTGTTTACCGCATGCGCAGAGCAACAAGTGGCTCAGAATATTATAGACCAAAGCATTGTGGCACATGGGATGAACAGGCTGCAAGGGAAGTCTGTATCCTTTGATTTTAGGGATAAAACGTACGAGGTGATTCGGAACGGCCAGCGGGTAATTTATTCGAGGATGTTCAGAACAGATTCTTCGGAAGTCAAAGACGTGCTTGTCAATAGTACGGATTTTTGTAGGCTTGAAGATGGCGATACCGTGAGCCTCACGGAAGAATGGAAGAAGCGTTACGGCGCATCTGTCAACTCAGTATTATACTTTTTTCAGGTGCCGCTGGTGCTTAACGATCCAGCCGCGAAAAAAAGGTATTTGGGAAAAACCATGATTGGGTCAGAGCAATATTACGCAATCAACGTACGATTTCAGGAACAAAATGGTGGTGAAGATCATGATGATGAGTTTATGTACTGGATCAACACGGAAACACTTTTGGTGGACTTTTTTGCGTATAGCTATTCAACAGAGGGTGGTGGAGTAAGATTTCGAGAGGCCACTGAAAGGGTGGATAGATCGGGAATGAAATTTCAGAATTATATCAATTACAAAGTGGAATTGGGCACAAAGCTTACAGACATACCCGCACTGTATGATAAAGGTGGGCTGGAAAAACTTTCACTTATAGAAAATGAAAAAATATTAGTGAGGGATCTCAATTAGGGTTTTTCAAAATGAGTTGTTTTCATATTGTAGGAGGTTTTTATCTGGCACCTACAACTAGACCGGGGGATCAGATAATTTAATCATTCAGCATTATATTTCATGCCCTCGGTTTTTTAGCTTCCCGCCCAACCTCTGACTCAGGTTATTTTAATTGTCCTCCACCTTCGCTACTTTAGCGCTTATTTTTTCCCACAGAAACGAAATTTGTGAAGATATGGCTGATAAAACGAGATACTCAGAAGATGAATTGAAGGAGTTTGAAGAGCTAATCAATCAAAAGCTGGCCAAAGCAAAAGATGAGCTACATAGCTTGAGAACAGGTCTTACTAGAAATGTGGACGGGGATAGTGGAGCTACTCTCAGTTCGGTAAAAACTCTTGAAGATGGAGCGGATACAGCAGAAAAGGAGCAATTGAGCCAGCTGGCTGGCCGTCAGCAAAAATTCATCAACAATCTTGAGAACGCTCTGGTTCGCATCAAAAATGGCACTTATGGCATTTGCGTGGATACTGGTAAGCTGATCAGTAAAGAAAGATTGAAAGCAGTACCTCACACTATGCACTCTATAGAAGCCAAGCTCAACAAGAAGTAATCTTGGACTATCTCTTTCATCATATTGAAGCGCTGATTTTTTGTTCTCCAAAACCCATTGACGAGAAAGAGATACAGTCATGCCTAAAGGAAATGTTCGAAGCGGACATCCCGGTTGAGGACATAAATGCGGGTATCGAGAAAATGGATGAAAAATACGCAGATGATGCTTTTTCATTTGGCCTGGTAAAAAGTGGCGGTGGCTATCAGTTTCTAACCAAACCGGCTTATCAGGCGAGTATTGGCATTTTGCTGAAGCAGCAGTCAAAGAAAAAGTTGTCAAACTCTGCTTTGGAAACGCTGGCCATCATTGCCTACAAGCAGCCGGTCACAAAATCTGAAATGGAACAAATAAGAGGAGTCAACTGCGATTATGCAGTACAGAAACTCCTCGAAAAAGAACTAGTTGAAATCAAAGGGAAAGCTGAAACAGTGGGGCGCCCTATGCTTTACGGGACGAATCAAAAGTTCATGGATTACCTGGGTATCAACAACATCAAAGACCTTCCTACACCTAAGGATTTTATTCAGGAAGAAAATACAATCGGTAAGGAGGAAGAATAATGCAAGGGAAAAAACCTTTTAAGAAAGACGGGCAAAGCAATGACAAACGGCCAGCTCCTCGTCCGCAGGAGCTGCGGCTCAATAAATACATAGCCAATTCGGGCGTATGCTCCAGGCGTGATGCCGATGTGCTCATAGCCGAAGGAAAAATCAAGGTTAATGGCAAGGTGGTAACCGAGCTGGGACTCAAAGTGAACCGCAAGGATAAGGTGGAGTATCAGGGCAAAGTACTTGTTCCTGAAACCATGCAATATGTGCTGCTCAATAAACCAACAGACTTCATCACCACGATGGACGACCCTCAGGGAAGAAATACCGTGATGAGCCTGGTGAAAACTGCCTGTCACGAGCGTATTTTTCCAGTAGGAAGGCTTGATAGGCACACTACCGGGCTGTTGTTGTTGACCAATGATGGAGATCTGGCTAAAAAGCTCACCCATCCATCACATCAGATAAAGAAGATATATCAGGTAACTCTGGACAAGCCTATAACAAAAGCAGATTTTGACAGCATCCTCAAAGGAGTGCCTCTGGAAGATGGTGTGGCCAATGTCAGGGAAATCGCAATAGTTTCTGAGGATAGCAAGGTGTTGGGCGTAGAGATTCACATCGGAAAAAATCGAATTGTCCGAAGGATTTTTGAACACTTTGGATACTCTGTAGATAAACTAGACCGTGTGATGTTCGGAACACTTACTAAAAAGAACCTGCCTCGCGGAAAGTGGAGGCACCTCTCTGAAAAAGAAGTGGTGCGTCTGAAAAACCTCTCTTAGTTCAGGGAGCTACTCAAAATTTCCAACTTGCTATTTAGGATGATATGCACAGCACGCTGTGCATCTTTGTCAAGACTTATGGATTTGGTATATGCTCCTTTGGAGCCAAACAGGTTGATACAGTTGTCACTTACTTTGTAGGTGATATTTGTGAAAAATGGAGTGTCATTTTCTATCAGTTTGATTGTTTGAAGCTCGCCTTCTGTGGATAGTTTCATCAGAAAAGCCTTGCTATCAGAGTAATTACTTCCAGCCCTTTGTATCCTTCCATCACCGTCTTTCATCTCATTGTAGTTGCCAGATATTAGGAAGGACTGATCCAGGTCGATCAGGCTGGCTATCTCCCCTTTGAAAGTCATTCTGTATTGCCAAAGTAGGTCGCCCAGAACATTAAAAGAGCATACGAGCATTTCCGAGTCTTTTGAAATTGGGTCGTCGAAATTTTCACCTTTGAAAGACACTAAGAGCGAATTGGACTGAGAACTGTATGTCATGGTTCTCGGGTATTGGTTGAATAAGAGCCTGCTGCTCTGCGTCATCTTCCCTGCCTCATCTACAACCATTAAGTGGTTGATACGGTTGATACCCGCACTGTCTGCGGCATTGAGGATAAATGCGATACCACCAGGAACAAACTGAATGGCTCCAATACGCGTGTGAGAGTCAAAACCAGCGCTACTGTCCTGTGGCAATAAGTATTCGTTATACCAGCCCATTTTGTCATCAGGGGTGATCCCACAAACAAAAGCTTGTGTCTTGCCTTCTTTTTCATTTCGGTAAATGCCGGCCAAAACTTTGGCTCCATCAAAAGTATTCAGTCTGTGCGTGGTAATGAGCTCAGAGGTAAGCATTTCATTTTCTACAGGAGTGAATGCTGAGGTCGGAATCTTTTTGCCTTTGTATGAAATGGTGTTAGTGACACTGTCAGCGCTCAGTTCCTGATAGATTTTTTCACGAATTTTGGTCACTGCTTCTTCTGATTTTTCTTTTGTGAAAGCTGCCTCAGTTTGAGCCAGAGTAGTGATCCCGGTCATCCCCTGGTAATGTAGGTCTATGAACGAAGTGTATTTTCGATAAGATAAATCAGTGTTTCTGCGCATGATGTCGCTCAGGGTGCTGTCTGCCTTCTGTACTGTGCTGAGAACTTGTCCATATAGGTATAGTTTCCGCTGCACATCCACGGTAGAGCTGGTATCCAGGCGTTCATTTTGAAGGCTCTGAAATATCAGGTTGTGCTTGTTTTCTTTGTATAGAAAAATCGGTTCAATTACGGAATTGAGGTCATACTTGCGCAAGTTGAAAAGCACTTCTTTCGATACTTTGAGTGGCTCAAACTCGTCCTTGATAAAGTTAGGTACGGCACTTTCCATTGCGGCTTTGATCCTGAGGTTTTCAGTGCCCAGGCTGGTACGCAGGCTACCAATCTCCTTGCTTATTGCTTCCTTTGTTTGGTCCACCCAGGTTGCGTAATCCCACACCTGAATCTCCTCTTTCAGGAAATTGATTTCGGACTCCAGCCCATCCAGTCTGTAAACTGATATTTGGTCGATGACCATGCTTTGCTTGTAGCCTATATTAAAGCTATCCGATGCTATCACATATTGCTCAAAATGGTCTATGGCAGTTAAATATTCATTTTTGAGTTTGTCAAACTCCAGGCTCACTTCATCATCATAAAGTAGGTATAGCTCCTTGAAGGTAGGGTATTTGCCCAGGATGTCTGCGTAAATCTTATGGGCCTTATCGTAATGACTGAAGCTTTGTGTAAACTGGTCGTAGATAACAGGCGCATTTTCAATAAACTCGCTTAATTCGGCCTTTGAAGCTTTTATTTTGTTTTGAATGGTGTCATAAGGCACGTCAAACTTTCCCCTGTCATCATACACGCCAAAGTTGTAATAAGCCTCTTCGTTTCTACGCACATCCTTTTCGGTAATGAACTGCTCCGTGCGTTCAAATGCCGACAGTGCGAGCTTCGCATTTCCAATTTTATATGCGTAATCTTTCAGCGGGTCGCCCAACTTGTATCGCTGCTCGTAAACGAGTGCCATTTGAAGAAAAATACTCGGGTTGGTAGGTTCCTTATTCAGCCAGATCCCGAGCTCGGCAATTTCACCTCCCATTGGCAAGGTGAGAATTCTATGCAAATCGTCCTCATATTTGATTCTTTGCCCAAAAATGGATGTGGACGATGCTAAGATGGATATGATGATTAGAAACTTTTTCATATTATATATCCAAAATTTTCAACACCACTCTTCTATTTTTTGCCCTATTCTCCTCTGTATCATTGGGGTAAATGGCCTGATCTTCACCGTACCCTTTGGCAGCATATCGATCATCGGGTATTTTATTTTCCTTAAGAAATTTGGCCACAGTTTCGGCTCTTCTATCGCTCAGGGCTTTGTTATATGCTGCCGCACCGACATCATCTGTATAAGCTGCCACCTCCACTTTGAGCGTCTCATTTTGCTTCATCAGACCAACAACACGGGTCAGTTCAGCATAGGATATTTCGTTGAGTTGTGCTGAGTTAGATTCGAACAGAATGTCTTTCAGTGTGAGGTTGGTTCCGACCAAAAGCGGTTGCAGCTTCATGTCGATACTTGGAGAAATAGTGGCTCCAGGCCCGGCAGCAGTGATGGCTATGATGTTTTCATTGTCACCGTAGGCACTCATATCTACTTCTTCTCCTTCAGGTAGTACATCAATCACTGCGCTGTTAAACGCATAGCCCTGATCACTGGTAGCTTCTATCTCGTAACGGTCACCTACGCGCAGCGCCACGGTCTCATTACCATTTACTTCTATGACCTCATCCCTGTTTCGGTTTCTGATCCTTACCCGCGAGCGCACCTTGGCATTGTTTACCAGATCCGCAATATTGAGCTGAACTTCTCGCTTATGCGGCACCATATCTATGTCCCTGATAAAGTCCTGATAGATAACCAGGCCAGAAACATCTAAGACGAAAAGCTTGCTGTCAAAATTTTCCTTATCCACTATCACTTCGTACTTTTTGCCAAGTGGCAAATCCAGGGTGATGCGCCCCGTTTCTGTGTTTTCAATGTCAATCAGAAATTCACTCGCGCCCGATTCTTTTACCTTGATATTTGCCATGACCGGCTCGAAGAGGTCACTGTCGTAAATGTTGAGATTAAGCTTTGCACTTTTGAAAAGCTCAATATCTTGCTCTATTTCCTGATATTCGTTCACCTCACTGAGGTCATAGAACAATGATTTGGAGGTGTAGCCATCTGTTTTGATTTCAATGTTGTAGTTGCTGCCCACTGCGAGGACTACAGTATAGCGTCCATCGTTGGGGTTGTTATTCAGGCGCATGATTTCTCCTGAGGTAAAGGCATCCGAAACGATGATTTCGGTCCCTACTCCATCACCTGTTTCTCCATCACGGATGTATCCCTGAATGATGACGTTTTTGAATTGACGAAACTTATGTGGGATTTCGACAGAATAAATTTCGTTCGAGTTATAGACGAAATACAGCAAATCCCCTTGTGCGGAAATACTTGAAAATTGGTCAGCCTGAGGAGAGTTTACATACTCCAGAGCGATAGGGGGTGTCCAGTCTCCAACATCATTGAGTCGTGATTGATACAGGTCAAAGTGACCCTGGCCTCCCGGCCTGTTGGAGGCAAAAATGAGCGTTCTGTTGTCGGCCATTATTCTGGGTGCTTTTTCACAATCCTGGTTTACCGGATATGGAAGCAACTCGGGCGTTCCCCAGGCTCCAGCAGCATTTTTCTTTGATACGTAAATGCTAAAGCATGCCCTGTTTTCCCATTCTTTGGCCAGGTCTTCGTCCGATGGTCCCTCAAAGTTTTGTCTTACAAAATACATCGTTTTGCCATCTGCTGAGATAGATGGAAAGCCTTCATACCCCCGTGAGTTGATAGGCGCACCTACGTTTCTTGGTTCTGTCCAGCCATCACTCGTTCGCTCTGAGTAGTAGATATCTTCACTGCCCAGACCTTCTCTGAAAGAGGCAAAAAAGAAAAGCGTGTTTCCGTCAAAGGAGACACTTGGTCCTCCGATCAGGTCGGTAGAATCTCCGTAGGTGTTGATGGCATCTATGGGCTGTGGTGCTGTCCATGTGCCGTCCACGAGTTTGGAATCATACAGCTTGTACCTGCCATCCCTGTTGGATTCTATGATCATGGTACGCCCATCGGCGGAAATGGACGGTGCGTATTCAATGGCGGAACTGTTGAGCTCGGGGATTGGTTTTGCCGTGCTTCTAAAATAGCGAATTGAATCGGCAAAGGTTCGCAGGGTGTCAGGAACCTGAGCCTGAACCTGGAATAGAGCAGAAAGCAGTAAAGTGAATAAGAAAATTCTCTTGTGCATAGGTCTGGTTAGTTGCCCAATATTACGAATGCTCCCCAGTAATATGGTTCCTTAAAGTTAGCCCTTACTTCTTGAATAGCATGATTGAATGCTTCTAGTTTTGGCTGGCCACCAAACCAATTTTTGTAAAAGTTGGTCATGAGCATTTGAGTGGTGGCGTCATTTACTTTCCAGAGACTCATGACGAGGTTGCCTGCTCCGGCAACAATAAAGGACCTCTGAAGGCCGTAAACACCCTCTCCGTTTTTGACTTCTCCCAGGCCTGTTTCGCATGCAGACATGATCACTATGTCGGTGTTGTCCAGGTTGAGGTTCATAGCTTCATAGGCGGTAAGTATGCCGTCTTCTTCGCCGGGTGTTCCCTCTTTACGGATGGTGTTTTCGGCTCCTGCCAGCAGTAGGCCAGATCGCAGCAAAGGGTTGAATTTGGTGCTGCGGCTATCCAAACCGGCATCTTCTTCCGTGGTTTTGATGTCTGACATGAAAAATCCGTGCGTGGCAATGTGTAGGATTTTGGGGCTTTGTATTTTTTTGATTTCGTCTTCTGTGGCTTCTGCAGATAGGTATTTGTTGTACTTCCACTGGCTTTCAGTCAGGATAGACTCAATGTTGTTGATCTCCTCGAGGGTTCCTGGCAGCTCTGCTATATCGCTACCAAAACTATACCTGGAGGCCTCATCAATGATTGTTTTTGGGGCGGTCGGTTTTGCTACGGCTGTGAGATTGTATTTTGGAAAACCAAAAAGCATCGCCATATTTTCGGGGTTGGAGGTAGTCGGTGACTCAACCAACTCTCGCGTATTACTGAGTAGTCTGATGCGGTATTTGTCTAGCACGTACTCGTCTGAGGAGGCATGATAAAGAGTAGAGATATTGATTTTGTTGTAAACCCCATCCGCGGAAAGGTAGATCTCATTCATTCCACTTCTCAGCGCTTCATCTATTGGACTCCAAAACAAAGGGAAGGATCTTGTGTCTTGTACTTTATAAACAATGGAGTTTTTATAGACCTTGAATCCTTTGGCCTCCATTTCGATCCCATTGCCGTTTACTACCATTAGAGGAGAAGACCCTGGATTGGAATCCAGTATTAAGGCAACATACAAAACCGAATCGGTATTGCTCTTTTTCTTAATGCGAATGATTTCGATGGCTGCACTCCCGTTAGGTAACTTCGATTGTACCTGCTGCCACGTGATCTGCTGCTTCTCGAATTCAGCTGCAAATTCACTTGATTTTTGCGACAGCTCTTTCTCTTTGTCGTTGGCATCCGTTTCCAGCCACTCTATGTTAATACCTGCCTTGTCGGCCTCTTCTTTGGACATAGAGTAGGCTTTCACAATATTCTCTTTGAGCGCCACCCACTCGTTAAACAGGTCAATCAACTCTTGATTACCACTGCTGTTGATGCGGTTTCTTACTTTGTTGGAGGCGTTGAGCAAAAGCGCTTTAGTGGCGAGCTGCAGGTTGTAAAGGCTCCCGATCATATCTTCTCTATCTGCATCGGTTCCTTTGTTGAGCAAAACAAACTCAACTCCAAAGTCCAGATAGGCTTCCACTACAGGACGTATTTTCCCATAAAAAGCGCTTTTTTCACTTTCACTTAATGCTGGGAAATATTCCTGAATATCCTCCAGGTATTCGTCAATTACTTTTTTGTAAGGGACAAGTGCTTCTTCAAAATCACCGGTTTTGTGGAGTATGTGTGCCAATCCATAAAGTGAAAAAACATAGTCAGGGTGAGAAGGTCCGAGTACGGCTAGTCGGATGTCAACGACATTCTGAAATGACTGCTTAGCCTCATCGTATTTTTCAAGTTCCTGTTGCAGCACGGCCAGGTTGTATAGCGTAGATGCGTAAGAGGGGTGATTAGATCCAAAGACCTTCTCATCTATGGTTAAGGCCTGATTGTAAAGCTCCTCTGCCCTACCATATTCTCGATTGCTTTCGTAGATGGCAGCCAGATTATGCAGCGTGTTGGAGTAGAGTGGATGTTCCTCCCCGAGGATTTGCTTGTCTATTTCCAATACTTCTTCGAGCAACTTTTTAGCTTCTTCAGTATTGTCTTCCATTTTGTAAATGGTGGCGAGGTTTTCCAGTGCGGTGGCATACTCTATGGTCAGCTTCCCTAGATTGGATTCATAAATGGATAGTGCGTCTTTAAAGAGTGGCTTGGCCGACGCAGTATTTCCCATTTTCTGATAAAGCAGCGCCAGGTTGTCTAATACTGTGGCATAGAAAATATGCTTGTTTCCTACCGTAAAGGAGAAGATGTCTCGTGCTTTCCTGAAGTAATCCTCCGCGGCAGTGTAGTCCGCGACTTCTTTTTTGATAGCTCCCAAATTCATATAGGTGTAAGCCAGTGATGGGTCGTCTGGAAGCAAAATGCTCTCTTTGGCGGTGCGCACTTCTTCCAGAATCTGCTCAGCAGAAGTAAACCGTGCTGTTTGCTGGTAGAGCAAAGCGAGGTTTTCGTAAGTTGCCAGGTAGTCAGGGTTAGTGGTGCCATAAACCTGCTTTTTGATGCCCAGGGCTTTTTTTAGGTAGTATTCGGCCGTGTAGTAGTTTCCTTTGAGTTGGAGGAGTGAAGAGTAGTTGGCCAAAACTTTTGCGCTCTCTGGATGATCGCCACCAAAGGTTTTGCTAAATGCCGGGATGATCTCCTCGTATAGCTTTTCAGCTCTGCTATAGTCGCCTAGTTGAGCTACTATTCCGGCAAGCGTGTTTTTCACATAGCTGGTTTGAATAGCCGTTTCTCCAAAACGAGCCTTACTTTCTTCAAGGGCTTTTTCTGCCAAGGTTTTGGCTTCTTCAAACTTGCCCTCACGGGTCAGGATGCGAGCGTGCAAATTGTGCAATGAATATTCTTTAGCACTATATCCATTGGTTTCAGTCAGTGCAATGGCCTCCTTTACCTGCAGTTTGGCGAGGGAGAAATTTCCGTTTGTCAGATTAATGCCACCCAGACTTTCCAGCACATTGACATACGTCAAATCTTTGGTCAAGGCAAACTCTGAGTATACTTCCATGGCTTCCAGCAGACTCCCTTCTGCTTTTTCCGCTTCACCGTTTCTAATCAACAGGTTTGCGTATCCTGCCAGAGTAGTGGCATAAGACTCAGGCTCAGCTTGTTTGTTGGCTCTTTTTTGAGTGAGCAGCTCATCCATTAAGTTCCTGGCTTCATCAAACTGTCCCGTCTTTTGAAGTTCCAGGGTGAGGTTGTTTAGTGCTATGGTGTATTCAGGCGAGTTTTGTTCACCCAGACCGGTAAAGTTCTGAACCGCCAGTCGATACTTTTGTACACTCTCCGGATATCGACCTACCTGATCCAGCATGTCCCCTACTTTGGTCAAAATGCTTCCATACTCGTAGTTAGGAGTATCATAATTGTAGTAATCCTCAATAATTAGAAAGTAGGAAAGCGCATCTTCGTTTTTGCCACGGTCTGATAACAGTGAACCATAGTTATAGACGATGTTATAGTAATCTCCACCAACCTCCTCAAAAGCATCAAGTGTGCTTAAAGATTTTTCAAAAAGCGTAAGCGCTTCTTCATCTTTTTTGAGATGAAATAAGGCAACCCCCAAATTGCCCTGAGCAATGCCAACTTCATATGATTCCAGAGAATAGTAGGACTTGAGGAGCTCCAATCCAGCATTTAAAAGCGGCTCAGCAGCTCCATATTCGCTTCTGGCCATTCTGATGAGTGCCAGATTTTGCAGCGCATTGGCGTAGTTTTCTTCAGCTATTAGGTTGAGTTTTTGCAGAAGTTCCACTTCTTGTTTGGCATAATCTAAAGCTGGGTCGAGCTGGTTGAGATCGTAATAGACCACTGAAAGCTGACGCAGGATAGCCGACAGATTCTGATCCTCTGCATCTACTGAGGTTTTGTAAAGTTCAAGTGCTTTTAGTGCCTCGTCGCGAGCCTTCCCAGATTCGTAATTGTTGTAAAAGTCGACTGAGTTTTGATAAGAAGTAAGCCAGTTTTGGGCCAGGCTAAGGTGAGTGAATAGTAAGAGGGCGAACCCCGAAATAAGGTGTTTCAAGTCTCTGGTTGGT
Source organism: Cyclobacteriaceae bacterium (assembly GCA_039970095.1). Taxonomy (GTDB): domain Bacteria; phylum Bacteroidota; class Bacteroidia; order Cytophagales; family Cyclobacteriaceae; genus JAMZMI01. The sequence continues at coordinate 17,723 of JBDVMP010000032.1, forward strand.
TAGGGTGACATTCTAAGATAAGGAATATCAATGGCAGTGTGGATATGTGGCAATACATTTCGATGAGTGTTTCAAATCTCTGGGTGGACAAAAAGTGCTTGTGCATTCCTAATTATTGGAAATGACCGTGGGGAGATAATTTCGAAGGTTAAAATAGTATGCATGCATACTATTTTGGAAAAAACCTTTATATTCGAAGGCATGAAAATCCGATATTACAACTTTGCGAGTGCAGCTGCAATCAAGGGATTGTGGGAAGGGTTGGTTCGTGGTTTGATGCCCGGAGAAGCAGCGTATGGCAGGGCACAAAAAAAGCCGCTCGCAATGAGTGGCTTTGGGCGTGGTGCTGAGTGTGCTCGATCGGAGTGGCGTTCCACCCACCGACTCATGGAATTTTATAAATCGTGCGATAGAAAGCTAAAATTGTCTCCTGTGATAAAAGACTTAAGTATCGGATATGATTGGTTTCAATTGCAGCGCTGTAATGTTGGCGCTATATTCCACGGACTCTTGGGTTTTGATAGACTTCATTATTCAAAACAAAAAAAGCCACTCGCAATGAGTGGCTTTGGGCGTGGTGCTGAGTGGGCTCGATCGGAGTGGCGTTCCACCCACCGACTCATGGGATTTTATAAATGGTGCGATAGAAAGCTAAAATGGTCTCCTGTGATAAAAAACTTAAGTATCGGATATGATTGGTTTCAATTGCAGCGCTGGAATGTTGGCGCTATATTCCACGGACTCTTGGGTTTTGATAGACTTTATTATTCAAAACAAAAAAAGCCACTCGCAATGAGTGGCTTTGGGCGTGGTGCTGAGTGGGCTCGAACCACCGACTCACGGATTTTCAGTCCGATGCTCTACCAACTGAGCTACAGCACCCCGTTTAAGAGGGGGCAAAAGTAGAAAAATAAGTGTGAGTCGCAAAAATTTTTTAAAGAAAAAACTGAAGCAAATAAACAACTCGAAATGCACCTGATACCCCAAATAGTATTTGTCGCGATTTTGCTCACTTTTGGCTATTTCATTGCCCGCAGAATTGGACGTATTAAAAAGAACATTTCTCTAGGCAAAGACACGGACATGAGCGACCAAAAATCGGCACGACTCAAAACCATGTTTCTGGTTGCCTTTGGTCAAAAGAAGATGTTTAAGCGTGTGCTGCCTGCGTTTTTTCACTTTCTGATTTATGCTGGTTTCATCTTGATCAACCTCGAGGTTCTGGAGATTGTGCTCGATGGGCTACTCGGCACACATAGGCTATTTGCTCCATGGCTAGGTTCGTTTTATACTTTCTTGATTTCATTTTTTGAAATTCTTGCTGCACTTGTGATCGTTGCATGTTTTGTTTTCCTGTTCAGGAGAAATGTTTTAAAAATAGATCGATTTCACAAGATTGAAATGAAAGGCTGGCCTACCCTTGACGGCAACTTGATCCTGGTTATAGAGATAGTATTGATGTTTGCCATCCTCAAAATGAATGCGGCAGATCAGGTGCTACAGGCCCGTGGGACAGAAGGATATACCTCAACGGGCGCGTTTCTGGTGAGTTCCATGATTTTTGTGCCATTCTTTGAAGGCCTTTCTGACAATCTGCTCATTATTGCTGAGCGGGCGGCCTGGTGGTTTCATATTGTAGGCATATTTGCTTTTGCACTTTATGTAACCTATTCTAAGCATTTGCACATCTTTTTGGCTTTCCCAAATACTTACTATAGCCGCCTCACACCGAAGGGAAAAATCAACAACATGCCCGAAATCACCAATGAGGTGAAAATGATGCTGGGCGTGCCTGTGGAGACCGAATCTGCTCCACCGCCTGAAGGAATGAAATTTGGGGCGAAAGATATCAACGACCTCACCTGGAAAAACCTGATGGAGGCTTATTCATGTACGGAATGTGGACGGTGCACCTCTGAATGTCCGGCGAACCTGACCGGTAAAAAGCTTTCACCAAGAAAAATCATGATGGACACCCGTGATCGCCTGGAGGATGTGGGTATCGGTGAAAAGGGTCTGGAAGATGGCAAGGCGCTTTTGGGTGACTACATCACCAGAGAGGAAATCAATGCCTGCACCAGTTGCAACGCTTGCGTAGAAGCTTGTCCGGTCAATATCAATCCACTGGAAATCATCCTTCAGCTAAGAAGGTTTGTGGCTATGGAAGAGTCAGCCGCTCCGGCAGCATGGAACTCCATGTTTTCCAATGTGGAGACAAACTTTGCTCCATGGAAATTTGCCCCTACTGATCGGTTCAACTGGGCCGATGAATTAAAATCTAACAGCTAATCCGAGAAAAATGACTGATATAAAAATACCTACCGTAGCGGAGCTTGTAGCCAAAGGGGAAGCCCCTGATGTGCTTTTTTGGGTTGGTTGCGCTGGCTCCTATGATGACAGATACAAGAATGTCACCAGGGCATTTGTGAAAATCCTCAATCATGTTGAGGTGAACTTTGCCGTGCTAGGGCCGGAAGAAACCTGTACCGGCGATCCGGCACGACGAGCGGGCAATGAGTTTTTGTTTCAGATGCAGGCCATGGCCAACATTCAGGTTTTGAATGGTTATAACATTCAAAAGATTGTGACGGCATGCCCTCACTGCTTCAATACACTGAAAAATGAATACCCTGAATTGGGTGGCGAGTATGAAGTGATTCACCACTCTCAGTTTTTGCAAGAGCTAATTGATCAGGGAAAAGTTTCCCTCAAAGGAGGAGGGTCATTTAAAGGCCGCAAAATAACCTTTCATGATTCTTGCTACCTCGGCCGTGCCAATAAGGTTTATGAGGCACCCAGAAAGGTGTTGGAAGCGCTAGACGCTGAGCTTGTGGAGATGAAACGCTGCAAGACGAAAGGTCTTTGCTGCGGAGCTGGAGGTGCCCAGATGTTCAAAGACGCTGAGCCGGGCAACAAAGAAATCAATATTGAACGAACGGAGGAGGCTCTGGAAACTGGAGCGGGGACCATTGCGGTAGGTTGCCCATTTTGTATGACTATGATGAGCGACGGAGTGAAAAATAAGGAGAAAGAAGCCGAGGTAAAAGTTCAGGATCTGGCGGAACTCATAGCCGAAGCAGAGGGTTTGAATTGATACACTAGCAAAGACAAACGTCTCTGCTTAAATTTGAGCTATGATAACTTCTGCAATTGACACAATGCCGGCAAATGCCCGCCTATGGGTATATCAGTCAAACAGACGCTTTCTCCCAGAGGAGAAAATACAGATCGGTGTTTATCTTGAAAATTTCCTAAAACAATGGGCCGCTCATGGCGCGGAACTTAAGTCTGCTTATTCCCTGGAGTATGATCAGTTTATTGTCATAGCCGTAGATGAGTCCTTCAACGCGGCAAGCGGGTGCAGCATTGATGCTTCCGTAGGTGTTATCCGCACAATCGAAAGGGAATTTGATGTCAGTCTTTTGGATAGAACAAACGTGGCAGTGCTCCACGAAGGAGAGATTGCTATCTACCCATTCAATAAAATTAAACAGCATATAGCAGAAGGAAATATCCTTGCCGAGGATATTGTGTTCAACAACACGGTACAGACATTCGGCGATTGGCAAGCCAACTGGCAGCAAAAAGCCAAAGAAAGTTGGGTGGGCCGTTTTTTCAACTAGTGGTTTGGTAAACCGGCTTTGTTATGCTTTCAATACCTAATTATGCTTAAATTCCGTTTGATTAAAAACGATTAACCCGGACCATGAAGCGAATAGCACTTCTGATTACATCCTCTTTTATACTAATACAGTCCTGTACCCAAAAGCTTGCGGAGCATAGCTTTGAAAAGGGGGAATTTGATCGGGCGATTGAGTTATACAAAAAGGGCATGGATGAGAATGATCCAGTCAGAAATTTTCAGATCGCTGAGGCATATCGCAAATCAAATAGGCTGAAAGAAGCTGCCAAATACTATGCTGCGGCAAGCGAGAATAAGTCGAGCGAACCTTCCCTGGCGTATTACTACGCCCGTTCTCTGAAGGCAAACGAGCAGTACCATGAGGCAGAGCGGATTTTGACGGAATATGTCAGCAAACCTTCAGGAGATAGGAAATTCAAGGAATTGGCTCAATATGAGCTGGACAACCTGGGGCATCTGGATGTGATCGAGGCTCAAACCAACTACTATCGGATCAAAAACATGGAAGCGCTCAATACACCCCAGGCAGAGTACTCTCCCGTATATAAAAGCGGTCTGCTTTACTTCACCTCTAATCGAAACAGCGATCGAATATACGCTGTAACAGGCACGCCATTCACTGACCTTTATTCCGTTGAAACCAGAGGGGCGAATGTTGACATCAATACGCTGAAAAAGTTGGATCCGGCGATCAATCATGACGATACCAATGAAGGCTCCCTGGCTATTTCGGGTGATGGCACATCTATCATCTATGCCAAGGGAAACAATGGGAAAGCGACAGGTAATACGGAGGTGAATTTGTATTTCACACGCTATAGAAATGGTCAGTGGTCCGAGCCAAGACCGCTCAGCCTAAATGACCCTGATTCTTGGGATTCCACCCCTGCCTTGAGCCCGGATGGCGGAACGCTGTATTTTTCTTCTACCCGCGAGGGTGGGTTTGGGGGTGCTGATATCTATTCTGCTCAGCTCAATAGAAGGGGACGCTGGGTGGATTTGAAAAACCTGGGGCCGCAGGTAAACACGCCGGGAGATGAAGTTTTCCCTTTCGTTTCCGAGGATGGAAAACTCTATTTTGCGTCGGATGGTCATCCGGGTTTTGGAAATCTGGACATGTTTTCTGCTACGCGCGAAAGAGGGAAAATAAACGTAGAGAATCTCGGTCAGCCAATGAACTCTCACTCTGATGATTTTGGATTGTTCCAATACGATCTTACCCGAGGTTTTTTTACCAGCAACAGACCTGGTGGAAAAGGCGATGACGACATTTACACATTCGTGAATGACGACCCTGACCTGAGGATTGTCAACTATTTCCTTGAGGGTGTAACCGTAACTACCGATGATGCCGGTGAGGAGATCATCTTGCCAAATACAAAAGTGACACTCCGTGCTGATGATGGTGAGATTGTGGAAGAGTCGTTTACAGGAGATGATGGCGAATACAAGTTTCGTGTTTACACCGAAGAACATTATTATATCGTTGGCGAAAAAACGGACTACTTCACCACGAGAACGGAGTTTTCTACCATCGGGAAATCAGTGGAAAAAAGTGAGCTTAAAGATTTTATTACCAATATCACTTTCGATTCTAAGATCATGATGGAGCGCATCGTGATAGAAAAGGCCATCGTCCTGAACAATATCTATTATGATTTGGACAAAGCCGACATTCGCCCTGATGCCGCTGTTGTGCTGGATAGTTTGGTGGGTATCATGAAGGATAACCCGGAAATTTATGTGGAGCTTGGATCACATACTGATGCTCGGGCAGACAATGATTATAATATGGATTTGTCCAACAGACGGGCGCAATCTGCAGTAAACTACATGATCCGAAGCGGCGTGGAATCCGAACGAATCACGGCAAAAGGCTATGGGGAAACTCAACTGATCATCAAAAACGCTCAAACGGAAGAAGAACATCAGAAAAACAGACGCACGGAGTTTAAAGTGCTGAGATACAATCCTACTGAGCGCCCTGACGACACGCCACCCGGGGATGAGGTGGACGAGTACGATCGGTTTTTTGATGAGTAACCAAATTCGCAAAATGCTACTAGAAACACTTGCCGCTCTTTTTGAAAGAGAACTTAGCCGACTCAAAACAGAAATATCTTCTTACAAAAGCGAAGAAGCCCTTTGGGCTATAGATAAAGAAATAGCCAACTCCGGAGGAAATTTGGCCATGCACCTGGTGGGAAACCTCAAGGCATTTGTGGGGAAAGAATTGGGAGGGACAGGATATGTTCGAGACAGAGAATTTGAGTTTGCCGGCAAGGGACTGAGTAAATCTCAGCTTACCAGCGAAATAGATGAAACGGTAGAGATCGTTTCTGCTACCTTGAAAAAATTGAGTGCTGAGGACCTGAATAAAGATTTTCCCGTTGTAGTTTTTGGCAAGAAAACCACGACCGAATATATGCTGGTTCACCTGGCCACTCATCTCTCTTATCACCTCGGACAGGTGAATTACCACAGACGATTGCTAGACGCATAAGCGGAATTAGATAGATTTGCGCTCATGAGTGATCGATATGCACAAAGGGGCGTTTCCGCAACCAAGGATGAAGTTCACGCCGCTATCAAAAACATAGATAAGGGCCTGTTTCCTCAGGCTTTTTGCAAGGTGGTTCCAGACCTACTTACCAAAGATGAGGCCTATTGCAACATCATGCATGCTGATGGTGCCGGCACCAAATCTTCCCTTGCATACATGTATTGGAAAGAAACCGGCGATACGTCCGTATGGAAAGGAATCGCTCAGGATGCTGTAATCATGAACACCGATGACCTGCTGTGCGTGGGTTGTACCGAAAACATACTCCTCTCATCTACCATAGGGAGAAATAAAAACCTGATCCCCGGAGAAGTGATTGCGGCGATCATCAATGGTACCGAGGAGGTGCTACAGATGCTTCGTGATCAGGGCGTAGATATCATCTCTACGGGTGGCGAGACGGCCGATGTAGGCGATCTGGTGCGCACAATTATCGTGGATAGCACCGTGACAGCCCGTATGAAAAGAAACGATGTGATCAGCAACGATGGCATCAGCCCTGGTGATGTGATCGTGGGGTTGGCTTCTTACGGCCAGTCAACGTACGAAACGGCATACAATGGAGGTATGGGTAGCAATGGTCTGACTTCAGCACGTCACGATGTGTTTGACAAAGTGTATAGAGACAAGTACCCGGAAGCGTATGATCCCGGTGTAAACCGTGATTTGATTTTCTCAGGTTCCAAAAAACTTACCGATAAGGTTGACGGCAGTCCGCTGGATGCAGGCAAACTGGTGTTGTCGCCCACCAGAACGTACGCTCCGGTAGTGAAGAAACTGCTCGATGAACTGCCAGGCAAAATCCACGGCATGGTGCATTGCAGTGGTGGCGCACAAACCAAGGTTTTGCACTTCATAGAAAACCTCAAAGTGATCAAGGATAATCTGTTTGAGATTCCTCCTCTGTTTCAACTGATTCATGACGAAAGCGGCACAGACTGGAAAGAAATGTATCAGGTCTTCAACATGGGTCACAGATACGAGGTGTACTTGCCAGAAGCTGACGCACAGACCGTAATCGATATTTCTAAGTCTTTTGGTATTGATGCGCAGATTGTGGGTAGAGTGGAGGCGGCCAACCAAAAAGAGGTTGAAATCGTATCACCATCTGGAACCTACAATTATCACTAATGCTCCCTATAGTTACACTCGAAAATGATGTTCTTAGTCTAACCCCGCTTCAGTCTGGAGACTGGAAAGCCTATGGTGATTTGCACAAGGACTCCTCCCTCTGGACAGCTTTTCCGTATGATCTTTCTGTTGAATCGCTTTTTGAGAAATGGATGGAGCAGCGCGTGGAAATGGCCAAAGATGGTAAGTGGTATGCCTTTGTGGTGAACTACAAAAAGGAAAACCGACCTGTGGGCTTGAGTTGCTATCTCAACATAGACGAAGCAAACCTCTGTATAGAGATAGGCGGCACATGGTATGGTAAAGCCTACCAGGGCACGGAGGTCAACCCCAACAGTAAGCTCTTGCTGATGACATACGCCTTTGAGACGCTAGGGTATGAGCGGCTGGAATATAAAACTGACGTACTCAACTCCCGGTCGCGCCGGGCGATAGAAAAGCTGGGAGCCAAAGAAGACGGCATTTTGCGTAGCAACCGCATCGTGCAACATGGCCGACGTAGAGATACCATCTATTACAGCATACTGAAACCTGAATGGCCCGAAATCAAGCAAAAGCTTGAGGAGAGAATAGCCTCGCACCAATGATTGTTTCGAAACCGAAATCTAACACCACCGTGGCGCTGGGGGTTTTCCTCATCCTGATTTTTGTGGTGTTTTTCTTTTTGCTCAATAGTCTCATCAGCGTGCCGGACTATTTCATATTCAAGTTGGTGCTCACGCCCATAGTGTTGGTGATAGGCCTGATTGTGCTGAGTAAGTTTCTGGGCAGCCTCAAGGTGGTGACGCTGGGCAAAGACAAGATTACGGTGCTGTATCTCATCACCCGCATGCGCACGAGTATAGACGTGAGCCAGGTGCTGGGCTGGCGCGAAGAAGTGGTGAAAACCAAAAATGGCGACTTTCGCGAAGTAAAAATCCTCTATACCAAAAAGAAAATCCTCAAACTCTCCAACAAAGAAAACACCGAGTATGACAAGGTGATTCAGTACCTGAAAAAGAAGGTGAAGCTGGGGAAGTGACGTCCATGTATGAGGCCCTTAGACTTGTAAAGACCAAATAACAAGGATTTGGTATAAACTTAAAGTAAAAAAGAATGACTTGGGAGAACCATCTATGCGGCTGACTCACGGTATAATTCAGATGCAGTTTGTAGAAATCACGCAAGCATATGCCTTCATACAGTTTGTTAGCAAATGTTGAGCGTCGATAACCTGTGAATTATCATAATTATTCCAACTTTATTATTAATTAATAATAATTAACAATACTTTTAATGATCTATTCCGTTAATTAGTGTGTCTATCGTATGTAATTGATATCAATAAAGATATCTTTGCAAACTTTTTCAGGAGAATAGAAGAAAGAAATATAAAAACCTCAGTCATGTCACAAGTAGTTGATTCACAAGAAACAGTTCTTAAGCAAGACGTAGATAAAATTCACGATTTCCTAAAGATTCTTACAAAGAAGGCTGGGTCGAGTAAAGAACTGCTAGGGCTTGGTGTAACTGATTCTTTTGCTCAGGAAATTGAAAAAATTCGTGTCGCGCCTTTGGAAGCCATGTTGAGGACCTGGGAACAACTTGAGTTAAGTGTAAAGGAAATGGTAAGAGGGTTTGTTTTTAGTTTTTTGCAAACTGAAAAGGAGAATATTCTAAGAGCTGTTATTAGCAGTCCTGAAGACACGTCATTTAAAATATCACTAGTTCTAAAAAGTGATGATTTCGAACATAGAAACCCTTTCTATGATTTTGCTCAGGAATATGAATGTCTTTCTTTTTCCAAAAGGTACCCGATCGTTTTTTCATTTGTATCTCCATACTTAGCAGATAAGATAAATACTGTTGAAGAGATTGAGTTGTAAATGCAAGAGTACATTGAGCAATGCAAGTACAATCATGAGCTACTTGAAACGTTAGAAAGAGAATTTCCAGAAAAGTATTTTGATTGGAAAATAACCGTTGCGTTTTATGTTGCAATTCATTGTGTTAAGGCAATTTTGAAGAATAAATTGAAACGTAATGTTTCTAGTCATGAGGAGATCATTGACATAATTAGTCATAAGAAAAACGGTCACAATTCTCCCGTATCTAAAAGTTGTTGGGATATGTATTATGCACTTTACTCAGCAAGTAGAGATGTCAGATATAATGGCTTCATGGACTTTGAGTCATTTAACAAACACAACAAGACTGAATTCCAAATTTGTAAGAGTCACATGACAAATATCATGAGGTATGCTCATCAGAAACAGAAAGTTCCAGTTCTGGATACGTAATATTTGCTAACATCCGGATAAACGTCATTGCGTTTATTTACCTTATATCGGATTTGTGTTGTCTAATTTATAATCAGCCACTTTTCCACTTGCCATCGCTTATAAGTGGTGGCAAGCAGTTAAATAAACTGACTTCTCTTTTCAATATAATGATTTTCCCTCACACCTCATTGGTAAAGTGCTTGTTGCTTTTTCTTTAGGTATAGAGAGAGTGCCATCTGGCGCTACGCCCAAACTGGTCTGGTGACCAGTTTATGATGAAGGCTCAACCTTACGCAAGCTTGTTGGAGACAACTCCAACAAGGGAGGAGTTTTTGTCGGCTTTCTTTCAGCTACCCACAGTCACCCTGAGGGAGTTTAGCCTCGAGGTGCTCGCTGGGCAAAGACTGATGTATGTCATACCCCGATTATTTTTTTCCTGTCAATCGTTTTTAAAACTGAGTTCATTTCTTTTAGGTTAAAGATATCCGTGGTTTTTTAAGAATGACTCAGAGTCTTCTAACATTTTGTAGTAATAATGCGACACTGCTTTGCGATAGTAAAATATTGGATGGCCGGCGTTCTCATACAATTTCAGCTCACATGGTATGCCTGCGCTTGTCATTTTTTGTTGATATAACTCAGCTTGCTTTACAGACAACAAATGATCCTCGGTTCCCAATATTATCAAGGTGGGAGGTGTACCCGAATCAATATTATGCATAGGCGAGATTTCTTTATACCTCTTCTTTAATTTTTGAGACCCAAAACCACCAGGGCCATTATCCACGACAGGGTAGTACAGTAAGAGAAGGTTGGGTTTTGAACTGATAGTTAGGTCTTCGCCAATTTCATCCAACTTACTAATGGTTCCTGTGGATGCTGCTAGATGCCCCCCGGCAGAAGCTCCGGCAGCAACAATTCTAGTTGTATCAATATTGTATATATCTGCATTTTCCCTGATCCAGCGTATTGCAGATTTGGCATCACTAACACTCTCAAAAGCGCTTGTGCCATGCTGCGATTTTATTCTATAGTCTGCACTGATTGCGACCATTCCCTTCGATGCGAAGTAGGCGCATTCCCGATAAAACTGAAGAGGAGTGCCTACACTCCATCCACCACCAAAAAAATAAACAATGCATGCTTTCTTCTTTCCTGTATCAGATGAGTTTGGCTTGAAGATATGTAGTTTTAATTCAATTGAGTCTTTGCTCTTATAGACTACTTCTTCAGGGTGAAATGACTGCAACGGCTTTTCTAAAACCGTTTCAAGGGTACTAAACCACTTATTTGCCATTTTCTGTGACCCTTGTAGGTTTGGATGTACTTTGTCGGGTAAACAGTCTTCTTTCCAGTTAAATCCCTCTGCCTGATTAACCAGGATTGTTGGGTAACCTGCGTCAGAAAGCTGCTTTACCATAAGGGCTAATTTTTCATTCAACTCTGGGATATAGGAGTATTTAGGAAGCTTTCCGCTTTGAATTACCTGTGATACCAAAATCTTCACCCTGGGATTAATTGCAATTATCTTTTCTATGATTGATTTGTGCATGGCAATTATTCCATTGATGGGGTCGTCTTTTGCATCGTGATTATGCCCTGCATGCAATAAAACAATGTCAGCGGGATACTTGCTGTAGATGCTATCGATGTTTGCGTTCAGGTATTCGATATTTCGTCCGCTATATCCAGCATTCATTATGCGTCCTATTCGGCACTTATGCGCATTGGGACCAATAAACTCGGTTATATAACCTGCCGAATATAGTTTCTCCCATAGCGGGAAAAGGTAACTTTTACTCTCACCTTTTCCTTCCGTAATAGAATCTCCTAATCCTAGAACTGTGTAAGTTGTTTGCTTCCTTTCTGTTTCATCCTGGTTTCCTTTTTGATGACATCCATGGAATGAAAAAGACATTACCAGCAATACTATTTTTATTCTATTGACATTAAGTCCGAATCTCATTTTACCTCATTTATTTAATGCGCTGTAATAGCCATCTGGCAGGCGCGGCATAAAAGTAATAATTGGCGAGGAAACAGCTCAGCTGGACAGTGCAACGCTCTGCGAAAGAGAAGCTAGTAGGAAGTACTGTCTGTTATCGAGGCATATTAACGGTCGAGTTGTGCTGAAACTGGCAGAACGCACTCCCGATAGCTATCGGGAGGCATATTCGCGCTAGTGCCTTTTAGATAGGGTTATTTTAATTTTTTCTTTGGGTCTTGTCTATTGTCGAAGAAGGTTAACAGACTAATACGATCCTTGTTAATTCGATAGAAAATTCGAGTTTGTTTGGAGATTTGAAATCCTCTAATATTTTTTTCTGGAACTTCTTGAGTTCCTAGATCAGGAAACCGTTGCAATAATTCAAGAAAGTCAAATACTTTATTCCTGAATTTTAAAGATGATTTCTCACCAAATTTAGTTGAAATATATGTGTTGATTTCTTGGAATCTAAATTGGGACTTTTTAGTCCAGAATATTCTCATTTGAATTTACGAAGAACTTCTGTGTGAGGAGTTAGATTTTTTGGATCTTCAGATTCTTGATAAGCCTCCAAAACCTCTTGTTTTTGTGAGTCAGTCAGAGAGTTCCAAAGATGTCCCTCTCTAGAGTTCTTTCGTTCTGAAAGGATATCATGAAGAGATTCAAGGAGATTTGAGTTCTGAATTCCATCAATAAGTTGATGAAGATTTGCCTTAAGTTCAACTGTTCTCATAATGTAAAGTTACGAAGAATAATGCAGGAAAGTTGATCTGGAGTAAATGCTATCTAACGCCCAGATATGGCGCTGTGGCCCCCGAGCTTTTTAAATTCCGATAAAAGTAGCTTATCTGCCGGTGCATTCAAAGTATCAGATTGGCGCTGCGTTCAGAAAGATAATCCCGATAGCTATCGGGACCCGCGAACTGAAGTCAGTAGAAAGCATCGAACTTTCCCAACTGGCAGAGTCCTTTGCTCGTGAATGTTGGGTCGTGAACTACCTGTTCAAAGAAAACCCATATAGCTGCTATCGATTGTTAGGGATTTGAATCGGTCATTTTTTTGTGTTGATTGATCTCAGCAGTTAGGGAGTCAATTCTGGCGTTCAATTCGCTTTCAGTTTCTTCGATATACATTCGCTGATACCGAAGTTCATCTGATTTGTAATCCAGTTCGATCTTAGCGTTGGTGTACATAAATATGAGAGCCATAGTGGCCAAACCAAGGATTAGAGAAGTAATTCTCATACTTTTAAGTTGCTTAGGTCTTATGTTGTTAGCAGTCACGATATGAGTTTGAGAGTTAGCAAGTTGAGGGTTTTCGTTGGTCAGTTTCCTGTTAATCAATAACAGAATGAATAAGCAAGCGGAAGTTAGTGGTATTGATATAAATAAGATTGTTCGTTGTTCATAGTCCAATAGCAGACTAAAGATGGAAATTAATAGTGGCAGATTTAGAAGTGAATTGACCAAGATATTTGTTGGCTTACTCTCATGATTTCTCCAACTAGTCGGCGGGTGAAACTTTCCCAATCCATAGCCGACGATCCAAAACAGGAAGGAGTTTATCAGAGCAAATGCGCCCATGAATTTCAACCTTGTTAGATAGGTTGGTGTGTCATAAAGATAATCGTTCCAGAGTCCAAGGAATAAGAAGGGAAGAGTTAACCAGATTCCGGCAATTAAGCACCTTAGGGTGTTGGAGCAATACCATTTAGTGTTCAAAAGAATCTGATAGAGAATGAATTTCATGTTTGCGAGTTCCTGAGACCGATATAATCCCTAACCACCAGCTATCGGGCGTATGTCCGCAGCTAGTGAATAGCACTAATGTAGTGAAATCTGCCGAAGCTCACAACGGTTCCAAGTGGCACTGCGTTCTGAAAGATAATCCCGATAGCTATCGGGACCCACAAGCAGAAGAAAGTAGAAAGCACCTCAGTTTCTTGGCGGCTGATAAGCGGGATGTTTTGCAGGCACTTTGCAGATAACTACGTAAGGCCATGCGCAATATCGCCTGTGCCTGTTGCACAACTCAATTTAGGAATAATAAGGTTTGAATATAAAAG
>JBDVMP010000033.1:0-24635 GCA_039970095.1 Cyclobacteriaceae bacterium
GTCGATTATATGGGTGCAAAATCAGCAGGTAATTATGTGAAAATGGTTCACAATGGGATAGAGTATGGGCTGATGCAGCTCATCTCGGAGGCCTACAGCATTATGAAGAATGGGTTGGGTAAGTCCAATGAGGACCAAAGATTGGTATTCACCCAGTGGAACCAAACCCGCTTGAAATCTTTCTTGATAGAAATAACCTCAGAGATTTTTGGAAAAAAAGACGACCTCACTGAGGGAGATCTGGTTGATCAGATTTTGGATAAAGCCAAGCAAAAAGGAACGGGAAAATGGACATCACAAAATGCAATGGATTTAGGCATTCCTATTCCAACCATTGACGTTTCTGTAAGTATGCGTGAGATTTCAGCTCTTAAAACCGAACGTGTGCAGGCTGAAAAACTTTATGCAAAACCTCAACATGCAGGAGAAGCTCCGTCTGTAGCCGAAATTGAAAATGCACTATACTTTGCTTTTATCATTACCTACGCTCAGGGCATGACACAGCTCGTGGCAGCATCTGAGGAATACGGTTATGGATGTGATATGGAAACCATCTCTAAAATATGGAGGGGAGGGTGTATCATCAGAGCTGAGTTGCTGGAGGATATGCGCAAGGCATTCGATAAAGATAACAGCCTGAAGAGTTTACTTCTGGATGAAACCTTCGCTTCAAAAGTGAATGAAACGGTGGGTTCTATGCGGAATGTGGTGTCTTATGCCATGCAATCGGGTATTGCGATTTCTGCTCTTGCGGCAAGCCTGAGCTATTACGACTCCTTTACGAGCGGCAGGTTGCCATTGAATTTAATCCAGGCTCAAAGAGATCATTTTGGATCTCATACTTATGAGAGATTAGATAGAGAAGGTATTTTCCACACCGAGTGGTAAAGCGAACAATCAAGTGCCAATAAGAATTTAAAAGCGATCAGAATCTATTTTTGATCGCTTTTTTTAGTTTGTTGGAGCCTTGTTTTGAAATGTAATCAAGCAACTCTTTGATCTTCTTGTCTTTCTCCTCCTGGATGGCAGCATTGATCTCGTCGCGGGGTATTTCCTTGCGGAAAGATATGGGCACTGGCAGAGTAATTGTTTTGTTACTGATCATTAGGTTAAGCCATACTTTACCTTTCAGCACCATGTCTTCTGCCTGCAAAAGCGCTTTTACAGGAAATGCTGTAGGAAGTGTAATTGCCACATTGGTGAGAACGGACGAGTTTGGCGCAATGACGGTGTGCTCCAGGTGACGAACATCAACTAAAAAGGCGTCATCTAAGTATGTTTTGAGTTTCAATGAATCTAACACTACTTCAGAAGCATTAGGGTTTGTGATTTTAATGAGAGCATTGAATCGCAGTTTTGATAAATCAACACTGAAATCTCCATTCTTAATTTCCTTGATTAGGCTCAGGGTTTGCTTGCCAGGGGCATTTACATTGACCTTCCTGCTTTCATTGTCAAAGCCGATCGTAGGTTCAAAATCAATTAAATCAAGCGTTATTTCAGTGAGCTCATACCCACATTTCTCAAGCATTTTTCTAGCCTTCACTGAGTCCTTCATAGAGGCACAGCCGACTAATGTGAAGTACAAAGCCAATACCGTGGCTCTTGAGAGCACTGCGGGATTTGTCATATCAATGTAGTTTAAGATTGACCGGGCTGATCTCCGTTGCTCTTGGCTATCAGGATATCAATTTTGTTGTTGAGAGCTTCTATTTTGTCTTCCAGATCGTCATTGTTGTCTTGTACCATTTCATCCACGAAGATGGCATTGACGATTGACATTCCGAAAATGCCACCGGTGAGAACCACAAAAACAAAAAATAGACGCGTGAGTGGTGCCTGCCAGCTTTTTGGATCCATGTCGGCTACTATAGAAGCAGGAATCTCATTCCACCCTTCCAAAGTGAACACTTGAAATACGGAGTAAAGTGAAATCAAGGGATTAGAAAAATGTTCAGGAGAAGCTTCTCTGAAAAGATGGCTGCTTAAAACAGCCAACAAGATGTTATAGATGAATATGGCGACAAAGACAAAGATAGATGCACGAAAGGCCCTAACAACACCCGCAATCATATGTGAGATGTTTGGTATAAACCGCATAAACCGGAGTATTCTCAGAACTCTTAGGAGTCGGAATACAAGCAAGTATGACATATCCGGTATATGCACAAGCAGCTCAAAGAGTGAGGGAATGGATATGGCAACAAGTACGAAATCGAACTTATTCCAGGAGTTGTTTATATAAGATTTCCAGCCGTTAAAAGCCACCTTCACTATAATCTCCAGAATGAAAAAGAGCGTAAATAGATGGTCAAATAGCGATAAGAATGGATTACCGTGAAGGTTTTCAAAACCCATCACGAAAATTAGCACTGAATTAAGAAGAACGGCTGCTATGATAAGCCATTCATTCATGAAGATCTTTAGAATTCGAGAGATCATTTACGATTGTTGTAAGCGGGAGCTTTTATGTTTAGGTTTAGCAAAAAGATCACTTAATGTCAGCAGGTTGAATTCTATATTCTGAATGAATGCTGACATCTAAATTGCTATCTTTAAGATTGTCGGCAAAGTAAACAAAATAAACAATGTTGAAATATAGCGATAAATACTTACCTGTTGACCCTGACTTTGAACAAAAAGTACATTTGAATGTCAAGGGTACTCAAAAAGGCAAAGTTCATTACTTTGATTACAATGGCTCCATTGGTTTGGGGGAGGGGAGAATTGAATCTCTGGAAAAATCAGCAGATGGAGGTTTTATTAGGATGTCCGAAACTGAGGATCTGATTCGGATTGATAAGATCATTACTTTGTTTGGGCATCCAGGGCCTGCATATGATGAATATGACAGATATGCCAATGTGTGTCTCACTTGCGAAGATTTGGGTCAATTCTAAATTTTAGTTGTGGTTTTCGAGTCAACATTAGAAGAATTTGAACTGAACAAGGTTTACAATTTGCACATTCCGGTTCCGGACGCAATCGCAGGTGAGTTCATAAATGGGAATGACCGGCGTGTTGTTTGTGAAATTGAAGGGGACAAGTGGCATGCGGGGCTTATGCCATCCACTTCTGGTTATTATATTCTGATGAGCCAAAAAAGGGTTTCTGATCTAGGTCTAAAACGCGGCGACCGGGTGGTTTTGAAACTGGAAAAGGATGAGTCAGAGTATGGCATGGATATGCCGGAAGAACTGCAAGTTTTGCTCGATCAGGACGAGCAGGGCTCTAGATACTTTCATGACCTGACTCCCGGGAAACAAAGAAACCTGATCTACATTGTAAATCAGGTCAAAAACCCTGAGAGCAGACTAAGTAAGGCATTGGCCATAATATCCCACCTCAATGAAGATCAAGGCAAGCTCGATTTTAAAAAACTCAATGCCAAAATCAAAGCATACAATCAAATGCGAAAGCTAAATTCTTAACCTTCGTCTCCTGATATCAAGTTGTAATAATCAAAAACCTGCATGAGGCCTCTTTCTTCTTTGATGTTGAGGCTGTTGGTAGATATGAAATCTTTGATCTCATCTTCCTTATCAGAGAGCACCTTCAAGATTTCTTTTTTCTTGGCTTTTATTGCATAAGGGGCTTCACCATCCGGCTGCACGTAAAAGTTGGCCTTGGCAACATATTTCGGAGGCTCAGCTGCTACATAACCTTTAGAAGCAGTGCCGGGAATAAAGTCTGTATAACTTTCCTTCAACAGCTTCATTTTATCTCCCTGCACCAATACCTGAAGATACAGTTTCTCTCCATTTACAGAATGACTCAAAAACAACTGGTTGCCGATATTGAATTTGGTTACGTCCAGGTCTTTTGAACTGTTATAAACCACGTTGTTTTTCATATAGCAAATAACACCTTTGTGGCTGTTGAAATTCATTTTCTCAATTTCCATGATCTTCCCATCCGCTAGATCAATAGTTCCGGGTTCCCAGTTTTCATTGAGAAAAGGAGACCCAACTGGAGCCAGAGCCTCGCCCTTGATGTTGGACTGTAGCTCAAACGTACCACTGTTTGAAGAACTCATATCCACATAGTCCTGAGCAAAGAGGGGTTGGAAAATCAGAAAGCTAAAGAAGGTTGTAAGTAATCTGCACATAAGAATTGGTAGTAGTAAGGATTGATTATTATTTTAAATATGAAACCAAATACCGGGCCTTTTTACATATCAAATCCTAAAGTTATAACCTTTTGTCTGATATATAATTTAGCTCTTACATTTTTGGTCTGTTCATGATATGAACAACACAACAAAGTTGTTTTTCCCTTACAGCCAAAGTTTATTTTGTGTAAAAAGTGCGATTAGCACATTTTTTTTTAAAATTCTGCTCACTAAATTAACTTCTTTGAACCGTTCATTTGAATAAAATATTGTTTGGAATCTTACTTGTTTGACTGGCTATTAGGTAGAATATTTTATAAAAATTGTAACGACTTTGAATTAATACTTTTTAGGAAATTAAACGGTTAGCAGGCATCTTAGGAGATGAACGTTTGAGAACACCATCATTCATAAAAATGTAACATTCTAATCATTGGCAGTCGGTCAAATCACTGTATTTTTATAGGCTTACACTCACTCTTAACTTAATTTCTATGAAGAAAATTTACTTTATTATACTGGCTCTTATATACGCGACGAGAGGTTTTGCTCAACTTGGGGCAGGTGATATCGCGTTCGTTGCTTTTAATGCTGACGGAGTTAAGGATATTGCGTTTGTTACACTTACTTCTATCACTTCCGGTACTGTTATCTATTTTACAGATAATGAATGGAATGGAACTGCTTTTAATGATACCAATGAAGGTGAATTAACATGGACGGCCAATTCTGATTTAGATGCAGGTACCGTTGTTGTGTTATCATCGGTTGATGCATCAATTTCAGCGAATCATGGAGTAATAAGCGGTTCAGGTTTCAATCCGACAGGGTCAAACGAAGCGGTATTTGCTTTCGTTGGTTCAGACGACACAACCCCTACATCTTTTTTGGCTGCTTTTAGCAATGATCTTTCAGGTTCTGGAGCAGTTTTGACTGGAACAGGGCTAACCCTTGGGACTGATGCTATTGATTTTGCCAATGATAATGATGGTTATGCTTATAGCGGGTCCAGATCCGGTGTAGCAGATTTCAGTGACTTTCTCACTTTAATTAACAATACTTCAAATTGGATAGATACTGATGAGGACGGTACTCTCATCCTTCCAATAGACGTGACTTCCTTTACATTAGCAGGAACCCAGCTAGTCGGCTTTGATCACCCAGAGGGATCAGAAACTGAAACAGATGCTACCTTCGAGGTACTCATTCCAGTGACACTTGCCAATTATGGCGACACTCAAGTGGATCTTAGCGTTTCCGTATCAGGTGGTACGGCCGATGCGGCTGACTACACACTCAACACCTCTTCGCTTTCTTTTACAGCAGATGGCTCTCAAAATATTTCCATTGACATCAATGATGATGCGGATGACGCGAGTGAAACAGTGGAAATCACAATTGCTGAAACTAGCTCAACAGGTATTTTGATTTCTCCGGCTACTTTTGTTTTGACCATAGAAGACGATGATGTTGCTGAGCTGGTAATTACGGAAATTATGTACGACCCAGATGGTACTGATACTGACTTTGAGTATTTTGAGATATATAATGCCGGGGCTACTACTGTAGATCTGGACGGCTACTCGGTCTCCGATGCGGTGAACATGACGTTCACAACCGGGGACGAAATAGCAGCAGATGAGTATATCATTGTAGCAAGCACAGCTGCTTCTTATTCTGGCAATGGATATCAGGTATTTGAATGGTCCTCAGGGTCATTGATCAACACAGGAGAAACTATCACACTCAAAAATGCTTCTGATGCGTCGGTTGATGCCGTGACTTATACTGATGATTTGGCATATTCAAAAGGGGATGGGGGCTCTCTCTCACTTGGGGACTTCAATGCGGATAATGCAAATATGGAAAACTGGATTGCCTCAGCAGCAATTGGAGGAACTCCGGGAGCTGCCAATGACGTGACGGTGTGGACGGGAGCCGCAAGCCTGGAATGGCTAAATACCGGAAACTGGTCAAACGGAACTCCTTCTGGAAATCTTAGCGCCATCATTCCCTCGTCAGGCACGAGCCCTACTATCGCCGATGATATAGAGGTTTCTTCTCTTAGAGCAGCCACCAACACAGTCTTGCTGATCAGCGCAGGAACGACAGTAGTAAATAACGAATTGATCTTAGATGGTGAAGCTGAAGTGCTCTCTGGTGCATCATTGGCCATACTCGGAGATGAGACCGGTTCTGGAAGTTTAACTGTTTTCAGAAATACTACCGGAGATGGTGGCTACAGCATTTTGGGGTCCCCGGTTTCTGGAGTAGCTCTAACTTCTATGAACGCCGATTACTTGTATAGCTATGATGAGGGAACGATGAGTTACACGATACCCACCGGAGATATGCCATCAGGAATGGGCTACTTTGTAGGCTACAACGCCACATCTCCGTCAGTGTCATTTACGGGCTCACCAAATTCAGGTACTGAAAGTGTGCTTGTCACCAATACGGATATTACAGGAGATGGCTTCAATCTTGTTGCCAATCCATATGCTGCCGCTATCTCCACGTCAGCATTCATTAGCGCTAACTCACCTTCTGTTATCGATGGGACAGTTTACCTCTGGGATGATGGCGGAACCAACGAAGGAGCAAAAAGAGGTGGTGACTACATTACTGTCAATAGTATTGGCGAAACGGGTACGGTAGACTTGCCTGGAACGGGAGCTTTGGGTGAAACTCCGGCTTCCAGCGGCGTAATCACCTCCACTCAGGGTTTCTATGTTCATGCAGTGGCTACTGCTGATGTGCTGTTTACTTCAGACATGCAAGTAACAACTACCGGCGCAAACTCTGACGCCAACCATTACCGTGAAGCCAGCGAAACGCAATTGGTCAGACTGGCTATCTCAGGCAATGATCTTTACAATGAAATATTGATAGGACTTACGGACAATGCCACACTGGCTTTTGACAATGGTCTGGATGCACTTAAGCTTTCAGGAAACGAACTCATTTCATTCTACTCTTTCCTTGAATCTGAGAAATTGGCGATCCAGGCATTGCCTAAGGTTAATACAGCGGAAGTGAATATTCAGTTGGGTTTTGATCTTGCGGAAGCAGGAGAGTACGAGCTGAAACTAGCAAGCCTTGAAGGGGTCTCTGAGGATCTTGATGTTTTGATTTATGACAAAGTAACAGGTCACACTTATGACTTGAGAGAGTCAGCAAGTATTGCATTCACCAACTCAGCATCGGTTGTGGCCAGTGAAAGGTTCAGTCTTGTTTTGGCTCCAGCGGCGGTATTAGGTTTTGAAAATGCAAAAAGTAATTTCAACGTATTTACTAATGAAAGAGGGTTGAATATTGTGACCGAAGAAGCTTTCGATAATGCGGAAGTGAAAATATTTACGCTGGATGGAAAAGTGGTTTCACAGTTCCAAGATGTGGACTTTTCGTCTCAAGCCTGGAATACACCTTTCTCGAGGCACGGTCTTTTCATCGTGTCTATTGAGTCGAAAAATGGTTTATTAATCAAAAAATTCTTAAATTAATCTGATATGAATATTGTAATAAAAATATCCGCCCTTGTTATTGTAATGCTGGCTTTCGCAGCGCCTTTGATTGCTCAGCCGTCCGCACCGCCTGCAACTCCTATAGATGGAGGATTGTCGCTGCTTTTAGCGGCAGGTGGATTGTATGGCTTAAAAAAATTGAGAGATAGCAAAAAGGCTTAAAAACCTTGAAATATAATTGCTGAATGTAGCCCAGCCGGTATCGGTTGGGCTTTTTTTGTTTAATACTTCCTCGCATATTCATAACTTGCCGACATGAAAACACCTTATTCATTTCTATCAAA
This sequence comes from Cyclobacteriaceae bacterium, assembly GCA_039970095.1. Taxonomy (GTDB): domain Bacteria; phylum Bacteroidota; class Bacteroidia; order Cytophagales; family Cyclobacteriaceae; genus JAMZMI01. The sequence goes on from JBDVMP010000033.1 coordinate 7,920, forward strand.
TTCAGTATGCCTTCTGCTTGTTGCTATGCTTCTTTTGAGTTGTGGTACTACAAGTAACAAAAGCACGGAACCCGTATCCAGCCCTGAACCTCCAGCAGGTATGGTTTATATTCCGCCAGGTTCATACGACATGGGTGGCAAATCAGACCAGGCTTACCAAGATGAATTTCCCCGTCATAAAGTTTCAGTGTCTGCTTTTTTCATGGATGCCACTGAGGTGACAAACGCAGAGTTTAAAAAATTTGTAGAAGCAACAGGATACATAACCATTGCAGAAAAGGATATTGACTGGGATGAAATGAAGTCGCAGTTGCCTGCTGGCACACCCAGGCCGGCAGACTCAGTTCTTCAGGCCGGCTCGTTGGTTTTTAAAGGAACAGATGGCCCTGTAGACTTAAATAACTATGCTGTGTGGTGGAGCTGGACCAGAGGCGCAGACTGGCAGCACCCAGAAGGGCCTGATAGCAATATTGAGGAGCGAATGAATCACCCGGTGGTGCACATAGCATGGGATGACGCACAGGCTTATGCCGAATGGGCTGGCAAGCGGCTGCCCACAGAGGCAGAATGGGAGTGGGCTTCAATGGGCGGACGATCGGATGCCAAGTACCCCTGGGGAAATGAGTCTGTTGAAAAAGCTACCGATAAAGCCAATTTTTGGCAGGGCAAATTCCCGTATCAAAACTATGTGTTAGACGGATTTGAAACCAGCGCTCCTGTCAAATCCTTTCCTCCGAATGGATATGGACTCTACGATATGGCTGGAAATGTGTGGGAGTGGTGTCAGGATAAATATGATGTGACCGGGTACGAGAAAGATGCTCAAAAAGGTGAAGTGGACAATCCTGAAGGCTCTGATGAATACTACGATCCCAGAGAGCCATTTACACCTAAACATGTTATCCGTGGAGGCTCATTTCTATGCAACGATAGCTATTGCAGTGGCTACCGTGTGGCCAGAAGGATGAGTTCGAGCAAAGACTCAGGTTTTAATCACACGGGTTTCAGGTGTGTTAGGGATCTTTAAGCCCTTCTCGAACTCAAACTGCGCTGGAGTTATACTTTCTTAAAAACAACCAAAAGGGCGTGAATCATACCCGGAAAGAAGAAGAATAAGGTCAGAATCAGGTTGATCCAAAACTTTGTGCTAATGCCTGAGTCAAGGAAAACAGCAACAGGAGGTAAAAAAATGGCAAGGATGATTTTGATGATCATAGGATTAGGTTTTTGGTTAAATGGTGAACTAAATATATTGATTAATATCGAAAACTAAACCTTACGAATATTCACTCCTACGGACTTAGAAGCCGGCGTGTGACTCATTCTGGCGGATAGCCCGAGAGGAACCAGTGGATTGGCTTCAGGGAAATAAGTAGCGACACAACCAGTAGGAATATCATATGGCACCACAGTAAATCCTGTCACTTTTCGTTCTACCTCATAATTGTTTGATAGCTCAACGATATCGGCTTTTGCAAGCCCATTTTTCAGCATGTCAGATTCGTTCATGAATACAACGTTGCGACCGCCAAACACACCTCTGTAGCGATCGTCATTGCCATAAATGGTTGTGTTAAACTGATCATGACTCCTGATAGTCATCATGATATAGCTGTGACCTTTTGGGATAGCTTCGGGTAGTTTGTTGATTGTGAAATGGGCTTTTTTTGAAGGTGTGGTGAACTCACCTGTACGCGCACCATTTGGCAGCTCAAACCCATTTTGTGATTTTAGCCGCTTATTGTAGTCTTCAAAGCCTTCAATCGCTTTAGCGATCAGGTCTCTGATCTTGTCATAATCATCGATCAATTCACCCCAGTTCAGGTCATCATCCCCCAGCACTTTGCTCGCTATTGCCGCCACAATCTCAGGTTCGCTTTTGAGATGTTCAGAAGGTGGGGTGAGAACCCCGTGAGAACTGTGAACCACACCCATAGAGTTTTCTACGGTGATATGTTGTGCTTGCCCGTTTTGGATGTGTTTGTCTGTCCTGCCTAGGCACGGCAAAATGATAGATACCTTGCCGGGGGCAAGATGAGATCGGTTAAGCTTGGTGCTCACATGAACGGTCAACTCACACTTTTTCATGGCCTGGTCAGTGAGCAGTGTGTCTGGTGCGGCAGACAGCAGGTTTCCACCCATAGCCATGAAAAAACTCACCTTGCTGTTTTTCATGGCGGTTATGGCTTCCACAACATTGTAGCCGGGAGTTTCAGGGGGAGAGAAGTTAAAGGTCTCTTTGAGCTTGTCGGTCCATGCCTTGGTAGGACGCTCCCAAATACCCATGGTGCGATCTCCCTGCACGTTGCTATGGCCTCTCACTGGACATGTGCCCGCTCCAGGCTTACCTATACTTCCTTTCATCAGAAGCAGGTTGACTACCTCGCGGATATTGTCAACCGCATTGACGTGCTGTGTTAGCCCCATGGCCCAACAGGCAATGATCTTTTGGCTACCGATCAGCACCTTCGCACTTTTGTGCACTTCTTCACGCGTTAAGCCACTCTGTTCTATCAATTCATCTAAAGAATAGGAGGATAGATCGTTTTTAAATTCTTGATAAACAGAGGTTTTATTCTCGATGAATTGAGTATCAAGGCAAGCATCATTTTCAAGTAAAATCTTCATCCAGGCTTTGAGCAACGCCACATCTTGATTGATTTTTACCTGATGATAGATATCCGCAATAGCTGTACCCGAACCCACCCATCCTTTGATGTTTTGTGGGTTTTTAAACTTGACCAGCGCAATTTCTTTGAGCGGATTGATCACAATGATCTTTGCTCCGTTCACTTTTGCTTTCTCCAGCGAATTGAGCATTCGCGGATGGTTGGTGCCCGGGTTTTGGCCAAATATTAAGATCACTTCTGCGTGTTCAAAGTCATTCAGCGTGACTGACCCTTTTCCAATCCCAACTGTTTCGGTGAGAGCCACACCGCTCGACTCATGGCACATATTGGAGCAATCAGGTAGGTTGTTGGTGCCGAACTTGCGGACAAACAGCTGATAGAGGAATGCCGCTTCATTGCTCGTGCGCCCCGACGTGTAAAAGACGGCTTCATCCGGATTTTTTAGCGATTTCAGGTGGCTGCCGATCAGCTCAAAAGCCTCACTCCATTCAATGGGCTGATAGCGTGAATTCCCTTCCCGTTTAATCATTGGCTGAGCCAAACGGCCTTGCTGCCCAAGCCAATAGTCACTTTGCTGGCGCAGAGAGTCAACCGTATAATGTTTGAAAAAAGCAGCATCAGCTAGTTTGTGCTGAGCTTCCTCGGCTATGGCTTTCACGCCATTCTCACAATACTCTCCCAGACGAGACCGCTTTTTGGGGTCTGGCCAGGCACATCCCGGACAGTCTATCCCGTGCTGCTGATTGAGCTTATTCAGTACTTTGATGGCCTTCCACGGAGGCATGGCTTTCAGCACCATCTTACTGGCATTGGTCACTGCTTTTGGGCCAACTGAAACTTTGGGTGGCTCAGTTATCTGGATGTGAGAGTGAGGATGGTCGTGTGAGTGGGCCATAGTGGATTTGGACAAAGGATAAATATAAAGCCTTGCGATGAAAAAGGAGCTATCGTGCCATTTTGTAAGGTTTTGTGGTGACAACCTTAGTTATGTCCCGATTAAATTGTTTTGAGGTTTCTTCGACATTCGTTTTGACTTGACAATACTCTCTTTTGTGGCTAACATGTATCATTATGATTGTTGGCAGCTTCAAATAGATTACTACTCATTGAGCAAGCTATGAGCCTACTCTTAGTGGGTTCTGTCAATGACCAGAAATGAACAATAACACCCCAACGATCATCAAAGAAGCTATCGTCGAAATAGTAAGTGATTCAGGCGAAGGAGCCCAAAAGTGTGGGCAAAGTCTCGGTAAAATTTCAGCAAAAATGGGTAACGGTGTTTGGACCGTGGAGATTATTCCAGCAGAAATTCAGCCTCCTGCACGATCCAAAGCTGGTGCATCGGGTATTCGAGTGCGAATAGGCAAGGGTAAAATTACCAACATGGGAGATCATGCTGATATGGTTATTGCCCTCAACGAACAGGTGATATACGGACGAATTGATCAGAATGCCTACAAACCAGGAACCTATTTGCTGATCGAAAATAAATGGGGGAGTCCTTCGAGTGAAACGAGTAGCGATTATGAAGCGTCAATTCAACGGTTTCGGGATCTTGGCTATCTCATCTATGAGATTCCTATGGAAGAAGAATGCCTCAAAATCGTAAAAGATCCTAAAAAAGGAAAGAACATGTGGGTGTTAGGTTTGCTATGCAGCATCTATGATCGCGATCTGGAAATAGCAGTGGATCAAATAAGAAATGTTTTTAGAAAAAAGACTCAAGAAGTTGTAGAAAAAAACCTCGACTTGCTGCATGCCGGCTATGCGTATGCTTCAAAAAACCTTGACATGCGCTTTACCATACCGGGCCAATTAAGTGATGAGGATTTTGTGGTAATGAATGGAAACGAGGCGGTAAGCCTTGGAGTGATGGCCGCTGGTATTGAAGTCTGCTCCATGTATCCCATTACACCCGCTACCTCAGCCACTCACGCCATGGCAGAGACCATTGAGTCTGCAGGAGGGATTATCCATCAGGCGGAAGATGAAATCGCAGCAATTGGTTTTGCGGTTGGTTCCTCTTATGCAGGCAAAACGGCAGTTACCATTACCTCAGGACCGGGAATAGCTCTAAAAACGGAGTTTATTGGTCTTGCAGCGATGGCTGAAGTACCGCTGGTGATCGTTGATGTGCAGCGTGGCGGACCATCCACCGGGCTTCCTACTAAGGTGGAACAAGGTGATTTACTAGCTGTGCTTTATGGGGCTGCTGGTGATGCTCCGAAGGTTATCATTGCTCCGGCCACCATTGAGGAGTGCTTTCATTACATTATTCTAGCCCGCAAACTAGCAGAATCTTTCCGAACACCGGTATTTGTATTGACTGATGCTAACCTGGCCACTGGTGTACAGCCATTTCCACGACCAAAGGTTAAACCTGAGTGGTTGGCAGACTCTATTGATCAGAGTCCATGGAATGAAAGTGTGAAACCCTATGATTGGGATTCAAAAACTGGCATTAGTCAGCGCCCGATCCCGGGTCAAAAAGGAGGAATGTACACGCTGACTGGACTGGCACATGACGAAGAAAGTCATGTAGCCTATGATCCGTCAATTAATCAACGAGCATCGGAGCACAGAAGTAGAAAACTGGCTGCTTTGGGTAAAACCTTAAAAAAACCTGGTATTAATGGTGATGAGGAAGGAGACCTTTTGATTGTTGGCTGGGGCTCTACGCTCGGAGCGATTGAAGAAGCTGTAAAGAGCGCACAGTTAAAAGGGGCCAAGGTGAGTAGCCTTCATTTACATTTTTTAAGTCCGCTGGAGCCGGGGCTCAAAGAGATTTTCAGTCGGTTTAAAAAAGTCAAAACTGTAGAGATCAACTACAGTGACACCATTGACAGCCCACTGATTTCGCCAGAGAATAGACGTTTTGCTCAATTGGCCTGGTACCTGAGAGCTCAGACACTTACGGATATTGATTGCTTCAGTAATGTGTACGGTCAGCCTATAAGTCCAATACAAATTTTGAAAATGATAGAAGCAGAACTTGACTTAACCCTGACGGACTTATGATTACGTTCAAACCAGATTTTTGTGATGTTGAATTGCCTAAATCGCAATATAGCTTAGACGATTATTCCAGTAGTAAAGCAAGGTGGTGCTCAGGGTGTGGTGGCCACACCATACTCAACTCGGTCCAAAAGCTTTGTAAAGAGGAGCAGTTACCTCCAGAAAAGACCGTGTTTGTGTCGGGTATCGGTTGCAGTAGCAGATTTCCGCATTACATGAAAACCTACGGATTTCATGGCTTGCATGGCCGGGCATTTCCCGTTGCTTCAGGCGTCAAGTTCCGAAGGCCGGACTTGAATGTTTTCGTCATAACAGGAGATGGAGATTGTTGTTCTATTGGCGCAGGACATTGGGTACATGCCATACGCTACAATATGAACATGGTAGCCTTGTTGTTTGACAACTCCATTTATGGGTTAACCAAAAAACAAACCTCCCCGACGAGTCCTCTTGGAACGGTTTCAAACACTCACCCCACAGGCTCGATATTGCCGCCAATAAATCCCATTCAAGCCACCCTAGGGTTGCCCAATGTCTCATTTGTAGCGCAAACGGTTGACTGGAAGCCGGCTCACCTCCATGCAACGATCAGGAAGGCTTATGAACACAAAGGACTTGCCTTTGTGCGTATTGTGCAGAGATGTCCTATATGGATGAAAGACAGCTATGAGCCAACTGTTCACGACCCTAATGCCATCACGGTGCTGAACCATCAAAAGGGGATTGCGCTAAATGAAAAAGGAATGAAATCCTTTCGCCATGTAATTGAACATGACCCTTCTGATATTGTAAAGGCGAGGGAGGTAGCCGAGCTGGTGAAAGAGACTACACCAATAGGTCTTTTTTATCAAAATGAAAATAATAGCCGATATGATGAATATGGCGCCCATAACCTGGGAATTTCGCCTGAGGCACGAATCACCGCTATAGACACTATGATGAACAGGTATGCTGTATGACTAAATGATGCAAATGTGAAACCCAAAGAAGACATAACAACCCCGGAGCTTTCAATGGATTGGTTTGTAGATGATCCAGCTTCAGAAACCGAAAGAAAGGCGTTCTGGAGGACGGTTAGACACTTTTATAGAACTGGTGAAAAAGCCAATGACGTAACGGGAAAAGGCATGACGTCCGCCTTGGCCAAGTTAATAACCAGAGAAAAGTTGGCATATCCTTTCTCTCCTGATGGCGATCACAAAACCACAATTGACCTAACAACAGATGCGCACATGCGTTTACTAAATCATCTACTATCAGCCCATCAAAAGCAAAATAGAAAAAGATTTAAAAGTCAACTAGCGGAATTGATCAATGGATTGAAGGAGTTGTTGAAAGTCGATGAAGTCGATGAGGCTAAAGTAAGTGGACTAAAAGAGACCTTCGGTTTTGCTGAAGAACTGATCGCTTTTGATAAGTTGGTAGAGGTTATTCCTGAAAAAAAACACAAAGACCTTACAAAGGAGCAAGCGGACAGATTACAATCAGTAGTCAGTGTGCTAGTTTCAGGTCTGTCTGGTTCAACGGATCAGTTGGCTACTGTCATTGTGCCCAAAGAGATAAAGTCAAAACTGATTACAGGGGAGCTGTTTGATGAATTGCTGTTGGTGGAAGGAGAACGAGATGTGTTTGATCAGGCCTATGGATTGGTTTGTGATGAAATACATGCCTTTGCCGAACTGATGAAATCAGAAAGGATAGGAAACCTCGAGATAAGCGGAGATTATCAAGAAGATATTCATGATGAATATTTCGAGCACTTTACCTGGCATAGGCTTTTAGAAGAAGAATTGGCACTTTTTCGTCCTGTGTTGCTTATTGTAGATCACAATTATCTTTTCAAGCATTTATCCAGTTTTTCAAGGTTGTTGGCCTCAAATTTACCAGTAAATGTGATCGTTGTTAATGACGGGCATATTTCTGCTCCAAACCAGCTTGTTAGTTGGGAAGACGCCTCTCATCAGTTTCGACAAGAACTGGCTTTGATAGTCATGGCACATCGAAATGTTTACCTGCTTCAGGTAGCCATGAACGACCCTCAATATTTATACAATGGATTAAAAGAAGGTATACAATCCGTATGTCCCACTATTTACCATATAATGACCGCCGACAATCCTGATTTGAATGCTGGCGCTCATCTTCAATCTGAAGCTGTTGTGGCTGGTCGTTATTTCCCGGCAATCAAATATGACCCGAACAAAACAGACAAACAGTTTGGGAAGTTTGATTTGTTCCAAAATATCCAACCGCAGAACTTGTGGCCGAAACTGAAATTGAAGGTCAAAACTTCAGATCAGGCAGAATCAGAAATTGATGTGGCTTTTACCTATGCAGATTATAAGGCCATGTTTGGAGCAAAGGTTGAGGAACTCATGGTTATTCCTTCTGCTCAATACTCTGAAGACCTGATTGCCCTGGCTGACTATCTGACTTTAAAAGAAAAGCATTTGTATGGGAAAATACCGTTCATCTGGTTGATAGACGACCGAAATCAACTACATCGAGCGGCCGTTCCCAACGTTTGGGTAGTGTCATGTCAGGAACGGGTTGACTTTTGGAGCCATCTTCAGAACATAGCAGGACTTCATGATACTTCTGAAAAAGTTAAATCAGAGCGAATGGTGGGGAAACTGCCACTTTTGACCACATCGGATCAGAATACGAACCAACCGGCTTATGAAAAAATGGTAGCTCAACTTGAAAAGAAATCGGAAGCAAGGATTGCCAAAATAAAAGAAGAATCAATGTTCAAAGCTTCTCAACGTGTTGTTTCTGCATTGTTGAGGTTAGGTCAAAGCAGCGATGGAATAGAATCGCTGATAAGATCAGGTGAGACAGGGATTAATTCATCAGAGCCGGAAACAGTCTTGGAGCAAAAAGTGTCGGTTCAGGAAAGACAAACATCAGATAAGGAAGAAAAGGTGAATGAAGAGGAAGTGCCAGTAACCTCTAAAGAGGCATGGGTAGAAAGCGAAGATTGTACTTCCTGCAATGATTGCGTTGATAAATATGGTCACATATTCACATATAATGATGAAAAACAAGCTTTTATCAAAGATGCCAGTAAAGGATCATATGAAGAGCTCGTGAAGGCAGCAGAGAATTGCCCGGCAGGATGCATTCATCCTGGGTTACCCTCAAATCCTAATGAGGCCAACATGGAGGCATTGTTAAAACGAGCGGAAAAGTTTAATTAGAAGCCCCAGTCATACCTTTATGCCATTCAGGAAGAGATCCGAAATGATCCTCAAAACCCAATCTCATTCACCTATAACCTCTCATCCTTAGCTTATTCTAAATGTGAGCCATATTTCTTATCTTGTTTGCACACAAAACCAACTCTTACAACATGAGAAAATTCACCTGCCTGGCGGTTGTCATTATAGCCTTATCTGCCTGCACACAAACCGCTGAAAAACAAAACATTAACCTTGATCAGGCGCTCGCTGATGTGAACGTAGAAGAATACAAAAACCACCTTGCATTTTTATCTTCAGATGAACTGATGGGACGCTTTCCTGGTGAGCCGGGATATGACACAGCTGCGGCTTATGTAGAAAGACTCGTGCGCAAAATGGGCTTGCAGCCCGGAGGTGCTGACGGCACTTACAGACAGCCTATTGGGTTTACGAAGGCTATTCTCAAGCCCTCGACTATCAGCGTAAAGCTGGATGGGAAAGAATTAAAACACGAAGAGGATTTTGTGATGAGTGCTGTGACTGAGGATGTTTCCTTTTCCGGACAGATCGTATTTGTAGGGGCGGGAATAGATGCTCCGGAGCAGGGATACTCAGATCTGGATGGACTGGATCTGGAAGGCAAAGTGGCCATGTATCTTTGGCGCACGGTTCCAGAAGACCTAGGCATTATCGAAAGAGCTGTGAGCGTAAACCTGATACAAGACAAGCTGATAGAAAGAGGTGCTGTGGGTATGATCAGCGTGATGACACGTGAAGCCATGAGCCGATATCCATGGCCGCTGATCAAGTGGCTGGTATCAAGGCCTAAGATGGCTTATGTCAGTGAGGATCCGAAACCTTATCGTGCCGGGCTTGCAGTGAGCTACAAGACGGCAGATGCGTGGTTTGCTAAGGATGGCAAGAAGCTGCCAGAGCTCATTGCCCAGATCAAAAGCGGCACACCGGCCTCATACGAAACCAGCCTGACAATAGAGGTACAGTCTTCATCAGAGCGTCAGCAAATCACCAGTGACAATGTGGCTGCCATACTCGAAGGCAGTGATCCAGAGCTAAAAGACGAATATCTGGTGATGACCGCTCACCTTGATCATGACGGCATCTCCAACCCCGTAGAGGGCGACTCTATCTACAATGGCACCATGGACAATGCTTCAGGTTCTGCCGCGCTACTTGTGCTGGCAGATAAACTCTCGCAAATGAAGCTTAAGCGCTCCATCATGTTTCTGTGGGTGACAGCTGAAGAACGAGGACTGTTGGGCTCAGAATACTTTGCCAAGTACCCGACCATCTCTGCTGACCAGATAGTGGCCAACCAAAATATTGATGGGATCAGCAATCTGATAGCTGCCGCAAAAGACATGATTGTTTTTGGGTATGAGTACTCCAACCTTTCTGAGTCTGCCGACTACTCGCTGGCACAGCTGGGGTTGGACAGGGCAGAAGACCCTAAGCCTGAGGAAACCTACTTCATCCGCAGCGATCAGTATTCGTTTGTGAAGGAGGGTATTCCCGCCATCTGGATATCAGGTGGGTATACCAGCTTGTACGACTCTATAGATGCACTGGCCGTAAGCGACGCATGGACGGCAGAGCGCTACCACAAGCCAAGCGACGATATGGATCAGCCGATCAACTTTGAGGCGGGCATGACGGAAGTAAAGGCCAACTTACTGATAGCCCACCACATAGCCAATGAACTGGACTCAGTGCAGTGGGACAAGGATGGTTTCCTATACAAGACTTTTAAGGAAGGGAAGGAGTAAGGTTCGTCTGAATCATCGCTTCAACCCTCGGGATTCTGACTGGCACACCCGCTGCGCTTCTTCGAAGTGGTGAAGGTAGCTGGTAGGTGAGGTAAGACTTAGGAAGCTTGTTGGGGGGTGATTTCTATTAAGGTCACTCCCGCAGGGAGTCTTAAGCTTAATAAAGATTTTGGGTGTAGCTAAGATTCCATTCTGGAATGACTCAGCTAGCGCTAGGGGAAAGTAAAGTGTGTACTTTGTGGACTAACATTGGCTGTATATCATTATCTAGTGAGTCGAGCATCGCAAATGCTTGATTAAATAAGCACGCTTTGCAAAAGCGCGCTAGATGGTAGGGCACGAACCGAGGCGAAGGAAGAACCATATGCTATGTGTTTGTTGTTTGACATAAGATAAAATCCCAATTATCGCTCTATTAGTAGGTATTCTGCGTATCTCAAGGCTGTTGCCATTAGATTGCTTCTGTTCTTTGCCTTTTCCTTAAATAGGCTGAGACGCTGCTGGTTAAATATTTTGCCTTTAACAATAACCATTTTTGGGTTCTGAAGAGTCTTTAATTCTTCAAGTGGATTCTTATCTAATATGAGCAGATTGGCAGTTTTACCTAACTCGACACTTCCTAGACTATTCAAAAATTTATGAGTTTTTGAAGGGTTCACTGTAGCTGTCTTAAGAACATCATAATTACTCATCCCTGCCTCCTTATACAATTCCAGCTCTTGATGTATGGAGAAACCAGGTAAAGTAATACCAATGCCTCCATCTGTTCCACAGACAATGTTGACTCCTTTGTCATAAAGTTTCTTTACGATAAGTAGATGAAAGTCATGTTGATCCTTGATTCGTTTAGTGACAGTAGCATCTCGATTTTTCGTGCCATTCCATCTGTCAAATTGGGCTTGACTATCTGTCATGCGAATGAGCGGATTCATATAGCCCAAATCCTCAGAAGAGAGAATCGTATCATTTTGGAGCATGTTGTAAATGTTGTAATAAACGATTAATGTAGGGCTTAGCGTTGCGTGAGGATTGGCTACATAGCCTTCAACTATTTCATTAAGCTTTGCTGTATCTAGTTGATAATTCAAAGGTTGTTGCACAAACTCTTCCGCATGCTCGATGGTGATGATCTGACGGCTGAAATGATAATCATAAGGAACTTCCGGAGTTGGATGGGCCACTATATCCATTTTGGAAATAGCGGCTTGCCTGAGTATTGCTTCGAATAATTCCTCTGTAAGTCCGTAATAAGTCTTAATGAAATCATAACCACGCTCTTTGAAGGAGATAATTTTTTCTTCTGCTTCGTTAGGGTCTATTAGGTTGATATTATCGTCCCCGATGAATTGTGGGCCTGTTAGTTTGGGGGTTGAAGTAAAGAATAACGGAGCGGCTAATTCATTTTCCATCACTTCTTTCTTGATTCGTAAGTGCATGGGTTGCCCCCAAAGATTGCGTATGGCCGTAACGCCATTTGCCAAATACAAACCGAGTTCATATTTGTCCCAAACGTGCACGTGCATGTCAGTCAAGCCAGGTGAAAGAAAGCCCCCTCTAGCATCTATCTCAGTTAGGTTTTCAAGATTTGAAGTGTCTCCAATACTACTTATCAACCCGTTTTTGATGGTGACACTCGAGTTTGTTAATACCGTATCAGATGTCATTGGAACAATGTTGACATTCGTTATGATATAGCTATTTAAATCAGCCTCCGGTTGATTCTTCATCTTCAAAAAGGAAGTCTGATAAGAATCCCAAATGAGTATAACAATCAAGGTGATTAGAATTAGCACTATCAATCCCCCAATCCCTAGAAGTCCTTTCTTTAAAATTTTCAATGTTATGTTTTTAGTGTTTTAATCCTTTCTGATTAAACATAGTTTTTGAACATAAAGCTATATCCTAATTTTGAAACAATTCAATGACGTGAATCTAAAGGACTGTTATAAACTCATTTTTTGCCAGATCGATCAATAATGAATTCGTCTTGTGTGAATAGGCGTATCTGATTGCTATTTGGATCTTTGGTAGTCTCTTGCTTTACGATCAAGTTAGGTAAGTCGTTCATCATACTTTCGATCTTGCCAATCAGGTTAATTTCTCCTGCACTGTATACTTTGGAAGACTCTATTTGGACTGTTGCAAAGTTTTCTGAGTTAACAGGTAGCATCATTTCGCCAGTAATTACTCCGACACCAAGTCCAAAACGTATGACTCTTGAGGTTTTAAGTGAGTCGCAATTAGCATCACTGTGTCCGTAAACATAGTTGCCCTGTTCAGGATTACATATCACACATTTAGGAAAACCTTTGTGTCTAATTAATAGCTTAGACACTTTGTACTGACCTTCAGGGAGTCTTAGCTGTATTGAATATTTTGATTTTGGGAGTAGCAAAGATTCCATTCTGGAATGACTCTGCTAGCGTTTTGGGAAAGTTAAGTGTGCCTAGAGTAAAGTTGAGTGTGTACTTTGTGGACTAACATTGGCTGAATATCACTATCTAATGAGTCTAGCATTGCAAATGCTTGATTAAATAAGCACGCTTTGCAAAAGCGCGCTAGATGGCGAAGCGGATAAGGAGTGAACTCAATGAAGGTCACTCCCGCAGGGAGTCTTAGGTTTAATAAAGACTTTGATTTTGGGAGTAGATAGGATTCCATTCTGGAATGACTCAGCTAGCGCTTTGGAAAGAAAAATGTGCCTTGAGTTGACCTGAGCGATTCGTGAGGACACGAACCGTGGCGAAGGGAGACTTCTCCCTCGTGCCTCGGTTCGAAGTGACGTAAAGCTGTGCGATCTGAGTGCGCTGTTACAAATTGTGTGCGCCTCGTCATTTATCCTTTGACAGGCTCAGGATGACATTCCTCGGAATGGGGGTGTAGTTCGACGTGCTATTCTGCTAATTCCATTGCGGCTCAGAATGGGTTCAGTTCGCATGGGCACGTTCAGTGATTTATTTCAGTTTTGTTACAGGCTTTTATTTTTAGTTGCATGAATATAATAAGATGTTTTCTTCTGAACTGCTGCTCCAATCAAAGCTCCAATTGCTGTACCCCCTAAAGTAAAAAGACCTACCGTTTCGCCCACGTTATCTCTTAGTTCATAGTTTGGGTCACTTTGAACTTGCAATATGGAGGCAAGCGAAATAATTAGCATTGAAGCTCCTCCAATTAAAGCTCCTTTCTTAGCCTTAGTTCCTTCTATTACACGTATATAGTTAATCTCATCAAAATGTAAACGAGAGTTAACTTGGTTGGAAATATACTTTATGCTATCGTTCAATATTACCAGATTATTGACTTCAAGCTTCTGAAAGTTGACTAAACCAATTGTGGCTTTTTCATAAGTGTTTTTAGGGGGCAAATTATAGTTGGGCTGTCCCATCAATGACAACATCCAAATTATCAGTACAGTTGACAAGATTGGCTTTAGGTTCCTGCTCATTTGATGTAGTTTACCAATTCTGTGGACAATAGATCAGCCAGTTCTTTAAAGTTGTCCAATTGGAATTGGTATTGATTGAGTTCTTTGCCGTCTATGGCAGTCGGCTTAGTCCAACCGTAGGCATCCATCAGAAGATCGCCATTCGATTTGTATAAATATAGATACGATTCAAGTCGAAGATTACCTGTAATGCCAAACATTCCTACTCCAATTACAGAAAGCCGATTATAGGATATTAGCACAGTCTCTAGATTTAAATCAGTCGCAAATTTTGAAATACTATTCTTTAGTTCTTCACTATTTTTAAATATCTCATTTACATTCTTGCCTTTTCCAAAATCAACCATATTCATATCGCCTTCACTGAAGAAAACAATTGGGAAGTTCTTGGTGTCTATTTGTAACCCATTCTCAACTTTGTATTTTTGAGCATTCTCAGAGGTAAAGTCAGATCCGGTAAGGATAGTGGCCGGTAATTTTTCTGACAGACTGGTAACCAATACATTCTTGAATGTTTCTACTCTTTTCTGTTCTTCATCTAGTATCTGGTCAGATATCTTATTTGTCTTCTCATTAAATGCAGCTGCATCAATTAATGGTAATACAGGTTGCCAAACTGGTCCAATCATGGTTGATGCTAAATTTAGCGTGTCAATTGGGAGACCGTTTGTGTAGATAGTATTTACCTTGACTTTAGTTGACACACATGAACCTAAGCCAATGCAAGATCCCGTTACTAATAGGAAAAAGAATTTTTTCATTGATTTTGATATTTGTTAGTTAGTGATTAGTTCCTGTAACAATAAAGTAACGCGGACTGTGCGCGTTACTCATTTATCCATTCGTCCCTAAACCTACCCGTTTTCTTTGAACCATGCAACAGCGTTGTTTGCTTTGTTTGGAGTAGTTTGGTATAGCACACAAAACGAGTGCCCTGGCTTTGGATCGTCACTTCGGCGCGTATAGAGAAGGCTCAAGGTTCTGATGTTGCTTGCAATGAGGAGACTTCTCCCTCGTGCCTCGGTTCGAAGTGACGTAAAGCTGTGCGACCTGAGTCCGCTGTGACAAATTGTGTGCGCCTCGTCATTTATCCTTCGACAGGCTCAGGATGACATTCCTCGGAATGGGGGTGTAGTTCGACATGCTATTCTGCTAATTCCATTGCGGCTCAGAATGGCATTCATTGCAACGCCAGATGCCGCAGACCAAATGAACTGATTGCTGTGTCAGTTTCATTCTTTGATGATATTGAATTCGTAGTTATGCCCTTGTGTGGTGAGACGCAAAAAATAAATGCCTGGCGCAAAGCTGTTGTGATTCATCGGCAAAGTCAGATATCCTTCATGCCATTCAGGGCTATTCCATTTCTGACACATCTTGCCCTGGCTGTCTATTAGGATGATTTCTGTGAGGGCATCATACTCGTTCTTAGATAGTCGAACATGTACTTCATGCGTGAAGGGGTTGGGGTAGGTGGTTGCTTTCCGGATCTCCTGTGTACTCAGAGGTGTAGGGGTGTAGGTACCAAGCTTCTGAGCAAACAACCAATCCCATACATCAGGATTTTCGTAGGTCTCTGTCCATGCGTCATGGACGTTTTTTTCATAAATGGTGAGGTTGGGACTGCCGCCAGCGTGTCTTATGCCGTTGATCCAGTTATAGGTCAGCTGTACGTTGACTGTGGGGTCTCCATCGTTGTGAAAAGCCCACACAGGAGTATTGACCAGGTTGGCCGTGCCCGTGGCGCCTGCTGCCCCGCAAATAGGAATAATGGCCGCAAGCTTTTCATGGTAATCTTTGGCGTAAAGCCAGGTGCCACCACCGCCCATGCTTAGCCCGGTCATGTAAATCCGGCTCGTATCTATCCGGTAGTGAACAAGTAACCACTCCACAAACTGATCAACTAGCCGAGTATCCCACCATGTAGCCGACTGTGGTGAGGTGACGATAGCGTCAAAAGAGGCTCCCTGATCTATTCGTTTGTGAGGACCATTGATTCTTAGTTTGTATAGATCAGAAGTACCGTTTCCTGTTTCGCCAAGTCCATGCAAATAGATCAAAAGCGGAAAGAGCTCATCGCCATCTGAGTACCCTTCCGGTAAATACTCAATATATCCATACGGTGCGTCGGTGCTATCCTGCGATATTTCTTCATTACCTATTTGAGCGAATATTGTTCGCACAAACAAGCAGGTAAAAAACAGCAGCGTTGTTCTCTTTTTCATGGGTTTTGGTGTTGTGCCGTGCGGTGATCCGATTACTTAAATGGGGTGTTAACCTCAGTCATTCGCCACCATCATTTGGTACGGATGGCAACTATCGTGTGACATTAAAAAGCTACCGTATGTTCCTACATCTGCACATGAGCATTTGACGGTACTGGATCAGGGATATCCTCTTTTTTGTACCCAAGCATTTCCAGTAGGTCTATTTCTATAGCCCTGGACATGGTGGAAATAGGAACGTCGTTGGCAGAGCCTTCAAACGGATTTTCTCCCACCGTACCTATGCGCTGCATGGTGTTGAATATCCACGACACCAGGGTGGTGAACGGTACTGCCAGCCAGGCGAAATACGCTCCTATAAGTGGAAACTGCTCAGCAAGACTGTGGCCGAGTTTTGAGAATTCGGGTACAATGCCAAGCGGAATGATCCAAACG
>JBDVMP010000034.1:0-14751 GCA_039970095.1 Cyclobacteriaceae bacterium
GTGATGACACCCGGCCAAATGCCTGACGAAATCGAAGCGATCGAAACATACGAGG
The DNA here is from genome assembly GCA_039970095.1 of Cyclobacteriaceae bacterium. Lineage (GTDB taxonomy): Bacteria > Bacteroidota > Bacteroidia > Cytophagales > Cyclobacteriaceae > JAMZMI01. The sequence continues at coordinate 56 of JBDVMP010000034.1, forward strand.
ATCACCGCATGGCCATGGCTTTTGCGCCTTTGTCCCAACTGACTCGCCTGACCATTTTAGATCCAGATGTAGTCAATAAATCATACCCGGCATTTTGGGATGACATGAAGTCAATGGGCATGGAAATGGATTAATCTCAAAACATCTCCGCCTCTAAAATCCAACACCCCTTACTACTTCGTTTCTTCATTAGGTAAGGTGACTGACATTGTCTCAGAGTTTTAATTTCATTTCGAACTCTCAGCACTCTTATTTGTTACCTTTATCGATTATCAATCAGAGTCTTTTAGCTCGAAGCATAACACTATGAAAGAAACCTATTACAACCGAGAAGACCTCAAGAAATTTGGCGATATCACTGAATGGCAAAAAGAACTTGGCGATAAATTTTTTGACTATTACGGCAGTGTATTTGCCGAAGGAGCGCTAACGGCTCGCGAAAAATCTCTCATCGCATTGGCTGTGGCGCATGCCATCCAGTGTCCTTACTGCATAGATGCGTATACTGCGGACACTTTGAAAAAAGGTGTAGATGAAGAGCAAATGATGGAAGCGATCCACGTTGCAGGCGCAATACGAGGTGGAGCGTCACTGGTGCATGGAGTACAAGCCATGAATCAAGTGAAAGACAAAATGATGTAATATGTCAGTAATACAATCTCTCAAAAGACAAAATCATAAACTCTCTGCTACGGAAGCCCAGCTGGAGGTGCTGGACGACAATGAGGCGGTTGGTATTCCCTCTTTTCAGGAGCGCCTTGAGGGAATTGACCTATTTCCACTCAAGCCCACCAACCTTGAGATCTTTCAGGTGAATATGGGAAAAATGTGCAATCAGGTATGCAAGCACTGCCATGTGGATGCCGGACCGGATCGCAAAGAGATTATGACACGCGAAACCATGCTGCAATGCCTGGACGCACTCAAAGGATCGGATGTGAAAACCGTGGATTTGACAGGTGGAGCTCCGGAGATGAATCCTGATTTTCGCTGGTTCGTAGAGGAACTCTCCAAGCTTGGAAAAAGTGTGATTGTTCGCTGCAACCTGACCATCATCGTGGCAAATCCTAAATACAATGATCTGCCTGAGTTTTACAAAAAGCACAATGTAAATGTGGTCTCATCACTACCCTATTTCTCAGCCAGAAGAACGGACTCTCAGCGCGGAGAAGGCGTATTTGAGCAGTCTATCCGAGCACTCAAAATGCTCAATGCAGTGGGATATGGAATGAAAGGCTCAGGACTGAAGCTAGACCTGGTTTACAATCCATCCGGCGCATTTCTACCTGACGATCAAGTGGGGCTGGAACGGCAGTTCAAACAGAAACTGAAAGATGGCTGGAACATAGCTTTCAATGAACTTTTTGCCATTACCAACTTGCCGGTGAGTCGTTTTTTGGATTATTTGATTAAGTCAGAAAACTACGAAGACTACATGACTGAATTGGCGAGCGCCTTCAATCCGGTGGCAGCAGCAGGTGTGATGTGTAGAAATACCTTAAGTGTTGGTTGGGATGGCTACTTATACGACTGTGATTTCAACCAGATGCTGGAACTAAAAGTGGAAGGGAAAATGCAGCACGTTTCCGATTTTAATGAGAAAATGCTCAAGGAAAGGACCATCAAAATCAGCCAGCATTGCTATGGCTGCACAGCCGGAGCTGGGTCTAGTTGTGGAGGAGCAACCGTATAACGACTTATTCGATTATCACCTATTAATTACGCTGATTACATGGAAAACTATCTGGAGGTTACCAAAGACATATACAAAGACGCAGCTGAAACACCCAATGTAGGCTTATGCTGCACCACCACCCCTATTTGGGCTTTTCCCGGCTTGGAAATCCCAAAAATCATGCAGCAGATGAACTACGGATGTGGAAGCACCGTAAATGCCCGCGACTTAGTCAACAATCCTAAAATCCTCTATGTAGGAGTTGGGGGCGGCATGGAGCTACTCCAGTTTGCTTATTTCAGCCGACAAAATGCCGGAGTAATTGGGGTGGATGTGGTAGATGAAATGTTGGACGCTTCAAGAAAAAATTTCATTGAAGCAGAACGATTGAACCCATGGTTTAAATCAGGGTTCGTTGAATTGAAAAAGGGTGATGCCCTCAACCTTCCCGTAGAGGATGGAACAATTGATGTTGCGGCGCAAAATTGTCTTTTCAACATTTTTCATGAGGAAGACCTGAAAAAAGCTTTGAAGGAAATGTACAGAGTGCTCAAGCCTCATGGCAGGCTGGTGCTATCCGACCCGGTTTCAGAAAGTGAAATGCCGGAGGCTCTTAAAAATGACCCCAAGCTGCGAGGCTTATGCCTGAGTGGCGCGCTTCCTCTTCAGGATTACATCAAGATGATCACCGATATCGGTTTTGGGACTATAGAAATAAGAGCCAAAAGGCCCTACCGTATACTTGACGAAGACCACTACGCAACAGATCATAATATTTTTATAGAAAGTGTAGAAGTATGCGCCATTAAAGACCCAATGCCTGCAGATGGCCCGTGTGTTTTCACAGGAAAAACGGCTATATACTTCGGCGATGAAGAGTACTTTGATGATCATCAAGGTCACGTACTTATGCCAAACCAGCCCTTGAGTGTTTGCGATAAGACCGCAGGTAACCTGACCAATCTGAATAGAAAAGACATATTCGTATCTGAAAGCACCTACTTTTATGATGGAGGTGGCTGCTGCTAGGTGAAATCTGTTATGTGGCTGTGGAATTACCGTTCTACTCCACTTCACACATCACCTTGCAGCCTATTCCAAAGAAACAAGCCAAGTAATGAGAGGGATGATTGATTAATCCACATTACATTTAAGGCTTTCTTTAACCTTCCTTTCCTTTATGTCAACCACCGCAACACCAGAAGTTTTACCGATAAGTATGGGCAATCGCATAGAGTATCTCGATATTCTCCGAGGTATATCTATCCTTTTCATATTCATTGCCAATATCTATTTTCTTTCCGGGTGGAATTTCATGGGTAAAGAACTCAATGCAAGTTTCAGTGGATCAGCGATCAACCATGCCATTGAAACCTTTACCACGATTTTTGTGGATGGCAAATTCTACTCGCTCTTTTCCATTCTTTTCGGAATTGGCTTTGCAGTGCAGTTCACCAACATGGAAAAATCAAACCGCCCCTTTGTTCCTTTCTTTGCAAAACGGATGCTTGGACTCCTTCTTTTTGGGCTTTTTCACCTCTTTTTCATGTGGCCGGGAGATATCCTTACGCTTTATGCCCTACTCGGACTTGTACTTATAACTTTCAGAAAAACCTCCAACAAAGGGCTGCTCATTACCGCAATCATTTTGATCACTCTTCCCATTCTTAACTGGCTATTGATGCTAAAAGTAGGTTTTTACCCTTATATACTATTCGACAAAGTACAAGAATTCTGGGTGGCCCATGATTTGCCTCTCAGAGATTGGAACGGGAGTGGTCAGGAGTCATTTGATCCTTATTATATGCTGAAAGTGGAAAGTTTCTCCGAGTTTCTGATGATCAACTTGAGAATGCCAAGCTTAAGATTAGGCTTGATTTTGTTAGAAGGTCGCATATTCAAAGTCCTTGCGCTGTTCCTTATTGGTTTTTGGGCAGGTAAACAAATCGTGAACCACGACCTCCTGAAAAATGTGGCGTTACTTCGAAAAATTACCATCGTTGGTTTCTCTTTTGGAATACCATTCAATTTTCTTAGAAGCTATAGCGAATCTCAGTCAGGAGAATTTTGGGAATTCATGGTCTACATATCTTATGCTCTGGGCGTCATCCCCATGGCTTGCGCTTATGCTGCTTCTATAGCGCTATTGCTTAAAAATAGCTGGACCGGCCTCAATTGGTTTGCTCCTGTCGGAAGGATGGCACTATCCAATTATTTGTTTCACACCTTCATTTCGTTGATTCTTTTTTATGGATTTGGATTTGGCATGGCTGGAAAATTGCCTCTTTGGGAAATCATGTTACTCGTAATTCCCATCTTTGGCTGGCAGATCATATTCAGTTCATGGTGGCTTGCCAAGTTTAAGTTTGGGCCGATGGAATGGATCTGGCGACAAATGACCTATGGTAAGTACATGACTCTGAAAAAGTAATGATGAGCCTCCGTTACCGCCATGCTTAGCGTGGTGATCAAAAAACTAATTCAAACCACCAGATGAACCTCCGGTATTCCTTTGAAATAGATTTTATTCAATCTGCTCCGGACAAAGCCCAAGCCTATGAAGCAAACAACGCTATTGCATGACTCAGAGAAAACGGGTAGGTTTAGGGAATCAAATGAGTAACGTGCACTGGTGCGCGTTATACTTTTGTTAGCTGTAATTAGAATGCATAAATGAAAAGTATTTAATGGGGATTGCTAAATTTCTAAAATCTGGAAGAATCACCCTAAATGGCATTGAGAATATCATTGAGATTGAAAATTGCTCAACATCATTGCCTTACAAAGAAATTTCCCCTTCTGATTGGGGACAGGTTTATGAAAAATATGTTGGACAAATTTTGGAAAACGAAGGATATACAGTTCAATATAGGGGCCTTGAATTAGGGTTTCTGGATAGAGGGATAGACCTAGTAGCGGAAAATGAACATTGCATAAATTTCATTCAATGTAAATTCTTAAAAAATAAAATAGGAAAAACTAAAATCGATTGGATTCTTTACAAAGCATCAAGTAAACTACATGAGCAGCATAAATCATCAGGAAAAGAATTAAAATTCACTCTTGTGGTAAACAACATTGACATGAATTTCTCAAAAAGAATTCCGAAGAATTTTAGACTTGCATTTACAGAGGCTTCAAATTTTAAACATCCTTGGTTGCAATATTTTCTTGACCACAATCATGTACAGGATAAAGTAAAGTTAGAGTGTCGAGAAATACGAATGAATAATAACTTCAGCCAACAAAGTGTATAGTGCATACCCTTCGAGATACGCACTACACAAAAACCATTAGAAATAACTACCATGACGGAAATAGAGATACGAAATAAAGCAACGCAATTGGCTCTCGGCTTCACTGATGAGAGCGACATACCAATACGTTATAAGAAGCGAACTAGTAAGAAATTCGATCCCGAATCCAATATTGAAACTAAATTTCAGGAACAAATTGACCGGTGGGAAGAAGTCGTGATCAGCATTCTTACTAACGTGTCTAATTCTGATCAAGCAATAAGATTCATAAACTCAACTCCAATTGTTGAAGAAGGAACGACAACCGTAACTCGAAATAAAGATTTTCTTGACTTTCTGGATTTACTCATTCAGAGGAGAGATAGAGATAACTGTGGAAGCTCCGAACTTGGAAGTCTTTGTATGCTTCATGGTGTCATGCAAAAGCGCATAGAATCACAAATCGAATCATGAAATTTTTAGCTTTAGACGTTGAAACTGCTAACTCAGATTATTCGAGTATCTGTCAAGTTGGAATTGCAGAATTCGAAAATGGTAAAGTTATTATAGAGTGGAATTCACTAATCAATCCTGAATCATATTTCGATCCTTTCAACACAACCATTCACGGAATAAGCGAGGAGAATATCAAAGGCTCACCAAAATTCCCTGATCTTTATAGAGAACTATCTAATTTGTTGTCCGATAAATTTGTTGTTCACCATATGCCATTTGATAGAATTGCTCTGTCTAGAGCGTGCCAGAGATACGATCTTCCTGAGATTCCGGCAAAGTGGATTGATTCCGCTAAGGTAGCAAGAAGAACATGGGAAGAATTCGCAAGGAGTGGCTATAGCTTGTTCAATGTCTCTTTGTCATTGGGAATAAGGTTTAAACATCATAATGCATTAGAAGATTCAATTGCAGCCGGTTCAATTTTCCATGAAGCGTGCGGTGTTAAAAAATTGTCCGTTGAAGAATGGTATGAACGGCTCGGGCATTCTGGAAAAAGCTCCAACTCCAAGAAGGAGATAAAACTTGAAGGTAATCCTAATGGAGAGCTTCATGGGGAGACTTTGGTTTTTACTGGTACTTTGAGTCTTGTAAGAGATGAAGCGGCAAGAATGGCAGCAGAACTTGGTTGTAACGTAACCAATTCTGTTTCTAAGAAGACAACAATGCTCGTTGTTGGTTTACAAGAGATAGATAGGCTTGCTGGATATGAAAAAAGTTCAAAACACAGAAAAGCTGAAGAGTTGATAAAAAAAGGAAGTCACATCAAAATACTATCAGAAGATGACTTTAAAACAATCGTTCATCTGAAGCACTAAAAACCCCTCCGCTGACGCGAGCTTGTAGCTCGGACCTCATCCAGGAGATTCTCACGCTCCGTTTCACTTCACTCAGAATGACGAAAAAGGAGAATGACTCCCTCCGCTGGCTCTTAAGAATGACCCAAAACTTAGAGGACTATGCCTGAGTTATGCCCTTCCGCTCCAAGATTGCATTAAGATGATCATCAAGGTCACGTACTTATGCCAAACCGCCCTTGAGTTTTTGCGATAAGACCGCAGGTAACCTGACCAATCTGAATAGAAAAGACATATTCGTATCTGAAAGTACCTACTTTTACGATGGAGGTGGCTGTTGCTAGACTTTGTATTTTAAGATCAATCATGTATTTCAATAAACTCATTGTAATGGGCCTGCTTGGCCTTGCATCCTGCGCACCAACGATCACCTATTTCAACTGGATAGCTCCGGATTACGATTACAAACAGTACAACAAAATTGCTGTATTCGGCATGACCCGAGACCTTCAGGATGCAAGTGATTTTGAAATTTCCATGACCAAACGTCTTGCTAAAAAAGGGTACTCAGCCATGCCAGGCATGTCTATCTACCCTCCTGAGCTGATGAAAAACCTGGACGTAAAGGCTATAAGAAAACATCTACTTTCGAAGGGTGTGGAAGCTGTGGTATCTCTTGCTGTGGTCAGCGTGTCATCGCGAACAGTTTATGTTCCCGGCTCCTCTTTTACAGCACCTGTAGAGCAAAGGAGGTTTGGAAGCAACTATGTCACAACCTACCAAAGCATCTATCAACCGGGCTATTACACCCAGTCTGGCACCTACATATATGAAGCAAGTTTTTACGACCTGACGAGTGAAAACATAGAGAATAATCTTGTCTGGACGTACCAGTACAAATTTGATGCAGACGGATCCAGTATTCCGGCTTTGCATCCATTTGCCAAAAACTTGTTTGAGCAGTTGAAAAGTGATAACATATTATAATCCATGGAATCAAAGTTCCCCCTTCGTTCGATTCTTGATGGCATTCAGCCAAAACTGGAAGCAGTCTCAACCGCGCAGGCTCATGAACCAATTGCTGTGGGCAAGTGGTCTAAAATTCAGATTCTGGGCCACTTAATCGACTCAGGCATCAACAACCTGAATCGATTCATTCGGGCGCAGCTTACTGAGGATATGATTTTTGAGCCATATGCTCAGGAGTTTTGGGTAAAAGCACAAGCCTATGAAAAGCAGGATTGGGATGATGTTGTAGCGCTATTTCTGGCTCTGAACAACCAGATTTCAGTTTTAATTCAAAACATTTCCGAGGATAAACTCACCAAAACAAGAACCGATCACTCCATGAGCCCTCCCTTCTATTTTGACAAGGCTGCTGACTCCCCTGTCACACTGGAAGTCTTAATTTGGGACTATATCGGACATCTCGAACATCACATCAGACAGGTTTTTCCGGACTACCATCCAGTGGTTTTGAATCACTAAAAGCGAAACAATCAAATGGCTGTTCGACCATTAAACACAATTTGACCACCTGTAAACTCAAGTCTCGTTTCATGATTAGTACCAATCCTACTTAACTATAAGCATATTGTCATACTGAGCTTGTCGAAGTATGCAACTAAGTGAGTTTTCGATAGGCTCAACTTGCATCACCTGGTAGAAGTTTTTGACATTGACAAAACAGGACTAACCCAACTCTAAAATGAAAACACTTTTCCTCTCCCTTTTATCTCTTTGCACATTTGGGCTTTCCGCTCAAAACACCGAGGCTGAAATTCTGCAAGTGGCCAGGCAGCTCTTCGTGGCGATGGAAACCAATGACAGCACACTTGCTGCTTCTTTGTTTGTGCAAGACGCCCAGCTGCATACTGTGTTCAAGATCAAAGACGGCAAAACACAGCTGTCCACCATGCCAGTATCTAAACTGGTCTCGGCTTTTGGGCAACCGAAAGATCAAATTTGGCGTGAGCCGATATGGAACGAAAAAATACAAGTAGATGGTGACTTTGCCACGCTGTGGGTGGACTATGCTTTTTATGTGGATGATACCTTCATGCACTGCGGAGTGGATGCTTTTCAGATGATCAAACAAGGTGCTGAATGGAAAATATTTGGTATTACGGATACCCGAAGAAAAGAAGGGTGTGAAGTGCCTGAATAAAACCCAACCCCGAAGAAGACTGAGACTCTGGCAAACTAGACCTGATGGTGGGCAGTGCGTGGCTGGGGCGGACAGCAGGAATATCCTCCGCTGATGGCAATGTCTGCTATCTCCAAAATCACATGAAATAATTGCCAGTTATAAAATGCGTGCTATCAACTCCATGGAGGTTGATTATCTTGCCATTAAACCAAATAAGTATATGAAAAAACTACTATTCGTTCTTTTCTTAATCCCGCTCGCGGGTATGGCGCAGGACCATGAAGCCTTCATCAAAAAAGTGTATGACGAGCAACTAACCAACAGTCCTGTTTATGAGAATCTGAGATATTTGTGTAAAGAAATTGGTTCTCGCCTTTCGGGCTCCCCGCAAGCTGCGGCAGCTGTGGAGTACACGCGACAATTGATGACCGATTATGGTTTTGACACTGTATATCTGCAGCCTGTGATGGTGCCGCATTGGGTTCGGGGCAATACGGAAATTGTGCGAGTGGTGAATTCGGAAAAGCACGGATCACTAGACCTCAGATGCATTGCTCTGGGAAATGCTGTGGGAACAGGGCAGGATGGTGTGATGGCTGAGGTGATTGAGGTGAAAAGCATAGAAGAGGTCAATAAACTGGGAAAGAAGGTAGAAGGCAAAATTGTGTTTTACAATGGGCCAATGGACCCTACGCAGACCTACTCCTTTGATGCGTATGGAGATGCTGTGATCCAGAGAGCTTATGGCGCATCAGAAGCAGGCAAGTTTGGTGCAAAGGCTGTGGTGGTTCGCTCCATGACTACCCGACACGACGACACGCCTCATACGGGAACGCTTGTGTATAAGCCGCTCATGCCTCGCATACCCGCGATGGCCATCAGCACCAATGATGCAAACAAACTAAGCAAGCTGATCTCACAGGAAAAAGGTCTGAAGCTTTACGTAGAGTCTCACTGTGAGATGAAAGAAGATGTATTGTCTTATAATGTAATTGGTGAGATCCGAGGCTCTGAATTTCCGGATGAAATCATGGTAGTAGGTGGACATCTGGACTCATGGGATGTGGGCGAAGGAGCGCATGACGATGGTGGTGGGTGTATGCAGTCAATAGAGGTCGGTCGCACGTTTATTTCTCTGGGCTATGAGCCAAAAAGAACGCTGCGTGTCGTGATGTTTATGAATGAAGAGAATGGCCTTGGTGGGGGTAAAAAATACGCGGAAATCGCAAAATTGAAAGGCGAAAAACATATCGCAGCACTGGAGTCTGATTCGGGCTCGTTCGACCCAGAGGGTTTTACCTCTATGGGAGATGAAGATGCCGTGGCTAAAATGAAGTCCTGGAAGCCGCTGTTCTATCCATACGGGGTTTATAATTTTGACCTGGAGGGTTGCGGCGCTGACATCAGCCCAATGGAAGGCTATTGCCCTCTTTTGCTCGAAGTGCTCCCTGACCCTCAAAGATATTTTAGGTATCACCACACGCCGGATGATGTATTTGAAGCGGTGGATCAGCGTGAACTTGAGCGTGGTGCTGCTACCATGACCAGCATGATTTACCTGATCGATCAGGAAGGAATCTGATTATTGAAGAGGAAAATTTACAGATAACAAATAAAAGAGAAGCCTGCTTGCGCAGGCTTTTTTTATTGAAGTATTAGTAATTGGCGTCCTTTTCCTACTCTTCAGTGAAATCGGAATCTATAGGCTCCCATAGTTCAATCTTGTTTCCTTCAGGATCCATGACATGAACAAACTTGCCATAGCTGTAGGTCTCTATTTCATCACATATTGTCACACCGTCGGCACGAAGTTGCTCCACCAAAGCTTCCAGGTTTTGCACGCGATAGTTGACCATAAACTCCTTCTGAGAAGGCGCAAAATAATCAGACCCTTTCGAAAAAGTGCTCCATTGCAGATATTGCTTTTCGTGAGGATTTTCCGCCCCTCTTGTTTCAAACATGATTCCGTATTGGTTGGTCTTAAGGCCAAAGCTCTTGCCATACCATTCTCTAAGTGAATCTGGGTCATCGCATTTGATAAACACGCCCCCTACTCCGGTAATTTTTGGTTGTTTTTCTGCCATCATTGAGAAAATTGATTTCGGCCAAAGTAGGGATTTAATCCAAAGAATGGAAGCAATCGAAATGGCCAAAACGGAAAATCACCCTTTTGGGTGAGTCATATCCCCAACCCCATCTGACCATTGCTACCAGATTCCGGGATCTTGATCTCCGTTCCAAATTCCTTATTGAATTTTTGAATAAAGTAAGCGGAGAGAAGCGGCGAGGCTTTTTCTAAGTTTTGATGAACAAAAAAGTAAAGCTTTTCCAGCCCCTGATCTTTCCACACTTTGATTCGTTCTATCCAGTCGTCCAACCGTGCGTAATCGCTTGCATGGTTGGCTCCAACATATCTCACAAAGGCAACAGGGGAAGTCAGTCGCATATGCAGCAAATCTCTTCTACCTGCTGTGTCGGCGATAATATTGGCTATCTGATGGTTTTCCAGCGTGTGATAAATCCACTCTGCTTCCTTCGGATCATTAAACCAATCCGTATGCCTAAGCTCAACAGCCAGCGGCAAATCAGCAGGCCAGATGTCACAAAAGTCTTCTACACGCTGCTTGTTTTTCGGAGCAAAATTATCGTGCAGCTGCAGGAAGATCATGCCAAGTTGATCTCCAAAAGTTCTCGTGTTCTCACAGTACTCCTCCAACACGGCATCCACATCATTGAGCCGCTTAAAATGACTTATCGTTTGGTTGACTTTGGGGAAAAATCTGAAATCCGCAGGTACTTTGTCCAACCATTTCTCCACCTGATCAGGGCCATACATATTGTAGAACGTGGCATTCAGTTCAATAGAATTGAACTGTGTAGCGTAGTAAGCCAGTTCATCCTTGGTCCCGCGTGGGTAGAAGCCCTTCAAGTCACCACGGTTCCATTTGGCACAGCCGACGTATGTTTCCGACAAACCGCCTCCACCCTTTTCGCTCAAAACAACGGCTGTATCCGGGTGATCTGCAGGTAAAGTAAAATCGACTTTAGATGGATCTTCTACGCTTCCAAATTTCATTGTATTAAGTTTTGCCCCAATTTAAACCAAATGGAACATTCGGCTGTCTGTTAGATATGAAACATCTTGCAATACTGTCTCTACTAATATCTATCATCAGTTATTCCTGCAATGAGGCTGGCACGCCTCCAGACTGCTCTGGAAATTTTGCCTGCACGGAAGTATTCATCACAATAGGTGTTGATATCAAAAACAGTTCGGGGCAGGCTGTAACCCTTGATAGCGCATCGGTCACCAACCAAAAGTCAGGAGTAAGCCATTCACCCTCTTATGACAGCTATCCAGATTTTGCCTCATATTACGGCATTGCCGACGATGCAGATTTGGATGATGTCGATTATGACGGAACAGTTTTCCTATTTGAGGGGTGGCTAGAAGGTGAAAAAGTTGTCTCAGAAGAGTTCTTGATCGGGAAAGATTGCTGTCATATTTTGAAATTAGAAGGACCTAAGGAAATCACACTTGACTAATCCCCCAGCCATTTGCGAAACTCGCCTGCCTTCTCTGCACTTACAATTACACCCTCATCTGTGGCAGGGCTCAGCTCCACCAGAATCTTCCCTTTGTGGTAGCGGTTTACTTCTTTAATAGCTTTAAACTGTGTGATAAACTGTCGGTTGGCACGAAAAAAAAGTTTAGGATCCAATTGTTTGCAAACCTCATCCAGTGTTTGATCCATGAGGTACTTTCTTCCTTGAATGGTCACCAAATGAACAACGCCGTGGCGTGTTTGGAAGTAAGCAATATCTTCTGTCTCCACAGAAACCAGCTTGTCCTTGAGCCTTACAAGAAAGCGGGCTTTATAATCCCTACCTCCCATGTGTATCTGCTTGAGCAACTCAGTCAGGTCTGCCCCACCTCCAAAAGCAGACTTCATTTCATGAAACTTTGTTATGCTTTTTTTCAAATCTTCCTGCTTAATCGGCTTGAGCAGGTAATCAATACTATTGACCCGAAAGGCCTTGAGCATGTACTCATCAAAGGCGGTGGTAAAAATTACCGGTCGGGTCATTTTGACCTGGTCGAAAATCTCAAAAGAAATGCCGTCGCTTAGCTGTATATCGCTAAAAATCAAATCAGGAGCGTTGTGATTGCCAAACCATTTCACCGATTCCTCCACGCTATCCAGTACCTCAACAATTTCTATATCCGGCTGAATCTCCTCAAGGAGCTTTTGTAGCCTGCGAAACGCGGGAGCTTCATCTTCTATAATCAACACCTTCATATCGCTACAGAAGTTATTTCTTTGTCCTCAAGCAAGTCGATGAGCGGTATGGCCACCATAAAGTTCATGGCGGTCGTTATCACTTCTATTTGTCTATTGCCCAGATACTCATATCGCTTTTCGATATTAGCCAGCCCTGTCTTGGTCGACTTTTCTATGGCTGATTTCTTTTGAAGATTGTTTTTCACAATGATACATTCACCATTATCCACATACACTTCAATATGCAACGGGTGAGCTTTAGAAATCACGTTGTGCTTGATTGCGTTTTCAAGGAGCATTTGAAGCGTGAGTGGAGCAATGTGCTTAGACTCATACTGCGAATCCACTTTCCAGGAAACGGTGAGGTTATCAGGGTATCGCATCATCAGCAGGTAAATGTACGATTGAGCAAATTCGAGTTCTTCAACCAGCCTTACCAGTTCTCGTTCTTTGTTTTGCAAAATGTATCTATAAACCTCCGATAGCTTCTCAGTAAACCTCATAGCCGTATCCTGATTTTCACCAATCAGAGTTGCCAGCGTATTCAGGCTGTTGAATAAAAAGTGAGGGCTCATCTGATTTTGAAGTACCTCGAACTGAGTTCTTATCTGCTGATTTTTGAGCTCTTCATTTTGCTTAATTGTCTCCTTCCATTTTTCGAAGAAAAATACCGTTTCATAGATAGTGCCGATAATCCCCGCCAAAATCATATTCATAATAAAATATTCAGAGCAGGCCAGTAAAACCCCTTCTAAGGTATATTCCACTATCCCAAGGGCCATTTTGAGCGGGATGCCACCTATGCTCATCCAGACAGTCAAAACCAGATAGGTAAGTACTATCCTGCGAAAGGTATCATCTATGGTAGGAAGCAGCCTACGAAACATCATAAAAATCCAAAACGCCCCGGTCCAATAGATCGCAGTGAAGCCCACTCCGATGAAGTAGCGTTCCCAGAAACTAAGGCCTTCCAAATGCTCTTGCTCACCTTCAAAGGCGATCACGACAAAGCCAACAATGAATATTCCTATCCACCTGACATATATTTCTCGGATTCTAATTTTTTGCATACTGCTTTTGATGGCTCCTGATTATCAAACAATTACCACATAAAACTAACGAGTATTTCCATCTTCACTTTGACAATAATAGGTGAAACAAGAATAGCTCATGTTGAATCGGGAATTTTGGACTTCCAAACGGAACTGGTAACCAGATCAGGTTCAATCCAGCTTTGCAGATAGTATTCCTGCTTCGCAAAGCATAAATCCGGTTCCAGGAGGGTTTGCATTTCTGCTGGCCCTATGCCCCCGTACTTTAGAGGGTAATCAATCACAAATCACCATGCACACACTTACCAAAAGTTCAACATTCAAAGTATTAATTGGGATCGCTCTGGCCATATTTCTTGTTATGGATGCCATGGCCCAGGGTCAAGTAATCAAAGGAAAAGTCATCGACGCTCAAGCCGAATATGAGCTCATAGGTGCCACGATCATCCTTCAGGGTTACGATCCGATTATAGGCACAACAACAGATGTTGATGGATCTTTCAGGCTCGAAAATGTGCCAGTTGGAAGACAGACGATCAACGTACAATACATAGGGTATAAAAATCAAACCATCCCGAACGTGCTGGTAACAGCTGGCAAAGAAGTAATCCTTGAAATTAGACTGGCAGAATCAGTTGAAAACCTGGAGGCAGTAGTGGTCACGGCACGTTCCGATAAAGACCAGCCTATCAATGAAATGGCGAAGCTAAGCGCCAGAACTTTCAGTTTGGAGGAAACCACAAGATTTTCGGGTGGGAGAAATGATGTTGCTCGTCTGGCCACTTCCTTCGCTGGCGTCAGCGCTCCCAATGACTCTAGAAACGATATTGTGGTTCGCGGTAATTCACCAACAGGTTTGCAATGGCGTATTGAGGGTATACCCGTGCCTACTACTAACCACTTCGCCACCTTAGGCGTAACAGGTGGTCCTGTGAATGCACTGAATACCAATATTTTGAGAACATCCGACTTTCTGACTGGTGCCTTCCCA
>JBDVMP010000035.1:0-5297 GCA_039970095.1 Cyclobacteriaceae bacterium
AGTACCAATAAAGTCGCCCAGTTCGGCTTTTCTTTCGGTTAGATACTCATCAAATGAAACTGAATTAAACTTCAAACCTGTACCAAAAACCTGATTGATCAGCTCCACCAACTCTGCTTGTGAGATGGCTCGCCCCATGAGGTTATAGGTTTGTCCATTGTGGAAGTCGCTCAATAACATCTGAGTGTAAGCATGTGCCAATTCCGCGCGGCATGTGTAGCCACATTTGCCCTCTGCGGCGCAATTCCTGATTTCGCCCTCTTTGATGTAGGTATCCAGATATTCCAGGTCTGGTTCTATGTAAATGCCGTTTCTGCCTATAGCCCAACTCAATCCTGATTCGCGCACATCTGACTCGGTCTGCCGATTGCTTTTCACAATCGGGCTGAATGCCGTTTGAGTTTCGTCCCCAATGATGCTTGTATATACGATCTTCTGAACACCATTTTGCCTGGCCGCCTCAATGACGTTTCTATGCTGTTCGATTCTTTTGTCCGGCGCATCCATACCAGATACCAGCAAAACTTTATCAATTCCTTTTAGTGCCTGGTCAAACTGTTCGCGACTGTTGTAATCACCTTTTCTGACTTCTACACCTAAATGCTGTGCTTTCTCAGGAGTACGGGCGATAGCTACCACATTGCTTGCGCCTATTTCTTTGATCAGTTGATTGACGATCGCTGTGCCCAAATGGCCGCTGGCTGATGTTACTGCTATTTTCATGATTGTTTTAATTTAATGGTTTCCAACATTTCATTCTTCACCTGGTCGCTCATGTTTCACTTATTAAAATAACAGTAATCAATCTGTTTTTTGCTAGATGTTGTCAAGCAATTGACCTGCTACCCGCAGTACTTCAAACTCCGCCACCTTCGCCAAAAACTTAGCATCTGTGATACGAAACTGTGCGTTGATCAGGTTGAGCTGTGCCTCTCTAAACTCTGTGCTTGTAACAGTTCCTAGTCGGTTCTGCTCCTGAGTAGTTTCGAAGTTTTGCTGAGCTGTAACGAGGCTGTTTTCTTCAATACCCAACAGTGCCATGTTGTTTTTATAGGTAGCATAGGCATTGGCAAAATCACGCTCCGTCTGCTTCTGCAGCTCTTCTTGTCTGATCTGCTGATTGTCCAGAGCTATTCTGGCATTCTGCTTATCAATCTGTTTTGTTCGTCCATCAAAGATGTTAAAGCCCAATGTCAATCCTGCAGTCAGTCCGGTAGACTGATTGGAAGCCAAAAAACCAGCATCACTATTGCTCTTGTTGTATCCGTAAGAAGCACTGGCGGACAGTTGAGGCATCTGCACGGCGTTGGCCAGTTTCACGTCATACTCAGCATTCAGTTTGTTGTATTCACCTACCACAACCTGACTGTTATTTTCCAAAGCCGAATTCATCAGTTCCTGAAAATCCAATGACTCTAGCAGGTTTACGGTTGTATTTACCACTACTTCTTCCTGATTTCCTGCCAGGAGAAAGATCAAGTTGTTGCGTGCGGATTCCAACGCCAGTTTGGTTGAAACCATGGAAGCACTGTCCGTATTGTAGTTGACCTTTACGTTTAGGTAATCTCTGCGAGTGGATTGGCCGAAGCGGATTTCCTCTGCTTCTCGCTGCAGGAGTTCTTTAGAGATTTCCAACGCTTCCGATGCAATGCGGTAGTTTTCCTGAGCACGCGCCAATGAATAATACCCCGAAATGATATCCATAATGGTCAATTCTATTTCCGCCCTGGTCTGTGCATTGACAAGCGCCAAACTTGACTTAAGCTTCTTGTAGTTGTACACATTGCCCAGTCCATCAAACAGCGTATAACCCAAATCCAGGGAAGTGCCGTAAGAAGTGGTAACCGCCCCATTGATTTCATTGGGTTCTTGGCCCACAAACTGCTGAGTGGTGTTGTTATTGCCGTATTGATAGTTTCCATTTAGATCCAGAGTAGGCAACAAACCTGCCTTTCCCGGATGTGCACTATTTTCTGCGATGGTCACTTCATTCTTTGCCACCTTAATGCTATAATTCTCCTCCAGTGCTATTTTGATGGCCTCCTCCAGTGTAAGCAGCTGCTGCGCTGAGGCAGAGGAGCAGATCACACTTATCAGTGCCAAAATCCAATATTTCGTATTCATCTTTTTATAATCTACCGATGTGGTTTTCAATTAATGTTCGTTTATTTCAATGACGGATCGCTCCACTTCCTCTTTGGTGATATCGTCACCCGTTCTGAGCCATTTGATACCTACCTTTATTGAGTTGCTAAAGGACAATATGATTGGCAAAACGACCAGAGTAAGGATGGTGGCAAAGGCCATTCCATAAGAAATTGAAATCGCCATTGGCTTGAGAAATTGAGCTTGTCGGCTCGTTTCCAGCATTAAAGGAGCCAGTCCCGCCACGGTGGTGAGTGTGGTCAGAAAGATCGCTCTGAACCTGGAGCGTCCGGCCTCTAGCAACGCCTCATCAAAGCGCATTCCCTGGCGCATGTTGCCATTGAACTTCTCGATCAGCACCAAACCATCATTGACCAGGATTCCTATCAATGCGATGATTCCCAATAATGAAAGGATATTGACAGGAAAACCGTGAATCCAGTGTCCCCACGCCACACCTACCAAACTAAGTGGCACGAGAAGCATGAGTAAAAGAGGCTGGCTATATGACCTGAAAGTAAAAGCGATCGTGGCATAAATCAGCAAAATGATGACAGGAAAGACTTTGCCGGCTGAGTCCGAAAACTTGTTGGCTTCACGATTTTGTCCCTCATAGGAGGCGGAAATCGACGGGTATTTAGATTGTATCTCCGGGAGGATTCGGGCTTTAATATCTGAATTGATATCTGTGGCACTTTCATCAGGGTTTTTCATGTCCGCTACGACCTGAATTTCCCTTTGTCCATCCAGGTGATTGATGGCAACTTCACCGCGTTCAATACTGTAGGTGGCAATCTCAGAAAATGGCACCCTTTCACCTGATGGCGTGACTATGCGCATCTTGTCAAGGTCCATCAATGAGGCCCTGTTTTCTCTTTGATAACGAACCCATACTTTGATTTCATCCTCGCCCCGCTGAAACCTTTGAGCCTGATTGCCAAAGAATCCAGAACGCACCTGACCCATCACAGTGCTGTAATCCAACCCAACGAGATAGGCATTTTCCTTGAGCTGAATGCTTATCTCTTTGATACCAGCCGGATCATTGTCCGAAACATCTTTGAGGAGTGGATTCCTTTTCAGCTCTTCTTTCAACTCTTCTTTTGCCAGCTTTAGTTCTTCAATGTTGTTGCTGAGCAAAGAAACTGCTACCGGGCTGCCGCCAAAATTTCCACCGGAACCAAAAGTGATGCTTTCAGCGCCATATATAGGCCCCACCTTTTCTTCGATACTGTTGGCGATCAGGAATGATCCAAAATCCCTTGATTCCCCTGGCAGCAGATTAACCACAAGGCTGGCGTTTGCTGTACCTGGACCAATTTTTTTAATGACGTTTTGAACCACTTGCTGGTTGTCCGACTGTTTTGCGGTGTACTCCTCGTTTACTTCCCAAATCCTGGTCTCAATGTAGCTGGCAAGTGAATCCGTAATCGAGACACTGGTACCCTCAGGCATAGTCAACGTAATAGATACCCGATCACTGGCTATTGAAGGGAAAAAGGAAGTTCTAATGATACCACCGCCGACGGCCCCAATGGTTAGAATAAACATGGCAAGCACGATTGACATGCCGATGAACTTATTGTTCATCATGAATTTGAGGATAGGCGTGTACGTGTTATCCCTTAAGATGCCGACAATGCGATTGCCTATTACATTGAATTTCCTAAAGAAGGCGAACAAGCCCTTTTTGGGTTTTTGTTTATCCAATGCCTTGGAGTGGGCGATGTGCGCAGGTAAAATGACAAAAGCTTCGAATAATGAAACGGCAAGTGTGAGCATAATTACCACAGATACTTCCGAGAAGTTGTCGCCGATACGGCCATCCAAAAACAAGAAGGTAGAGAACGCCAAAACCGTGGTGATGATAGCCGATACAATAGGAGCAACTACTTCCATGGTGCCGTCTATGGCAGCCTGAATTCGGTCTTTGCCTTTTTCATAGTGGTGATAGATATTCTCAGATATGACAATTCCATCATCGACAAGGATACCGATCACGATGATCATTCCAAATAGGGAAAGTACATTGATAGTCACATCCAGGCCGGGAGCGAAGATGAACATACCTGCAAAGGAAACCGGAAACCCTACTGCCACCCAGAAGGCTATTCTTGTATTCAAAAAGAACGAAAGAAAGAACAGTACCAGAAATACACCGATGGCCATGTTTTCAGAAAGCAACTGAGTACGCTGGTTTAGCGTGACTGACGAATCACTCTCCACATCCAGTCGCACGTTGTTGTACTTCTGATTGAATGTTTCTATGTATTCGTTGATCTTGGCAGCCGATGAGATCAGGTCTTCATTATTGGTGTTGCTCACTGTGATGTTTACAGCAAGATTTCCATTGAAGTAGCTGGCATTTGGCGTTTCCGAAAAGGTATCTCGCACATCTGCCACATCTTTGATCCTGACTGTTTTTCCTGTGATATCTGTGCGCACAATGAGGTTATTGAGCTGATCGGCATAATACGATCTGTTGTTGGCTCTGATGAGGTATTCTTCTGTATCCGTTTTGATATTACCACCTGTAGTCAAGATGTTTTCCCGTGCTACAGTATTAGCCACATCCTGAAAGCTTAGGTCATAAGCCTGTAAGTCACTTTCCCGCACAGCTATTTCGATTTCCTCATCCGGGTAGCCGGAGATTGAAACCTGTGAAATACCTTCCATCGTGCGCAGGTCATTTTCAATACTCTGAGAGATCTGCTTCAGCGTTTTCAGGGGCACATTTTCTCCACTCAAAGAGAAAGTGATGGTTTCTCTAATGCTTTCTTGCTTGGCCACTACAAGCGGCTCCATATCTACAGGGTAAGAGGGCACCCGATCCACTGCATTTTTCACTTCTGCCAGCAGGTCGTTGATGTCTTCTCCTTTTTCTATCTCTACAGTGATGGTGCCTGAGTTTTCCTTGGAGGTGGACGTAACTCTGTCGATACCCACGAGCCCTTTCAGGTTATCCTCAATTTGGAGCACGATTCCCTCTTCAATCTCCTGTGGCGAAGCACCAGGATAAGTAATCGAAATGGTGATAATGCGCGACTCAGTCAACGGGAAAAAAGAGGACTTCATCTGGCTGACGCCTAGCACACCGAATATCAGTATCCCAAACATCACCACATTGACAGCAACAGGGAACTTTATAAAAT
>JBDVMP010000036.1:0-2014 GCA_039970095.1 Cyclobacteriaceae bacterium
GGCGGAGTGGACGAAATGATCTTCAGCCATCGCTGGTTTATGAAGGGCGTATATACCTACCGAGGTAGCGTGACCAACATCCATTTGGCGAAGAAGTTTAATCTGGGCTACAAGGATTTGAACCTATTGATAGCAGCAAGAATTTGAGATCATAGTGACCTCAAACTCTCTTCAATAGCTTTGATCTTGGCTTCAGCGTCGGCTTTTTTCTTCTTCTCGTTCTCCACTACCTGAGCAGGTGCGCCACTCACAAACTTCTCGTTGCTAAGTTTTTTCTCTACCGACATCAAAAAACCTTTCGCATACTTCAGCTCTTCTTCCAGTTTTTGCTTTTCCGCCTCAACATCGATTTCCAGGTTGAGCGGAATGAAATACTCATCCCCACCTAATACGAAGCTGGAGCAGTTGTCTGGTTTGGCCTGTGCGAAAGAAACAGACGATACATTGGCCAACTTCTGGATGGAAGCTGAAATGGCCTTGATGGCCGATTCATTTTTAGTTTTCACCAAAAGCTCCAGGTTTTCTTTAGGAGAAAGGCCTTTGCTATTTCTTAGGTTTCTTAGGTTGGTTGTGATTTCAAACAAAAGATCGGCAGAGACTAAAATGCTTTTGTCAAACGATCCGGCTTGAGGCCAGGCCGATGTAATGATTGGGTCGTTGGACCTTTCCTTGACACCATGCCAGAGCTCCTCTGTGATAAAAGGCATAAATGGGTGAAGGACTTTCATCAGTTGCTCAAAGAGCGCGATGGTTTTGTCCAGCGTGACCTGATCTATCGGCTGTTGATACTCTGGTTTGATCCATTCCAGGTACCAGCTGCAGAAGTCGTTCCATACGAGCTTGTACACGGTCATGAGCGCGTCTGACATGCGGAACTTACCGAAGTGATCTTCTAGCTCTGCTATTGACTGATTGAGTCTTGACTCGAACCACTCTATGGCCAACTTGTTTTCCTCTGGTTGAGGGATGTCTTTTACTTCCCATCCGGTGACCAGTCGAAAAGCGTTCCATATTTTGTTGGAGAAATTTCGTCCTTGCTCTACCAGTTTTTCATCGAACAGTAAGTCATTTCCGGCAGGGGAGGAGAACAGCATTCCTGTTCTCACGCCATCTGCACCATATTGCTTAATTAAGTCCAAAGGATCAGGTGAGTTACCCAATGATTTGGACATTTTTCGGCGTTTTTTATCGCGAACTATGCCTGTGAGATACACATTCTTGAATGGTTTTTCACCATTGTATTCATATCCGGCAATGATCATGCGGGCCACCCAAAAGAACAAAATCTCAGGGGCGGTCACCAGTGTATTGGTTGGGTAAAAGTAGTCCAGGTCAGGGTTTTTGCCTTTGATGATTTTGCCGGTTTCTTTGTCAAAACAGTCATCGTTGAAACCGTCAAATACAGCCTGAGGAAACAACCATGATGAAGCCCAGGTGTCCAGCACATCTTCGTCTTGTTTTAGATTGGCTACATCCAAATCTGCCTTGCCTGATTTTTCTCTAGCCAATTGCAGGGCTTCCTCCATTGTTTCTGCCACAACATAGTCGTCTTCTCCCTGACCGTAGAAATACGCCGGAATGCGCTGACCCCACCACAGCTGGCGCGATATACACCAGTCGCGTACATTTTCCATCCAGTGGTTGTAGGTGTTTTTGAACTTTGAAGGGAAAAGCAATACATCGTCTTCCATTACCGCGGCATGCGCTTTTCTGGAAATGTCCTTCATATTGATAAACCATTGCAGCGAAAGCTTCGGCTCCACTACAGTATTCGTTCTTTCCGAGCGACCTATTCTTGTGATGAAGTCCTCTGTGCCCACGAGATGACCGGCTTCCTCCAGGTCTTTTACGATCAGTTTCCTAACCTTGAATCTATCCAATCCCACGTATTTATCAATGCCGCAGGCTTCATTGAGCGTGCCATCCAGATTGATGGTATCGATTACCTCCAGATCATGTCTTTGGCCGATTTCATAGTCATTGGGATCGTGAGCCGGGGTTACTTTGAGGCAAC
>JBDVMP010000037.1:0-32722 GCA_039970095.1 Cyclobacteriaceae bacterium
TTGCTTACGGGTGGTATTTCATGCAACAAAAACACAGAACTCACCGAAGCAGTAGATGTGGGTATTGAATTGATCGTCGGGCCGGAGTTTGTTACAGGCAGCACCCGAATGAAGTCAGGAACGGCACAAAAGCTCGTACTCAACATGATCTCCACTACTGTAATGATTCAGCTTGGCAAAGTAAAAGGAAACAAAATGGTGGATATGCAACTCAGCAACAAGAAGCTGGTGAATCGCGCCATTAGAATGATTGTGGACGACATAGGTGTATCTACCGAAGAGGCCAATAACCTGCTGGAGGCCAACGGATCAGTACGAAAAGCAGTGGACTACTATCAGTCCAATCAAGGATAACATATCAGAGTGAAAAAGTATTTTATTTGGATAGTAAGTTTAGTTGTTATGGGTGGTTGCAAAACCACCCATATTGTTGATAGCCCAGTGATATTTGATCAGGAGCGCGTGGACTTGACACTCCAGTATCTTGATGAACACTATGGCATTCAACAGTCAGAACCGACCATCGACCCTAAGATGATCGTTATACATTACACTGTCATTCCTACCTTGGAAAAGACACTTGCGGCCTTCAATGGGTCCAAACTTCCGAATTATCGACCAGAAATCGCCAGTGCTGGTGCTTTGAATGTGTCTTCACAATTTGTGGTGGATCTGGATGGTAAAATATACAGGCTAATGCCAGAAACTTACATGGCCAGGCATGTGATAGGGCTCAATCACTGTGCTATAGGCATTGAAAATGTAGGAGGAACAGATGAAGTGCCCCTTACCGAAGCACAGCTCAAGGCGAACATCTGGCTGGCTCAATACCTGAAAGGAAAATACGACATCCAATACCTCATAGGCCACTCCGAGTACACCCAATTTGAAAACCATGAACTGTGGCTCGAGAAAGATGCCGGTTATCGTACCGAAAAATCGGATCCGGGAGAGCAATTTCTATCGGATATTCGTGCCGCTACCATAGATTTGGGATTTCTGCCTGTGCCTTAATGAGCAGAGATCGAATCACCACTAATCTCAAACACTAAATAGATTGATATGCGCACAGTTTTGTTTTGGATATTCTTGCTTCCATTGGCACTATTCGCCCAAAACCTTGAGTTCGACAGCTTACTTTTTGACAATTATGAGAAGATCAAAGAGCCCAGTCTGGACCGCCTCAGAATCAAGCATGCCGATTTGCAGCCGCTTATCGAGAAAGTAGCCAAAACCAAAGGCTACACCGTGACGCAAGTTGGAGAGTCTATTGAAGGCAGGAGCATCTCGCTGATCTCTGTGGGAACAGGCGATATAGATGTTTTGCTGTGGTCACAAATGCACGGCGATGAGCCCACGGCCACCATGGCCATTTTTGATATCCTTAATTTCCTCCAGGATAAAAAGACACTCAAGAAAGAGAAGAAAGAATTGCTCACTAAAGTGAGACTCCATTTTATCCCGATGCTAAACCCTGACGGTGCGGAGCAGTTCAAAAGACGAAACGCACTCGATATAGATCTGAACAGGGATGCGCTACGTTTGCAAACGCCAGAAGCAAGAATTTTGAAAGGAGTGCGAGATAGTCTGGATGCCGATTTTGGTTTCAACCTGCATGACCAAAGCACCTATTACAATGCCGAGCGCACAGCCAAGCCGGCCACCATTTCTTATTTGGCGCCAGCCTATAATTACGAAAAATCAATCAATGAGGTCCGTGGCAATGCGATGAAAATCATCGTGTATATGAACGATATCATTCAGCGATATGCGCCGGGTCAGGTAGGTCGCTACAATGATGATTTTGAACCAAGGGCCTTTGGTGATAATATCCAAAAATGGGGCACCAGTACCATTCTGATTGAGTCGGGTGGATACCCGGGGGATAGTGAAAAGCAGTTTATCCGGAAGTTGAATTACCTATCTATCCTGTCTTCTGTTTTTGCCATCGCCAATGACGCCTATCAGCAGATAGATATCAAAGATTATGAGAAGATTCCCAATAATGATCGTAAATTATTTGATCTCAAAGTAGAGGGGATGACCTATTACCTGGATGGGAAACCATACATTTTGGATTTAGGTATTTATACTACGCCAAAAGACAATAGCGATCACACAGACTATCATTATCTGGGTAGCATAGGCGAAGTAGGAGACTTGTCCACCTACTATGGTTACAAGACAGTAGAGGCGGCTGGTCTCACATATGCTGCTGGAAAGGTCTTTGTGCCTGAAACCACAGTTTTGGATTCGTTAGCCAATCTGGATTTTGGTTCGTTGCTTGCTGAAGGATATACGGACATTTTGCTGACAAGCAAGCCTGAGACCGCCTTTAGTCCGTTACCGCTTAATTTGACTCTTTCGGAAGAAACGAAAACGCAAAATGTAAAACTTTGGACCAATGCTACTTTTCTCCTTATGGATGGCGAAGAAGTCAGATATGCTATCGTCAACGGGTTTTTGTTTGATGTCAGCGATCGGGGTTCTTTAAAGAAAATGAAAAACGGAGTAATCCGATAATCAAAAGCTAACAGTTTGAAGCTGATCCTGCACCAGTACGACCTGCGCCTCAAGCATACCTTCAAGATAGCGCATGACATGCGTGACGTGCAGCAAACCCTTATCGTAGAGCTGCAGGATGGTGCCATTTCTGGATTTGGTGAAGCCACCGCCACCAAGTATTACGGCAAAACCATTGCCGATATGGTCAATCTGCTTGAAGCAAATAGGCCGCTTATCGAATCTTATCAGTATCAAGATCCTGCTGATTTTTGGGAGACCCTGAAAGCACCATTCACATCTAATTCTTTTGCACTCTCGGCGATTGATGTGGCCATACATGATCTATATGCAAAGAAGAGGGGATTGTCGCTTATAGAGTTGTGGGGTGGAAGTGCTGAAAAACTCCCCCTGACAAACTATACCATTGGTATCGATACCGTGGAAAATATGGTGCGTAAGTTGCGTGAATTTCCCTGGTCGAGTTACAAGATCAAACTTGGCACCAACGAAGACCTCAAAATTATCCGAGAGTTGAGGAGCGTTACGAACGCTACGTTTAGGGTGGACGCCAATTGCGGGTGGAGCGTGGATGAGACACTGCGCAATGCAAGAGAGATGAAGAGTCTGGGAGTGGAGTTTATCGAGCAACCCTTAAAAGCCAATGATTGGGATGGCATGAAAACGCTATTTGAGCAAAGCGAATTGCCATTGATAGCCGATGAAAGTATTGAGCAGGAGGAGGATGTTTTGAGGTGCCAGGGACGTTTTCATGGAATCAATGTAAAACTCATGAAATGCGGAGGTTTTACCCCAGCCCGAAGAATGATTGCTAAAGCAAAATCACTGGGCATGAAAGCGATGGTTGGCTGTATGACGGAATCTTCTGTAGGAATTTCCGCAGTGGCTCAGTTACTACCTTGGCTGGACTATGTGGATATGGATGGTTTCCTTCTGATCTCCAACGATACCGCCAATGGCCCAAAGGTGAAAAATGGGGACATTGAGATTGCCAAAGGTGCTGGTATTGGTATTGATCGTTTATTGCCGCGATAGATATTTACAAGCCCCTTATCACCCGAAAAGGGAACAATACAATGCCTTCCAGAATCCTGAATACCAACTCTAGTGTGAAGCCGACTATCCTAAACGGAAGTAAAAGCAGCCAGATCAAAGGAAGTAAAAAGAATAAGACCACCGCAACTGGCCAGGAAATAGAAAATAAGATAAACCACAGAATAATTACTATCAATACTCTCATGATGTAGATGTTTGGCTTATCTATTTCAAAATGGATGCCGAGATTGTAAGTGGTTGGTAGTTAGGGTTATAATAATTATGTGTTTTGATTTCCGATCAAAACCGGACAGGGTTTGCTACAAATCGAACACTTTATCTACTCAAAAATCAGCTCATTGATCCGTACACTACAATGCATGGTTTCATTTCTATTTATGATTTTTTCGCATTCTATACGCTCGTCATCCGGTATCAGGTAGATGCTGTATCGGAAGTTTGATACATAGTCTATGATATGCTGATACGTCTTCTGATCCAGCAGATATTCATCCCTGGTATACCTATGGTGAGCCAGGTAATGATTTTCCAGCAGATGGTTATTAGGATGTGTCATTGGCCTTTCCATTTCATGCCGTGTCGGTTTTCGAAATACTCTGGAAACCAAATAGGCTCTTCTATTTCATTTTCATATATGTAGGCAGATATGACCCTCACCTGATCCGGGTCCATAGGCATGTCAGGCATGGCACCAAATTTCATAACCGGCCCCTGAAGGATGGCTTTTTGATTGTTTGGTTCCAAGATGAAATCAGTCATTTTATCAACGAAATCTTCTTTTTCCGGGAATTTGAATTTGTAAATGTACTTTACCGCAATCAGTGGAGGAGCTATGATATCTTCATGTGATTTGACACGTGGGTTGTGGCATACGTAGCAGCTATACATCAAAGCAGCCAATACTTCCTCTGAAGGAGGGTCAGTCAAAACATCTTTTTGTGAATCCTGAGCATTGAGGCTGAAGAAGTTAAATGCAAAAAGCAAAGCGAGTGTAAGGGCAGTAGTTTTCATTTTTTGGGGTGAGCATAACTCTTAACATTGATTACTATCAAATTTTAGAAATATTGATTCCCGTGTGAAAAAAACACCTTCGAGGAATTGTGGATTAAGCTATGAAATGAAACTATGAAATAGAATGACCTGGGTCATGGGAAGACCTGATTTCTTAAAAATCAGTTTTGATTCAGGTCATATACATTCTGCACAACCTAATAGTATCGTAATCAAGCTTTTTGTTCAATGCAGTGTGTATGTAACCCAGGCGGATATTGCCGTCTTTATCGTAAAATTCTTCATTGCCCTGAGCCTTAAGCTTCTCCACGGCTTTTTCTACTTTCTCGAGGGTTTTAGCGTCAGGGGCGTATTTGCTCAAATCAATTTTTGCGTCTTCTGCCCTGATTTGCTCCAGATGATTGATCACAGTGCCCAGGGTGAGGTCACGTTCGAATGCAATTAACTCCAGCGACATGCCTTTTTGCACCAGCTTTTTCGTTTTGACGTAGGTGCTTTCTTTTGTGGCCTTCTTCAAATACTTCTTCTCACGGTCCTGGTTTGACTTGATGACCTCTTCGTCGTTGGTTCCTCCACATCGTTCTATGAAGTTCGCCCAACGGAGCTTCATATCCTGAATGGCTATGTTGAGAGTTTCGTTTTCATTGTCACGAGATAGCTCCTTGAAGCGCACGTCTGCTCTAAAAGCCAGATCATCGACGGCTAGCGCATTGTTGTTTATGCCTTTGAGTTTGAGTCCTTCCCAGGTTTTGAGACGTGACAGTGCCACGTACCCTTGTCCGGTCTCGAAGGTTTTGGAAAGATCCATCTCTGCTCCATCGAGGGTCATTCCCTGGCTTTTGTGGACGGTAATGGCCCAGGCCAATCGCAGCGGAACCTGCTTGTAAGAAGCAAGGATCGTTTCCTTTTCGTCGACCACTGTCCATTCCTCAGGTTTACAGGTGATGATGCGACCTTCCGTGGTTTTGACTTTAGGCCAGCCTTCTTCTCCATCAAAGTCGATGATGGTTCCCATTGTACCATTGAAATACCCCTTTTCAGGGTTGTTGCGCACAAACATCACCCTCGCATCCAGCTTCAGTTCTATCCTGGGTGCCGCCAGCACAGATTGCTTCAGTGACTCCACGATATTGGATTTTCCTTCTGTTTTAGCCTCAAAAACATGTGTTATGTTTGGGTTTTCGGCCAGTCGCTTGGTGTTCATCTCATCCACGTCAGCATTGTGGGTGAATAGCCTCAGTACCTCAAGATCATCCGACTGCTCTCTCAGCTTGTCCTGAATGAGCATGACCGAATCGTCAGTTACATCTTTGTTTCTGATTTCGGCGAGAACATTGGCCAGTGCGTCTTGCCCCTGTCTGTATTGATCGGTCAGGTAGCACACCTTGAGTCCGGCATCTACCCATACGGGCGCCATAAAGGCAAATTTTTCCCTGTTTGGTAAACCTTCCCTTGATACAGGAGGCAGCTGAAAGAAGTCACCAGATAGTATGACTTGTATTCCGCCAAAGGCTTTGCTGTTCTTTTTGAAATGCTTCAGGATATCACTAATCCCCGTCAGAATTTTGCCTGATAGCATGGAGATTTCATCTATGATGAGCACCTTGGCGTTTTCCAGTCGATCTTTGGTCTGCTTGTTTTTAGAGATTCTCTCCAGGTCAGGATATGTGATCCGTTCTTTTATACCAATGCCCGACCATGAATGAATAGTTTGGCCACCGATATGGGTTGCCGCGATACCTGTTGAGGCAGTGATTGCAACCGGGACTTCTCGCTGGCGCAGGTACTCTACATATTGGTTGATCAGGTAGGTTTTACCTGTCCCTGCCGAGCCGGTGAGATATACGTTGTGTCCGGATTTGAGTATCGAAAGGGCAGTTTCCTGATTCATACAAAGTTATTCGGGAAATCGTACATCAAAGCGCTCACCTAAACCTTTGAGGTCGGCCACTACTTTGTCTAGCAGCGGAATGCCGTTGGCTCTTCGCTCTCCTTCTAATTTTCTTTCTGGGTCGCCGGGGATCAAAACCTGATGACCTTCCATTACCGGCTTGGCTTCTCTGAATCGCGTGATCCAGTTGTCCATGTGTGACTTAAACTCACCAGCAGGACGAAAGGCATCAATGCGCATAGCGCCAAAGAAATGCCCGATTCCTTTGCCCACAGGATCGCTAGGTGGGTCAAGGAATGCTACAAACGGAGGTACCCAGGGACCGTAATTGGCACCTGAAAGCACCGCAGAGAAAATATCAACAACTGATGACAAGCCATATCCTTTGTGGGAGCCATGTTCGCGGTTGCCGCCAAGTGGGAGCAGTGCGCCACCCTTTTGCACACCGAAAGGGTCGGTAGTTATCTGGCCTTCTTCATCCTGAGCCCAGCCACTAGGCATTTGCGCTTCTTTCCTTTGGAGGATTTCAAGTTTCCCATTTGCGGCGGTGGTGGTAGCCATATCCAGTACAAAAGGAGGTTCTTTATCTGCCGGTATTGCTACCGAAATTGGGTTCGTTCCTAATAGCCTTTCTTTGGAAAATGTAGGCGCCACGAGTGGGCTCGCGTTGGTCATGGCTATGCCTATGCAATCTTCCTCCAGAGCCAGCATGCTATAATATCCAGCTATCCCATAATGATTGGAATTTCTTACCGATACCCAGCCAGTACCTGCCGTTTTAGCCTTTTCTATGGCCAATTTCATGGCTTGCGGCCCTACCACCAGGCCAAGTCCGCTATCACCATCAATCACTCCAGTACTAGGCGTTTCATGCACCACTTTTACATTCGGCGAGGTGTTTACCCTTTCTTTATCAATGAGACGGATGTACCCCGAAAGTCGGGCCACCCCATGCGAGTCCACTCCACGCAAGTCTGCACTCAAAAGCACTTCCGCGCTTTTTCGAGCTTCTTGTTCGGAACAACCCGTTGCTTCGAGAATTTCTTTAGCAAACTGAAATAGTTCGTCGTGAGATATTGTCATTAAAATAAATTTAGTAGGTAAAATTACAAGAGTATCAGTTCCAGAAGTTTTCCTTTTCCAAATCCCGAATCGTACTGAGCAGAACACCTTCTTTTAAAGCATAGGCCGAAACACGGATGTTTTTGATCTGCAGTTTTTCTATGATAAAGTCGATAAGCACACAAGCGACAACAATCATATCCACACGCAATGGGATCATTCCTGGAATTTCTAATCTTTGTGCCCGGTTTTTAGCTCTTAAATCTTCTAAAATCTCATGGAAAGCGCCGATTGAAAGCGGATATTCGGTGAGATTCTCTGGTCTACTAGTGCCTGAGGATAGTAGAAATATGTCACTCAAAGTATCAAATGTTCCTGAACTACCTATCAGTGTTTCAGGCTTGAATGATTCATACGCATCAAATAGTTCTTGAAGCTCTGTTTCGAGATACACTTTTAGCTCGTCAACTTCATTTGATTGGATAGGGTCGTGTCGGTGAAATTTTTCAACCAGTCTCTGACCTCCTATTTCAAAGCTTTGTTTCCAGAATATCTCCGAGGAATTGCCGATGATAAACTCAATACTCCCGCCACCAATATCCATGACGAGCGCAGGTGCTGACCCGATATCCATAGCTTTTTTCACACCATAGTAAATGTGTTCAGCTTCCTGAAGACCGGAAATAACATTCACCTCAATACCTGTCTCTGCTGAAATTCTGGACACTATGTCCTGACCATTTTTCGCATTTCGGATGGCACTCGTAGCAGTGGCAAAGACTTTATTCACCTTTTCGGCAGTTATGACCTCTTTGAATTTGATCAAGGAGTCCAAAGCACGCTGCTCTGCTTCTTGGGTGATTTTACCCTGATTGATACCATCCTTTCCTATACGCACAGCAGTTTTCTCGCGGTAGATTATTTTCCACTCGCCATCCATCACATCTACTATCATTAGATGAAATGTATTGGTGCCCATGTCAATCACTGCGATCCTCATACCGATAAAAATTAGGGCGCAAGATAATTAAAAAGACGAAGTATATCCGACCCATCTATCCAACAAATACACGGGAGTTATCGTGCATAGTTTGGCGGTAAAATGAATCCATTTTGTAACTTACCAATCAAGTATATGTACAACATTGATTATTAAGAAATGAGTAACAAAAAACCCAACACCCCAAGTTTTTTCAAGTCAACTCACGATAAAATTAAGGAGCTAGAGGAGCTCAATGAAAAGGCCCTTCTTGGGGGCGGAGAAACCAGAATAGAAAGCCAGCATAGCAAAGGGAAACTTACAGCCAGAGAAAGAATTGACCTGCTGATGGACAAAGGGTCATTTCAGGAAATAGGAAAGTTTGTTACGCACAGGTCTTCAGATTTTGGGCTGGATAAACAAAAGATACTGGGTGATGGAGTGGTGACGGGCTATGGAACTGTAGATGGCAGGCTCGTATATGTGTACAGTCAGGACTTTACAGTTTTTGGTGGTTCTTTGTCAGAAACTCACGCCGAAAAGATTGTCAAGATTATGGATATGGCCATGAAGAATGGTGCACCTATCGTTGGTCTGAATGACTCTGGAGGAGCCCGAATTCAGGAGGGCGTAGTTTCATTAGGTGGCTATGCGGATATTTTTTACAGAAATACACGAGCATCTGGCGTAATCCCTCAAATCTCCGCTATCATGGGGCCGTGTGCAGGTGGTGCAGTTTACTCTCCAGCTTTGACAGATTTCATTTTTATGGTAGAGAAGACCAGCTACATGTTTGTGACTGGACCGAATGTGGTGAAAACAGTAACACAGGAGGAGGTGACTTCAGAAGAGCTGGGCGGGGCTAAAACCCATGCTATGAAAAGTGGTGTTACACATTTTACATCACCAAATGAAGCCATGTGCATAAGGGATGTGAAACGCCTGCTTAGCTACATGCCCTCTAATTGTGAAGATATGCCTCCAATGATGCCGTATGAAACTAACGGCGATGAAGTGAGGAAAGACCTTGATGGAATTTTGCCGGATAACCCGAATCAACCATATGAAATGCGAGAGGTGATAGAAGGTATCACCGATAAGGATTCGTTTTTTGAAGTACATAAAGATTATGCAGAAAGCATCGTGGTGGGGTACGCCAGGATTGCGGGTCGGAGTATAGGTGTTGTAGCCAACCAGCCTAATAATTTTGCGGGTGTATTGGGAATCAAGTCCAGCCGCAAAGCAGCCAGGTTTGTGCGTACCTGTGATAGTTTTAATATTCCATTGCTCGTGCTGGTAGATGTGCCCGGGTTTTTGCCTGGCACAGATCAGGAATGGGGCGGTATCATCACGCATGGGGCAAAACTACTGTATGCCCTGAGCGAGGCAACCGTGCCGAAAGTCACGGTGATCACACGAAAAGCTTATGGTGGAGCCTATGATGTGATGAATTCTAAACACATAGGTGCTGATATGAACTTTGCATGGCCTACTGCTGAAATAGCCGTGATGGGAGCGCAGGGTGCATCTGAAATTATTTTCCGAAAGGAAATAGCCAATGCTGAAGACCCAAATGAAATGCTGCAGCAAAAAATTGACGAATACACCGAGAAGTTTGCCAACCCGTATAAGGCAGCAGAACGGGGCTTTGTGGATGAGGTTATTTTACCGCACAATACCAGGGCAAAACTGATACGAGCCTATCAAATGCTGGAAAACAAGGTGGATAATTTGCCACGGAAGAAGCACGGAAATATACCTTTATAGATCGCTTGATCTATCAAAAAAGAAAACTCATTGATGCATAAACTCCTATTGGTATTTGTGTTATTGTCCAGCACAGTGTCTGGCTATGCGCAAGTTGTAGCGAAATTTGATTCTCTGGTTTGGTCAGATGAATTTGAGGGGCAAGGTGCCATAGATTCAAATAAATGGTTTCTTCAAACTCAACTACCGTCTATGGGTAGCTGGTTTGGTGGTTTAATTCAACATTATACAAACCGACAGGAAAATGCTTTTGTTGAGGGTGGATGTTTGAATTTGGTTGCGATTAAAGAAACCTTCAAAGATCAGGGCTATACCAAGGAATATACTTCTGCCAGGCTTAATTCAAAATTCGCATTTACCTACGGAAGAGTTGAAATCCGAGCGAAATTGCCTTCAGGCGTAGGTACATGGCCAGCCATTTGGATGCTCAATACCAACATAAATGAGGCAGGAGCATATTGGGAAACCCAAGGATACGGAACGACCAACTGGCCAGATTGCGGCGAGATTGATATATTGGAGCATTGGGGCAAGAATCAGAACTATGTTTCAAGTGCATTGCACAATTCATCAAGCCACGGTCATCGGGTAGTTAATACCGAAGGGCAAAATGTGGAGAATGTTTCTGATGAGTTTCATTTATACACTTTGGAGTGGTCTGAGGACAAGATGTCATTCCGTGTTGATGGTGTTGAGCATTTTGCTTACCAGCCTATTGTTAGAAACAAAGACACTTGGCCGTATGATATGCCCTACTATTTCATTTTGAATATTGCAATTGAGCCGGATATTGAGCCAGATTTTGTGCGGAGTTCGATGCTCGTGGACTATATCAGGGTTTACCAATAAAATAAGTTCACACCGTTTCCGTGGAAGGCTACTTCAATCAATGCTATTTTTACAAAATAATTGGACTGAGTTAATTTAATATGAATAATAAAAGCAAAGAGTTTCTTTTCAAATATCTAAACAATGCTTCGCCAACTGGCTTTGAAGCCGAAGGACAGAAATTGTGGTTGGAATATATGAAGCCATACATCGACGACTATATTTCTGACACATATGGCAGTATGGTCGGCGTGATCAACCCTGAAGCTAAGTACAAAGTGGTGATAGAGGCTCATGCCGATGAGATCAGTTGGTTTGTAAATTACATCACAGACCAGGGGTATATCTACGTGATTAGAAATGGTGGTTCGGATCATCAAATTGCACCATCTAAGAAGGTAAACATTCACACAAAGAATGGAATAGTTAAAGGTGTCTTTGGCTGGCCTGCGATTCACGTAAGAAAGAACAAAGAAGATAATCCCAGCTTGAAAAACATCTTCATTGATGTGGGGGCTAGCTCCAAAGATGAAGTGGAAAAAATGGGCATTCATCCTGGTACAGTTATCACTTTTGACGATGAGCTGATGGAGCTCAACGAGAAGTATCTGGTAGGGCGCGCACTCGACAATCGGATTGGGGGATTTATGATTGCAGAGGTTGCCAGAAGGCTTAAGGAAAACAAGATTGAGCTTCCTTTCGGCCTGTACGTGGTAAATGCCGTGCAGGAAGAAATTGGCCTGAGAGGAGCGGAAATGATCGCTCATAAGATCAAGCCGGATGTGGCGATTGTGACGGATGTGACGCACGATACCAACTCACCTATGTATGATAAGATCACAAGTGGAGACATCAGCTGTGGCAAAGGACCAACCGTATGTTATGGTCCGGCGGTACAAAACAACTTGCTGGATATGATCATCGGTGTAGCGGAGAAAAACGACATTCCATTCCAAAGAAGAGCTTCGTCAAGATCTACAGGGACGGATACAGACGCATTTGCATATTCCAATGAAGGCGTTGCTTCGGCTCTGATTTCTATACCACTGAAATATATGCACACCACTGTAGAGATGTGTACTTACGAAGATTTGGAGCAGACCATCAACTTGATCTATGAGACTGTGGTACAGCTCGAGGCTGGACATGATTTTAGGTATATTAAATAGGGTAGTTTTTACTGAGATAAGGATTTGGTATACTTCCTTTGCCTTGTTTCGTGTCCTCACGAAACCGCGCAAGTTTCAAGTCCCTTAGAGTCTGGGCAGGACAACTTCCTTTTCGGAGAACTCCAATCATGGTTTCCTGGATCAATCCTCTTCTCTCACAAAAGCTCTAAAATGTGGAAGATGCATGGTGAAATAGCCATAACCATTTTCCACATTTGACG
Source organism: Cyclobacteriaceae bacterium (assembly GCA_039970095.1). Classification (GTDB taxonomy): domain Bacteria; phylum Bacteroidota; class Bacteroidia; order Cytophagales; family Cyclobacteriaceae; genus JAMZMI01. The sequence goes on from JBDVMP010000037.1 coordinate 12,508, forward strand.
GGTGATTTACCGGCTCTCGTGTGAGCGACTGAAAAATGCCTCCCGATCGTTTTCGTGCCTGTAGGAAATCATAATAACCTTCATCTATATTGATCAGCACGAAAATAACAGTGTCTTTAGGTTGGTAGTACCCAAGTTCTTCTCTGGACTGGACAGTATCCTTTTCCAGAGTAAGGTCTGAGATTAAATCAGAAAATAGAAGCGTTACCTCAGGTTGGAAAAAGACTTGATTGGAGGTGTCTGGTGAAAGAATAACATCTCCGTTTTCTACATCGAATTCTACATTGTCAAAGTTGGGAAGCCTCGGTAGCTCAAAGCCCTGCACGAGGTACCAGTTTTCATCCTCAGCTGGATCGCGAAATTGGTAATACAAAAATGATGTTGTGTCTTCATTAATTACTTCACGATTCAGGCTTACAGAATCAAATCGCACTTGTTCTTTCAGTTCTGTTACCGATCTCGCCGAGCTCATGGTCAGGCTATCAAAGATATTGAGTTCAAACACGTCATACGGTCTGGCATCTTTAAGAGCGCCAACGAACACTCCCGGCGACAACTTGAAAAGGGTATCAGTTTGGGAGTCGGAGGAGATGGTCACCAATGCACGATCCAATAATAGGGAATTAATCAGGTCATCTTCCAGTGCATTCAGATTTTTTCCCGAAAGGGCAGAAAAACTGCGTGTGGCCGTCACTATGATGATGCTGTCTGGAATGAAAAGAGAACTGACCACAATTTTGGATGGGGCCGGCTCGACCTCAATCAGCACATCTTCCACACATGCGGTCTCGAAGATCAATAGGCCTATTATTATGCTATACAGATATCTTTTCATGTTAAATATTGAAGTTGTAAGCTACCGACGGTAAGAACCCGAAAATCCCCGATTGCACATATTGCAAGGATTTGCCGTTAGAGTTTATCCTGATTTGATTGGGAGTGGTCTGGTTATAAAAATTATAAACCCCAAACTGCCACTCGCCTTTAATCCTTTTCTCTTTTTTCGGTTTCACTATCAGGTTGATGTCCAGTCTGTGACTAGGAGAAAGTTTCACCGCATTTCTAGACGAATATATTGGGATCAATTCTACTTCGGTTAGTGTGGCATTGGGTACCAGGTATTGACCTGTCTGTGGTGTGAAGGATGCTCCAGTGGTATAAGTCCAGACCCAGGACATGTCCATACGTTTAGATATTTTGATGATGTTCACAATAGAAATATCATGTGTGTGGTCGTACTTGCCAGGGAATCTCTGGCCGTTATTCAGGTCATCGAATTGGCGCGTGGTTTTGCTCAGTGTGTAGCTCACCCAGCCCGTCACAGGGCCCGTTTGTTTGCGGATCAGAAACTCCACGCCGTATGCTTCACCACTCCCTGTTACCAGTTCGTTTTCAAAATTGTCGTTGAGAATAAGCCTTGCGCCTTCCCTATATTCGATCAGGTTACTCATGGTTTTGTAGTAGCCTTCCACAGATGCATTGAGGTTCCATCTCTTCAACCCTTGAAAGATCCCAAGAGACCATTGGTGGGAAGTTTGAGGTAGGATAGAGGCTGTCACCGGATACCAAAGATCTGTAGGCAAAACCAGGCTGGAAGAACTGACCCTGTGCATGTACTGTCGCATGAGGCTGTAGCTTGCTTTGATCGAAGTGAGGTCATAAAGCGCATAGTTGGCATTGAGGCGTGGCTCCAGGCCATAATAAAACGCCTTTTCCACCGCTGAGCTTGAGGCTCTCAGTCCGGCGTACCCTTTTAGCTTGGGAGCAAAAGTCTTTTCTATACCGGCATAGGCGGCTGTTTCCTGGGTGTACAGGCGTTTGCCTTTTTTTGATTTGAGAAAATCTGAAATTTCACCCGTAGTGTTTACTACGTTTGGTCTGAAGAGGTGGGTGGTCGTGTGCACCCCAAACTCAATTCTTTCTTCGGGAGATTTATAATAGTCCCAGTCCGCTTTCAAACCCCAATCCTGAATGTGCGATTTGATCAAAAGCGAATTGTCTGGCACATCGGCATCTATGTCGTATTGAAAGCGCGTTTGAATAGCAGTGAAATTGGCGAAGAGCCTTTGGCCTTTGGAGACGTGGTTCCAGCGCAGCGTGGATGTGAAATTTCCCAGGTCAAAGCCACCCTGAAAATCATCTTCTACTTCTTCCGGCGCTGCAAAAACATCTCTGCCGAAGTATGAACTTAAATACACTCTGTTTCGCTTGTTGATTTTGTAGTTGACCTTGGCGTTTAGATCGTAGAAGTAATAAGGAAACGGCACGTTAAAAATTCCAAAAACCTTGTCGATATATGCACGCCGGCCTGCAATCATAAAGGAGGCCTTGTCCTCCACAATTGGTCCGTCTATCCTCAGCCGTGAGGAAAGGAGGCCGATTCCACCTTTGGCATGAAATCGCTCAGTGCTTCCATCATCCATTCGGGTGTCAATGACCGATGACAGCCTGCCGCCGTAATCAGCAGGAAATCCACCTTTAACCACTTTTACATTCTTGATTACGTCGCTGTTGAAAACCGAAAGAAATCCGAGGAGGTGGCCTACGTTGTAAACGGTGGCCTCATCCAGTGTTACCAGGTTTTGATCGTCGGTTCCGCCACGTACATATATGCCTGTGGTGCCCTCGCCACCCTTGGTGATGCCGGGCATGAGCTGAGCTACTTTTAGAATATCTGATTCTCCCGCTATCGTGGGAATGACCATGGCCTCTTTTGGCTGGAGGTTGAAAACACCCGTTTCCGTAGATGTTACTTCTTCTTCCAGTAAGAACCTTTCGGCACTGATCACGATATCGTCCAGGGTAGATATGGCGGGTAGCATTTTGAAATCTACCTGAATGGAGCTGTCCAAATATATTTTTTGCGTCAGCGTATGATACCCTACATATGTGATTCGAAGGTTGAGAGAGTCCACATTGGGCGTAATCGAGTAGAAACCGTATGCATTGGTCACAGCTCCTTTTTTGGAGCCAATATCCAATATGGTAACACCAATCAGATCTTCACCAGTATCGGCATCACGCACATACCCACTGAGGGTGTGCTGAGCAAAGCAAGACATAGAGCCTGCTATCAAAAGTCCAGTCAGCAGCCAGTATTTCATATGTTGAACCGTAAGCCGGTGATTACACTTTTAGCAAAAATGACCTGACCTGCACCATCCTGACTGTAAAATCCTGCACCAAACGCGCGACCTAAGTAAAAGTAAAACCCGCGAAACGGCCTCACCTCCAGAACAAGCGGAAACTCAATGCCCCCCTGCAAGCCTTTGTTACCAAAATATTCAGAAGAATCGTAATAACCATTTTCTTTTGTGAAGGACGATACTGTGAAGCCAAAGTCTACCTGCGAGCCTGCGCTAAATCTGATGCGCTTTCTTTTGATCAGATAGTATCTGTAACCGATGAGACCCTTCATCAATTCAGATCGGCCTCTGTAGCGGATGTTGTCACCGTCAAGCCACAACACCCGTTGATTGATTTTTTTGATGCCTGCAATAAACTCATGCCGAAAGCGTGTGGTGTCTTTCATGCTGAAATTCATGAGCAGGTTAAACGAGTTGGTTTCAAGCTGGCCGTACCAGCTGTAATTCGGCCCGGGATCGGTAAATAAATCTCCGAATTTTGCCTCTTCGGAGAATTGTTTAAAGCCTTCGTTTCTAAAAGTACCTGTGTTTCTGGTGAATTCTGTGGAAATGGACCTGGCTTTGATGTTCTTGAAAAATGCCAGCTGGGCGCAAGACTCGTGCGTTCCCAGATGAGTGGAGAGAACCAGCAGAAAGAGAGTGATCGATTTTAGCAGATTGGTCATTCAGTTTGGCTTCACTCAAATTTAGATGTAGTGCTCCAATTCCAAAAACCGTGCCTTAAAGGATTTTGACCTCAGGTCAAAACTTCAATGTGCAAGACAACCTTAGTAAAGACTAAATATGGTGTGCAATTAGTTGAGGTATTGAATGATCAAATTTGGAGACTCGATTAGTACCGCTGTAAGAAACAAAACGCCTGCAACGATCAACAGGTTTCTCACAAATCTTTTTGATTTACTACTCATAGGTTAAGTGTTATTGTCGGGGCAGGACGAATTTAAATAAATTTGTGGAAATGGTTTTTTAGGATGAATTAATGTTGAATGTCGGGTAAAAAGCAAGAGTGCCCATCCTGCGCGATGGAGGTTGATACATCAGAGAGGCAATGCCCTATTTGCGGATATGAGTTTCCGAAGCAAAGCATGTGGGTACAGGCTCTGGCTGTGCTGCTTATATTGGTGTTTTTATATTTTATGATTTTCTAGTGAACCAAATAGTTCAATAGCAAGTCGTTCATTTCTTCGCGAGGAGTGTCTTTGTTTTCAATTAAAAAAGGCACCACGTCATGGTTAAACCCTAATTTGGAAGCCATAGTTAGGGCAAATGATTCTTCAGAGTCGGTGACCACATTGTCGGCTAGAATTACCAGCATGCAGTCCATCATAAAGTCCATTTTTTCTGATACGCCCATTGGAGCGAGCGTTTCATTGAAGTCTTCGGTGTTGTAAAGTTCGTTGAGGTCTTCCTGAGATGCGCCATATTTAGCCGCTATTTTTTGTATCACCTCTTTTTCGGCATCCGCAAATTCCTCATCTACAATGGCGATTTTCACCAGTATCCCAAGCTGTTTCTTTTTTTGATAATCCATCATATATCTAGTTTACGAAAAAAAGCAGATATCGGAGTAATTTATGATGGTAAATTGTACTGATGGGTTTACTCGCACTTCATATATTCGGTGTAACCAACCCCCAGATCCTTGGCTTTGGCCCAGTCCGCATTGGCTCCAGCCTTATCTTCCAGCATGCATTTGGCAGTGCCTCTGCTTACATACGCTTCTGCATAATCGGGATTGAGTTTTATTGCGGCATCCAGCTCTGCCATGGCGAGTTCAGCATTTTGATCAGATAAGAAAATGAAACCTTTTTCATAATAAGCCTCGTAATAGTCCGCCTTCAGTTCAATTGCTTTATTTAGATCCGAGACTGCTTTTACTTTCTCATTTATCGAAGAATAACACACTCCCCTCAAGAAATAAGTCTCTGCATTGGTGCTGTCAAAACCAAGTGCACGTGTGAAGTCATCGATAGCACCCACAAAGTCGGAATCCATGTATTTGTCATAGCCCGAATCAATCAGGGCTTCACTTTGTCCAAAAGCGATAGATGTGACACATAAAAGCAGAGCGAGCAGTAAAAAGTGTATTCTTTTCATAATTTTTTCGAGGTAACCTTCAAATATCTATCAATAATTCAGCCAATCAAGCCGAAATCCATTTTTATTCGAAAAGATTAATTCAATGGAAAACGGTGCTTTTTTCGATGATCTTAAAACTTGAGACCTGCTCTTCATCATTCCACAAAATATTATTCCGAATGGCCAATTGACACAGTGTAAGGGCATTTAACCCTTATGCTTTTGGGCAATTCTTTTTTACAATTTTTCGCAAGTACAGCTTTCTAACATTACCCATTCAATGAATTCTTAATACATAAAAATTAAGCGTATGAAGAAAGTTTTACTAACTCTGTTTCTCGCTAGTATAATGCTAGGTGCATTTGCTCAGGAGAGACAAATTTCAGGAAAGATCACCGATAGTCAGGGTGAGGCTGTTCCTGGTGCAAACGTCATAGTCAAAGGTACCACCATAGGTACCACTACTGACCTTGATGGTAATTATAGACTGAGCGTTCCGGGTGAATCCGAAACGTTGGTTTTCTCATTTATTGGGATGCAGACGCAGGAGGTGGCCATCGGCTCTCGTGCGATTATCGACATGAGTATGTCATCAGATGTGCAGCAGCTTGCAGAAGTCGTGGTGACTGCTCTGGGTATTGAGCGTGACTCCAAGCGATTGGGTTATGCCACCACAACTTTAAAGAACGAAGATCTGACCAAAGGTCGATCCATAAGTCCTTTGAATGCCTTGCAAGGTAAAGTGGCGGGTGTAAACATCACTCAGGGTTCCGGACAGCCGGGCTCTTCTACCAATGTCATACTAAGAGGGATGTCTTCTTTGGGTAGCAACAATCAGCCACTTTACGTGGTGGATGGTGTGCCGGTAAATAATACTCAGCTGACTACAAATACGGTTTTCTCTAATGGTGATTTTGTAGGGGGAATCGGTAGCCAGGGACTCAATGGAGGCTTGGATTTTGGTAACCGCGGTAATGATATCAACCCGAATGATATTGAGTCGATCACGGTGCTGAAAAGTGCGTCAGCAACCGCACTCTACGGTTCTAGAGCAGCCAATGGTGCGATTATCGTTACGACGAAAAAGGGTAAAAAAACGGCTACTCAGGGCAGAAAGTTCCAGGTAGATGTATCTTCTTCTACCGTGTTTGAGTCGGTTCTTAGATTACCGGATTTTCAAAACACTTACGGTCAGGGTTTCTTTGGTACCACTGATCCGGTGGAGCAGACTAGCTGGGGACCAAAATTTGACGGTGTGGTGAGGCCATGGGGTGAGGTAGTTGACAACTCTCAGTTGATCAAGCCATATTCTGCTTTGCCCAACAATGTGAAGGATTTCTTCAATATTGGCAAAACCTTCACCAACAACGTGTCTTTCTCTGGAGGTACGGATTACTCTACGTTTTACATGTCGTATTCTAATACAAATGCAAACGGGATTTTTCCAACTGATGCTGATAGCTACAACAGAAACACACTTTCGTTCCGGGCTAATAGCAATTTGACCGATAGGTTTACAGCTGGTTTTTCCGCGAATTATGTAAAGAAAAATAGTTCTTTCATATCTACAGGACAAAATTCGGCTACTTACGATGAGCTTTTGCAGACCCCAAGGGATATCCCTGTGGTGGAAGCGAAGAATTTCAATGATCCGTTTTTTAATCTTGACAATTACTATTCTTACTACTCTGTAAACCCGTATTTCGTACTCAACAACAACGGAAATGAGTTTAATGAAGACAGGGTTTATGGTAACATGAACCTCAACTATCAGGTGTCTGATGCGGTGGGGGTAACCTGGAGAGTTGGTGGAGATGTATCCAATAGTCAACTTTCTACCTGGAGAGCGATACTTCAGCCAACACCGGGATCGCCAAACGATGGTATTTCGTCCGAAGATCCTGGAGCGGTGGGTGAGCAAGCCTTCCACAACTTTGAAGTGAACTCAGATTTGATGGTCAACGTGAGTGTGCCATTGACAAGAGATATTGACTTTGGAGGATTGATAGGATACAATGTGAACATGCAGCGATCTGATGCCAACTATGCGTCCGTAGCAGGTCTTGATATTCCTGGATTCTACCAGATTTCTAATAGCTCAGCTTCGCCGGCTGTAACGCAGAGTACAGTTGAGAGAAATATCGTTGGGGCATATGCACAAATAGATTTAGACTTCAGAGATTACCTTTTCTTAACTTTCGGGGCTAGAAATGACTGGTCTTCTACTTTACCTAAAGAAAATAGGTCATTTTTCTACCCAAGTGTAAACACCAGTTTTGTCTTTACAGAGGCCCTGGGCATCTCTGACAATATTCTTTCTTATGGTAAAATAAGAGCTGGATGGGCACAGGCAGGTAATGATGCTAAGCCTTACCAAATTCTTCCGGTATTTGTGCCAGCAGGAGTTAGCGATGGTTTCCGTTCGTTGAATTTCCCACTTCCTGGCGGCACTCAGGTGAATGGTTTTGAGGTGTCAAACATCATTGGTAGCCCTGACCTTCAGCCGGAAATCACTACAGAAATAGAGGTTGGTTTCGAGTTGGGCTTTTTCCAGCAAAGATTGAATTTCGATGTGTCATTGTATGACAAGTCTATCAAGGATTTGATCTGGAACGCCACACTGCCAAGAAGTACTGGATACACAGCGCAGACTGTAAACCTTGGTGAAATTACCAATAGGGGTATAGAGGCGTTGATGACCGCTACACCGATCAGAACGGGGAGCTTCCAGTGGGATGTTTCTGTAAACTTCACCAAGAATGACAACAAGCTGGTGAGCCTTACCGATGGCTTGGATGAAATCACACTTGGAGGACTTGGCGGCAATGGTGTAAACCTCATAGCCAGGCCGGGAGAGCCTGTAGGGCTGCTCAATGCAAGAGGACCTAAAACTACTGATGACGGTAGAATAATAGTAGGCTCTGATGGTAAGCCTGTATATGGTGAGAGAGAAGTGATGGGGCAAGCTGCTCATGACTGGACCGCTGGTTTATCTACTGGTTTGACTTTCAAAGGGTTTACCGTGAGCGGAACGCTTGATGTGCGAAAAGGAGGTCTGTTTTATTCTCGTAGTGCAAGCCTGACTCAGTTTTCGGGTACGAGCGTAGTGACTCAATACAATGATCGCAAGCCTTTTATTGTGCCAAATTCGGTACAGGAGGTAGTTGATGGTGATAATGTGACTTATGTTGAAAATGCCACTCCAATCACACAAGACAATCTGTATTCTTATTGGAGCGATGGAGGTATGGGCAAAGATGAGGCACATGTGCTTACTCGTTCTTTTACCAAGTTGAGAGAGGTCAGTGTTAGCTACAGTCTGCCGTCCAATATCGTAAGCAAGACTCCATTTACGCAAGTGCGAATTGCGCTGGTAGGCAGAAACCTGCTCTTGTGGACACCTAGCTCTAACAGGTTCGCAGACCCTGAATCTACCACTTTTAACGATGGGCAGGGACTTTCATCAAGCTTTGGTGAATTTGGTGCTACACCATCTACACGTAGTTACGGTTTCGATCTGAGAGTCACACTTTAAGTACAATATTTTAAAGAAATAACTATGAAGAATATAAAACGATATAGTCTGGTTGGTTTGATCATGGTGATCTTTTCCACCTCGTGTGGAGACGACTTCTTTGATATCAACACAGACCCTAACCTACCAGGAGAAGCTAGCGTTCAGCTCGTCTTCCCTGCGGGAACTGCCATTTCAGGCTTTATTATAGGGGGACAATATCAGATTCTGGGTGGAATCTGGTCACAACACTGGGCTCAGTCAGTGGGAGCATCGCAGTATGCCAATTATGACAGCTATGATGTCCAATCAACCACATTGGATGCCAGAGGCTATGGAGAGTTGTACAATGGGGCACTCAATGACCTGAAGTATGTAAGGGATGAATCTTTGGAAACAGAGAATTGGAACTACTACTTGATGAGTACCGTGATGTCTGCATATACCTTCCATGTATTGACAGACCTGTATGACAACATCCCGTTTACAGATGCACTTCAAGGTTTGAATGGGTTGGTTCAGCCAAAATTTGATGAAGGTACAGTAGTTTATGATGGGTTGATCGAGATGTTGGATGAAGCTTTGGAGAAAGATCTGACTGTGGCTACTTCCATTCCTCCGGGAGCTGATGATATCATATTCGGCGGAGACATGGACATGTGGGTGCAATTTGCCAATACGCTAAAGTTGAAAATTTACCTGCGTCAGGTTAATGCCCGTGAGTCTGTTGCCAGTGCTGGAATTCAAGCTTTGTATCAGGATGCCAACTTCCTTGCTGCTGATGCGCATATGACTCAGTTTGCAGACGAGCTCAACAGAAGAAATCCGGTTTATGAAACAGAGGTTGATTTCTCTGGTTTCCCAAATTTGGTTTTGAGCAACACACTGCTCACATATCTTGATGATAAAGGTGACGCCAGACTTGATGCATTATTCAATTTTCCGAATGATGACACAGATGGCCCTCATGTAGGTCTGATTCAGGGAAATTTCCGTGCTCAGACTCCTACCAACAAGGATGGGCTTTCTCAGCCTGCGTTGGCGCCACTTGACCCTATCTATTTCATTTCTGAGGCAGAGAGTTATTTCCTGCAGGCAGAGGCGATAGTACGAGGGTATGGTACAGGAGATGCAAAAGCAATGTATGAAGCTGGTATTGATGCTTCTTTCACCAAACTGGGTCTGACTCCAGATGCTACACTATATGCGGCTGGTGGTGCTTATGAGTTTCCGGCTACCAATGCTGGAGATGCGCAGATTCAGGCTATCATAGAGCAGAAATGGGTTTCTATGGCGAACAGTCAGGGACTGGAGTCATTCTTTGAGCAAAATAGAACTGGATTTCCGGATTTCTATACCGTAGCAGTAAACAATGTGACGGCTGGAAATTTCCCTCGCAGATTGCTTTATCCTGATACAGAAATCAGCTCTAATAAGGCCAATGTTCCTGCTCAGGTAAATGTGTTCACCAAGGTTTGGTGGCACAAGTGATAACCTTAAATATGAAAGTTATGAATGCAATAAATAAACTTTTCGGATTGTTGGCTTTTGCAGTGCTGTTTGTGGCTTGCGATGAGGACGATACTGCCAATACATCTTCAATCACCTATTATCCGGTATTTGAAGTCACAGGAGCCTCTGTGCTGCAGCTCGGTACGAGCGAGGATTTTAGTGATCCCGGTGTGGTGGCTACTGAGCAGGGTGCAGAGATTGATGTTACCACAACATTTGTGGGTCGTTTTTCCGGATACTCAGGGGTTTCTCTGCCTAATGAAGTAGATGAATACAGTGTGGTTTACTCTGCAGTAAACGTAGATGGCTTTGCCGGCACTACTTCCAGAACCCTCTACAAGGTGGATAATGCAGATATGATAACCAGTATAAGCGGACTTTACTCTGCTACTGTTGTGAGATCTACAGGAGTGAGTTATAGTGATATCAATGTGCTGGTGTGGGAAAAATCTCCCGGTGTTTTCGAAATCTCACACGGGATAGGTGGATACTATGGTGAAGGCTCAGGGTTTGGGGATGGATACCTGGCTCGTGGTGCTACTGTCACTGTAAATGATTTGGCAACAAATGACTTTACGTTCGGTCAGATGCAGTTTCCGATATGGGGCAATGTAGTAGATATCACTTCCATGACCGTGGATGCCGGTGCTAAAACGATCACATATCATACACTGGCTGATTTTGGTGGAGAGTGGGATATCACCCTTACACAGATCCAACTTTAAATTTTACTTAAATGAAATTACTTATGAAGAGCATAAATAAAATTTGGATGGCGGCCCTGATGGTTTTCGTGATGGCATCATGTGGTGACAGCTATGATGATTACGAGATCAAAAAGACCTCCGTGCATGGAGTTTCAGGGCAGTGGATCGTGGACTATACTTATCAAGGCAATGTGATAGCTCATCACGCCAGAATAGATATATACAACACGGCAGCCAATGACGGTACAGCCTGGGTAGATGAGCATGATGCTGTAGTGGGGGGATTTAAGGTCAAGGTAACCACGGCCGGAGATGAGTTTTCTGTTTCCAATGGGCTAGACCTGATCAATGATCCTGATATGATTACGATTCCTGATGGCCAGATTATCGATAGCGATAGTATCAACTTCAGCGTGATCTTTATCTACGACGATGGCACGCCTAATGATACCATTGGTATCGCAGGAAACATCTACAATGGATTTGAATGACACGTTGATTTAGTTAATGATTCAAAGCCTGCTGAGTTTTTAGCAGGCTTTTTTTTGTCTATTATTTTATTTTATATATTTAAGAAAATTATATATTATGAAGTCCAAAGAATATATAAAGGGCACCATTAAGACCATCGTTTTGAAACTCCTTTCAGAGACTGACCGCATGTATGGGTATGAGATCAGCCAGCGGGTAAAGGAGCTCTCCGGAGGAGAGCTGGAGTTGACCTATGGTGCGTTGTACCCTATACTTTATAAGTTGGAGAATGAGAATTTGCTCGTTACAACCTCGGAAATCGTGGGTGGAAGAGTCCGTAAATATTATGCTTTGACTTCATCAGGAAACGAAACAGCCAAAACTAAAGTGGCTGAGCTGGATCGCTTTATGGAGGTGCTTCGCAATGTGATGGCGCCAGCTCCTGGCTCAAGTTTGCAAGTATGGGGAGCCTGACCAAAGCACAAATTGATCAGGTCAAGATGGATCTGGACGCGCAGGGTATTAGTTTCAATCCTTTGAAAGAGGAGTTGCTGGATCATATCGTTTGTGACATTGAACTCAAAATGGACGAGGGGATAGATTTCGATGCTGCCTGGGCATCCGTACATGATCAAATACCAGAAGATCATTTTAGAAATATTCAAAAAGAAACCATGGAACTACTCAACAGAAAATTTAATCCCGTTCGTATCTCCGGCGTGATCTCCGGCGGTCTGCTGGCTGCAGCTACCATTTTCAAGATGCTTCATCTTCCCGGTGCGGGATTGTTGTTGCTGATATTTTTGGTGGGTTCATGCGTCACATTAGTCGTTGGATCTGCTCGCAGTATTTACGTTTATAGAGAAGCCAGGGGCAGGGGAGCCATAGCTCTGGGCACTTTGCTGATCATAGCTTTCATAGCTGGTTTGTGCTTTAGAGTGCTTCACCTGCCAGGGGCTTCTGTACTTATGGCGACAGGCGTCCTGGGATTGAGTGTGCTTTTTCCTTTGCTTTCAGTGTATTTTTTTAGATCAAAACAGAAACTGAGGGGACACTTACTGATCCGGTTGATTGAGGACAACCAGCGGGTTATAGAGCGGGTGGCGCTTGTGCTGATTGGTTTTGGCTTAGTTTTTAACTACTCCTCACTGTTATTGGGTATTGATAGTTTTGTTGGCGTTATCTTTTTCATCTTCGCCTGCATACTCACGGGGCTTTACGTCTATAGTCTAACCTGGAGCTACTTTGTCAACCGGGACGGCTCTAATCAAGCGAGAGATTTGGTTTTGCTTGTTGCCTCATCGGTGGCTTTGGTTTTGTTTTTAATCCCAGCGGTTGGCTTCAATATCAACTTTTTATTAAGACAATATGCGGCTTTCAGTGCCCTGGTCATTTTCGACTTGATTGTTTTGTTTTACTATTCCAGATTTTCCGATTCCCCCAATAAGAAAATACTGGCTCCTCTGGCTTCTTTCCTTACGCTTTATCCCCTGGTGCGGCTCGGTATTAAGCTTCAATGGTTTGAGGGTTTTTTAGGAGGGCTCACCACAAACAATACATTTATCATTTCCTTCCTGATTTTTCTGATAGCACTTCTCATTGGTTTTAGAAAAGAAGGACTTTTTAGAGCACTTATTATACTGACTATAGCGAGTCATATGATTCCCAATTTGTGAAATCGAAATTGTGGTAGGGTTTTTGGACTGGTTTCCGTTTTAGAAACATGAAAGCGCGAGCAACCAAAACGGGAGCGATAGCGTCCAGAACCCAAACTACTATAGAAATGAAAATTCTTTTGACGTATTCTTATCAGAAAAACCAATACGAGTTGATTCATGCTAACCCAGCAATGATTCAGAATGAGGAGATAGAAGTTTTGTATGAATTCGAGTTGAGAGATATGCGTATCGCACAAAATATCCTTGCCAACTTCAACAGACAAAGAATGCTGAATACGAGCGCTAAAGCAGCCTGATTGGGTTGGCAGATCTTTGGTTCCTTTTCAGTTCGAAACTATCCATTAAATACCCAGAGCTTCATATCACGGTTAGTGCAGAACATGCTGCTGCTGTCCGGTACGGGTGCAGAAATGAGTTCATTGATTTTTCGGGATTTTCTTCTCCAGCGTAACATGTGTTACAAACTAACCTTTGGCAGCTGCGTACATTTGATTAGAATTTAAACCGATAAATCATGCCAACAGTAAAATTGACAGCTGATATTTTCAAGCAAGATGTATTTGACTATACCACCGAAAAAGAGTGGAAGTACAAGGGTGACAAGCCAGCGATTATTGATTTTTATGCAGACTGGTGTGGCCCTTGCCAAATGGTGGCGCCAATTTTAGAAGAATTGTCGGAGGAATACTCCGATCTAATTATTTATAAAGTGGATACGGAAGTGGAGCAGGAGCTTGCGGCAGTCTTTCAGATACGGAGCATTCCGAGTATGCTTTTCATTCCTGTTGACAAACAACCCATCATGCAGGCGGGAGCTTTGCCCAAACATGTTTTAAAAGAAGTGATCGAAAAAGAATTGCTTACTGTGGTTGAGTAAGCACCATTTGGATTGAAAACAACAAAGCCCATCTGCTGAAGGGCTTTGTTGTTTTGATAGCTATAAGAATCTTTAGAATGCTACTCCAAATCCTGTGTTAGCGATAAACCCACCTACCAGAAATCCAGGAATTTTCTTTGTTTCCGAAAATGTGTCGTATTGCACCACAACCTCAGGGTCTGCGCTGGTTAGTCCCCATCCCAATTCTGTGATGAAATAGAATCGTTTTCCTTTTCTGATACCAAGCTTGGCAATAAACAGATTTGCATCAAAATCAATATCAGCAGTTTCGCCATCACTGGTGTATTTAGCATCGACTCCAATTTTCCCATAACCTAAATGAGCATACGGACCTTTTCCTTCACCCAAAAAGTAAAAGTTGGCTCCAAAACCAAAGTAGTTATAAGTAACCTCTGGGTTATCAAGAAGCGAAGTAGGAACAGAAAGTGTAGAGAAATCGATGGCCGGAGCTAATCTTCCTCCTAAGAATGGCAGTGCATATTCAGCATTCAACCCGGCAATATTTGGCTTACCAAGCTTGACGCCTATACGGATAGGGTTTTCCTGGGCGGTTCCTGCAAATGACACAAGAAGAGCCACTGCACTGATCAGTATTATTTTTTTCATATCAAGGATTGTTAGATTTAAATGTTGTTTCCAGATTGGAAATTAAGCCTTTTCTATGAGATTGAAAACAATTTTTTCTTGATAAAATGCAAATCACACACTTCTTCTGAATACAAGCTGATCCACAGCTTCCAGACCATTTTCGACAATGGGCTCTTTGTAATACTGGATATAATGACCTTTTATGGTCGAGTCTAGTTTGAATTTCAGCTTTTCGTAAAACGAAATTTGGTAGCGGCTGGAATCTGCGGTTTTGATTATAAGAAAATCATATGCCTCCATTTTAGCTGTACGTATGGCGTACTTCATCAATTCCTTGCCAAATCCCTTTTTTTGGTATTCAGGATAAACGGCGATGTTCTTGATTTCGATTTCTCCCGAGCTTATTGGTAGTAAAATAAAGCCCCCTATGATCTGATCGCCCAGTTTTGCAACAAAGGTTTCGCCCGAGTTTAAATATTTGGATATCATCTCTTCGGACGGATCAGCCTGAAGCAATAAGTCCATTGGCAGTGACTCGTTGGGACCGGCTTTGTTGATTTTTATATCCATGAAGCGAAAATAAGTAGGCGTATTGTTTAAATGGCTCTAGATAGAATTATTTCGATAAATTAATATTAATTCTAATTCGAACTGTATGACTGTCATTATATATGTACGAATGTAGAATGCGTGCTTTCTCCGTAGAAAATCCTGGCCTTCTTATCGAAATCTTGCGGTGAGTCTGTTGTAAGAAAAGATCGGGTTGCGTCTTTGCTGCACTTCTTGTCCATGTCTGGATGTCGCTTTAAATAGTCTTTCAGGCTTTGAGCTACTATGCTACCCTGGGTTAGAAGTTTGACATGCTCGGGGAGGTGTTTTTTGATAGTATCTTCCAGTAGTGGGTAATGTGTGCAAGCGAGCAAAATGGTGTCTATTTTGGATGACCTGGTGAGTAGCTCAGAGAGATCTTTTTTTACAAAATAGTCGGCACCCGCATTGTGGGTTTCACCATTCTCCACCAGCGGCACCCACATCGGGCAGGCGTGTTGAAATACCGAAACCGCAGGGAATTGTTTCTTAATTTCTATGAGATAAGACTCTGATTTCATTGTGCCGGGGGTTCCGAGGATTCCCACATCTCCTGTGCTGCTATAATTTCCAATTACCTCGGCTGTGGGCCTGATCACACCCAGCACTCTTTTGGTCGGGTCAATACCCGGAAGGTCGAGTTGCTGGATTGTGCGTAGTGCCTTTGCAGAGGCGGTGTTACACGCGAGTATCACCAGTTCACAGCCCTGGTCAAACATATGTCTGACACACTCCAAGGTGAACTTATAAATAGTCTCGTAGGATCTGCTTCCATAAGGAGTGCGGGCATTGTCGCCCAGATATAAATAATCGTATTCAGGCAGTTCTTTGACGATTTCCTTCATTACTGTGAGTCCGCCATAGCCAGAGTCAAATATGCCGATAGGTCCAGATTTTATCATTCAAATGGGAGCTGGTCAATAATTTTTTGCAGCTTAGAATCGCTGTAATTTCCTTTGGTGGCATAGACAATTTTGCCTTCCTGGTCTAGTAAATAGAAATAAGGCGTGTTTTTGTCGTCTATACCCAATGCATTTTTATAGTCGTTTAGTGACCCTTTATAAAAGAGCACATTGGGGTGAAGCCTTTTGTCAACATCTTTCTCCACTTTTTCCATCACTTTTTGGTATGCTGGTCTCTTAGCGCCTGTAAGCATCGGGATGAAATATACGTTCACATCGTACCCGAATGAAAAGAGGGCGCCATCCTCTGGCTTTTGTATGAGTTGCTGATATACAGGGCGAAACCAGCTTTTCAGACTACTTTCGGACTTTTTTGATAGTGCTATCCCTACCAAAGTGTGTTTGCCTTTAGTGTCCTCAGGGATGTTTACCATGCCGTGTACAAGACTTTCGCCTTCAAGATCCGGGAAGATTTCTCCTCGCTGCGCCTGCGCTAGTCCGCAGACAGCAAAGGTGAAAATGAAGAGTGTTGATTTTATCATACCTCAATTTTAATTGTTTCTAAGCATTATTGCCCCGTTCACATTTATTTCCGATGTTTTAACGACTATTTGGTAACCTTTCATACAAACATCAGTAAACTCTTTAGGTCAAAACCTCAAAATAGAATGTTCAAATTCCTTACCAAGAAGAAAAATCAATTCAAAGCGCATTGCTCATTGAGCAAGCAACCGCTTGAGAAGGAGTCCACCTATCTGGTCACCACAGCACAGATAATTTCTTCCACCAAATTTTGGGATAATGTGATGACCGAACCGGACACCATGAGCTACACAGAGGCTTATTTCAAAACTGGTGACTCCACGGCAGCCAATATCAGAGGGATGATTTTTAAGAAATATAGCGAGAAGGAAAAGGCCTGGTTGATTTCAGATGCTCAGATTCACCTTTTTGATGTGGATGAACAGGAAGCCAAGGAGCTGGCAAACCAGTGGTGGGATAGTGAAGGGCAGCAGGTTCCGGAGATTTCTACGACATCATTGAAAAATCTTGGTAACGAAAAATTTGAGGAGATCAAGTCCTACGCTTTGACCAAGGCAGGTAAGGCTCACGTCCTTGCTTGAATCACTTAGTGCTAATCACTTCTCTTATTGCACTTTCCAGCACAGAAACGTCTCTAAGAGCCCTTTTGCTCAGAAACTTATCCACAGGCAGATCAGGTATCTCCGGGTTGTTGAGGTGGCCTGAGATGACCAGAACTTTTGGGATTTTATCCAGGGTGGCTATGGTCTCAAAGCCATCCATGTAAGGCATTTCGATATCCAGTAGCAATACATCAGGCTTTGATTTTACTACTGCCATTACCCCATCTATGGGATTGGTGTACGTCCCGATGAGTTCTATGTCGGAGATTTCTGCCAAATAGGCATTGATGAGCTTAAGGAATAATGGGTCGTCATCTATGGCGAGGCACTTGATCATGGTTTGCTGGTTCTGTGAATGATCAAATCTATACAAGATCACATTAAAGTGTGGAAACGATTTCGTCTTTTAGATTCAGAAAATTAAGCATTCGCGTAAATTCATCTTGAAAACCTGCCTTTATGCAAATCTGCTCCTTGGTTATTGGGTGTGAAAAATCCAGTGTGGTTGCATGCAGGAGCATGGTGTCCATCGTCCATTTTTGCTTAAACATGCGGTTTTGTTTGTTGCAGCCATGTGCTCGATCTGCTATGATAGGATGGTGAATGTGGGCGAAGTGCTTTCTAAGTTGGTGCATCCTGCCAGTTTCTGGTTTGGCCTCTACCAGTGAGTAACGAGAGGTTTGAAACTTTCCCAGAGGGACATCTATTTCTCCGTGAGCCAGGGTTTTGTAGTGCGTGATGGCATCCTGAAGCTTGCCGTCATCACGCCTGAGAGCATAGTCAATGGTTCCGCTTTCTGGTGTGTATCCGCGCACGATTGCGTGGTATGTTTTTTTTACTTTCTGTTCTTGAAATTGCATTTGCATCAGCGAATTGACCTCTTTTTTGAGCGTAAAAAGAAGCACTCCCCCAGTTTTGCGGTCTAGCCTGTGAGCCGGCGTGACATGCATACCAATTTGGTCTCTCAGCAATTGTACCGCAAACTCATCGGCGTTTCTGGCTATAGGTGATTGATGAACCAGAAGCCCGTGAGGTTTGTTGATAGCAACAAGATAATTATCTCGATATATGATGGGCAGCATGCCTACAATGTTGGGTTAGAAATTGTAAAATTAGATAAATCGGAAATAAGCCTGATGATCAAGTTTCGGCATTTATTGAGTTGACATTGATAAATGTAGTAGCTTTGGAAATTATTTTTAAGTAGAATGAACCAAGCAGCAGCCATAGCACAATATCAGCCTCTATTACAGTCCATAGCGACGCGTATGGTGGGGTGTATGCACGATGCTGAGGATATCGTTCAGGATACTTTCTTGAAGTATCTATCATTGGATACATCGGAAATTCAAAACACCAGAGCGTATCTGATAAAGTCGGTGACTAACAGCTGCCTGAATCACGTCAACTCTCTGAAAGAAAGGAAAAAAGATTATCTGGAGAGTATCAAACTGCCAGAGCTTTTTGAGAAGATCGATTTTTCGCACCTCGACCTTAAGCATGAATTGGGTTCTGCATTGGAAGTGCTACACAAAAAATTAGGCCCTATAGAGCGAGGGTTGTTTCTGCTCAGAGAAGGGTTTGATTTTGAATATGATGAGCTTCAGGAGATTTTCAACAAGAAAAAAGACCACTGCCGTCAGCTCGTATGTAGAGCCAAAGAAAAGCTTTCCAAAGAAACAGAAAAGTTCACTTTTTCATTTGATATTGATTCATACTTTGAGGCGATCAACAAGGCTTCTAAGGAAGGAAACTTCGATGAACTCATGGACCGAATTTTCGAGACCGGTCCGGCTGAAGAAAAATAATTTTATTTTTTTTTAAGATTTCTGTCACAAACTATCTGGCACTTTGTCTTAGTAAATGAAAGGAGAGGTTCCTTTTGTCGAAAGACAATTAATATTAAGATTTACAAGAGTTAGATGGAAGTTATTATCCCGTTTTTTATAGCGCACTGGTACTTGTCGCTATTTTTTCAGACTTTTTTCCTTCATAGGTATGCGGCGCATAAGGCGTTTACCATGAGTCCCTTCACGGAAAAGGTTTTCTTCGTACTTACATGGATTTTTCAAGGCTCCAATTACCTGAGTCCTTATGGATATGGTGTGATGCACAGAATGCACCACGCGTATGCTGATACGCCCAAAGACCCCCATTCTCCAAAATACGATTTGAATCTTTTCAAAATGATGTGGAGAACCAAGTTGACATATTCTACTATTACCAATAAAGAAGTTGAAGTGGATGCTCGTTTCACGGAGGGTGTTCCTCAGTGGCATGCGTTTGACAATTTTGCCAGATCATGGGTGTCAAGACTGGTATGGGGTGCCGCTTATGTGGCTGTTTACTGGGTGTATGCTGATGCATGGTGGTTGTGGTTGCTCTTGCCTGCACAGTTTTTACTTTCTCCTATCCACGGAGCTATCATCAACTGGTTTGCTCATGTTTATGGCTATACCAATTTCAAGGTAGGGGACACCTCAAAGAACTTCCTTCCTTTCGACTTTTTGATGATGGGAGAAAGCTATCACAACAATCACCACAAGTATGGTTCAAGAGCCAACTTTGGTGGTGTGAGATGGCATGAAATTGATCCTACTTTTCAGGTGATCAAAGTTTTGGATAAGCTGGGCGTGATAAGCATGGTCGACAAAAAGGCTGTGAAATTGAAGCCAGAGGTAAAGAAAAAAGCCAAAGTAGCGGCGTAATATATTTGATAGAAAATCAAAAAATTGATTAGGGCGCTCATTGAGCGCCCTTTTTTTATGCTGATTTCGAAAAACGGCAAATCGCAAATGTGGAATATGAGAAGCTGGTTGCCACTCATCAAGTTTTGATAACCAAAAGCAACAGAACACGCTCGCATCCCGTCTGAGATTAGAAACCAACCAATACACCTGTGTTTAAGAACTATATCAAGGTAGCTTATCGCAATTTCCTGAGACATAAAGTTTATTCTGCCATCAACATCTCCGGACTGGCTATT
>JBDVMP010000038.1:0-71279 GCA_039970095.1 Cyclobacteriaceae bacterium
CTTGACTGAGGGCATCCCCAACATCGCCGTTTTAGCTGGAGGACTGGATAAAATTTACCCTTCAGTTCACAAGAAAGTGGCCGAACAAATCATGGAAAACGGACTTCTGATCAGCGAAAACCCTCCGGGCATTAAGGCAGAAGCTCATTTTTTTCCAGCTAGAAACAGAATCATTGCTGGACTGGCAGATGCCACCATCGTAGTGGAGGCGGCCATAAAAGGCGGAGCATTGATTACGGCTAATATTGCCGACTCATATGATAGGCCTGTATTTGCTGTCCCGGGAGATCTGGAACACATGTATAGCGAGGGATGCAATCACCTCATTAGAAATCAAAAAGCCTACATCTATACGGACATGCGAGATGTGGTTTACCAGCTCAACTGGGATGTAGAAACAAAAACCCAAATCAAAAAACCCAAAGATTTCAGTCATTTGACTGAAGAGGAACAAACCATTTGTCAGTTACTGCAGGAGAATGGTAAAGGAATAGCTATTGACGAGATAGCCTGGAAAACACAAATCTCTGTGAATAAGCTTGCTTCGATTCTGCTGGCATTGGAATTTCAAGGTTTACTCAAAAGCCTACCCGGCAGCAAATACCAATTGATTTAGAAAGGGTAGAAAAAAGGAATCAGGAAGGTTGCTATAAGCCAGAAAATAAGATTTAGCCACACCCCCACTTTGAAGAAATCTTTGAATTTATACTGCCCGGCACTGTAAACCATGGTATTGGTTTGATAACCGATTGGTGTCATAAATGAAGCTGATGCTGCCAGCATCACTGCGATCAAAAAGGGGTACGGACTCACTTCCAGCTTGGTGGCCGTGGTTATGGCTATGGGAGCAATTAATGCCGCAGTGGCATTGTTCGACATGATCTCTGTCAAAAGAGAAGTAGTAATATACAAACCAGAAAGGATGGCAACCGGCCCCCAGACGCCCAAGTGGTTAACCAAAGAGTCGGAAAGAATGGAAGCCAACCCACTATTGTTCATGGCCACTCCCAAACTGAGTGCTCCGGCCAGAAGAAATACGATTCGCCATTCGATGGATTTATAGAGTTCTCGCATGCTAATCGTTCCGGAAACGACCAACATAAATGCCCCGAGAGCGGCGGAAATTGCAATTGGCAATATACCGGCAGCAGCCAGAGTAACAACTGAAGCTATCACTCCCATTACGACGAAAAAACGCCTTCTGTCAAAATCAATAATACCCTCTTCAGAAAGCACAATAAACGGGCTATTCTGACTCATCTCCATTTTCTTGAGGTTTTCTACTCTATGTGACTTGATCTCTGTCAAGATTACATCTCCCGCTTGCAATTTCATCTCATGCAGGTTGAGATGCTGCACCTCTTCACGATGAAGAATAGCCAACGGAACCGCACGATAGCTGCGTCGAAAATCCATTTGCCTAAGGCTTTTACCTATAAATTCTGATCCTGTGGTGATGACCAACTCCAGAATAGAAGTATTGCCATCTTGTATTTCACTCTCACCGATTTTGACAGCTGAGGCATTCATCCCGACTCTTAACCTGTCTTTTAGTTCCTTGATTTTATCCACATTGCACCGCACCTTGAGAACATCCCCTCTATTGATTATAAAATCTCCAGTAGGAAGCGAAAAAACACTTTCGTCTCGTCTCACCGCTATGACGTCCAGCTCCATCTCTCTAGCTATGATAGAGTCCATGATTCGCTGGTCTATAAAATCAGACCCTTCCAGAATCTCCAACTCTGTGATATAGTTTCTGGCATCAAATTGCTCTGAAAGTCTTTGACCCTTGAGTCTGTCGGGAAGGAGTTTTCTCCCAAAAAAGAAAATATAAACTGCACCTACAACCAGAAATACCAGGCCGATGGGAGCTGAAAAAAACATCGAAAAACCATCCAGCCCATTAGACTCAGCTATGCCGCTGACGAGTACGTTTGTGGAGGTTCCTATCAAGGTGCAAGTCCCACCAAGTATCGAAGCATAAGATAGTGGTATCAAAAGTTTAGACGGGCTGATATTGGACATATTGCCTACGCTGACCATCACCGGTATGAACATGGCCACAATGGGCGTGTTGTTGATGAAAGCCGAGCTAACCCCGATAAAGAGGATCATCATCAAAATACCAAGATTGTAATTCTTCCTGAAAATATTACTCAGAATGGGGCCTATGCGCTGCAAAGAGCCTGTTTTCAAAAGGGAGTAGCTGATAACAAACATGAATGCCACGGTCATGGTGGCCGGGTTGCTAAAGCCTGACAGACCTTCCTGAGGGCTGATAATGCCAGTAATAACCAAAGTGAGCATAATCAACATGGACACCAAATCGATAGACATCCACTCCGTAGCAAAAAGCACAATTGCTACAATAATCACTCCCAATACTATGATTGCTTCTAAACCCATCTATTTGCTAATGCTGTATCGTTTGTAAATAAATGATATTCTAACCAAAAACCGAATGTGAGAGCGACAGTGATTCATCAAAAGCCTCTTGATTCAAATTCGAATAGCAGCCCATCTCCTCTAATGTTTTCAAAATTATCTCCGTTGGCATATTGCCCGTAAGGTCATCTTTCGCCATAGGACAACCCCCAAATCCTCTAATAGCTCCATCCATTCTCCTACACCCTGACTCATAAGCGGCCTGTATTTTTGAAGCAGCCTGACCTGGCGTGGAATGAAGGTGCGCTCCGAACTCTATATGTGGAAACTTGGGAATAACACTTGAAAAAACTTTCGTGATCAACTCTGGCGTTGCAACTCCAATAGTATCTGAAAGTGAGATAATTTGAACCTCAAGTTCATCCAACTGAGAGACAAAATCAGCTATAAAATCCATTTCATATGGATCATCATAAGGGTTTCCAAAACCCATAGACAGGTATGTAACCAGGGTTTTATCTGTCTCTTCGCATAATTCCTGAATCTCTGCCAAATTATTCATTGCTTCCTCGATTGAGCGGTTTGTATTGCGCTGCTGGAAGGTTTCGGATAAAGAAAGCGGATATCCTAAATATTCTATCTCATCAAAAGCCGAAGCTGTCTCAGCACCACGAACATTGGCCACAATAGCTAGCAACTTAGATTTTGAACTGCCCAAATCCAGCTGAGCCAAGACTTCAGTCGTATCGCTCATCTGAGGTATCGCCTTAGGAGAAACAAAGCTCCCAAAGTCGATCGTATCAAAGCCGACTTTCAGCAAAGTATTGATATAAGCCACCTTCTTATCTGTAGGGATAAACTCGTGCAATCCCTGCATGGCATCTCTTGGGCATTCTATGATTTTCATTGGGGTGTTTTCCTGTAAAGGTAAATCAGAACAACTCCTTCGCTATGCGATATACGGAATCTGACTTACCCATACTGTAAAAATGCAACACAGGAACACCAGCATCCATCAACTCTTTGGCTTGCTTTACGCCCCATTCAACTCCCACTTCCTTCACAGCCGCATTGTCTTTACACTTTTCCACTGCGTCGTGAAGCTCATCAGGAATATCAATATGAAAAATGCTTGGGAGCACATTCATATGATTTCGGATGGTGATGGGTTTCAGTCCCGGAATAATAGGAACGTTGATGCCGGCTTTTCGGCATTTTTCTACAAACTCAAAGTACTTTTGATTATCGAAAAACAACTGCGTCACGATATACTCGGCACCCGCATCAATTTTCCGTTTCAGAAAACTCAAATCAGATTTTAGATTTGGAGCCTCAAAATGCTTTTCGGGGTATCCCGCCACGCCAATACAAAAGTTAGTGGGGACGGCATTTTGCAGTTCATCATCCAAATACTGGCCGTGATTCATCCCAGAAAGCTGATGCACCAGATCAATAGCGTAGGCATTTCCCTCTGGCTCTGGTTTGAATGATTTCTCTGTGCTGATTGCATCACCACGAAGGGCAAGCACATTGTCAATCCCAAGAAAGTTAAGGTCAATAAGTGCGTTTTCGGTTTCTTCTTTGGTGAACCCCCCACATATGATATGCGGAACCGGATCTACATCGTACCGGTTCTTGATGGCCGCACAAATCCCAACCGTACCTGGACGCTTCCTTGTTGTTTTTTTCTCCAACAGGCCATTGCCCCTATCCTTGTAAACGAACTCCTCTCTGTGATAAGTCACATCTACAAAAGGAGGCTTGAATTCCATTAGCGGGTCTATGTGTGCAAAGAGGCTATCAATGCTATCTCCTTTTTTGGGGGGGATAATCTCCAGAGAAAACAAAGTCTTCTCTTTTGCATCCTTTATATGCTCTACAACTTTCATTCTATTTATATCCTAAATTCGGCGCAAGCCATTGTTCTATC
Organism: Cyclobacteriaceae bacterium; assembly: GCA_039970095.1. Taxonomy (GTDB): domain Bacteria; phylum Bacteroidota; class Bacteroidia; order Cytophagales; family Cyclobacteriaceae; genus JAMZMI01. The sequence goes on from JBDVMP010000038.1 coordinate 4,319, forward strand.
ACTTTTTTATCTATGCCCTTCCTTTGGGCATAATCCTCTATCTGATCCTCGTACACCTTACCTAATCCAAAGTACTTGGACTGTGGGTGAGCAAAATAAAAACCACTCACAGAGGCAGCAGGGAACATCGCGAAGCTTTCAGTCAACTCGATTCCAGTATTCTTTTCCGCATCCAATAATCTGAATAATGTTTCCTTCTCGGTATGGTCCGGACATGCCGGATACCCCGGAGCTGGTCGGATCCCCCGATATTTTTCCTTGATCAAAGATTCATTGTCAAACGTCTCGTCAGCTGCATACCCCCAAATCTCTTTTCTGACCTTTTCATGCATCATTTCAGCAAGTGCTTCGGCAAATCTGTCCGCTACTGCCTTGATCATAATCGAATTGTAATCGTCATGATCTGCTTCGAACTTATCTGCAAGATCCTTAGTGCCAAAACCGGCTGAAACGGCAAAACCGCCTATATAATCCTGCAACCCAGTGTCATCAGGTGCAATAAAATCCGATAATGAAATATTAGGAATACCCTTTCCTTTTTTGCCTTGCTGGCGCAAAAAATGCAATGTATCCACCACCTCAGTCCGGGTGTCATCTTTGAATACTTTCACATCCTCACCATTGGCTATGGCTGGAAAAATCCCCACAACAGCTCTCGCCTCCAAAGACTTATTCACAATAACCTGATCGATCATGGCATTGGCATCATCAAAAATCTTCTTTGCCTCTTTACCGACAGTTGGGTTTTCAAAAATAGCCGGGTACTTACCTTTTAGCATCCAGGTGCTAAAAAAGGGCGTCCAATCTATGTAAGGGCGAATATCTTCTAATGAAATATTGTCATAAACCTGAACCCCTGTAAAGGCTGGTTTAGCTGGCGTATATCCTGACCAATCGATTTTAGTCCGGTTGGATTTTGCCTGAGCAAAAGTCACGTGGGCCTTCTCACTCTGACGGCTTTCATGGCCAGTTTTCAACTCAGCATACTCTGCTTTTATCTGATCGATCAGCTCTTGTTTTGATTCACTCAAGAGCTTGGTGGCCACCCCTACACTTTTGGAAGCGTCCAAAACATGAATAACAGAACCTGAAAACTTCGGTGCAATCTTAACAGCGGTATGAATCCTGGAGGTAGTAGCCCCGCCGACCATCAGAGGCAGGTCAATTTTTCTACGTTCCATCTCTTCCGCTACATGAACCATTTCGTCTAGCGACGGTGTAATCAGTCCACTCAAACCAACAATATCAACTTCATTTTCGATGGCCGCATCCAGAATTTTATCGGCTGGCACCATCACGCCCATATCGACAATATCGTAGTTGTTGCATGCGAGCACTACGCCCACAATATTTTTACCAATATCGTGAACATCACCTTTCACGGTGGCCATCAAAATTTTCCCTTTGCTCTGCTTAGTATCGCCTGACCTCCTCTTTTCTTCTTCCAAATAAGGAATCAGGTATGCCACGGATTTTTTCATCACCCTGGCACTTTTCACAACCTGCGGGAGAAACATTTTACCGGAACCGAACAAGTCCCCAACCACATTCATTCCGTCCATCAACGGGCCTTCTATGACGTGAAGTGGCTTATCATATTTTTGTCTGGCCTCCTCAGTATCTTCTTCGATAAAGTCAACCACACCCTTGACCAGCGCATGTTTGAGCCGTTCTTCTACGGAGGCTTCTCTCCAGCTGTTATCTACTACTTTGACCTTTCCTCCTCCTTTCACCTTTTCGGCAAAAGCCAGCATACGCTCAGTGGCATCATCTCTTCTGTTGAGCAAAACATCCTCTACATGCTCAAGTAAATCTTTGGGAATTTCGTCGTAAACTTCAATCAAACCCGCATTGACAATACCCATGTCCATGCCATGCTGAATACCGTGATAAAGAAACGCCGAATGCATTGCCTCGCGTACTACATTATTACCTCTGAATGAGAAAGAAACATTGCTCACCCCGCCACTTACTTTAGCTCCTGGCAGGTTTTCCTTGATCCACTTAGTCGCGTTGAAGAAGTCCACCGCGTAATTATTATGATCATCTATGCCTGTGGCAACTGGGAAGATATTTGGATCAAAAATGATGTCCTGAGGTGGGAATTTGACCACATCTACGAGCAAGTCATAACTCCTTTTACAGATATCTATTCTGCGCTGATATGTATCGGCCTGGCCGTCTTCATCAAAGGCCATCACCACAGTGGCCGCTCCGTATTGTTTGAGTTTTTTTGCTTGATAGATAAACTTTTCTTCTCCTTCTTTTAGCGAGATGGAGTTTACCACACCTTTACCCTGAATACATTTGAGCCCGGCTTCAATGATTTCCCATTTGGACGAATCTATCATCACGGGAATTCTGGATATCTCCGGTTCTGATGCTATCAGGTTCAGAAACTTCACCATCGCCTTTTCTCCATCGAGCATCCCTTCGTCCATGTTTACGTCGAGGATTTGGGCACCACCCCTCACCTGATCCAGCGCAACTTCTAAAGCTTCTTCATATTTATCCTCTCGAATCAATCGGGCAAACCTTGCGGAACCGGTTACATTGGTTCGTTCGCCAACGTTGATAAAGTTGGTTTCGGGAGTCACCACAAGGGGTTCAAGGCCGGATAACTTAAGTGGGGGAAGATTCATAATTTGGATAATGTCTTCTTTAGTTTACTTTGATAATTTCAGATGACCGGACTTCTCTAGGACTAAACTCTTTAGCTATCCGTGCTATCTCCTGGATATGCTCGGGTGTTGTTCCGCAGCAGCCTCCTACTACATTGAGCCATCCTTGCTGAAGAAAGTCTTTGATAAACTCTCCCATTTCTTCGGGAGTCTGATCATACTGACCAAATTCATTTGGAAGGCCCGCATTGGGATGCGCGCTCACCATAAAGTCCGCTTTTTCTCCTAAAACCTGAAGGTAAGGACGCAGTTCGCTAGCCCCCAGAGCACAATTCAAACCGACGCTGAAAAGGTCCATGTGCGAGATAGAAATAAGGAACGCTTCTGTTGTCTGACCTGACAATGTTCGTCCAGAAGCATCGGTAATCGTACCTGATACCATGACCGGAATGCTCACTCCTGACTCATCGAAAAGCTCCTGAATACCGAAAAGTGCCGCTTTAACGTTTAGCGTATCTATGGCTGTTTCGACCAAAAGAGCATCTACCCCTCCTTCAATCAAGGCACTGGCCTGAGCTTTGAAAGCAATGCGCAAATCGTCAAATGTCACAGCTCTATATCCCGGATCATTGACATCTGGAGAAAGTGAAGCTGTCCTATTCGTAGGTCCCATAGAGCCAACCACAAACCTCGGCTTGTCAGGCTCCTTGGCGGTAAACTCATCGGCCACCTCGCGAGCAATCCTGGCTGATTCATAATTCATCTTGTGAATCCAGTAATCTGAATCTAATCCGTAATCAGCCTGGGCTATGGACGAACTGGTGAAAGTATTGGTCTCCGCCAGGTCGGCTCCAGCCTCGAAATAAGTTGCATGTATTTTTTTTATCACATCAGGACGTGTGACGGACAGGAGGTCATTGTTTCCCTTAAGGGTAAAAGTATGATCCTTCAACTCTTCGTTTCTGAAGTCCTCCTCCTCCAATTTGTATCTTTGGATCAATGTACCCATGGCACCATCGAGTACCAAAATGCGTTTTTCAGCAATATCTCTGAGCTTGCTCATTTACTTATATTTTAGCACAATTATGGAGAAAGTCACCGCGAAGGAAACCACTTATCTCTTCTCTGACTATCTGTCAGAGTGGGAGTTAGCACCGAAAACCTATTGGAAGTGGTCAGGTTGCCAAGACGTCAAAGGGCCCAATCCCTCGGTCTTTCTCGATAAATGTGGCGGCAAATATACCTATTAGAATTTTAGTAAGTAACCATTCAGAAGGAATAAATAATTCCTGACCTTAAAACAAAAACTCTAATTTTACTGACGTGAAATTTGCAGCAATAGACATAGGCTCCAATGCCATCCGACTACAGATCACCAAGGTACTGGAGCTGGAAAATCAGATCACTTTCAAAAAACTTGAGTACATACGTTTTCCGATGCGGCTAGGGCATGATGTATTTACAAATGGTAAAATAGGTGAAGAAAAGCAGGTTGGGTTTATGCGGTTGATGACAGCATACAAAAACATGATTGACCTATATGCTGTGGATCATATTTACGGGTGCGCCACCTCGGCCATGCGGGAATCAGAAAACGGAAAAGAGCTGGTCAGATTGGTAGAGGAGTTAATTGGTTTGAAAATAAACATAATCTCCGGAGAGAAGGAGGCCGAAATGATCAATGAGGTCATCAGTCTGAATCTGGATGAACAGAACTACATACATATTGACGTAGGTGGTGGTAGTACAGAACTGAATTTCTATCAAAACAAGAAGAAGATCATCTCTAAGTCATTCAAGCTTGGCTCGGTGAGAAGGCTGGAGCACCACGATTCGCCACAAGCTTGGAAAAGCATGAACAAGTGGGTTTTGGAGAACTCCAAACACATGAAAGGAAAGATTACGGCAATTGGAACTGGAGGAAATATCAATAAGCTTTATGAGCTCGCTGCAGTAAAGAAGAAGCGCAAGATGTCTCTGGAAACGCTCATGAGAACACAGGATATCCTGAAAAATATGACGTTGGAAGATCGGATGGTGCGGTTGCAGCTAAATCCGGATCGTGCCGATGTGATAGTGCCCGCTTCTGAAATCTATATCGGGGTGATGCAAGCTGCCAAAGCCAAATCCGTCATCGTTCCGGATATCGGGTTGAAAGACGGCATCAACTATTATCTCTACAACAAATACTATCCAACTAAGGGGCGAGTTTGGGTGAAAAATTCTTAATCACCACTCTACCCGATAGGTCAAAATTGGGATCAAGCCAAGGTTATATTGGGTTTCAGTTTGGCTGGTAAAACTATCGTAGTAACGAAACGACTCATTTTGAGTATTGGTGAGATTTTGAATGTCAAGAGCTATACTGGAAGTTCTATTAGGCTTGTTAAATGTACACATCAGCCTTAGGTCTGTTCTAAAAAAGTCATTTGATTTGTATGAAGAGTTTGGGCTTGCAGAAACAGTAGACAATGGCGTTCGGTCATGGAAATATTGCCCTCCTTGAAAAATAACCTTCATATTGACTGAGAACGTATTGTTTTTTGACACCCCACCCATTTTCCACTCTTTACCCCCGGCAGCATTTACGCTATACTGTGAGTTGAATTGAGTGTTTTGTCCACCAATCACCGAGTCAAAAAATGTTGCACCTGCCCGATAATAAAATTGATTGGAAAATGACTTTTCTGTGGAAAGGCTTACCCCCATGGTATGTGCATTGACTTGATTGTAAGGCTCAATGAAAACCACTTGACTTTCTCTTCTGGCCTTCTTAAAATCATAATAGAAGAGCTCTGCAAACAGAATTGAGCCTGCCCTTTCATAGCTATATGCCAAAGTATATCTCAATGAGGTTAAAAACTTGAAAGGCTTATTTTGCCATTCTTCCGATCCATAAGGGTTGTCGTATAGATAGTTAAAAGGATTTAGCAATTGGCTGTATTGACCAACTCCTGCTGATATCGCATGATATTGGCCTAACTGATAATTTAGGTTCAATCGTGGGTCGAGGCTAACATAATGAAGATTAGTATTCAGAGCTAGCCCCAAATTAGTTTGTAAACTGTTAGTCATGCTCCACGCATAAGAAGCATATGGCCTGATCAAATATTGAGGCTTAGGGTTCCACCCAGACTCACCATTTGATGGGCTTCTAAATGTCTTATCATAGTCATAGCGATTGATCAACGTTCCAAAATCTAGTGTTCCGCTCCCCAAATACACGCTATAAACAGAGCTTAAACTCAAAAGTTTTTGTTCCCCTATTATTGTCCCTGATGAGAACACCGAATCATTTGAATTGTATTGATTTTGCTTTCGCGAATTATCGTATGCTGAAAAATTGATTGTGGAATTTAGGCTTCCGGTAGAGAATGAGTTTTTCAGGTTTACCCCCACGATACCCGTGGTATTCTTGTAATTGATATCATTCCTGTCTTTTTCCACTTCTGAATCATCAAATGGCTTATGCTCAAAATCATTGTAGCTCAAACCTCCCACGCCGTAAAACTTGAGTTTTGATTTTTCCCCAACCGGGGTAGAAATATTAAAAGCCAAATCCTGAAACCCAATTGATTCCCCTCCGAAATCAACTCCAAAATTGGTCAGCAAGCCTGTGAACGAATACCTGTAATTCAAAGCGTAAGTTGCCTTACTCCCTTCCTTTATGGGGCCTTCAGAAGCAAAGTCGAAACCTATGAGTGAGGCCTGTGCGGTAAACTGTTTTTTCTCAGCATTACCGCTTTTGAGGTTCATATTGAAAATACCGCCAACACTGTTGCCATGGCGATTATCAAACGTACTGTATAGAAACTCCGAGCTACTGAGCATTTGTGCGCTGAGCATATTCACCCCACCTCCAGTGGCAGAAGGTTGATCCAGAAATGTGCCTGCGTTTGAAAGATGATTCGGGTTCACGATTTCGGCACCTTCCAGTCTCCAAACATTGTAGTTGGGCGAAAGCCCACGCACAGAAATCTGATTGTTTTGATCGTTGGTCACCATCACATCAGGCGCAGTGGTTGCAAGCCTTGCAGGATCATAGTAGGTCGCCGCAAACCGGTTGATCTGCTCTTCATTGATGGAGACACGCCCGGGAGAAGAAAGGGTGTTTCCCCCAGTAATTACCACTTCGTCTAAATCTGAAAATGATCTTTTCAGATCAATATTTTGAATGGTAACTTGACCGGACTTTACCCAAACGTCATTGATTGTCATGGTCTGATAACCAATATAACTTACCTGAATAGTCGCGCGACCGGTACGGATCGTTTTCAACTCATAACGCCCGTCCGAATCTGTAGAAGTTCCATTTTCAGAGTCTTGCACTTGGACAGAGGCACCAACCAGAGGCTCTCCGGAAACTTCATCGACAACCGTTCCTGTAATACTCTGCGCACTCAACTTCATCATGCTGACGAGCATCAGCAACCCAACCCCAATCCAGTTTTTCATGTTTGACTCAGACTAAAATTTTCTCAGTCAAATTTCGGTAAGAAGTTTCAATACTCTTCAGTGGATTATCTGATTTGTCTTGCTCCACAAAGAAGTGCTTCATTCCCGAGACATCCTTTTTGGCAAAAATGGAAGGAAAATCTATGGTCCCTGTGCCGACTTCAGCAAACCCTTGTTCAGGCGTATTGGCCATATCTTTCACATGCCAAAGCGGCACTCTGCCTTCATTCTGCATAAAGAAATCTGCAGGTTTTAGATTCACCTTGCTAATCCAATAAAGGTCAAGCTCGAACTGAACCAAATTCGGGTCTGTTTCTGTTAAAAGAATATCCATCGGTAGCTGTCCATCGATCGGGATGAATTCAAAATCATGGTTGTGATAGCACACCTTTAATCCCATCTTTTGAGCCTTCTCTCCAGATGTATTCAGCAAGGCAGCATACTCTTTGAACTGATCTATGGCAGAACGATCTTCAGTTGGCAACCACGGCAATACAGCATACTCCTGCCCCACCTCGGCCATGAAGTCCAGATATTGATCAAACTGATTCCTGAATATATCAAGGCCAGCATGCCCGCTTATCATTTGCAAATCAAGATCACCTAAGATGGTTTTTAATTCAGATGCAGCATATCCATACCCCTTGCCATCAATGTAGCTCGCCGCTTCTATTTTTTTGTATCCTATGTCAGCCACTTTTTTGAGCGTACCCAGTGCATCGGCATCCATTTCATTTCTTACTGTATAAAGCTGAACACCTATTTTGGGAAGCATATTTTTATCGCTGCTGGCCACACAAGAAGGTAGTAAAACCGTGGCACTTGCGGCCAGGGATGCTTGCTTGATAAACTCGCGTCTTGTCTTCATCATATTATTGCTTTTTAGGTATGAATTGTAAGGTTTCGATTTGAATCAATTCAGATTCCACTTCGGAATTGTGAAAGGAAAGTTTGATGTCCGTTTTGCCCTCAGCTTTAATTTCGATCTCTGAACAGCAATTTTTTCCATTGGATTTTTTCAAAATTACAGACCCAAGTATTGCGCCTGTTTTATTGTCACTGAGTTTTACTTCCACATCTTTTTTGAGAGATCTCAATTTCAGTTTCACTACACCTATGTTAGTAAGATCCACGTCATTGAATCCAAAGGAAGAACCGTGAAAGATATCTTTGACATAATACACATCTGTGGATTCGTCCACTCTTACGCCCACATTTTCCGAAAAGTCAAATTCAGAGGCCTCCATCACGTTTGAATTGAGCATGACGCCAGAGGTTCTGGATACTGGACTCAATGGCTTTTTGCCTTTGTCCTTATAGGAAGCTGAAAATAAATACTGACCTGTGGACTTGTTTATGACATACTCTCCAGAAAGAGGGTATTCATTTACATCGGTTAGAGAAAGGATGTAATTGACAATACTATTGGCATCTTCCAGACTCAACTCGGGGTGTGCCGACATCATATTTTCACCCCAAACACCACCGCCACCATTGATGATCTTGTAGCTCAAATAATTAAGGGCTCCCGTATCATTTTTGTACGCATCCGAAACCTCCGTATATGATGGACCTATAGAACTCCCGTCTATTTTGTGACAGCCCTTGCAGTCCAAAGAGTTGATCAAGGTAAGTCCTCCACTCACTGGTTTTTGATGCCCTAAAACTTCCGCTTTGTCCAGGGATTGGAAATGCTGAATATCAAAATCTACATCGGTCGGCTCAATACCCGATCCAAGAGTACCATCCTCTGCGTCAGACACTTTCACGTCATAAACTACCTTTCGCCCTGTCCAGAAGAATGTTTGATTGCCCTCTATAGTCAATGAAATATCGGGAGCTTTATTCCCTACTTCCACCACAAATTGCTTTCTGGCCTTATTGCCTTTTTGATCTCTGACGGTTAATTCCGGATAGTAGATACCTTCCTTTTCAAATGTATAGGTAAACTGCTCTTTCTTAATTTTCTCATCGTCTATCTCCCAGATAAATGTGATCTTATCGTCATCATAATCCAAAGAACCAGATGCATCAAAAGCCACCTCGAGTGGGGCTTTTCCATTGGTTTGGGAAAGTGTAGCTTTCAAAACCGGAGGCCTGTTACCTCCGCTATATTTAATCCGCAGGAGCCGCGCATCCTCATTTCTGGTAAACCAACCTGTACCATACTCAATGGCGTAGAGCTGTCCATCAGGGCCAAACGTCATATCCATGAGGTTGTTGAATTTTGTATCCGGCATGAATGGATACCAGTCGATCGGGTTGCCCTGATCATCCAAACCCAGAGAGTAGATAAAACCTCGTATCCAGTCGTAAAAGAAAACACGGCCGTTAAAAAAATCAGGGTACTTATCCTGAGAGTCATACTCATCAGCATAATAAACCGGGCCAGCCATGGCATTTCTGCCGCCATTACCTACTTGCGGAAACTCCGGGGAGTTGGCATAGGGATAATAAATCTTCGCTGGCATAGCTGGTGGAAGGTTTTGAATCCCTGTATTGCTGGGAGCATTGTTTATTGGAGCTTTTGGATCAAAAGAAGGTCCTGATTTTCCGGTTTTGAAACTGTAATCTCTGTATGCCTTATTATCGCCCACAAAAAGGGGCCATCCAAAATAACCGGCTTCCAAAGCAACATTGAACTCATCATGACCTCTTGGGCCTCTCAGCTCATCAGCTTTTTGAGCATCGGCTCCAACATCTCCCCAAAACAACCAACCTCGCTTGCTATCTACAGCTATCCTGTAGGGGTTTCTGCAACCCATCACATAAATTTCAGAGCGTGTGAGCGGATCGTCATCTTCAAAAAGATTACCGGACGGAATACTGTAAGTTCCATCTGCTTCTGGTTTGATTCTTAAAATTTTCCCTCTCAGGTCGTTCGTATTTGAGGATGAGCGGCGTGCATCCCATGAAGCTCGTCCTGCACGGTCATCAATAGGCGCAAACCCTTTTGAATTGAAAGGGTTGGTATCATCTCCTGTGGAAAGATAAAGCAGACCATCGCCACCGAACTCAATGGAACCACCTGTATGACAGCATTCCTCTCTCTGCACATCTACCTCGAGCATTACTTTCTCATTTTTCAATCCTGAAGAAGTGTAAGTAAATCTAGAAAGCGCCTGAACGGGACGATCACCATAGACAGAATAATAGAGATACAACCAGCGATTTTGCTGAAAATTGGGATCTGCAGCGATACCCATCAGACCGTCTTCAAGCTCATGATATACCGGGATGGAATCATAATCGGTAAGCACACTTGTTTTCAGGTCATATTGTTTGATCCCTCCTCTTCGCTGAGTAAACAATATTTTACCATTCGGTAATACAACCAACTCGGTAGGTTCAAAAAGATTGGATGCAAAAACTTCCTTCTCAAACCTGTTAGCCTGTGGCACTTGATCTACCACTTTTTCTTCAGCCGAATGCTTCTCACAAGACGCCAGGGCGATAGCAATCAGCCCCATACCCAATAACTTCTTCATTTACAATTCTTTGATTTTGATATTCCTGTACCAAACTTTATCTCCATGATCCTGCAGTGCGATGAATCCTGCATCGGCTTTGCCAAATCCTGGCATTTCACCAAACTTACTACCACTAACAAGCGCATCCCACTCCGGAGTGCCTCGATCATATTCTACTACTTTATAGCCATTGAGCCAATGCTCTATATGGTTGTCTTTGGCAATAATCCTTGTGCGGTTCCACTCACCTACAGGGTTTACAGTCACAAACCTGGTAGGTAATAAGTCATACAAGTCACCTGCTCTATGTTTGAATATTTGACCATCAGGGTGGCGCACATTATCCAAAATCTGATACTCCATGCCAGTATGCCACACATACTCATAGTCATCATCCTCCAGTACATTGTATATGATACCACTATTTCCCCCCTCTGAAATCTTCCAATCTATAGAAAACTCAAAGTTCTTGTATGGTTTGTCCGTGATGATGATATCACCTCCATCTTCAGCCTGCCACCCTGCAGCATCCGCATCTTTTCCTACGAAAACAAGAGCTCCATTGCGAGCTTGCCATTTTTTACCAAGCTTATCTGACTTAAAGTTTCTAATGCCGTTTGTTGTTTTTCCATCAAACAACAATTTCCAACCATCTGCTTTTTCTTTGTCTGTCAGCTGGTTTTGCACAACCTTGTAATCGTTGGTAAACCCTGGCTTATTCTTCGGAATATTGGTCAGAGTGTACCACGCTTCAGTAGTCCATAGCTCATGATTGAGTTCGCTCATAAATGGGCGCTTTATCCTGAAATACACCACGTGTTTTTCTTTCAACCCATCCAGCTCGATAAATATTTTTTTACGGTCATCAGATAAGTAGAAATTTTTAGGTTTCAATTCGGTAAGATCAAGTTTCGGACCTCCATATTTCGGAGTTGGCTTGAAGTAAAATCGCTCTACCAGAAAATCTTGTGCACTGATGTTTTGTCCTTCTTTAATAGGCTCAGTAAACTCAATTTCGAACCCGTTTGACCTTGCGCTTACGCTAAGCATTTCGAATGCGGAGGAGCCATTGTAAACCATGCGCTGCAGGCCATAATTTAATTTGCCCGTTTGCCCCCAGTTTCCAGAAACACCAACTCCACCAAGCAACAAGGATCCGTCTGGTGCCCAAGCCAATCTGTTTACACCCGCTTCAATCCCCTGAGAAAACCGAAATACTACCCCTTGATAGTTGTCATTGACTTTTTCAACAAAAACCCTTTTCACACCTCCATGTGTCACTTCACAATGTATCATTTGTCCGACATAGGGGCCTTTATCTATGTAAAGCGGCGTACTTGGGCTATTGCCTATTTCATCTTGCGGCAGCCATACAACAGGCTCATCCTGCACCATATCCCTGGTACCTTCCGGATCAACAGACCTGGAGCCGTACCAGGCACCTTCCCTCACATGATTTATTTTTGATGCCGGCAGCCAGTCGCCTTGGTTATCCGCGACAAAAATCTCATCATCCACTCCAATACCAATTCCGTTTGGTGTTCTGAGACCGGAAGCAATTAGCTCTACCTCTCCAGTTTCTTTGGAAACCTTGAGCACTTTGCCCCTATCCTGTGGCTGTGGCTGTGCGGAGGCTCCTCCAGGTAAAATATCTGTAGCCAAAGCACCGTAGAAGTACCCGTCCTTGTACACCAGGCCAAAAGCAAACTCATGAAAGTTGGCAGAAACAGTCCAATCATCGGCGATAGCCTCATATTCATCGATCAGACCATCCCCATCATTATCTATCAGTTTGGTCAGTTCCTGTTTTTGTAAAACATAGATCTCTCCATCCACCACCTTGATTCCAAGCGGCTCAGCCAAGCCAGAAGCGATCAGCTCAACTTCGATTTGCGATGGGTCTTCGGATCTAAAATTGGAAACTTTGTAAACCGGCCCTAATTCGTCCCATGTACAAACGAGCATTTCGTCTTCCGACAGGAAGTCAATCCCACCTACTCGTGGTTTAAAATCATCAGGACGGGCTTGAAACAAATCGAATGCAGGATGCACATCTGCCAGCCATTGTTTATCTCCGGGTATACTTTTGAGCAATTCATTGACATCCACGTATTTTTCAAAATCAATGTAATGAGCGGGAGAAACGGAGAGCATCGTTTCGGGTACTACTTCAAACTTTCCTGTAGTCATATCAAACCATTGGAAAGACAGGGCTCCCCCTCCTCCACCTTGATAGTACCAAATTTCAAACGGGTGATCTCCGGCTTCCAGATAAACCTCTCCATCACGTGTTTCTTTACCGTGAGGGCCGCTATTGTCTATGACTGCCTTGTCATCGACAAACAACTGAGAACCATCATCAGACACCAGACGAAAACTATAACTACCTGTCTTTGAGATGCTCAAGTCACCCTTGAAGATAATCGCAATTCGTTCGGTTTTTTCTCCAATATCACTTTCATCGCGGATGTGAATGCGCGGCACAACGGAAGCCTTGATAGGCGAACCCTCTTTTAATAAAACTTCAAAATTAGGCTGATCTCCGCTATACAGATATTGATATGCGGCCACACCAGATTGCTTTTCAGTGATTTCAATCTGATCCTTAGGCTTGAGCGGTACGGTTTTTACTCCCAAATGCCATGCTCCTCCATCTTCATCAGCATCCTCGTCATCCAATGAAATAATATATGAGATCATGGCTTTCACGTCGCTATCTTCCAGTCCTGGGTGAGGAGTCATTACTGCTTCGCCCCAGACTCCACTTCCGCCTTTGATTACCTTTTGCGACAGCATATCGACGGTCTCTTCACTGTCGTTGTATTTTCTGGCTATGGTTATGTAAGCAGGGCCTACAGTTTGCACATTTTCATTGTGGCATGACTTACAGTCGCTTCTGTCGATTAAGGCAGCTCCTGACAGCACGCCGCTTTTTTCTTCGGTATCCTGAGCAGCCATCAGCACTCCTTTGAGCTTGTCAAAACCTTTGTGATAATAAACTCTGAAATAGGTGTCTTCTGTGCTATTAAGGATCAAATCGCCGGAAACCTGAAGCACCGATCCTTCAGGGTACTCTAATTTCTCTACGGATTCTTTATTGAAATATCCATTGGTTTTATAGTCTTCCTCCTTTTCCAACGAAGTAAGCTTGAGCGAAAGTCCTACCTGGAGGTCTCCTGCGTTTTCAAGTGTAAATGTTCTGGAGAGCCCATTCTGAGAGCCTCGGGCGATTGCCTCAGGTGTTTCGGTCACAATGATGATTTGTCCATCGACCATCAGCTGGTAAGTGAAGGTGACCTGATCGTTGACAAATTTATGGCCTTTGTATTTCAGTTTCGGGGTGATTTTTTTATCCCCGGATTTCACAAACCACTCTATATCCTCAGCCTGATCCACATAATAGGCATAGCCCTCGCTTGTAGGCTGTGGTCCGTGAACCGTGGTGTAAACCGCCCCATCAAAGTTGACTCCACCCTTCCAGGCTTTGAATAAACTGGAGGTGCGGGCATCATAAGCCACCCATATCTCATCACTGAGGGCTGCCGTGACAATTCGTGGAGTTTCATCCAAAACCGATCTGAACACCCAGGGTTCGATCGGGCGTTCTGTTTTGTTGGGCTCATTGCAGGATAACAAGAGCGCAATAAGAGAAGTTAGGGTTAGTAAGTTGCGCATTTCAGGGTATTTATAATTTTATTTGAATCCAAGAATTTTCTTATTTAGGTCGCGATCGGGAGCGCTTCCTGCAAAATCATCAAAGGCTTTTTCTGTTACCTCGATGATGTGGTTTTGAATAAATGGAGCTCCTTCTCTGGCTCCTTGCTCTGGCGATTTGATGCAACACTCCCATTCCAGCACTGCCCATCCATCATATCCATATTGACTCAGTTTGGTGAAAATACCTCCAAAATCTACCTGACCATCACCTAATGAACGGAATCTTCCGGGACGATCAATCCATCCTTGAAATCCGCCATAAACTCCCGATTTTCCGGTAGGGTTAAACTCCGCATCCTTTACATGAAACATGCGAATGTGCTCGTGATAAAAATCAATGAATTGGAGGTAATCCAACTGCTGCAGCACAAAATGTGATGGATCGTAAAGGATTTTTGCTGAACTGTGATTTCCGGTAGCTTCCAGAAAACGCTCATAAGTGATACCGTCATGAAGGTCTTCTCCGGGATGTAGCTCATAGCATATCTCTATACCATTTTCTTTGGCATGATCGAGAATGGGAAGCCACCTTTCGGCCAAAGCCTCAAAACCCATTTCTACCAGGCCATTCGGACGCTGCGGCCATGGATATACAGTATGCCACATTAATGCTCCGGAGAAGCTCGCCATCACGTCTATGCCCATATGCCTACTGGCTACAGCCGCACTTTTCACCTGATCAATAGCCCAATCTGTTCGAGCTTGAGAGTTTCCTTTTACAGAATCCGGGGCAAATGCATCAAAACCCTGATCATAGGCAGGGTGCACCGCTACAAGTTGGCCTTGAAGGTGGGTCGAAAGCTCAGTGATTTCAAGCCCTGCCTCATTGACGATCCCTTTGATCTCATCAGCATACGTTTTGCTGTCAGCAGCCTTTTTGATATCTATCAAGCTCGGATCCCAGCTGGGAATCTGAACACCCTCATATCCTAAACCTTTCGCCCACTCGCAAATATTTTGGAGATTATTGAACGGTTCATTCTTATCTGCAAATTGCGCAAGAAATATGGCCGGCCCTTTTATCGTTTTCATAGTGTTTATTCCTTGATTAATGTATTTAGCGTCACTTTGGAAGTTATATTTCCTCCCAGGTTTGACCGTTTTTGCTTGAGCTTATCACTGCTTCTATAAATTTCATTCCCCTCACACCATCTGCTACAGACGGGAAGGCTCCTTCTCTAAATTTCTGACCTCTTATCGCCTGTGCAGTTCCTTTATAGATGTTGCCCATGGCATCAAACAATCCTTCTGGATGTCCGGGAGCTATTTTGGTGCTTTCCAGCGAAAATTCTGAATTGTATGGATTGCCCGGCTTAAATATCTGCGCTGGTTTGCCCTCCTCCATAAAAGTCAGAAATGTGGGGTGTTCCTGCTCCCATTTGATACCGGCCTTATCTCCATAAACTGCTATTGTCAGGTTGTTCTCCTCACCTGTGGCGATTTGACTCGCCCTAACTACCCCTCGAACACCATTTTTCATTCGTATGAGCACCGTGCCGTCAATATCCAATGGGTTGTCTTCATACAGATGCTCAAGATCAGAAAGCACTTTCTCTACCTCCAGCCCGGAAGTGTACTCCATCATGTTGAATGCATGAACACCAATATCTCCCATGCAGCAGCTCTGACCTGATTTGGCAGGATCAAGACGCCAAACTTGCTTGCGTTTTTCTACCTCATGGATAAATGGGTTGATCCATCCCTGATAATACTGCGCATCGACTTTTTGCACTTTACCGATCATTCCATCGGCAATCATAGCCTTCATCTGCCGAACCATGGGATACCCTGTATAGGTATGCGTCAGACAGAAAATTACATTTTTGGCTTTTACCAATGACTCCAACTCCACAGCCTCTGCCGCAGTAGTGGTCATAGGTTTTTCACAAATGACATTGAAACCGGCAGAGACGAGCTTTTTCGCCATTTGAAAATGTAGAAAATTAGGAGTCAAGATTGCCACTGCTTCTATCCTTTCTTCTGCAGGAAGTGCTTTTTCTTTTTCGATAAACGAATCCAAATCTGCGTAGGATCTGGTGGGGTCTAACTCTAGTTTATTGGCAAACTCAGTTCCCACGGCATGATCAAGATCAAAAACACCACCCACGAGTTTATAATCCTCGCCCATGTATGCCGCTATTCTATGGACAATACCTATGAACGATCTTGGCCCTCCGCCAATCAATCCCAGTCTAATCAATCCACTACTCATTAATCTGCTTGTTTATATTCTATTGTTTCCGATTTGAAGGCAAGGAAGTAAAGGAGTAAAACACCTGCTGCAAAAGCTGCAGGGAATATCCAGATTCCGGCCCAGTCATGGTTTATTTCATTGACATAGCTATCCGTAACTTTTCCTGCCACCCAAAAACCAATCAACATTCCCACTCCATAGGTGGCAAGTGCTATCATTCCCTGAGCTGAGCTCTTAAATTTATCCCCGGCTTTTGAGTCGGTGTAAATCTGGCCTGACACGAAGAAGAAGTCGTAGCAAATTCCGTGTAGGGCTATTCCGATTAGCAGCATAAACACAAGCTCATCTGCATTTCCATAAGCGAAAAGCACGTATCTCAACACCCATGCGAGCATACCGAAAAGCAACGTCTTTTTGATGCCAAATTTCTTCAAGAAAATAGGCAGCAACAACATAAACCCAACTTCTGATATCTGGCCAATCGTCATTTTTCCTGTTGGGTTTGATACACCTATTTCCGTAAGGAATAGGTTGGCATTCTGATAATAAAAGGCCAATGGAATACATATAAGTATGGATGAGATAAAGAACACCAGAAAGTTTCTGTCTTTCAGAAGCCCAAGTGCGTCCAATCCGAGTATGTCTCTAAGTGTGATTTTTTCTCCCTTCTCCACAGTTGGGGGTGTTGCTGGCAATGTGAAGCTGAAAAGTCCGAGAATGGCACTGGCAACAGCACACATCAAAAACGTGTTTTTAAGTAATCCACCGGCAATTGATTGCTGGGAATCCCATGAAAATATAAAACTGATAACCAGTCCGGCCACAATCCATCCGATGGTTCCCCACACTCTGATTTTAGAAAATTCTTTAGACGGATCAGTCATGGTTCTAAATGAAATAGAATTGACCAAAGCCAGTGTAGGCATGTAAGCAACCATATAAGCCAGTACATATGGGTAAAAGCTGGAAAAATCAGCACTGATGTACATCATATACATCAACCCTGCTCCGACAAGGTGCAGCACTCCAAGTATTTTTTCGGCATTGAAATATCGATCTGCAATGAGACCAATGATGAATGGGGCGATGATAGCTCCCCATGACTGAGTGGAATAGGCCATTCCAATCTGAGCACCTGACGCTGTAAGGTTGTTTCCTAAAAATGTACCTAATGTAACGAACCATCCTCCCCAGATAAAGAACTGGAGAAACATCATCAGGCTGAGTTTAATTGTTGTGGGTTTCAACTTTTTTGGGTTTTGGGTTAGTGATAATTCCAGCTTGTTTAATTTTATTCAACAAACAAGACAACAAGCGGAAAACTATTAAAACAAGGTTAATTTAAGCTTTATCAAATTAAGATATGTTCAAAATATATCAATGAAAAATTTCAAACATAATAACACCACTTATCTGAGCGAGTCTGGAACGGTATATCATGCCGATACGTGCCGCGAACTTGTGAGTGCTGTGAAAAGGGAGAAAGTAGAATTTCAAGCGTTTGCAAGGGGTACCTATCCCGGAAAACGCCTGGGAGAGTGTACCAATGGCTTGAACTCCATTGGCTATTGGAGTGCCAATGATCAACAGGATTGGGGACTTGATTGGCACAGAAATGAGGGAATGGAATTTCATTTTCTGGAGTCAGGTAATATGCCATATTCTACGGACAACATAGAGATGGAGCTCATGCCTGGCGACTTTACAATAACACGCCCATGGCAAGCTCATAAGGTGGGGAATCCCAATGTAGGAATTGGTAGATTTTATTGGGTAATTATAGATGTTGGGGTGAGAAGGCCGCATGAGCAATGGGTATGGCCCGATTGGATTATTTTGACCGAAGCAGATCTCAATAAATTAACTTTACTCATGCGTCAAAACGAACGACCTGTTTGGAAGGCCATCCCTGAAATTCGGGATTGTTTTAAGCAAATCCATAGAGTGGTTCAAAAGGAAGATGTGCAGGAGGTTGAGTCTAAAATCAGGATTTATATAAACGAACTTCTCATTCATCTGCTCGCGCTCCTGGATACGGGAAAAATGGAGCTTAATGAATCGTTAACCGACAGTGTAAGGTCTGCAAAGCAGTTTCTTGCAGAATTGACCAACCACCTGAATTACCCATGGACTATAGAAAAAATGGCTAAATCATCAGGCATGGGTGTGACAAGGTTTACCCACCATTGCAAGCAGATCACGAACCTTACACCGATGCAGTTTCTCACGCTAAAGAGGCTAGATCTGGCCAAAAAAATGCTCAAGAATGATTTGGACAAAACCGCCACTCAAATTGCCTACGAATGCGGTTTCGCTTCCAGCCAATACTTCACCACGGTATTTAAGAAAGCAGAAAAGGTGACACCAAATGAGTGGCGGGACAACACCGAAGCGAATTCAGAAATGGTGGCTTAAGGTATTCCTACTATTTACTTTTCTCAAGAATCTCTAAATTATATTGCCGATATACCAACTAAACTTAGACTGAACCATGACTAAAAAAGCCGCTTTCTTTATGTTAGGGTCAATCCTGTTTTTATTGATTCATTTTCGATCAGCTGCACAAGGCAATGAGGAGCAATTAAGCCCCGAAGCTTTGCAAGCCAAAGTTTTTGATCTGGAAGGAGAAGAATATACGCTAAAGGGTATTCTTGAGCAGTTCCCAGGCCAGCCCATCTTTATCGACTTATGGGCTTCATGGTGCAGGGACTGTATAGTTGGTTTTCCAAAAATCAAGGAGTATCAAAAAAAATACCCGGATGTAGGGTTTGTCTATTTGTCTGTTGACAAAAAGGAAGATGAATGGAAAAGAGGAATAGAGCGTTTTGACCTGGAAGGTGCGCATTTCCGACTTGATGAGGGCTGGAACAGTGTCTTTTGTGAATCTGTGGAATTAGACTGGATTCCCCGCTATATGGTTATGAATTCTGAGGGCCGCATCCTGCACTACAAGTCTATCAAGGCGGATGATAAAGCACTACAAAAGATTATTAGGCTAAATCAATAATTGGTATTTAAACCCGAAAAAGACACATCATCTAAAAAAAGGGAAAACAAATCCACTTTTTTTTATATTTCTTCCAACCATTTGGCAGTAACGTGTTTCTATAGTCCTGAAATATAACTGCTATGATATCTTTAATACTTAAATTAATCGCTATCTGCTGCTTTTTATTTGCTTTTCTGGCAGTATGATTATCAGCCCACATATGAAGGATATGTGGGCTGATTTTTTTTTAGTCTTGTAGCACTTCTCTCATCTGACGGATTTTCTTAATAAGCCTGGCTGACTCCTCAAAATCCAAAGTTTGCTGCCCATCAGAAAAGGCCTTTTCCGGCTTATCATGAATTTCAAAAATCACACCGTCTGCTCCTGCCACCGTAGAAGCTAAAGCCACAGGTCTCACATAATCTCTGATACCGATACCATGAGATGGGTCTGCAATAACCGGAAGGTGCGTTTTTTCCTTTAAAATAGGAATAGCATTGATGTCGAACGTATTACGAGAAGCTCTTTCATAGGTTCTGATACCGCGTTCGCAGAGCAACAGTTTCTCATTGCCTCCGGCAAACACATACTCTGCGCTATACATCAGTTCGTCTATGGTACCAGAGATGCCCCGCTTGATCATGACGGCTTTATCTACTTTACCTAGTTCATCCAACAGATTGAAGTTTTGGGTGTTTCTGGCGCCAACCTGATACATATCTACGTAATCATACATATCGGCGATTTGCGAAACCTGCATCACCTCCGTCACTATCTTGATGCCATTTTCTTTGGCGGCTTTGTACCAAAGTTTCAGTCCATCAAGCCCCATGCCTCTAAAAGAGTAAGGTGAACTCCTGGGCTTGTAAACCCCTCCTCGCATGATTTGAAGTCCATTTTCTTTGAGATGCGCTATGGTTTTATAAATATTTTCCTCGCCTTCAATACTACACGGACCAGCCATCATAGCGAAGTTGCCTCCGCCTATTTTCACACCATCACCAAGATCTATGACCGTCTCGTCAACTTTCCATTTTTTGGAAACCAACTTGAAGTCATCTGACACAATGTGGATATCCAAAATTCCCGGCATGTGACCGAAAGACCGAACGTCAAATTTGGTCTTACCAATACCGACCAGATAAGTTCCTTTTTGGGTTTTTACCTCGTTGGTCTTATACTTAAGCGCCGCTACTTGTGTGGCGATTTGATTTTTCTGTTCTGCCGTGATTTCCGGACTTAGTTGAATAATCATGACGGTTGTTTTATAGATTGAACAAACGAACGAATGCCTTCTTCTGAGGCATCTTGAGACAGTTGCTTGATAAAAGCACTACCAACGATTGCACCGTCAGCAAAACCACAAGCTTTGTCAAATGTTTCATAATTGGAGATTCCAAACCCGATCATTCTTCGGTTTTTTAACCCCATGGCATTGATCCGGTTGAAGTACTTGACCTGCTCTTCCGATATATCACTTTTAGCGCCGGTAATGCTAGATGCAGCCACCATATAAATGAAGCCGTTTGACAAC
Organism: Cyclobacteriaceae bacterium; assembly: GCA_039970095.1. Taxonomy (GTDB): domain Bacteria; phylum Bacteroidota; class Bacteroidia; order Cytophagales; family Cyclobacteriaceae; genus JAMZMI01. Next base: position 25,299 of record JBDVMP010000038.1, read on the forward strand.
TGGTCTATTTTTCTGATTCTCTCTTCTGAAGTTTGTGGCGTGATCAGGAACACGTTATAAATCCCATGCTTTTCAAACACGGCCTGATACATCTCCTCATACTCGTACATGGGCAAGTCCGGAAGGATCAATCCATCGACTCCTACCTCCTGGCATTTCTCACAAAAACGCTCGATACCATACTGAACCACAGGATTGATATAACCCATCATCAGCACGGGAATGCTCACTTTCTCTCTAAGATCAGCGAGCTGACCAAAGAGTTTTTCGAGAGTCATCCCATTTTCAAGCGCTCGTGTTCCACTTTCTTGTATCGTAGGACCATCTGCAACTGGATCAGAAAAAGGCAAGCCTATTTCTAGAATATCAGCTCCCGATGCTTCCAAGTCCTGAGCAATGCGCATGGTATCCTCAAGCTCGGGGTAACCCGCAGTAAAGTACACATTGAGCAGTCGCTCCTTTTTATCATTAAATGCCTTATCTATTCTGTTTTGCATCTTTCTAAAGTTTTGTCTGTACTGGAATGTTTAGATAAGAAACCTATCAAACCCAACCACCGAGTACTTTTCAATATTTCCCCCACTTGATATATGTCTCCAAATCCTTGTCCCCTCTTCCCGAAAGGTTGACTACCACCACATCGTCTTTATCGAACTTGAAGTTTTCTAAAGCCGCCAGCGCATGAGAAGACTCAACTGCAGGGATGATCCCCTCCAGCTTGCTTAACTGCACCCCTGCCTGCATGGCCTGCTCATCTGTGATACTCTCAAATTTGGCTCTTCCGCTATCGAAAAGATGGGCATGAAATGGCCCAATTCCCGGGTAATCCAGTCCGGCCGAAATGGAGTAAGGCTCCACAACCTGTCCGTCCGGAGTTTGCATGAGTATGGTTCTACTTCCGTGCAAAACCCCTTCTTTACCTAGTGCCGTGGTAGCAGCTGATTTACCAGAGTCATTGCCCAAACCTGCCGCTTCTGCCGCTATGAGCTTGACATGTTCTTTTCCCAAGTAATGATAAAAAGCGCCGGCCGCATTGCTACCTCCACCCACACAAGCAAATACATAGTCTGGATCTGTTTTCCCTTCTTTTTCGAGCAGTTGCTGAACAATTTCTTCGCTTATTACCGACTGAAAGCGGGCGACCATATCCGGGTACGGATGTGGCCCCACAACGGAACCGATGATATAATGCGTATCTGCGGGGTTGCTGATCCAATGGCGCATAGCTTCGTTGGTTGCGTCCTTAAGCGTTTTACTGCCAGATGTTGCCGGACGAACCTCTGCACCCAAAATCTTCATGCGTTCTACATTGGGCTTTTGCCGCGCCATATCTATTTCACCCATATATACGATGCACTCCAGCCCCATCAGCGCACATACGGTGGCTGTAGCCACACCATGCTGCCCCGCACCGGTTTCGGCGATGATTTTCTGTTTACCAAGTGCCTGAGCTACCAATATTTGGCCAATGGTATTGTTCACTTTATGTGCTCCCGTATGGCACAAATCTTCACGCTTAAGGTAGATTTTAGCTCCATACTTTTCGGATAATCTGGATGCCAGATATAGCGGCGTAGGTCTTCCCACATAGTCCTTTAGTAACTGATCAAATTGTTCTTTGAACTTTGGATCTGACATGATTTTGAGATAGCTCTCTTTGAGCTCCTCTACGTTTGGGTAGAGCATCTCCGGAATGTAAGCTCCGCCGAACTTCCCAAAATAACCACGCTCATCTACCAGATATTTCGAAGCATTTCCACTCATAATTGTTTTTTTAAAGCCTTCACTTTTTCTATGTCTTTCAAACCGGGAGCAATTTCAAAGCGACTGTTTACATCTATCACTTCCAGTTTTTCAATATTCATTTTTTTTATTTCCTCAAGATCAGAAACATCAATACCCCCACTTAAGAAAAAGGGTTTTGGTGAATCATAACTTTTTAGAATTGACCAATCAAATTTTTCTCCACTGCCACCATGAGCTGGGGTTTTTGTATCAAACAGAAAGTAATCGACCGCATCTTCGTAGGGTCTAATCTCTTCGTTTGGAAAGGCGTCCATGACACCAAAAACCTTGATCACTCCAACTCCTTTTTGCTTAAGGCTTTTAGCGAGCTCAACTGATTCATTTCCGTGCAGCTGAGCATAATCCAGCCCATGCTTCTCAACACAACCCATGATAACTGATTCGTCTTCATTCACGAATACTCCAACTTTTTTTGTCTCTTTGGGAACCTTCGGTATCTCAAAACTCCCCACAAAACGCGGAGACTTTGCGTAAAAAATAAAACCGATAAAATCAGGTTTCAGCAGTAGCAGCTCCCCAATATTATCCTTCTCCCGCATGCCACAAACCTTGAGTTTCATTTTACTTCCCGGTAAGTGATTTGATCTTATCAATAAATTCTTTCGCCGAACGTTCGGGGCTTCCTGTTTTCATAAAATTCTCTCCTATCAGAAATCCTTCATAACCATATCCCTTCAAGTCCACCACAGTCTGCGGATCGCTGATTCCACTTTCTGACATTTTGAGAAAGTCAGACGGAATCTTTTCTGCAAGCTCCTTCGATAGAGCCACATCGGTGACGAAAGTTTTCAGATTTCTATTATTTACACCCAGAATATCTACATGTTCATTGATGCTGCGATTAAGTTCATCTTCGTCATGGACTTCCAAAATAACCTCCATCCCAAACGATTTGGCAAATGCCGCCAAGCGTTTAACTTCCTCTGGAGTGAGAATAGCGGCGATCAGCAAAACCACATCTGCTCCTATGGACTTTGCTTCAATAATTTGATACTCATCAATGACAAAATCCTTTCGGAGAATCGGGCAAAAATTGAAGTTTCGAGCTGTAGTCAAATCCTCTTTTTTACCACCGAAATATTTATTATCCGTAAGCACCGAAAGTCCTGAAGCACCTGCCTGCATGTAACCAATGGTTGTTTTTTCGACAGAAGCCGCACCATTAATCACTCCTTTTGAGGGAGATTGACGTTTGAACTCCGCCAAAATACCCACTTTATCCTCACGCCTAATATAGCGTTTGAGAGAAACAGGTTTCCCCTCAAAGTAGGTGCTTTGTTCCAAAAGCTTAACAGGGTAAAGCTCCTTGTTTTTCGCTACCTCAATTAGCTTATCCGCTACAATCTGATCAAGAATATTTCCCATCTTAAGAATTGATTTCTATAAATTTTTTGAATGATGCTAAAGCCTTGCCAGACTCCAGCGACTCTTTTGCCTGTGCTACACCATCAGTAACGCTAATCTGCTTACCTGTTGCGATAGCCAGTCCGGCATTGGCAAAGACAACCTCATTTTGAGCTTCAGTTCCATTATTTTCAAGTACGTTTTTAAAGATTTCCGCGGCTTCCTCTACTGTATCTCCTCCATGCAACTGCTCCTCTGTCAAAGTATTCAACCCCAAATCAGCTGGCCTCAAAACCTCTTCTTTGTTGTTCATGATCATTTTGAACCCTCCGGTAAGAGACACTTCATCATATCCATCTAAGGCGTGGATAATCGCAAAATTCTTATCAGAATTTTGATAGAGATAGCCATACAACCGAGCCAGCTCTAAACTAAATACCCCAACAAGTTGATTTTTTGGGAAGGCCGGGTTCACAATTGGTCCTAGCATATTGAAGAATGTCTTCACGCCTAGCTCCCTTCTAACAGGCCCAACATTTTTCATGGCCGGGTGAAACAATGGTGCATGTAGGAAACAGATTCCTGCTTCATCCATGCTTTTCCTGATGGTATCGAGATCGTTGGTAAATTTCGCACCCATACTTTCCAGTACGTTAGATGATCCGCTCACTGAGGACACCCCATAGTTGCCATGCTTGGTTACGACCTGACCTGCACCCGCTGTTACAAATGAAGAAAGCGTAGAGATATTAAAGGTATTCTTGCTGTCTCCTCCAGTTCCACACAAGTCGATGGCATTGTAATCATCGGCTGGCACTTTAACGCAAAGTTCGAGCATCGCATCTCTGAAGCCCTCAAGCTCCTGCACGGTAATACTCCTCATCAAATAGACAGTCATAAATGCTGCCATTTGACTTTGGTTATACTTGCCGGTAGCCAGATTTGACAATATCTCGTAAGCCTCCTGCTTGGACAGAGACTGGTATTTAAAAAGTTTATTTAAAACGTCCTTCATTTTTTAATTAATTGAAAGCCAATTGTTGATCATTTGAATGCCATGTTCGGTCATAATTGACTCTGGATGAAACTGAACCCCACGAACATTAAATTCTTTGTGTTTTACAGCCATTACATTTCCCTCTTCATCCAGTGCAGTGATATGCAAATCGGCCGGGATATTAGACGGCTCTACTGCCCATGAATGGTAGCGGCAAACCATAAATTCCTTTGGTAACCCTGCAAACAGTTTATCCTCAACGTCAGTTAAAAGTGCCTTGGTAGCCACTCCGTGAAAAACCTGAGCAAGGTTAAAAAGTGTTCCCCCAAAATTTTCTGATATCCCTTGATGCCCCAGGCAAACGCCTAGAATATTCTTGGTCTCACTAAATCTCCTGATGACCTCTGGCATGATACCAGCGTCTTTTGGTAAACCGGGTCCTGGAGAAAGTAAAATATGCTCGAAATCATCTGCGTATTCCACGGGGATTTTATCATTGCGATGCACCTCCATCTGCTCTGACATCCCCAGTTCACGGAGAATGTGCACCAGATTGTAGGTGAACGAATCGTAATTATCTATTACTAAAACCTTCTTCATTAATCGTTGAGTTTTTCGGCTGAAGCCATTGCAGACTCCAATGCTGCTAACTTATTATAAACCTCCTGCACTTCGCTTTGTGGATCTGACTTTGAAACTATCCCCGCTCCTGCCTGGAAAAACAGCTGGTTGTCACGGCTAAAAAATGTTCTAATCATGATGGCATGATTGAAATTGCCCTTAAAATCCATAAATCCAATGGCTCCCCCGTAGAACCCCCTAGCTGTATTTTCATGTTCTTCAATCAGTTGCATGGCTCTATACTTTGGAGCACCAGAGAGCGTCCCCGCCGGAAATGTGCTCGCCACGATTTCCAATGGATCTGCATCATCATGAAGCTCGCCTGTAACCTTGGAAACAAGATGAATCACATGTGAATAGTACTGAATCTCCTTGTAGGTCTCCACCACTACATTTTCAGAGCTTTTACTCAAATCATTTCTTGCCAAATCCACAAGCATGATATGTTCGGAGTTTTCTTTAGGGTCTTCCAGCAGCTTGTTGGCCAATTCTGCATCGGCCGCATCATCGCCCGTTCTGCGAAAAGTCCCTGCTATTGGGTAAATCACAGCCTTGCGGTCACTTACCACAATTTGGGCCTCAGGAGAAGATCCGAATATTTTATACCCACCATAATCGAAGTAAAAAAGATATGGAGATGGGTTGATCGATCTTAAGGCACGGTAAACCTGAAATTCATCTCCCTTGAATTTTGTTTTAAACTGGCGAGAAAAAACAACCTGAAAAACATCTCCCAAATCACAATGTTTTATTCCGGACTTTACGATCTCCAGGAAGCTTTCATCTGTAAAATTTGATTCGGTTTCACCAGATTTTTCAAAAGAAAATGATGGAATATTCTGCTGCGAAATGATCGTCATCAATTCACTAAAAGCCTCATCTCTTGGCTCATCCAGATAACATTCTATTATGTGACACTCGTTTCTAAAGTGGTCTAGGGCAATGATAAACCTAAAGAGCTGATACCGTATTTGTGGTATTTCTGAAGAAAGTGTTTTGGGGTTCGAAAAGCTAATATCTTCAAAACATTGAACTCCATCATAGGCCATATAACCAAACAATCCGGTCTTGATAAACTTCTCGTCCGAATCGGGCATTTCGAAATGATCAATAAAAGACCGCAGATTGCCAAGCAAATCCGACTTTTCACTCAACTTCTCTGAGCTCACATTTCCATCCGGAAATTCCAATTCTATCTGTTCATCCATAAGGGAGAACGATGCTATCGGGTCACAACAGATGTAAGAAAAGCTATTCTCCGCACCGTGATAATCGGAGCTCTCCAAAAGGAAAGAATTGGCGTAGCGATCTCTCAACTTAAGGTACAGCCCCACAGGCGTTACCGTATCGGCCAGCAGTTTCTTCTGTCTTATTTTTAGTTTGTAAGAATTTTTCATGCTTTTTAGATCAAAAAAAAACCCGCTGTGAACAGCGGGTTTTTAGATTTATGTTTTGACATACCTTGGCTATTCACATATTTATTGTGTCATTTTCCACCACCAGTATGTATTGTTTCTAATCATGAGCGCTAAGCTAGCCCTATATCCAAAAAAAATGCAACAACTTTCCAGAAAAAAAGTAAACAAATTGAAATTCATGTTGACAAAATGACGTTTCATCAATTAATGGTTAATCAGGGAATAAATCCTTGTATAGAATTTCCAAATATTGATTTAACTTGTGCCTATGTTACCAATAGAAGAACAACTAAGCATACTCGTACATCTTTCGATGGCTGACGGCTTCTTAGCCAAGGAAGAAAGCATATTGATACATGACATTGGGGAAAAGAGTGGACTCTCGTCGGAGACTATAGAAAATATAATAGATCATCCCAAACCAGTTCCTAATCTCAAGAACCTTCCCCCTGATGAGAAGTTTGAGTATCTGCACAATGTCATTCAGCTAATGAAAATTGACAGAAAGGTGCATCAAAAAGAAATTCAATTCTGTGAAAGGGTGGCCATAGCCCTGGGATATAAACCGGGCGTAGTTGGCGATTTGAGTGCCTACATTTATTCAGACCCAAGTATTGCTACCAAACGAAGTTATCTCAGATCTATAGCAGATTCTCATTTGATACCAAGGAAATAAAAAAAAGCCCTCAGCGGGCTTTTTTTTGTTCTTAGCCTTTAGACGCTTTTTCAAGGTCAGCGATTAATTTCTTTGAGACCTTCTTATCATTCTTTTTCTTAAATGCTGTCAAGGCTTTTGCTGCCTCTGCACCCTTGGCAAACAGACCTTCAGGGTTGCCATCGTGAGCAAAGCTCCCCAGACACCACTCAATTTCTGAAACCAATTGTTCTTCGATTCCTAGCGCAGAAAGCTTATCCTTAGCTGCCTCTAACGCTTTTTTGATTTTTTCAACTGCCATAATAGTTTAGTTTGTTGTGATTTGGGCGCAAAATTAGATGTTAAATTGAATATAACATAATATTTTGAGCTATTTCATGGTAAATTCATAATTAAACAAACGTTTTCATTAAAATTTATCAAGATAATAAAGCAACTCGGCGGAGACTTAGATATCTCTCAATAATCAAGTTTTCCAAATGGGATCAAATACCCAATCGAAAAACCGGCGGTGTAGAGGTTACTTAAATCCGGTATGCCAGTTTTAAAGTTTTGATGATCCAGTACACTGCCGATATTAAAGGTACCAAAAACATCTAAATGAATGGACCCAAATGAGAAGTCTTTCTGCCCTCCCGCTGAGACCCTGAGACCATAGCCAAGCTTGCGATCCCGGTCGGATCTATAAGTATAAAAATCTATACCTCTATCTTCTAACTGCTGGAGCTGGGCGTCCGTTGGATAATCTGACTTACTCACATTCACCAGATACTCCAAGTACCATCCCATGGTGAAAAATGTTTTGGTCTTACCCCGTCCAAAATTAATAATGGCTTCCATGGGCAGCTGTATATAACTCAACTTAACCCTATACTTTGGTACTTCTGGATCCGTATCTGGGAATATCTGTCCCCACCCTTTTTGATCAAAAACAAGCCCCGTTTGCAACCCAGGGTTGATTAAAGCATCTCTTTTTTTTGTAAAAACTTTAACAAGTGCTCCACCTGTATAGCCTGTTATAAAATCCGTTGTAATGAACTGGGTAGTAATGGTATGATCCATATACGAGGTAGCCAACTGGCCGCCGGCTTTAAAGCCTACATAGACTTTACTTTGCGCCTGACCGGCAACAAAACCAAGAAGAACTATTATAACAAATGCATATTTCATGCGCTGAAATTAGAACCGCAATATTAATCTAAACTTGTCAAGGCGTCCAATATTACGTCTATGTATTAAGAAAGCTATCAACACGTAATTATATACTGGTTTATTTAACCCAACGATAATTAATTGATGACCATGATGAGTTGCTGCACAACACATATTCTAATTTTATTTACATCAAAAACAACAATGGATTTCAAAGAAGATGATCAATATGACAACCTGGGCGAGCTTGATGATGCGCTCGATAGCTCATTTTTCTCGGAAGATCACATAGATGAAGAGGACGAAGATGATGACAACACCATGTCTGAAGAATATTTTAGAAAAATCACCGACTTATAATTTCTTTCTGTGCTTTGATAGCGTATTTCTTTAATTAACTTTGCGGCGGGCAAACAGATACGACCAGCTCCTGCTGAATCCCCCAGGACCGGAAGGTAGCAAGGGTAGGCGGTTGTAGCGGTGCGATATCTTGTTTGCCTTTTTTACTTTTAGAACAACTGAGTTAGTTATCACACACAATAAATTTTTAAATCATGAAGTTTTTTATTGATACTGCCAATCTTGACGAAATCAAAGAAGCCTATGACCTTGGTGTTTTGGATGGTGTAACTACCAACCCATCACTAATGGCGAAAGAGGGGATCACTGGTGCTGCTAACATCACGGCTCACTATAAAGCGATATGTGATATCGTAGATGACAATGTGAGCGCAGAGGTTATCTCTACCGATTTTGAAGGGATAGTGAAAGAAGGTAAAGAGCTGGCAAAGCTCGATGATAAGATTGTAGTGAAAGTTCCCATGATCAAAGATGGTGTGAAAGCGATCAAAGCTTTTTCTGATGAAGGAATAAGAACAAACTGCACTTTGATCTTCAACGCTGGACAAGCCATTTTGGCGGCAAAAGCCGGAGCTAGCTATATCTCTCCGTTTCTAGGAAGACTTGATGATATTGGTGCACAAGGAATTGAACTGATCGAGCAAATTGTGCAGATCTATGACAACTACGATTTCGAAACAGAAATCCTGGCTGCCTCAGTAAGACACAATACCCACTTGATACAGTGCGCAGAAGCCGGAGCTGATGTAGTAACTTGTCCATTGAAAGTAATCACAGGCCTGCTTAAGCACCCATTGACTGATAGTGGACTTGAACAGTTCCTTGCTGATTACGCCAAGGGAAACAAATAACATAAACTCTTAGTTGGATGGTTGATCAAGGAATTGAAACCATGTACATTATTAAAGTAAAGGGTAAAGCAAAAATCCCGGATTACATCCAACTAAGAGATGATAATTTCGTTCTGATTGCCTATTTTAGGTCTGACAGGCCACTCCAAAAATTGGAAAAATATGGTCTGGAAGGGAAAGAAACAGAACTCAGGGAAGTTATAGAATCACTGCCTTTTGGTAAACTCCAAAAACTCGAAATATAAATGAGTTTTACATCAGAATCCATAGTTAAAGTAGAAGGTGCCAACATATTTCAGGAAAACACTACGGTCCTGAGTGACTTGGATTTTGAGATAGAAAAAGGAGAGTTCGTTTACCTGGTAGGGCGCACCGGAAGTGGAAAATCGTCCTTACTCAAAACATTTTATGCTGACCTGCCCCTAAGGCTTGGAAATATTACCGTAGGTGATATTAGCCTAAGAGGAATCAAAGCGAGCGAGATTCCATTCTTGCGTAGAAAGATAGGAATCATCTTTCAGGCATTTGAATTGTTTTATGACCGATCAGTTGCCGAAAATCTCTTTTTCGTAATGAAAGCTACAGGCTGGAAGGACAAGGCCAAGATGAAAAGCAGGCTGGCAGAAGTTCTGATGCGAGTAGGACTGGGAGCAGTTTCAAACAAAATGCCACATCAGTTGTCGGGAGGTGAACAACAGCGCGTGGTAATCGCCCGAGCTCTTATCAATGAGCCTCATATCCTTTTTGCAGATGAACCCACCGGAAATCTGGATCCGGAAGTTGCCGAAGGCATCATGAAGCTGTTTCAGGAAATAAATAAAAGCGGAACTGCCATACTTATGGCTACCCATAACCACCACTTCATAAATAAGTTTCCAGCAAGAATTCTAAAGTGTCATGGAGAAAAAATTCTCGATTCTGCGAAGGAAAACTTTGAACTAACCGAACTCTACTGAGTCAATCTCGCATTTCCGTAGCTCGAATTGATAATGATTTTCTTAGAAGGGTTTCCTCCATTGATTCGCCCTCTATATTCCTTCTTGTTTCCGTCAAAATCCTTATAATAGAATTCCACATCTACTCCCGAATGATTGAGCTCTGCGTAGCTAAACTCAGCTTCAATATCTGCTGACAACCCGACTTCAAGGCCCAGTTTGTAGCTTGAGTACTGACCCGACAAGTCCACCAGCGAAAAGCCCTTTTCTATTTCCTCTATCTCAAACCCGGAAACGTAGTTTCCTTCGAAAACCAGTTGAGTCAAAAGGTTTTCAAGTTTGAAAGCCGAAAAATGAGCTTCTACCTCAGCAACATCAACCTCTCCCAAATCAATTTCCCCATACTTACTCTCCAAGTCAAGGGTCTTCACTCTCAGCAGTTCTAAGTTTGAAAACTTCTGCTCCATCTCCAGCGCGTTGATCTCACCCAAGCTCACATTGCCATACTGCACTTCCATTTCAGCCGTTTCGAGGTTACCAATTTCGGCATTACCAAAAGCCAATTCCAACAAAAAGTGCCCCTCAGCACCGTCGGATTTCAGATTGCCATATTGCAATTCAATTTCTGAAACCCCAATTCTAAATGGCAGGTATATATCACCAAATTTATTCTCAAATCTGATTGGGTTTTTTGGGTTCATCTTCACTTTATAATTGATCTCGAAGGACTCTGACCCATTTCTCGTATCAATATTATTGGCATCAGTATCAAAGGATATCTCACCGGAAGATTCAGAAATATCAATATCAATTTTACTCAGGATGCGCCCCGCCCGATCCTCGTTTCTACCTCTGGCGATGATTTCCACCTCAACCTCGATCTGATTTTTATCCCAACTCTCAACATGGATACTTCCAAACTGATTGTCTATCTCAAGAACCACAGACTTGTTGGTTTCATATGCTTTTTTGATGACCCTTCGCTCCTCGTGATCAGGGCGTGAGCCGTAGATCTGGCTGCTCCAAATTAGTAGTGAAACTAGCAGGTTATATTTCAGAATGTTCGCTATCATAATCCGTACTGTTAATCTCTTTCAAAATTTTTATTTGACTGTCGAGAATCTTAATCCTCAATCGTAGGTTTTCTACCAGTGCGTCCTTAACTGCCTCGTTGGTATGCCTACTGAGATAGTCCTGTTTCAGTCTCTTGTATATCTCACTGAGCTCTTCTTCCTCCTGGATTAAATCGGCATTTTTCTCCTCAATATTGAGCCGATGTAGTTCAGATTTCATTTGTGAAATCTGAGAAACGTAAAAGCGTTCAGCTTCGAAAAATTCTGACTGGAAGGCTGTGTTCTCTGGTATATCTGCAATCTGCCTATCCCAGGCCAGATATACAGTAGACGCGAGGAATACGATTGCGGCTATTTTCCATAATATCCCCCAATCATATCTACTCTTCTCAGGCTGCAAACCCTCATCAATTTTGCCCCATAGAGCTGCTGATGGCTCAAGGTCATCAAATTCAGACCTATGATCTACAATATATTTTTCTAATAAGTCACCCATATTTAACTTCTGACTTTAGTATTTCTTTCAGTTTGTCCTTCGCTCTTTTGTACTGAGATTTAGATGTCGATTCGCTAATATTCAAAACGTCAGCGATCTCTTTGTGATCAAAACCCTCAAATAAATAAAGGGTAAGCACATTTTTAAACCCGGGGGCTAGCTCTTCTACACCCTGTTTGACCTTTTGTACGCTAAGCTTTAGGTCCGTTTCATCTTTTGAGATTTCTTCAGCCACATCATCCGCTACTTCAGGTATCAACACCTCCTTCTGCTTTTTTGCAGCAAGTGTGAGTGCCCTATTGACCACAATCCTCTTCAACCATGCTCCAAAAGATGCCTCCTCTCTATATGTATGCAGATTTTTGAAAGCGCTCACGAAAGATTCCTGCAAAACATCTTCAGCATCCTCAACCACTCCAATTATTCGAAAGGCTGTATTAAGCATAGCTTTTGAGTAAAGCTTATATATCTCGTATTGAGCCTGAGAATCATTGTTCCTACAGCGCGATATTAGATCAGCATGAATATTTAGGGTGGTATTGGTCAATTTCTTAATGCTTTCAATCTCAAAGACTAAGTAAATGTAAGGGGGTTGCATCGCAATTATATTTTTTCTTATCTGTCAAATTTTGATACTCAGTAAATGGAATTAGTCAAAGATTCTCTCACGGCAACCACACATAAATTGGTTTGATATGTTAAGTTTATAATATGGGTATTGGTCTGGCGATATGTTTTAAGTCTGTGAGAGTTGCTATTTTCCTTTCATTTATAATGGTTTCATTTTCAGTTTGCGGCCAAAAAGTAGAAGAAGGTGAATCTCAAGCAGATTCACTTGAGCTGGAAGCAGATAAGAAACTCTTCACGGAGCATTTTGCTCCATACTTGGAGTTCAATATGGAAGGTGCTCCTGAGAGGGATGGCTATTCCGCTTCGCAACAAATAGGTACAGGTGTTTTTTACCACGGATTCAGTACAGGTATTTTTTACTCTCAAGGCGGAGGAAAAGTGAAGTATCACCCTTTTTTTCCTAACGATTATGACCTCCCCTATCAGCAAATAGGAGGTTTTATTGGTCATAGCCTGATCAGAAATCAGAAAGTCCAAATGTATGCCCGAATCAATCTGAGTCGTGCCGATATGAATTGGAAAAACAAGGAAACAGGTTCGGCAGTATTTGAAGATCGGTATTACTTCATCAAGCCTGATATTCAGTTTTGTTATTTACCTACTCCATTTGTCCAACTCTTTGCCTCTGCAGGCTATAGAAAAGCCGAGCAACTCAAATTAACAGCAGTAAAAAGTAATCAATACACTGGGGTCACTCTTAATTTTGGCATGCGCCTTAGCATATTTTATAAGCAACCTAAAGAATGAAACGTCTGGGCTACATATGGCTACTGGTGATTGCCTCCTGCTATCCCAATGAGGAACTTCCTGATGACCAGAAAGTGTGGCAATACAGCAAACCAGCTGAAGTGGGCATGAACAACGGTGTACTTTTTGATTTGCACGAAAGAATAGCGAAAGGCGACTTTGAGGACATCAAAACGCTCACGATAATCAAGGATGATAAAATCATTTTTGAAAATTACTACGACAATTCATTCAGAACCGCTGTTAGGCCTACCGGACTGGTTTCTCAAATAGTAACCATATCGGCATTGGGACAGGTTTTAGAAGATGGGTATATCAATAGTTTGGATGATCCGATCTTGCTCTACATGCCAAAATACTCCAATATTTTCGACGCTCAGCCCGAGAAAAAAGATATCACTATCAGGGATATTTTACTCAATCAAAGTGGTCTGGTTTGGTTTGAATCATCCACACCTGGAACATCGGCTGATTTGAACAAAATGAAAAATACAACTGACTGGCCTGGATATGTAATCAAGCAAGACATGGAAGCTCCACCTGGTGTGAGGCTTGTAGTAAACTCAGGCGGGGCAAATTTGCTGACGAGCATCATGCAATACGCATTGGGCGAAATTGACCTTGAAGAATACATTGATGAAAACATTCTGAGCCCCATAGGAATCAAAAAGTATAGATGGGAATACGATCCTTCTGGTAATTTAGACGGTGCAACTGGTTTGTCATTGCGAGATATCGACTTTACCAAGTTGGGGTATTTGTTCCTTAACTATGGCTTGTGGAAAAGACAAAGGGTGATCAATGAAGACTGGTCGTACGAAATGCTTTTTCCCCGGTCTGAAGCTGCCAGATACTATGACCTATGCTACGGGTGGCGATCTTTCTCTGAGGAATATGCAGATTTTTTTGGCTTTGAGCGAGGAGATATTTTTTTCACCCCAATAGATCATGGTCAGGTTCTTTTTTTAGTTCCCGAAAAGAATATGATTGTTTCTATCTATGCAGAAAACTATTTTTACGGGTTCGGAAGTCCCTCTCTGCAAATTTTCCTGAACTTGTTTGCATCAATAGAAAACTAGCCCCCAAAAATATTTGCCGCTTTCACTCCAAACTTCTTCTCGTACTGCCTATTAAAGGTTGTCACATTTTTAATCCCAACTGATTTAGCAGCCTCTGTGGCATTTTTAACCTTATTTTTACGAATCAGGTAGTCCGCGTATTTGATCCTGATATCCGTGATAAATTCATAAGGAGTAAGCCCTGTCATTTTTTTGATCATGCGGTACACTTGTCTTTCACTGGCGGCCATGGCATCCGCCAAATCATAAACAGACAGGCCCGCATCGTCGATTTTATCCATTATCAACGACTCAACTTTGGTCAAAATATCCTTTTCGAAAACCTCGTGATTATTCTTTTCAAAGAGTCTGCTAAATTCACTGCCGCTATCATCCCATTTCTCCTTTAACTGGAGCAGGTTATTTACCCTTAGTAAAAGCTCCTTTTTGTGAAATGGCTTTTTCAAATAGTCATTCACCCCCTGGTAGAGCACTTTCTCCTGATCATCTTCTGAAATCCTGGCAGACACTACCAGTACTGGTATCTTCCTAAAATTCTGATTGGCATTGATAGCTTCCAACAACTCAAACCCGTCCATCCAGGGCATCATCAAGTCGGAAATAATCAAATCAATGTCATTGCCCTTGAGCAAATCCAAAGCCTCCAGACCATGTGCGGCCTCTATAACATGATAGTGATCTTCCAGTATCTGTCGGATGTGATACCTAATTTCCGGATGATCATCTACAAGCAGTACCGACTTCATGCCCTCTCCCTGCTTTGGTAAACTCAGACCAGCCTCTGGTTCTTTATCCAGCTCGGTATACAAATGACGCCTGCTATTGATATGGGTGAATAGCTCCTGATCCAGGTTTTCCTCTGCTTTTTTATCGGTGAGATAAAACGAAAGAGTGAATGTCGTGCCTACTCCAAGTGCGCTCTCTACAGTAATTTCTCCATCATGTAAATCCACAAGTTCTTTTACCAGAGCCAAACCAATACCTAACCCCTCTTGAGATCTATGTGGCCTGTTTTTGGACTGGTAATACCTATCAAAAATATACGGAAGGCTCTCGGCGGGTATTCCCTCTCCGGTATCTATGATTTCTATCAAAACTTTGGATACGTCTTTACGTGCTCGTATGACAATGGTACCACTATTATCTGTGTGGCGTATTGAGTTAGATATAAGGTTATAGAAGATTTTTTCGAACTGTCGAGGATCTACTACAATGCTATCCTGAGAAGCCAGGTTGTTTTCATAATTAAGGGTAACACCCTTGTACTTGGCTGTACCTTCAAACATCGTCGTGAGCATGCGAAGGTAAGACCCTATCTTAACAACCTCCTTTTTCAATATGATTTTACCTTCTTCAAGTTTGGTTAGGTCATTGATTTCATCTGTGAGATAAAGGAGCCGCTTGCAGTTTTTCAACCCAATGTCCAAATTGCGTTTTGCCCCCTGAGAGAGAAAAGAGTCTTCATCTTCGGATAGCATCTCAATATTTCCATAGATCAAACTTAGTGGTGTTCGCAAATCATGCGATACGTTGGCGAAAAATCGAGATTTAGCTTCATTGAGCTCCTCTAGCCTGACAGCCTGAAACTCGATCAAATCTTTGTCAGATTGAATTTTATCTTTCTGTGTGCGAATCTCATCTGTTAGCTTTTTGCGAATCTTGAGTGTGCGGTATGAGATAATCACAATGATAAAAAGAAGTGTAAACCCAACTATTGCCAGTATGATGATAATCTGTTGTCGGCTGATAATTTTTTCGTCTAACTCAGCCTGTTTCTTCAAAAACTCATTCTCGGCGACCTGTTTTTCTATGGTGTATTGGCTTTTTAACTGTTCTATTTTGCGAATGTTCTCTTCACTAAAAAGTTGCTGATTCATATCCGCATACTTTATGTGATAATCATAGGCTCTTCGATAGTTGTTTGACTTAGCGTAAATCTCGCTAAGGCTTTCCAGTGAATTTTTCTCATCAAATCTAGAAGATACGTCCTTTGCGATTTGTAAGGATTTGAATGCACTCAGCTCCGACTGCTTGAGATGACCCTGAGCTAGATAAATCTTGGCCATATTGTTGTACACTAGACACAACGCTCTTGGATTATCTTCAGCATCTATTCTTTTGACCAAATCTTTGTGATAGACCAAAGAGAGCTCAAGGTCCCCTTTTTGCATATAGACCTCCGCCAAATCAATCTCTGCAGCAATCTGACCGTAAACATCATCCTGATCTTCTCTGATTTCGATGGCCTGCTGAAAGTAGAGCTCAGCCTGGCCGAATTCTGAAATCCCCATATAAGACCGACCCAAATTCAGGTAACAATAGGCCACCATTCTTCGGTTGGCCAATGCCTGAGCCTGATCCAGTGCCTGTATAAAATACCTGATTGCGCCCTGGTAGTTGGTTTGAAAAAGGTAAAGATTACCCAAATTAATAAGGGAATACCCTACCTGTTCTTCGTCTCCTATGGATTCAGCCAGATTAAGTGCCTCCAGATATTTTTCAAACGCTTGAGAGTAGTTGCTCAAATTGCGATAAGCAATACCAATGTAGTTTGTTGCCTGCACTTCCTGATGTTTCAGGCTGTTCCCCTGGGAAAGCTTCAATGCAATATTGGCGTAGTATAAGCTAGAATCCGGTCGTATATCTCGCAGCATCCAGGCCATCTCCAAATGCACATCAGCCAACTTTTTATGATCGTTGATGGCAACATGGCTAAGGGCAAAGCGCAAACTATCCATTTCTCGATCTATTTCCTGTGAGAATACGGATGCCAACAGACCTAAAAAAACAGCAATGCCAATAAATAGTCTCATAGTGGTTGGTTGAGCAGCGCAAACTGGTGAATAGCACTAAAATAAGTCTATTAAACAAAAAGAGCTTCTATAAATCTACCGAATAGCCATTTTGATCGATAATCATGATCAATTCATGTTTCAACCTTAAATCAAACAACCAATCAGAAAAACAAAATTCGCTAGTGCAACACCAAATTTTGCAGATTACTAACCCTTAAATTGGTAAGATTTTGGCTGAACAAAGGCTCGTATTCCCTGGTAAGAAAGGGTAGAACCAAGCCCGGAATTTTTTCGCCCCGACCATGGCACATTAGGAGTTACCCTATCGCAGCAATTCCAATAAACTGTCCCAACATTTAACTGATCAAGTATAGCCTTGGCTCGTGCCTCATCAGAAGAGAAAACCGCGGCTGTCAAACCGTAGGTCGTGTCATTCATGAGTTTCATGGCCTCATTATCTGAGTCTACTTTTTGGATCCCTATCACAGGCCCAAAAGATTCATCCATCATTATACTCATAGAGGAATTAACACAAGAAATAACAGTGGGCTGCAGAAAATACCCCCTACCTTCGACACGGCTTCCTCCAAGTTCGAGTTTCGCTCCTTTATCCAACGCATCTTTCACCTGACCGAGTATAACTTCAATTTGTGGCTCGCGGGTGATTGCCCCAATGAATGTATCTTCTTTCAATGGATCGCCCATGGGAAAGGACTTCACTTCATCAACAAATGCTTTCAGAAATTCATCGTAAATGTTGTCGTGCGCATAAATGCGCTCCACGGCGCAGCAGCTCTGACCATTATTATAAAACACACCCTCAGCGGCACTGATAGCAGCTTGCTTAATATCTGCAACATCATCGGCAATATAGAGTGGGTCTTTGCCTCCGAGCTCCAACTGTACCGGCACCAGCTTGTGAGCTACTTGCTTAGCTATGTGAACTCCTGTATTGTATGAACCGGTAAAGAAATAGCCGTCCAAATCTACTTCCAGCATATGCTGTCCCACATCGGCACTTCCAATCACTACCTCGAACACATCATCAGGCACACCAGCCTTGGTTAGCAACTCCTTAAACTTAAGCCCCGTCAAACAAGCATATTCTGATGGTTTGTAAAGCACGGCATTGCCTGCAACCAATGCATACAAAAAGACATTGTAGCCAACATTGTAAGGGAAATTCCATGCCGAAATATTGGCAATGACTCCAAGGGGCTCGTATTTGATTTTCTCTGTGGTAGCCCCTTCAGCTATCAGTTCTTCACTCAACCATTTTTCAGCATTCGCAACCAGATGGGTGATTCTATTCAACGACCCAAGAACCTCACCACGAGATTGCTTGACGGGCTTACCTACCTCTGATGTTAATATTGAGGACAGTTCTTCTACATTTTCTTTCACCAGCTTCCCGAAATTCTGAATGGTCTCGAGTCTATCGGCTACTGCAAGTTTTTGCCATTGCTTCTGCCCTTGTCTTAGCTTTGCGAGCTTCTCTAAAATACTTACAGTTGAATCTTCCTCCAGCGTGGCTATTACTTCTTCGGTTGCAGGATTTATGACATTCATATGTGCGACTTTTCTATCGATTTCATGATTCTGATTTTAAAAGTTTGACCTGACCAAGAAAACAATCGTAGAGCTTTGAGGAATCAACAATTTCTTCTTTCAATCTCTCATAAAACTCAGGGTGCCACTGCACACCCATTATCCAACCCGCTGGTGCCTTGGTATAACCAATCGCCTCAATCACATTATCCTCCGGGCACTCGGCCAATATCTCCAGATTTGGTCCCAAACTTTTTATGGATTGATGATGCACGCTATTGACCCGGCTGGAAGCACTCCCCTGGTAAATTTTCTCCAAAATTTTACCCGATGTAAACCGAATCTCATGACTCAGAGCATCGTACAAATCCGCATTTCTGTGAGTGATTGCTCCCTCTCGTTGAGTAGAGGTGTCCTGATAAAGGCTTCCGCCAAAGTATACGTTCATAAGCTGCATACCCCTACAGATGCCAAGAATAGGTTTGCCCGTTTTCATCGCCATTGCCATCAACCTGAGCTCATATTCGTCTCTCTGAGGATCTCCCATCCATCTGCCAATTGGCTCCTCGCCATAACTAGCCGGCGAAAGGTCTGTTCCGCCTTGAAAAACAAAACCATCCATATTATCAATAAACTCCTTTAAAAGTGCGTCTTCCAAATTGGGTATTAAAATGGGAACAACCCCTACTCTCGTGAGGTATTGAGCCATATCCTGCTCCATATAAGCGAGGGTCTTCGGGCCAAAAACAGGCCTTTCAGAGTCAGGGTACACAAAGCAAGCCGAGACGCCAATCTTTAGCATTTATAAAGCTTTTTGATAAATAGTTTTGAAGTCGTGCTGCGAAACGGGCTTGGGGTTATTTGGGTGACAAAAGTCTGCTAATGCCAACTGTGATAGTTCCTCAACATGAAGTTCCTCGACACCAATTTCTGATAGTTTAATCGGCATTGCTAGCCTTTCGTTTAGTTCAAACAAAAAATCTACCACCCTTTCACCATCATTGTCAACCACACCTAAAAACTCAGCCATACGATCAAATTTCCTTTCTTGACCTCCGTAGTTAAACTCCATGCCGTAGGGTAGATTGGTCGCGTTGGCCAATCCGTGATGGGTGTCAAGCAAAGATGAAAGCGGGTGTGCCAAGCTGTGCACGATTCCAAGCCCTTTTTGGAAGGCCACTCCGCCCATCATGGACCCCAAAAGCATGTCTGATCGAGACTGCAGATCCGGTTTATGTGTTGCCTTTTCTATTGCATTGGCCAGTAAGGCCATGCCTTCCAGCGCTATGCCCTCACACATGGGGTGATAGTTTTTGGCTAGATAGGCTTCCATATTATGCGTTAGAGCATCCATTCCGGTGGCAGCTGTTACAAATGGAGGCAGATCCATGGTGAGTTCCGGGTCGGCGAAAACCTGACGAGCCAAAAGCTTAGGCGAAAACAGTATTCGCTTCTTTTTAGATTCATCTTCTGAGATTATGGCGCTCCGTCCCACCTCGCTTCCTGTCCCAGCGGTAGTGGGTACCGTAACGAAATAAGGAATTTCCTCTGTTACATATCTATCTCCGCCAATAAGATCATCATAGTCAAATAAATCTCTGGCGTGATTGATACGCAAAGCTATCGCGCGCGCCACATCGAGCGCCACTCCTCCGCCTATCCCGATGATGCAATCACACTTAGACTCATGATAAAAGTCGCCACCCGATAGCACGTCTGACTCTACTGGATTTTTGTGTATTTCAGAATAAACATCTACGGCAAGGCCTTTATTTTTTAAATCACTGGTTATTTCTTTGAAAAAGTCTAGCTGAGCTACCAATGGGTCAGTAACCAAAAGCGGATGAGTTAAACCTGCGGCCAGAATATGACCAGGCAACTCGTCTATGACTCCTGCTCCAAACCTAATTGGTGTAGGAAAATTGAAGTTGAATCTCGCCCCATCCAAAACTTTATCAGTTATATGATTTCAAAATATCGTTTCATTTCCCAATTGGTAACGGCCTTATCAAACTGACGGCACTCCCACTCTCTTGTTTTCACAAAATGATTTACAAAGTCTTCTCCAAATAGCTCATAAGCAATTTCCGAGCCTTTCATCTGAGCTGTGGAAGCCCTGAGGTTGACCGGCAAAGTTCCGTTCTGCTCATCTCTATAACCATTGCCCACTGTCTTTTCAACATCCAAATCCAAGCCCTTTTCAATACCATAAAGCCCGGCTGCCAGACATGCGGACATGGCCAGATACGGGTTCACATCCGAACCTACTACTCTTGTCTCCAGCCGGGTAGATTTATCAGAATCCGGCAATGCTCGAAGCGCCGTGGTTCGGTTGTCTATTCCCCAGGTGATGGTCGTAGGAGCCCATGCACCTTCTACCAACCTTTTGTAACTATTGATCGTTGGTGCCAGCATCGGCAAGATGTAAGGCATACAAACCAACTGACCGGCCATATAGCTTCGCATGGTCGCACTCATACCGTCCGGATCTTTTGCATCGTAAAATGCGTTTTTATCATCTTTCCAAAGACTTTGGTGGACGTGACCACTGCAGCCGGGCAGTTCCTGACTCGGCTTGGCCATAAAACTGGCCATAAGCCCATGCTTGTAAGCAATCTCCTTGACTCCAGTTTTGAACAATGTAGCTCTATCCGCGGCAAGCAAAATATCTGAATATCTAATGGCAGCTTCATATACCCCAGGGCCTGTTTCGGTATGTAGCCCCTCAAGCGGAACACCAAACTGCTCGAGCAAATCAAAAAGATCATTGAAAAATTCCGAATTCTCCGAGCTTCGCAACATGGAGTAACCAAACATGCCAGGCGACAGTGGCTTTGGGTTAACGAAGTTTTTATCAGCGAAAGATTCTGGAGTTTCTTCAAAATTGAACCATTCGAATTCCTGTGAAAAAAGAGGCTCAAAACCTGCTTCAATGGCCTGTTTCGCAATATTTTTCAAAAGCGCACGAGGACAAATCAGACCCTTGGTTTTATTTTGACTGAAGTCTCCAAGAAAAAAAGGGATGTCTTCATCCCATGGCACTCGTCGGAATGTTGCCAAATCTATACGTGCTTCTGCATCCGGGTATCCCGTGTGCCAGCCCGTCACGTCAGCATTGTCGTATGACTGATCGGCTACATCCCAGCCAAATAGCACATCACAGAAGCCAAAACCAGATTCAGCTGCCGAGAGGAATTTCTCCTTTAGCATAATTTTTCCACGAAGTACGCCATCAATGTCAGTGACGGCTACTTTCACCTTGTTGTGTGCACTATCTTTTATTTGCTGTATGATCCGTTCTGTTGACATAAGATCAAATTAACCCTTTTTACCAGTAAATAGAAACCATAAGTATGAGCCCAACAATATGGCTGCATAAATTAACGCCAACTTAACATTGTACCAGGTCATAGCTAATAGAGCAACAACGGCGATACCCAATGCCAGTGACGGAAAAAGTGGGTATGCAGGCACACGAAAAGGCCGCTCCAGGTTCGGCTCATTTTTGCGCAATGCAAAAAATGAAATCATGGAAACGATATAAAGCGTAAGTGCTCCAAAACAAGCTATCGTGATAATTTCGCCAGTTTTCCCCGTAAGGAGCGCCACAATACCAATAAACATATTGATGATCAAAGCATTGGCCGGAGTTTGAGTTTTGGGGTGCACTCTTCCAAAAGCTTTAGGTATATATCCTACTCTGCCAAACTCAAAAGTAGAACGGCCTGCGGCCAGGATAATTCCATGAAAGGAAGCAACCAACCCAAAAAGCCCGACTGTAATGAGCAGATGATAAAGTATGTGACTGTCGCCAACAATTTTGGCAAGGGCCAGTGGAAGTGGTGAATCGGAAGGTTCGGTACTGCCCGGAGGGTAAACTACAGACTCCCATCCATCTACTCCCACGGCAGACACAAATGTGAGTAAGCACAAAACCACGAGAGTCATTATGGCTGAGCCAAAACCAATGAGTATACTCTTCTGCGGGTTTCTAGCCTCCTCGGCCACATTGGCCACTCCTTCGATAGCAAGAAAAAACCAAATCGCAAATGGGATGGCAGCAAAGGCTCCCTGAAACCCATTTGGCAGGGCGTTCATTTTGAGGTTGCTCATCTCCACGTTTGGCAGACATACTCCAGCGAAAATGAGTAGCTCTAATACAGCCAACACCGTGATCACCAACTCGAACATGGCCGCCGCTCTTACGCCGACAATATTCAATGTGGTAAAAATCAAATAAGCGAAAATCGCTATGTAAAGTGTATCTATAGCTGGAAAAAAGATGTTGAAATAAGCACCGATGGCAGCAGCTATTGCCGGTGGAGCAAATATGAACTCCACATTTTGGGCCATGCCAGCGAGAAAGCCTAGTTTTTTCCCTAATGCCCTGTCTGCATAATCAAATGCACCTCCGGCTTTTGGTATGGCACAGGCCATCTCGGTGTAGCTAAAGGTGAAAGTAACGTACATGATAATGATAAAAAATGTAGCAATGGCCAACCCCAGAGTCCCTCCCTCAGCCAGTCCCAGATTCCAACCGAAGTACATTCCCGAAATCACATACCCCACACCAAGCCCCCATAGCATGAGTGGCCCTAAAGTCTTTTTTAGCTGAGTAGTATTGTTTTCGTTTGTGGTCATGATTCAATTTTATGCCAAGAAAGATAATCAGAAATAAAGCTCAAATAGGATTAGGCAATGTCACTTTCATAATTATTATTAAATTCTCCTCGAATCACTCAAGCAATGGTATATCACCTCACCAAGTCCATCATACATTTAGCACTGAGGGGTTTTTTCAGGAAAATCCATGTGGTAGGGTTTGACAACATTCCCCCGAACAGTCCGGCTATTTTTATTTCCAATCACCCCAGCGCATTGATTGACCCACTTGTGGTTTCGGTCATTTTCAGAAAACGGATTCACTTTATTGCTGGAGCCGAGTTTTTTGGCAAAGGTTTCAAAAACTGGTTGCTCAAGCATGAGTTTAACATGATTCCGGTCTATCGACCAAAGGAAGATAAGAAAGTAGATAACACGGAAATGTTCTCCGAGTGCTACAAAACCCTGGAAAAGAACGGGTCTATTTTGATCTTTCCGGAAGGGAGCAGTGTCACCGAGCACAGACTGAGGAGCTTCAAAACGGGCACGATAAGAATCCTGACAGGATTTCACAAAATCAACCCGGAAAAACATGTTCATGTCATCCCGATTGGACTCAATTATGAAGATGCACATCGCTTCAGGAGTGACATCACTGTGAAAATTGGGCCGCCGTTAGACCCTGAAAAGTTGCCTTTTGAAAACAAATCCCAGGAGGCCATAAAGGAGATGTCCGAAGTTTTGGAGGAGGGTTTGAGAAATGAAATTTTTCATATTGATAATTACGAATTAAACCCGCTGATTTCGAATATAAGTGAGGTATTCAGCCACAACCTTCGACTGAACGCCCGCGATCCTGAGAGGGACTTTTCTGTCAAAAAGAAAATGATTGATGCTGTCATGCACTTTCAGGAAACGGCCCCCAAAGAGGTAAAACAGGTCAAAGAAAAGATTGACACCTATTTTGAAAAAATAAAAGAACTCAAGATCAACCATCACCTGCTGGACTCTAAAAAGCGCAGACTCAACCCTCTCAAAGTAATAGAGTTGCTGCTATTTTTGCCTGTCTTCCTGATTGGTCTCTGCGGTAATTTGCTCCCGTTTCTGCTAACCAGAACTCTCTATAGGATAAAGTATCATCCCCGCTTGATTAAAAACTCAGAACATGCAAAACCCATAAACCCAGCTTTTAGCGCTACGGTATCTTTTGCCATAGGCACACTCATTTTTCTTTTCTGGTTCCTCGGCATCTCAATTACGCTCGGAGTGATATATCAGTGGTGGGTCGGTATGATCGCCTTTGTTTCGCTTTATCTTTTAGGGCAATTTTCAACCTGGTATCGCCGGTTGGGCGATCACCTGTTTGCTCGATGGAGAATAAACCTGACTTTTCGAAGACGTAAACCTGAAGTACAAAAACTCATTGAGCTCAGAAAAGAGATCATCGCTGATCTGGAAAAACACCAAAAGATATATGAAAGTCAAGAAGCTAATTAATAGATCGATGCTGCTATTGGCCGTTTCCTTTATAGGATTTTCATGTTGCCAAACCAGAGGGGGTGCTCAAAAAGAACTAGACGAAGAACTCATGCACACGGTATTGATCTGGGCTGATAACGAAGCAGATCTGGGCGTGTTGATCGCCGAAAGCACAGAATTTCTTGAAGAAATTGACGAAGTAAAAACCTATTTCGTTGGCACACCTGCTATGACCCCACGTGACGTGGTGGACAATTCATATTCCGTTTTTCTGACCATGACGTTTGAAAACCAGGAAGACCTCAAAACTTACCTTGATCATCCCGCGCATGTAGCTTTTTTGAACAAACATAAGACCAACTGGGATCGGATATTGATATATGACAGCAAGCGCGATTAAGCATAATCAGCGTCCATATCTCTCACGTCCACGCTTACTTCCATCTTCTGCTTGCCTACGCTGTAAACAATGCCTTTGAGAGGTGTCACATCCTTGAAATCGCGACCTACTGCCACTCGAATGTGCTTATCGCCAACAAGCAGGTTATTGGTGGCATCAAATTCCACCCAGTCCATGCCCGGAATATAAAGCGCCACCCAGGCATGCGAAGCATCAGCCCCTACCAATTTGGGTTTGCCCGGTGGTGGAAGTGTCTCAATATACCCACTAACATATCTTGCTGCCAGGCCGATAGACCTGAGGCAGGCCAACTGGAAATGAGCAAAATCCTGACACACCCCTTTTTTTGTTTTGAAAACAGTAGAAACAGGTGTGCTGATATCGGTAAATCCGGGAGTGAACTTAAAATCACGATTGATGCGCGAGTTTAGCTCCATTGCCGCCTCCATAATAGGACGTCCAGGCATAAAAGACTCCAGAGTATATTCCTCGATACCGTCAACAAATCGAACATGGTTCGACTCCAGATAAAACTGCCTGATGTCGTTGAGTGCATCTGTACTTTGAAGCCACGAGACCACTTCTTCCCAAGGTTGTGTTTGTGACGGATCCACATTCATCCAGTCTGGCGACTGGATTTCAATCTCACTTTCTGAGGTCACTTTCAGATTTTTGTGCGCACGCTCAATAGAGAAATACAGGTACTTGTTTTCAAAAAAATCTTCTCTATCCACGATATAGCTCGGCTCTGGCTCTATCTTGTACGAATAGTTGCCAACCTTCTGAAATGGCAAATCCTTCGGTACCTGAAACATCATATTGTGGCACAGCGAAGCTGCAGAGGCATATATGTAATCTGTGATATGTACGACCCTATACCTCATATTTCTGGAAGAATGGAGGTTTGGATAACACTATATCTACTGCCGGTATGATTGAAATATTTTTCGAACACCTGATCGGAAGCTTGAAAAAGCAACTCTTTTATTTCAACAAGAAATGATCTAAGCTCATCGTGCACCATCTTCGACTCATTGAGCCTGGTGAGTTCATCTACATCGACAAGTCGGATTTTTGTGATGATCTCGAGCAGTTTCTTTTGAGCTTGACTAAAACCTTCCCCTTCCATCTGCTCAGGCAGCCCTTTTAGGTGCTTCTCTATCCTGAATACCTGATAAATGATCGAACGAGGATTTTCTTCATCAAGCATCAATAAATTCAGCACCCCGGACAATTCCAGATTAGAACGATAACGATAACGATAGGTAACGAGGCTCTCATTGCACCTCAGTATATCTTCCAAAAGTGATCTATCTACTTCTCTGGAAAATGATTTTGTGAGCATAGAATCCAGCATCGAACAATTGTTGATCGCTGACTCAATAAAGCGCCCAACATTCAACAAATGCCAGGTAGACTCACGGGTCATATTGTCTATATTGAGACCGTAGAAAGCCATCAATTTCACTACCAGGTTGTCCAGAGAGTGATAAACCCACATCAAATCATTGCGGTGGTTTTTCATGCTGGAAAGTTCCTCTGACACACTATCCAAAATTCGCCAGGTATCCAAACTCAACCTATCGCGAACGGCAAATCCATTGTTCAAAAATGCTGTTAAAGAATGCGCCAAAGTGCCTGCTCGCTTCTCATCTGTTGCCAAAGAGAACAGTTCGCCTTCGGGATTTCTCAAGGTCTGGTTTTTATTGAACCCAGGTAATGCCCCGGTCAATTTGGTAAGGCTCTTCAGCAAAGTTGATAAAATGGGATCGTCACTTGTATGAATATCCGCATCGGCTTCAGTGTATGTCATGAGTGCCATTCGCATCAATCTTACAGATGTGACAGCACGCTCCATGTATCGTCCCATCCAAAAAAGGTGCTCGCCTGTCCTGCTAGGCAAAACCGGCTTACTCATTGATTGGGCTTTTATGTGCTGATCCAAGTCTCTCTGACCTACAATGGCATCAGTAGAATTACCCAACACCCACGTGTCTTTGCTGATTCCTCCAGATTGGTTAGAAACGATAAACACTCCTTTTTGCGCCGAGCTTCTCGAAAGTCCACCGGGCATCACCGCATATCCGTTATTCTCAGTATCCGCAACAACGTAGCTTCTAAAAACTGCGTTTCTCGCTTCAAGTTTTTGATCTATCCACGAAGGAGTAGTTGAAAAATTCACTACCTCCTGCCCCACATACATGTACGGTGATCTTTTGATTTCGGCTATCAGGTTATACTTCTCTTGCTGAGAAAGATCGCCACCAAAGACAGAAGCATCCACATCGCCCCTATATATCTTTCTTATAATCAGGTTATCAATATTATCGATAACGCGGTTTTTTTCCTTTTCCTGACCACACCACCATGTGGCTACAGAAGGCAAAATCAATTCTTCACCCATGACCTCCCGGCATATGCGTGGCAGAAAGGCCATCAGACCGGGGTTTTCAAGAATCCTACAACCCAGCGGGTTGATGACGGTAACTTTTTTCTGACGTACCGCCTCCATCAACCCTACAACACCCAGATGCGAGTCACTTCTGAATTCGAGGGGGTCGCAAAACACATCGTCCACTCTGCGTATGATGACGTCAACTTTTTCCAATCCCTTAAGGGTTTTCAACCAAACATAACCATCGCTTACCGTCAGGTCATCGCCCAAAGCGAGCGTAAAACCCATAAAAGAAGAAATATAGGCATGCTCGAAATAGGTCTCATTTGTAGGGCCGGGTGACAACATCACAATCCGCGGGTTCTCGTAGTTTCTTGACGAAAGGTTGACGAGTGTGTTTTTGAGTGTCTGAAAGTAGGACGAAATTTTTCGCACATGATTCTCTCTGATCACATCAGGAAAAACGCGTGTCATGGCTGCTCTGTTTTCAAAAGCATAACCTGCCCCAGATGGAGCATCAGTCCTGTCGTGTAGCACCCACATTTTACCATTTGGCCCACGTGCCAGATCGGCTGAATATTGGATAAGGTTTTGATCCCCATCCAATTTGACCTTATCCATCTGACGCAAAAATCCGTTGTGATTATATATCAATTCAAATGGAATCAGTCCGTCTTTTATCAACTTTCGGCTGCCGTAAATATCAGACAGAATATAATTGAGCAGGTGGGCTCGCTGCTGCAATCCTCTTTCTATTTCACTCCAGTCTTCCCCACTAAAAACCATGGGAACGGGATCGAGATTCCACGGGCGGTTCATCCCCTCAGGATCGCCGTACACATTGTAGGTTACTCCATTTTCCCTGAGCTGGCGGCTGACATCTTCATGATATTGAGCCATTTTTTCAGGACCTAATCCAGTGTAAAAACGGGCGAGTCTCTCCCACTGCGGGGTGACTTTCCCTTCAGAAGTAGCCAATTCATCCAGAAATGGCGCATTATTAGACTTCTTATCTACCAGATAGGATTCAATCATGGGGTATCAATTGATCAATTTAGCCACGAATATAACTGCTATTGTGGTCGCTTGTATCGTCTCAAATCCATAGTATGAGGAAAATCTGGATTTACAGTTTCTCCAGTAGCCTCATAATTGGTCAGAATATTGACTTTGGTAACAAACCTGCCGGCAGATTGGTTTTGAGGCACAGTCGGCTCAACCAGGTTGATAGAATGTCCAAAATCGAAAAAACGCGAAATTCGGCGCGACTCAGCTTCATAACTATTGACAGGAAAAGTGTCGTAATTTCTACCTCCCGGGTGCATTACATGATATTGACATGCTGCAATGGACTTTTTGGTCCAGGTGTCAAACAAGTCAAAGGTAAGCGGCGTATCTACCCCCAAAGTCGGGTGAAGCGCAGATGGAGGCTGCCAGGCTCTATACCGGACTCCTGTTACATATTCACCCTGAACACCCGTGCTCTTGAGCGGAATTCTAATACCATTGCACAGCAGATGATATCTGGAATCTGTCAGCCCTGAAACCTTGATTTGCAACCGCTCTAGTGAGGAATCTACAAATCGTGCCGTTCCTGAACTCGAAATTTCTTCACCTAACACATGCCATGGCTCTATGGCCATTTTGATTTCCATATGGATATCATCGACCTGAAGCTCACCGAGAAATGGAAAACGAAAACTAAAGAATGGGTCGAACCATGAAATATCAAAACCATAGCCAGCATTCCGCAGATCATTGACCACTTCGCTCAAGTCTTTATAGGTATAGTGCGGCAGCAGGAATCGATCGTGCAAGGCTGTTCCCCACCTCACAAGCTTGTGGTTGTAAGGATTCTTCCAAAACCAACTCAGCAAAGCTCTAATCAGCAGCATCTGCACCATACTCATGCGGTAATGTGGTGGCATATCAAAGCCTCTAAACTCCAGTATCCCTAACCTTCCACTCGTAGAATCGGGAGAATACAGTTTATCAATGCAAAATTCAGCTCTGTGGGTGTTTCCGGTAATATCGACCAGAAGATTTCTAAAAAGCCGGTCTACCAACCAATACGGCAACTCATCTTCTTTTCCATCAGGAACCTGTTGGAAAGCCAACTCCAACTCATAGAGCATATCATCACGCCCCTCATCCACGCGAGGAGCCTGACTGGTGGGGCCAATAAACTGGGTAGAAAACAAGTAAGACAGAGAAGGGTGATGTTGCCAATATGTAATAAAGCTCCTAAGCACGTCTGGCCTTCGTAGCAATGGGCTGTCTGCTGGTTTCACACCTCCCAGCGTAACGTGATTTCCCCCACCTGTTCCGGTATGTTTTCCATCCAAATCAAATTTCTCTGAAATCAACCGAGACTCTTTGGCCTTTTCAAATAGCACTTTGTAGTTGTGCTGAAGCTCATCCCAGGTTTTGGCTGGATGTATATTCACTTCAATCACACCAGGGTCAGGAGTGATCATAAATTTTTGAACACGATTGTCCGATGGCGGGTCATAGCCCTCTATCAGCACTGGCATTTCAAGTTTTTCGGCAACTCTCTCTACGGCTGAAACCAAATCGAGGTAATGTTCGAAATATTGAACAGGAGGCAAGAAAACAAACAGTTTCCCCTCCCGAGGCTCCA
Organism: Cyclobacteriaceae bacterium; assembly: GCA_039970095.1. Lineage (GTDB taxonomy): Bacteria > Bacteroidota > Bacteroidia > Cytophagales > Cyclobacteriaceae > JAMZMI01. Next base: position 55,323 of record JBDVMP010000038.1, read on the forward strand.
CAATGAGGCATGTCTTGAATATCTTTTTGCTATTGTTGAAGCCTTTTGTGGATTCAGCAACGGAGATCAGGTCATCAGGATGAGGCAACTCGCCATCATCATAAAACGGATCTCTCTCCGGTTTAATCTCTTCTTTTTTGGGATCAAAATATTGGATAGAATCCAGTGGAAGGCGTAACCCAGCAGGAGAATTGCCCGGAACCATAAACAAATCATTTCTGCGAAACGACCACTTGCAACTTTGCCAATTGGCTGCTTTATCGTCCCAGCCTATTGGCACTGCAAAACCCACAGGCTTGTCCAATCCGTCGTTCAGTAACTGAGCCAGCTTCTGCCTCTCCAAGGACGACTTCAAGTCGAGCTTCAGCGGATCTACATTGACTGGCACCTTGCTTTCTTCCCACACAAAATAAAACGGGTCTTCGTAGGCTGGAGATATATTATCAGAATCGATGTTGAGTTCGGAAACCAACTCCGACATGAATTTATCAGCATGCTTCTGCGTAAATTTATAGTCCTTGGACAGGTCTGCGAGGAGCTTGTCATTTTTCCAAATGGGGAGCTTATCCAGCCTCCAATAACACGCCAGTTTCCAGCGCGGGAGAGGCTCGCCGGGATACCACTTACCTTGCCCATATTGCATCAGCGCACCTTTGCCAAATTCATCTTTCATCTTATGAAAAAGGGTATTGGCAAGCTGCCGCTTGTGTTCGCCATCGGCAGCCGTATTCCACTCTGCTCCATCCTGATTATCGATGGAAACAAAAGTTGGCTCCCCACCCATGGTCAATCTCACGTCGTTTGCCTGTAAGTCAGCTTCCACTGCGTCACCTACAGAGCGAATTTCATTCCACTGCTCCTCAGAATATGGCTTTGTTACTCGTGGAGTTTCTTCTATCCGCGTAACAATGTTCTTAAAATTAAAATCTGTTTTGGCCGGCTCTGCCATTCCTGATATCGGAGCAGCGCTTTGAGGATCCGGAGTACATGCCAAAGGAATGTGCCCCTCTCCAGCAAACAAGCCTGAAGTTGGGTCAAGCCCTATCCATCCTGCACCCGGCACATAGACCTCCGTCCATGCGTGCAAATCGGTAAAGTCCTCCTCTGGACCTGAAGGACCATCAAGTGATTTTTCATCTGACTTCAACTGAATCAAATACCCTGATGTAAAACGAGCAGCTAAGCCCAAATGCCGCAACACCTGAACCAGTAGCCATGAAAAATCTCGACATGACCCTGACCCAAGTCGCAATGTCTCGGCACATGACTGCACACCCGGCTCCATCCTGATATTATAATTCAGAGTGTCATAAATGAGCTGGTTGATTGCAACCAACAAATCAACAGTCTTGATATCCTTAGAAGCCAATGCTTCGGCTTTTTTGACCATGCTCGCCAGCGAAGGATGGTTTTCGGTAACTTCAAGGTATGGAGCCAGTTGCTTGTTGAGATTTTCCTCGTACTTGAACGGGAATTTTTCAGCATACTCCTCAATAAAGAAATCAAACGGGTTTATGACCACCATATCGGCAATCACCTCCACGTCCACTTCAAAGTGATCTACCTTTTCAGGAAAGACTATTCTGGCCAAATAATTCCCAAAAGGGTCTTGCTGCCAGTTGATAAAATGATTATCGGGCTTAATCTTAAGCGAATAGCCTTTGATAAACGTTCTGGAGTGAGGCGCAGGTCTTAACCTAATCACCTGCGGTCCAAGCTCAATATGTCTATCATATGAATACCTGGTATAGTGCCGGATTGCGACTTTTATGGACATGAATTGTTAGTTAAGTTCATAATTCGAAAATTTTATCAAATCCACTTGACTGTTAAACACTTCACTCAGTATCAAAAGGATTATTAAAAATATCAAAACAAAACGAGAAAAAATTAAAAATGATGCCACATCAAATTACTCAAGCAAAAATTCTAAAAAATAGAAATAGACATTCGCGACATCCAGTAGCCGCCTCAAGTGCCTCGTTCATCTTCTAAAAAGGCTCATTCAACTAAAAACCTGGCTCACGGAAGCAATGCTCCGTTCAACCAGTTAAGTTTGCATCATAAATTGAAATAATATAATTATTCTAATGAAGTACTCCTTCGCCATTGTTCTCAGCACACTTTCTATTTGGGCACTTGCTCAATGTCCGTCAGGAACAATAACTACCACATTTACAGCGACTTCCAATTGCACAGTAACAGGTGACCTCACTATAGACGAGGGCGTTCTTACCGTAAACTCAGGAGTAACACTAACTATCACTGGAAAGCTTATCAATGCCGAAAACAGTAACAACACCGCAGCAATAAATGGTGGAGGCACCATAGTAATTCAAGACAAGTTTGAGAATAAGAAAAATGGGGTAATTGACATTGATGGTGTGACCATGAACATTACCAACGATTTTGATAACAGTGAGGATAACTCAGACGTCACCTTTCAAAATGGAGCGGGTATCACAGCCACTAATTTCAAAGGCGGTAAAAATTCTCAAATAGCTATGGATAATGCTTCCATGGTGCTGAATGGTGATTTTGACAACTCTAAAGATAATGCGGACCTCACTATGACCAACGGGTCTTCCATAACTGCTGTCAATTTCGAAAGCGGCAAAAATGCGCAAACATCACTGGATAACAGTTCTATTGCCCTCTCCGGAGATTTTGACAATGACAAAGACAATGCAGATCTCACAATGTCAAACGGGTCTTCTGTCACGGCCGCAGGAGATTTCAAAAACGGAAAAAACTCTGTTGTTACGGTCAATGATAGTGACTTGTCAGTAGATGGAGAATTTGACAACAGCAAAGACGGTGCTGACTTACTGGCCTCAAACGGAAGCGGTGTATCTGTCGGAGAGGATTTTATCAATGGTAAAAACAGTGATTTCCTGATGGACGACTCTGACATGGATGTAGGTGGTAGCTTTGATAATAGTAAAGACAATGGTGACTTAACCATCAGCAATGGAGGGTCGGTAGATGTGGTAGATGATTTCACAAATGGAAAAAATGGAACCCTTGATATTGGAAATACCGGAGGTGGTTCAATGACTGTAGGCCGAGATTTTAATAACAGCGATGACAATGGTGATATCTCAATAGGGGATGATAGTGTTTTGGAAGTAGGTGATGACTTTGATAATGGCAAGGGTGGTGACATCACTGTAAATGATGGTGGGGGTTTGCTTATTGATGGAGACCTTGACAACTCTCCGGACAATGCTGATATACTTGTGAAATCGGGAGGAGCGGCCAATGTAGGTGGAGATATCAATGACCCTAACGGTAAATTCGTTTCTGAAGATGGTGATACGTGCAGTGACGGTTGCTGTGGTTCCGGATGTGAAGCGCTTCCTGTTGATCTAATTAGTTTCGAAGCGAAGCTACTAGACGATAGCAATGTGAAGCTATCCTGGGTTACTGGCTCTGAAATAAACAACGAAGGTTTCGAAATTCAATGCTCAGAAAACGGAGTGGAATTTGAAAAAATCGGATTTGCCGAAGGAAATGGCTCTACTACTGACATTCAAAATTATGAGTACAACCATGTACTTAAATTGGACAAGCTCTACTACAGACTAAAGCAGGTGGACTATGACGGGCAGTTTGAGTACAGCAATATTGTAGTTGTACAGAAGGAAACCAAATTCAGTCAGTATGAGGTGACATTTGGCCCTAATCCATATAGAAGTGGTCAATCATTTCACTTCAACACTAACTCACAATCCGAAATTTCTATTGCTGTCTACAGCATATCCGGAAATCAAATATTCTTGACATCCGCTTACGAAAAACAAGAAGGCATACGAAACCTAAAACTCCAGATGGAACAATTGGAAAAAGGAGTTTACCTAATCCAAACCATACAGGATGGAGAGAAAAGCATGGAGAGATTGGTAGTGCAATAGCTTCTGTCTTAATAATCAGAATTATTTTCGAATAAGGCTAATAACCTTTGAGTAACCCGGATTATAGAACTTAAGAAAATAAATTCCTTTTCTTTCTAATTCAAGAACTTGATTAATTTCCGATTCAGCGGATTGCAAGTCAATAGATACTTTGGTAAGTAAAACTTTCCCTGATAAATCCATTACCTCAACGTCGTAAATTTCATAGATTAATCCTCCTAAAAAAATCAGATCAGTTGATGGGTTAGGATAAACGAAAATCGGGTCTTCTGCAGAACCAGAAACCAAAGAGACATAAACCTGAATCAAAGTTTGAAAAAAGCTCGAAAACTCACTTTTGACAAATCCCCTTATAAGGGCAATACCCGCACTTTTTTTCATCTTCCGTTTGACTAAAAGACTGAGTCTGATCAAACATTTCTGTGAGTAGGCTTTTAAAACCTTCTTCAAATTTATGTTCGAACTGTCTGAAATCAGATACAGGATCTGCCGCTTGTCTGGGAACTTTTAGTTGTATTCTAGAGTCGAAAGTCTCATTAAAAAGGTCGCTGCTGTTGAAAATACCCGGTTCTATTACATCACATTGCATATTATTGGTTTGACTGAAAAGCCAGGAGTAAAACATCACCTGAAAAACGGCTTTATTTCTAGCATTATCATCCCTGTCCGTGAGGGACTCTACGGACTTGAACTCACGACTGTCCCGCCCTGTTTTGTAGTCAATGATTCTGATCTTGCCTCCTTTGAAATCAATCCTGTCAATGATTCCTTTTACTTTAACGGACACCTTTTCGCCATTTGCCTCTATGGGATAGCTTATACTATAACCTTCCCGGGTGCTCGCCTCGAGACCCACAATCCGAAATGGCGCATAACCCTCATCTAATGTTAGAATCTTATTGATAAACTTTCTCAAGATATCCCAGGCGATGAGCGTGCGGCCCTCAGGCTTGAAATTCCTCTCGTGTTTGATACCATAATGTTCAATGAACGTCTGCTTCAGTGCTCCATCGACCCCAGCCTTGATCCAAAAAAAGTCCTGAGGGTTGATAATATCGCGCTTCTCTTTTTTGATAAAGGATTTGTAAAGCAACTCCATGGTGTTGTGAAGAATATTACCAAAAACCATGGCGTCCATTTCTTCCTGCACCTCTTCCGGCTCCCATAGCTTTTCCACGTACTTGAAGTAAAACCTCAACCGGCAATCGAGATAAGCATTGATTGCAGACGGTGTGAAGCGAGAAGCATCCCTACCTTCATATCCTTCCAAAAACCGTCGCATCTTGTCTAGCACCTCCTGGGTTTTCTTTACTTCTATGGGTTCAGGTGTAGGTACTTTTACAGGGTTTGACAAGATCTGTTTTTTGATTTCAAATCCAGACTCTACTTCAAGCTGCTGCACAAGGCGGCTGAGCTCTCCGTTGAGGTTAAACTCCGAAACCGTATTGTAGTAGAAATGAACATAGCTCGCCCGTTGCAGCAATCTATAAAACAGGTAAGTATAGATCGCGTCGTGGTGATCCTGAACAGGCAACTCAAAAGCTTTCCTGATGTTGTACGGCACAAAGCTCCCGCGCTTCGGTGGGGCCGGCCAGGCATCTTCATTCATATTCAGAATGAAGACATTGTCAAAATCAAGGTTTCGGGTTTCCAGAATACCCATGATCTGCAGGCCATGAAGTGGCTCGCCGGTAAAAGGGATTTTCAAGCTGCGCGAAAGTTTTCTGAAAAGCTTGATCAAAAAATCAACCCCCAGCTCTTCTGTGCGCTGACCCAGCATGTCTTGCAAACTGAGAATGTGCTCATAAAACCGGCCAATAAACGATAGCTCCAAATCATGTTCCGCTTCTGACCAGTATGTATGCAGCTCCTGAAGGACATCTAACAAATACTGAAGCGGGCTGGCAGGCTGTGAGAAAATAAGCTTTAACAACGGATGCTTAAACTCCAATGAATCCTCATAAAGAATGATCTGATTGCGCCGTTTGATCTGCCCAATCACCTTCTTCGAAGCTTCCTCCTCTATACCCGTCACCAGTGGGTGTTCTAGTATGTCCAGAACAGGCTTGTAGTAAAAAATAGTCTTCTTGATCTCACTTTTGCGTGGTGGATTTTGAAGAATGAGCAAACTCTCCACCAAACTATAAACAGGCGTATCCTTGAGCGGAAAACCCATCGTGATATTGATTTTATCAATAGCATCGGGCAGGGCATGAAGCACCGGAAACAGCATGTTCTCCTGAGGAAGTACGATCACGGTTTTCTCGGGAACGAAATCTGGCCTGGCCGCCAACGCTTCAAGCTGCTCAGCCAACGCCTTGGTCTGACCAACCTCCAGCGAAACAGCCGTCTTCAGAAAGGTCTTAGTTGTTTTGTCCTCAAACCTCTTGTGAAGTTCTTTGGGGAAAGTTTTTTCCAACACTCCATCGCGTGCATACTGCCGAAAGAAAAAGCCCGCCTCTTGCCGCTTGTTATTAAAATAATAGTCGTCCAGGTCCCAGGCGATCTCCGCCTCCTTTTCCCGCACGAAAAACTTAAAAATCTTCTCCTCTGTGTACGTCAGCGCATTGAACCCGGCAAAGTAAATCTTGCGCTCATAATCCGCCATGTAGGCATCCAGATTTTCTGCAAACTGACGATAAATCAATCCCGTGTAAGCCTGACCTGTTTTCAGAAGGGTCTCCGTGTACTTTTCATAAATTGGCAGCAGAATTTTCCATGTTTCCAGAAAAGCATCCTGTGTTTTGGTGGATTTGGGCAGGAAACTCGCCCAGAAAGACTGAATTATTTTCCGTTCTTCCTCATCCAAAAAGTAAAACTCCTCGTCAAGCTCCTTTTGCGTTTTGATAGAGGTGAAAAGCTTTTTTGGGTCAACCAAATAATGATCAATCTCATTGAAGTCCTTCAGGATCATTTCTCCCCAGAAATAGAAGTGGTCAAAAGCCTCCTCCTCCGGCTGAAAAGTTTTGTAAACCTCAAACAAAGAAAATACACCCTCCAGCGTTTCCTGCTTTCGCATGGGCTGATTTTTCAACACAAAATCCTCCAAACTGATGACCTCAGGCATCCAGATCGGTTTCTGGATTAAATCGGCGAGAGCCTTTCTGAAAAAAAGCCCCGCTCTGCGGTTGGGAAAAATCAAGGTCACATTTTCCAATGACTCATTGTCTCGGATGACCCTGGCTGCAAGCTCTTGTATGAAGGTAGTTTGACTCATATTGATTTGGTTGCAATCTAACCGAAGTGCGGTAATTACGCATAAGCTCTCGGCCATACATTCCAGAGACTATGTACAATATTTCACACCTTCCTTTTGGGAAGAAAATCAAATAACTTACTTCTTCAAACCGTCCTTAAAATGATTTTTCACCCGCCAAACCTGCTTTTGGGAGCATTCCTCCTTCTGGCTTCCATTAACTCGCAAGCTCAGGAAACGCTTTCTGACAAAGTAAAACACATGCATCACCATGCCAAGAGCAAAGTGAAGCAACCGGCATACGAGTTTCTATCGACCTGGAACACGAGCGCTGAGCTCATCAAGCCTGCGCAACATGAGCTGAAACACAAGATCAAACAAAATAAGCACAAAGGTAAAGACCCCAAAAAGGGAACAGAAAAATTGCAAATGGCTTATGATGAGGCTGTAAAAGCTGATGGTACGGAGCGCTCGTTTATTGCACAGACGTTTGCCATACCGATGCTCCATGAGCTAAAAACAAAAGGAACGGCGCTGGAAGCAGAGGATATCTATGCGGCTCAGTATGTGATTAAATACACGCTGGGCATGCCGCGCTTCAACCATGGCGAATTAAACATAGACGATCTGGATCAACTGGAAAAAGAACTGACGGCACTGGTAGCCAAATACCCCGACAATGATGCCCACAATCAGGAAGTAGATGGCCATGTGATCGATATTTTCCGTGAAGAAGCCGGAGCGTTTTTTCAGGCATTCGTGGCGGCCAACCAAAAAGAATTACAGAAAGATGGTGGCAAATCCAATGCAAGTTCGAATCTTACCAGTATGAACTGTGGTGAGAAGTATGAGTATCTGAAAGAGAAGGGGATAATGCATTAGGGTCCAAACCCACTTATCATTAGCCTTCGGATTAGGGCATGACTCTATAAATCATTCGTCATTCCTGTTTATGTAGCGTAGCGAAAGAATACCGGAATCCTATCAGAGTGGACAATAACGTAAGTCGGCACGCTTTGCAAAAGCGCGACAGAAGGATAATTGAACAACTAGATCGTATCAATCAGGTTAGACCAAAAAAAAGCATATTCCTTATCTCCCGCCAATGCAGCTGCTTGATTTGATATTTCATCCACGCGTTTTTTACTTTTCAACTTCTCCAGAATCATCCTTTTTTGATATTCTAAGCATACCTCTAATGCTTTAAGAAAATCTTGCACTGAAGATGCTATAGGTTTGAGATGAGTTATTTCATTAATATCCCCTAGTACATAATCCTCCACATCTGTATATAGTATCTGAAAAACAAATCCACCATTGGATTTATATCCTATAGAATCTGCTTCATTCTCTCCGAAAATAAGAAAATCACCCACTTGCCTTAGTTTCGAGAAAAATCGAAAAGTAAAAACCTCTAGTTTTAAATATGGTAGAGAGTCCTCTAGCTTATCTGAACCAATCTCCAGATATATATTCTCTGGCAAATCATTTAAAGAATTATAATAAGCCAAATCTTCCTGTGTATAACCGTAACTGAGCAACTCCTCGGCTTTGAATCGGTATTTCCTAGCCTCTAAAGCAAATTTTGATAAATCCATTTTTGCTCATCTTAACATTTTAACCTCTATATTATTACTACCCTCTTTCTCCAATCAGACCTTGCTTTATTAGATCTACACCAATATATTCACCTTCTTCATCGTCATATCCAAAGTTATAATAAATGGCCCAATGAAGATAAAGAACCTGCTCATCGAGATCTCTTTGTATTTCAACAACTCCCCAGCTGGCGCAAGCGTGTCGCTTGTGTCCAAATAAGAAACTAGAGCCTCAGCAGGCGTAAGCATTTTGCTCGTGCACCTCAGCTAATGCGAGCTTTTATCTCGTGCACCAGGATAGGAGAAATCAATATCGAAAGTCTTTTTGCTTTACTTGAATACGTTATATTTGATGCGTGAGCAGGAAGTACAAATTCCATAACAAGGAGGGTCTTTACTTCGTCAGCTTTGCTATAGTTTATTGGATAGATGTCTTTGTCAGAGATGAGTATTTCAATTCAGTCTTGCAAAGCCTGCATTTTTGTCGTCGAGAAAAGGAATGGAAATCTTTTCATATTGCATTATGCCCAGTCATGTGCACCTGATTTTGTCATAGAAATCAACAGGACAACCTCAAAAAAATAACAAAGTAAGACTCATCTCAAAGATTAACTCACCCCCATTTGCCTTTCACCTTGTCTGACTATTTTTTTGGCTTCTTTTCCTCGCGAAGGCGTGCCGTCTTCTTCAAACCAAACGATAGCGCCCGTGGCGCATCGTTCTATTGGCTTGCGGATTTGGTGATTTTCTGAATAGTTGATCACGGGCAGGTTATTGACCATCTCGATTACATTGACTGGTGCATCAACTGAACATTTCGCGCATGCAGTACAGCCCACCTCACAGTCGTCTAGCACGCTATCACCAGCTTCCAGGCTTCTGCAATTAACCCAAAGTCGTCGGCTGATCGGCTGCAGAGAAAACAGGTCTTTCGGGCAGACCTCCACGCAATCGCCACAGGCGGTGCACTTGTCCAGGTCCACTACCGGCAGTGAGTGTTCGTTCATCGATATGGCATCAAAATCACAAACAATCTCACAGTCGCCGTAACCCAGACAACCCCAGAAGCAGCCTTTGCCTCCTCCTGAAACCAGCGAAGCGGCCGTGCAGGATTTCACTCCTTTGTAGGCCGCTTTGTTTCTTGCTACGTTGGTACCTCCGGCACAGGCCAGCCGTGCTACGCGCTTCTCTTCGGATCCAAGCGAAACACCCAAATAATTGGCAATGTGGGCTCTGGCATTTTCAGAACTTACGGTACATTTTCCGGGCAGTACCTCTCCAGAAACGAGCGCCTCTGCAAATGGTCGGCATCCGGGAAACCCACACGCCCCACAGTTGGCCTTAGGTAGCATGTCGTCCACTTTGTCTATCCGTGGGTCTTCATAGACATAGAGTTTCTTATTGGCTACCATCAGCATGATTGCTAATAAAAGGGTGAGGCCACCCAATGCTCCAAGTGCTATGAGAATTGACATAGTATTTTCTTTTTTCCGTGCGTCATTCCTGCGCAGGCAGAAATCTCATTCAAGAATTTTTCTTTGCGATTTGTCTTATGCTTCGACAGAACCCACCCCCAACCCCCTCCGAGGAGGGGACTTTTAATAGATGACTTCAGCCCATTTGTTTCCTGCGATGAGTTCCGCCTGACGTGCTTGCCAGTTGCCTTCAGAGCCGAGAATCACTGAAAATGCTTTATCAAGCTTTTTTCTGATATTTTCATATCCGGCCACATACACGTAGGTATTTGAAAAGCTTAACATCTTTTTCAACTCATCAGACCTATCTACCAGCGCCTGATCCAGTGCAATTGGGTCGGCCCACTCTGGCCGTGGACTGAGCGCATGAAATGCCGCAAATGTTTCCCTATCATAATACTGATTGAGGTCACCATTTTTTTCATTCATATAAAGCAACTCCAAGCCACTTTTGGCTCCATAAAAAAGTCTAATATTACCCTTCCATCCGGGCACATTTTTGTAAATATGCTTCACAAAAGCCCTGAACGGAGCAATACCCGTACCCAAGCCGATGAGGATCAGGTTGGCGTTCATATCTTCGGGCACTTTGAACGGCAGATCATATGGCCCTGTCAGGATAAGCTTATCTCCCGCCTGTCTGTCGCAGAGATAGTTAGAAACTACCCCATCGTATTTCTCTCCACTAAAATCATCCACATACGAACAGCGTTTCACCAGCATGGTGATGATGGTTTTGCCGTTTTTTGTATTAGGCAAATCAGCCACACTGTATAGTCTGTGATGGAATTGATTGCCAAATTCACCTTCCGCTTTTACCACAACTCCAAAGCTGCGATCAACTTTAACCTTGAAATCACTGCTAAGTACCTCAAGTTTAATTTCTCTAATCTCGTCCGTTCCCGGTGGTGTGAGCCGCTCAGAACTCTTTACCACTGCGGCGAAGCGAACGTCGGTATCGTAATCTATTAAGTGTGCCATATCGATTGGTATTTAAATCTGTTGTTTCAAATCTTTGCCATGTTACATGTTCAGCTTATCTAAGCCTTGTTGATTCGCCCGATCGTCAAATGCTACAAGCTCAATATGACGATGGGAAACCCAATTTTATTAATTAATCTTCTCCACCCACTCTGGTGATACTTTTCTTATTTACACAAGCTGTTTTGCAACCACATCCTGCACATTTTGTACGTCCGCCCATGGCATCTTCTCCTGTCAGATAATCTACAAACACTTTTTTCCAAAGCGCCTGAACAGCCACCCAGAGGAGCATCATCCCTACTATTCCGCCGATTGCTATGAGTGCCTGTGTCATTTAATTAATCATTCGTTCTATAAACTCTTACCCACCCCTAAATCCCCGAAACGTCGGACCGCTCCAAGGAGGGGACTTTCAATATTTAGCTACCTAACCCTGAAAAACCCATAAAGGTGAGCGAGAGAATACCCGCCAGAAATAGCGTAATCACTGTTCCCTTGACAGCATTGGGTGTTTCAGAAAATTCTAATTGTTCTCTCAAGCCAGCCATGAGTATCAGAGCCAGTGTAAATCCTGCTCCTGCTCCTAATGCATACACGAAGCTCTGTAGCAGTCCATATCCTTTGTTGGTTTGGAATAAAGCCAAACCCAAAATTGCGCAGTTGGTAGTAATCAGCGGTAAGAAAATGCCCAGTGCCTTGAACAGTGCCGGACTCATTTTCTTGATGAACATCTCCACGAGTTGAACTGTAGAGGCGATCACCACGATATAACTGATCAGCTGCAAAAACTCAGCGTTGATTGCCACGAGCAAAGCGTGAATACCATATGCACAAAGCGAGCTGATGATCATCACAAAAGTGACAGCTCCCCCCATTTTGGTGGCAGTCTCCATCTTGCCCGAAACTCCTAAAAATGGGCAAATACCCAGAAAGTAGGCCAACACAAAGTTGTTGACCAAACTGGCGCTGATAAAGATGTATATGAGCGATTCGTTGTTCATGCTTTTCGTTGTTTAGCCAGATTGAAAACCAATAACCACAAGGCCAACGTGAAGAAGCCTCCAGCAGGCAGTATCATCACTATCCACTCCTGAAACTGATCAGGAAAAAGGACTACATTGAAAAAACTACCATTGCCTAAAATTTCTCTCACACCACCCAGACAGACCAGAGCGAAAACAAATCCAAGCCCCATTCCCAGTGCATCCAAAATGGATTTACCAACAGTATTTTTAGAAGCAAAAGCTTCTGCTCTGCTTAGAATCAGACAGTTTACTACGATCAGGGAGATGAAAGCACCAAGGCTTTTGTACAGCTCTACGCTGATCGCCTGAATGGCATAATCCACAATGGTGACGAACGTGGCGATGATCAATATATAAGTAGCGATCCGCACGGTTTTAGGTATAAAATCTTTGAGCAGTGAAACCAAAACATTAGACATAAGCAAAACGAAAGTGGTGGCAAGTCCCATGGCCAGGGCATTTTCTGCGGTATTGGTCACGGCCAGTACCGGGCACATACCAAGCACCTGAACAAAGACGGGGTTGTCTTTCCACAAACCTTTCACAAAATCATTGGTACTCATACCTGTATTTGATTCGCTACTCATCGTTTTCTTGTTTTGAAAATACATCCAACTGTCCGGTCAAAACAGGCCCCCACTCCTCGGTGCTACTATCTAATATCGCTGCTATCGCCCTCGACGAAATGGTAGCTCCGGTGATACCGTCCACTTCCCATTCGCTTTGCTTGTTACCGCTTTTCACAGTGACGATAGCGTTGATTTTTTTGCTTTTGTCTGCAGTCAGGCCGGCATCCATATTTTTGAAGTTGTATAGGAAATTCTCATCCTTTTCAATCTTATCTCCAAGCCCAGGCGTCTCTTTGCTTTCCAGCACCTGAAACCCAATAACTCTTTCCCGAATCGGGTCGTACCCGTAAAGCACCTTGATCACATCGGCATAGCCCTGACCGGCGGCTTCTATGGCCCACCCAACGAATTGATCCGAGGCATCAAAGCCTGCATAGATTCTTGGGATCAGTTCCGCATTTGCATCAGAGCGTTTGAGTTGCCCTTTTTCTAAAATGTAAGTTTCTGTTCTCTCAGCTCCCGGAATAACCTGAAAGATGGCCTTTTGTAAGGCTTCTTCTTTTAGTCTTTCTACTCTTGGCAGGGTGCCTTCGTACGTCAGCACGATAAGCAGGGCACATATAACGCCAATACCTACCATAGCCTGGAGCATTTTCAAATTGTTTGTTCCTTGATTCGATATAGTAGCCGGCTCACTCATTTCTTATTGTTTTTAGCCGTACCGTAAATACGAGGCTGAATCATTTTATCTATGTGGGGAGAAAGCGCATTGGCCAACAGAATGGCATACATGACTCCCTCCGGTAGTCCTCCCCATATCCTGATCACCACCACCATGATCCCTATAAAAGCCCCATATATCACCACCCCAAGAGAAGTGATTGGTGAAGCCACCATATCTGTGGCCATAAAGACCGCACCTAACATGAGTCCACCTGAAAACAACATAAAAACAGGAGAAGGATAAATCTCCGGGTTGATCAGATACATAGTACCACTAAAAATGAAGACGGTAAGGAGAATAGAAACGGGAATCCTCCAATTCATCATATTTCGGATGATGAGATACAAACCGCCCAGCAAAATGAGCAATGCACTGGTTTCTCCACCAGAACCGCTCGTGAAGCCCATCATAAGATCCTGACTGGATGCTGTGACATGGTCAAATTTGAAAGCCGAAAGTGGAGTAGCTCCAGACATGCCATCTGCCACTGGCTCCATGAATGGCAAGGCCAACACCGAAGGATGAATGGACGTGAATCGTTCGGAAAGCATGGGTGCAAACCATGTGGTGATAGCCACAGGAAATGCCGCCTGCAATACCGCACGACCAACCAACGCTGGGTTAAAAACATTGTATCCCAACCCTCCAAACACAAATTTTCCGAGTGATATGGCAATAACTCCACCGAAGAAAGCCATCCAAACCGGAAAGATCGGCGGCAAGGTCAATCCCAGCAACAAACCTGTAATAACCGCCGACCAATCCGATATTGTTGATTCCTTTCCTGACAGGTAGCACAAAACGTGCTCTGTAAGCACACAAGAGATTACTGCCGTCACAATCACGAGCAATCCGCTGAGGCCGAAATTGTAAACTGCAAATAAAGCAGCCGGCATGAGTGCTACAACCACCTGCTTCATGATATCATCAGTACTCGTGCCTTTGACCAGGTGTGGTGATGTGCTAATATTTAGTGTGACATTCGACATCTTAGGCTGACTTTTTAGCTACTAGTTGTCGCTTTCTCACGATAGATTTTGACAACCTGAAATACTGAACCAGTGGGATATGTGATGGACAAACAAACGAGCAAGATCCACACTCAAAGCAGTCCATCAGATGAAAGTCTGACGCCATACGATCGTAAGCTTCGAACTTGGCTAAAATCCCAAGCTTTGATGGGTTGAGAGAAAGTGGGCAAGCATCGACGCAGGCTCCACACTTGATGCAAGGGTAAACCTGTTGTTCGCTTCGGACATGTTCTTTACTGAAAACCACAATCCCCGAAGTGCCTTTTGTGATGGAAATATCCAGATTGGAGATGGCCACTCCCATCATGGGGCCACCCATATAAACCTCACTGATGTTTTCATCTACCCCCACTTGCTCCAGCGCATAGCGCAAAGGGGTACCTATCGGAATAAGGTAATTTCCCTTTTCCCTAACTCCCGGCCCTGTGATAGTTACCACACGCTCCTGGATGCCTCTGCCGTGTGGCAAAAGCCTACCAATCTCAGCAGTGGTTGCCACGTTGACTACCACTACTCCAACATCTATTGGCAAACCTCCCGAAGGAACCTCGCGACCTAAAATGGAGGTAATCAACATCTTCTCTGAGCCTTGCGGATATTTTACCGGAACTACTTTAACCTCCACTGGCCAGCCTACCGGTTTCATTTTTTTGAGATGTTCAGCGGCATCCGCTTTATTGGCTTCTATGCCGATGATCGCCCGTGGTGCTCCCGTAGCTTTGAGCATGTACTTGATACCCATAAAAATATCATTGGCTTGCTCCAGCATGACACGGTGATCTGTGGTAAGAAATGGCTCACACTCAATGCCGTTGATCATCAGCACCTCGCATGTTTTATCATCGGGAACTTTAGATTTGACGTGAGTAGGAAAGGCGGCACCTCCTAACCCCACAATTCCTGCGTTTTGGATTCCTACCAAAATTTCTTCCGGACTGGCCGTTTCAATATCAATAGATGCCCCCTCAATTACCTCTTGACCGGATGAAGGAAACGGCTCGATGTAAATTCCCTGAGACATTTTACCACTGACGGTAGGTACATTGGTGATTTCACGAACAGTGCCTGAAACAGGCGAGTGAAGTGGTACCGAAACATATCCTCCGGCCTCAGCCAGCAGCTGCCCACGGGCTACTTCCTGCCCCTCTTTTACTACAGGTTTCGAAGGTGCGCCGATATGCTGCGACAATGGAAGAATTATCACCGGAGCAAAGGGAAACTGCCTGATCGATAAATGATTGGTTTCGTCCTTATACTCCGGAGGATGTATCCCGTGTTTGAATGTGTTTTTTCTTTGGGTCAACACTTTCAGTTAAACTTTTCAGCTCTGGCAATCAATTTTTCATCTTGCACCTCATTGGCAGCCGGCAGACCGGGGTGAATCACTCCTGCTGTGCATTTCTCAGCAGCTTTCACCAGGTCCTCATACGGCCCTGCGTTC
>JBDVMP010000039.1:0-13549 GCA_039970095.1 Cyclobacteriaceae bacterium
CTTTCACCAACCAGTTTTGATCGGGCACTTCCACCCGACTTTCCTGATGTCGTTAGGTTCTGCCTGACGTCTTAACTACAATACACAACACCTAAACCTGAAAACACATGTCAGGTGGAAACACCTGACAGCACTACAAAACAGCGTAATAAACTTGTTTAAGGTAGAACACCTAAGAGCATACGCAGCTCCCAACCTGTCGGTGACAACTCCGGCGCGAGACGTTTTTTTGCCCCCGATAGTGTTTTCACCAACCAGTTGTGATCGGGTACTTCCACCCGACTTTCCTGATGTTGTTAGGTTCTGCCTGACGTCTTAACTACAATACACAATACCTGACAGCACAAAAGCCAATTCATCAAAATACCACCTCCACAAAAACCGGCAAATGATCCGAATAGAATTTTTGATCCCGGGAATCCGTGAGAACTGCGTATTTATTCACTTTCACATCCATGCTCACAAAAATATAGTCGATACGTCTATCCAAAGGTGAGCTGAAGTCAAAGCCATTCCACGTGCCCATAGGACCAAATGGAGCTGCTTTGGAAGCTGAGCGTGAGTCTTTCATTTCTGCGGCCAGCATCCGAATAGCGGCCTGATCCGGTGTTAGATTCAGATCACCAGAGAGCATCACGGGCAAGCCTTCATGATTCAGACTACCTATCTTTTTCAATATGAGCTTTGCTGCTTCTTTTCTCGCCTTGTCTCCCACATGGTCAAAGTGCGTATTGAAAACCCAAAACTTCTCCTTTGATTCTTGGTCACGAAACTGGCCATATGTACATACCCTCGGGTATGCCGCATCCCAACCTTTGGATGGCTTGTCAGGAGTTGGCGAAAGCCAAAAAGTACCGGATTGCAGTAGTTTGAGTCTATCAGTTTTGAAATAGATGGCACTGAATTCTCCTTTACGTGCGCCATCATCACGTCCCACACCAATGAAGTTGTATTCTTGAAGAGCTGAGTCAAGGTAATCTACCTGCTCTGGAAGCCCTTCCTGAATTCCGAAAATATCCGGTTCGTAGAATAGGATTTGGCCAGCTACATTTTCTTTTCGATTGTCCCAAGCATTTGGGCCATCGCTCGCCAGTGACAAGCGGATGTTATAAGTCATCATGGTGAAGGACTGAGCCGAGCTCGTCATCGTCATCACCGCGAGTATCAATCCAGGGAATAGCTTCATGTCAAACCTTTTTCAAGACAAGCCCCACACGGCTAGGCAAGTACACGCTGAGAAAATGATCTCCGAAAAGCGTGACAGTAGGGTAAGACATTTGATCATCTATGCGATCAAAACCCCCATATTCGGATTTATCCGAGTTGAGGATGATTTTGTATTTGCCCTGTTCGGGAACTCTGAACCTGTAATCCGGTACGGAGTTATTGGGGTGAAAATTGATCGCAAAAATCAGGTTGTTACGCTCATATATCATGGTATGATTGGTTTCATCCATGTTGAGTTGCTGCGCAGGTAGGGCACTTACAATGTCATTTTCATTGGCCATTTTCACCATATCAGCGCCGAAGTTATAGAGGTGTTGATAGCGCAGTTCCGGATGTTCCTGAAGGTTCCATTGCCGGCGTGCATACTTGTAGCTCCATCCATTGCCTTCTCTTGGGAAATCTACCCATTCCGGATGCCCAAATTCGTTTCCTATAAAATTGAGCCAGCCTTCTCCACCAACACTAAGTGTGAATAGCCTGATAAGTTTGTGCAACGCAATTCCCCTATCGATGATGAGGCTATCGGTACTGGTACTCATGTGCGTGTACATCTCCTTGTCCATGAGCCAAAAAGCGATGGACTTATCGCCAACGAGGGCCTGATCATGAGACTCTGCATATGCGATGGTACGCTCTCCGTATCGTCTGTTGGTGAGGGTGCCCCACATTTCGTGGATATTCCACTGCTCGTCGGTTTTGTGCTTGAGCAATTTGATCCAATAATCCGGAATACCCATAGCCAGCCTGAAGTCAAAACCAAGGCCACCTTCTTTCACCGGCCGGCAAAGCCCCGGCATGCCACTCATATCTTCGGCTATTACTAATGAACTTGGTTTAATTGCTTTGATGATGGTATTGGCCAGCTGGCAATAGGTGATCACATCCCAGTCCGATTCATTGAAATACTTGTCATAATGATCGAAAGAAATATCACCATGGTGGAAATAAAGCATGGAAGTGACTCCATCATATCTATAACCATCAAACCCAAACTCCTCAATCCAATATTTGACATTGGAAAGCAGGAATTGCAGCACTTCCTCTTTTCCATAGTTGAAAAGCTTAGAGTCCCACAGGTCATGATTGCCCCGACCTCCTGGGTGGAAATACTGATCGTCTGATCCATCAAATTCATTGAGCCCTTCGGCAATATTTTTCACCGCATGCGAGTGCACAATATCCATAATCACAGCTATGCCCATACCATGCGCCTTATCAACAAGCGCCTTCAGTTCGAAAGGCGTTCCGAAGCGACTCGAAGGAGCAAAAAAGTTGCTTACGTGATATCCGAAAGACCCATAATATGGGTGTTCCTGAATGGCCATCAGTTGGATTGTGTTGTAACCTTGCTCTTTGATTTTTGGGAGAACCTTATCAGCAAATTCCAGATACGAGCCTATGCCCTCCTTTTCCTGCGCCATGCCAATGTGGCACTCATAGATATATGGTTTTTTATAGGCCTCATCTGGTTTGAATTTTTTGTTTTTCCATTTATATGGCTTCTCCGGGTTCCAAACCCGGCCTGTAAAATCATAAGTCACTTCATCCTGAGTGGCGTATTTGACATAAGCGGGAATCCTGTCTATTGCATCATTATCAGAAACGACATGTATTTTGAAGGCGCTGTTGTGTTCTATGGCGTCTTTACCGGGAATAAAAATCTCCCAAATGCCATTCTCGTCTTTTTTCAGTGGGTGAGAGCTTTTGTCCCAGTTATTAAACTCTCCCGTAAGGAAAAGTGCATGGGCCTTTGGAGCCCACTCTCTGTGCCACCAGCCTTTGTCCTTGGCGCTGTAGTTGAGTCCGAAATGTTTATAAGCCTCCGCGAATATTTGCAGGCTGCCAAACTTCTTCTCTATTTCCTTTTTTCGAGTTTCGAACCTTGCGATCCTGTCATTGATCTCACCCGTATATGGTGAAAGCCAGGGATCATTTTTTACCAAAATTGGAATACTCTTAGACGACATTTTTTATTGGAATAGTTGTGAATGCGTAAGTTAGTGATCTATCGATAGTTGCCAAATATTTTAATTGATTGCCCATTTTGCTAAAGTTTTAACAAAAAACCACAACACCTATTGATATATAGCTAACCAAATTGCGAATTGTTAGATGATCGTATCATACAATCGATTATTGCTCGAAAGTTTTTTACCTACAATTGTAACCTCTCAGAAAAGGGTCAGTTCCCCTTCATGTAAACAGACTTGATATTGGATTCACTGAATGATCATTCGATAATGCTGAAGGTAAAAGCGGGCGATGTGGAGAAGCTCGGCCTTTTATATAAGCGTTACAGTCGCCGACTCTACGGCTTCTTTTACAGGATGTCAGGAGATGGCGCATTGAGTGAGGATTTGGTACAAAATGTATTTGTGCGAATGCTCAAATACAGACACAGCTATTCTGAAAAAGGGAGCTTTGAGTCATTCGTTTTTCATGTTTCCAGAAATGTATTCAAAGATGATTTGCGTAAAAATCAGCGCTATCATCTTCAGCAAGACATGACGGAGTGGGAAGGTCACCTCAAAGAAGAATCTAATCAGGAAGTTTTTATGCAGAAAACCGATGAATTGAACATGCTTCATCGTGCCTTGGCTTCATTGTCGGCAGAGAACCGTGAGCTACTAGAGCTAACGAGGTTTCAAAAAATGAAGTACGAAAAGGTGGCGGAGGTGCTGGACATAAGCGTGAGTGCTGTCAAGGTGCGGGTACACCGTGCCATGAAAGCGCTGAAAGAAAATTATGAAAAACTCGATGGTCAAACTGGAAATGTAGTGCCATGAAAATAACTGATGAAATAGCCATTGGATGGTGGGCAGATCACCTGGAAGGAAATCTGGATGATGAGAAATTGTCACTGTTGGAAGCATACCTCTCCGAAAATGCTGAGCTGAAAATCGAGCTGGAGCAAAGCGGCGAATTATGGAGCAAGATGGAAATGCTGGAAAACCCTGAACCTTCTCAGGCCATGGATCAGCGCTTTGAGGCTATGCTGCAAGGCTATGGTTCGGCACATGCACATAGATCGCCGGGTTTTCTGGTCATGATCCAAAACTGGATGACCAGCAATTGGCAAGCAGCAGTGCCGGCTCTGATTGTAGGTTTAATCATTGGTTTTTTTCTATTGCCCAAACAGACTGGTGAGGTGAAAGAACTAGCCTCTGAGGTTCAGGATATGAAGAAAATGCTCATGCTTTCGATGATAGAAAAGCCTCAGGCGCAGGATCGTATTATGGCGGTAAACATGGTGAGTGAGATCCCAAAAGCAGATGAGAAAATCACAGCGTCATTGGTCTCCACGTTAAACAATGACCCAAGTGTAAATGTGCGCTTAGCTGCGCTGGATGCCCTGATGCATTATGCAAAGCATGAATATGTGCGAGCACGTTTGATCAAGTCTATTAGCCTGCAGACATCTCCGCTGATGCAGGTCGCTTTGGCGGATGCCATGATTGCCCTGCAGGAAAAATCCGCGGTTGAGTCTTTCAGTCATTTGCTGGACTCTGCACAAGTTGAAGAAAGTGTCAAGTCTAAACTCGAATCAACAATTAAGACACTTAAAGAAATTTAGAAATGAAAATACTATGGATAACCTATGTTCTGCTCACTCTTTCTGGTAAGGACTGGACGGACAAAAAGACCCATGAAGACACGCTGGATGTGAGCAAGATGCAGAACCTCACGGTAGTTGTGGACAATATTTTTGGGGACATAAAAGTAAGTGAAGGCAATGCCGCCACGGTTGCATACACGGTGCAGCAGACCATTTCTGCCAAGAATCAAAAAGATCTGGAAAAAGGAGTGGGCGAAGTGAAGTTTAATGTGCTTCGGCGCAATGACTCCATCATATTTTACCTCACGGCTCCTTTTATCTGCGACAAGTGGAGTGGCTGTCACAAGAATGGCAGGTGGATAAGCAGGGAGGGAAGCAATTACGATTTTAGCTTTGATTATATGCTGGAGCTGCCGGCAAACGCCAACATAAACGTGAGCACAATAGATGCAGAAAGGCTGGAAATATCGGGCGTGACTGGCGCCATCTCTGCGAGTAACGTCAATGGCGATGTAAGCATCAAGGGAGCTAAATCCATTGCCAAAGCCACCACGATCAATGGTGATGTGGATGTATGGTTTCAGACCGTACCGGAATCTGACGGAGAATACTCCACTATCAACGGCACGATTAGCCTATACTGTGCCCCTGCTTTCAATGCCACCGTAAATGCCCGGTCCTGGCAGGGCAAGCTTTATAGTGCTTTTAACTACAGGCATCTCCAGCCACAAATGCAGAAAACAGTAAGCCATGACGGTAACTCAACTGTGTACAAACTGGAGGAATCGTGCGGCATTGAAATAGGCCAAAACGGCCCCATGCTCAGCTTTGAGACACTGAACGGAGACATTTATTTGAAAAAACTATAAAAGGATACGATAATGAAAAAGCTATTAATCATAACCATAGGAGTATGTGCTGCGCTGGCTGCACTGGCTCAGGAGGATGCCTCCGAAACATTGACCATCCCACTGACTAGTCCCGGTAAACGAATGAGCCTGGAACTGAACCATATGAACGGAAACATCTCAGTGACGGGGTATTCTGGCAAAGAAGTCATTGTGAAAGCAACGGCAACCGGATATGCATCTGACGATGAATGTGGAGGATGTGATCACAACCACGGGGACGTTCATGTAAAAGTGGATATAGATGACGACTCAGAAGATAGAAGAAGAGTCCCTGCGGGCATGAAAAAAATCACGGTAAATCCCCTTGAGCTTCGTGCCGAAGAGAATAACAATCAGGTGGAGGTCTCTACAGAATCGTGGAAGCGTAGAATGAACCTGGACATTAAAGTTCCGTCGAATGCCGACCTGGAGCTACACACCGTACATGGCAAAATCACCGTTTCTAACGTGAATGGAACCATGGAGATCAATGGCGTGAATGGCGGCATAGAGCTGGACAATATCTCAGGTTCTGTGCTTTCAAATACGGTAAACGGCGACATAGTGGTGTCATTCAAAACCATTAAAACAGACGTGCCCATGTCCTTCGTGACGTTGAATGGTGATGTGGATGTGACTTTGCCTGCCTCCACCAAAGCCACTGCCAAGCTTCGATCTGACCGAGGTGATATTTACACAGACTTTGACATGGCCATGGAGCGATCCAAAACCGATGTGAAAAAAGAAAACGGACAGTATGAGGTCTCTATCAATAGCTGGGTCTATGGCAAAATCAATGGAGGAGGGTCCGAATACACCTTCAAAAACATGAACGGAAATATTATTGTGAGAAAGGGGAGTTAGGGCGTACTGTCATACAACTCATGAATTAGACAAAGGAGGAGTCATGCTATGGGTATGATTCCTCTTTTGGTTTGGTAGCACCATAGACCGATTTTCTTTATCTTTCCATAAGGAATCATGGATTCGATAGACAACATCACCCTCAATTTCAGCAGTGAGAACATTTTCATTCTCAATATCAGTCTGGCTTTCATCATGTTTGGTGTGGCTATGCAGCTGAGCATTTCAGATTTCAAGCTCATCCTAACACAGCCATTTGGCACCATTGCCGGCCTTTTGTCGCAGTTTTTGGTTTTGCCAGCCCTTACCTTTATCGTCATTTGGATTTTGGAGCCCCACCCTACTTTTGCCCTCGGCATGATGATGGTAGCTGCTTGCCCTGGTGGCAATATTTCCAATTTCTTCTCGGCGCTCTCCAGAGGCAATATCGCCCTGTCGGTGAGCCTTACAGCTGTTTCCAGCGTCTTAGCCGTGTTCATGACGCCTTTCAACTTATCTTTTTGGGCCAGCGCCTATGCGCCTACAGCCAATCTGCTCAGAGCGGTAAACCTCAACATCGGAGATGTTTTTGAAACGATCGTAACCATACTGGCCATACCGCTGGTTCTGGGCATGCTTGTGCGTCATCGCTTCCCCAACACAGCCCAAAAGCTGCATCCCTATATGCACTATAGCTCCATTTTGATTTTTGCCGCTATCGTGATCATGGCCTTTTCGGCCAACGTGGATATCTTTCTCAATTACATCTATCTGGTTGTTTTGCTAGTGTTTGTGCACAATGCGCTAGCCCTGTTTTCCGGCTACCAGATGGGCCGATTATTCGGCCTGCCGCAAGCCGACAGACGTACCCTTGCCATTGAGACAGGAATTCAGAATTCCGGGCTCGGATTACTCCTTATATTTGCGTTTTTTGAGGGATTAGGAGGCATGGCTATAGTTGCCGCCTGGTGGGGCATCTGGCACATTATCGCTGGCCTTACAATCTCTTATTATTGGAAATATAAAGTTGCTGTGGCTTAATGGTTCACCCTTTTTACCTATTTGTGAAATACACCTCCTGGCTTGGTTTGAGGTTGTTTTTCGGAGGAATTAATCTCATTGATACTAAAAATATCCCCAGGGATGGGGCCATCATTTTTGCGCCCAATCATCAGGGAGCGTTTATGGATGCGCTCATTTTAGGGGTCAATTCACGCCGGCCGGTTCACTTTCTTACGCGAGCGGATATCTTCAAAAAACCTTGGGTCATTTCCATATTAAAGTCCCTGCACATGATGCCCATATACCGAATCAGGGATGGTAGGGAATCGCTTTCGCAAAACGATGGTGTTTTTGATGCCTGCTTTGATTTACTGTCCAAAGGGAAAGGTGTTTTGATTTTTCCGGAAGGAAACCATGGTATAGAGTATTACCTGCGCCCTATTTCCAAAGGCACAGCCAGACTCGCTCTGGATGCCAGAGCAGCTCTGGACCCCAACCAGAAACTCTACATCATGCCTACAGGGATCAACTACTTTTCGCATAGATGGCCCTTTGCCAAAGTGAAGATAAAATTTGGAGAGGCTATAGATGCGGACGACTATAGACAGCAATACGAAGAGCACCAGGCTAAGGCATACAATGCTTTCAAACAAGACCTCACAGAAGGCATGAAAAGCACGATGATACTGGCAGAGCACGATGAAAACTATGAAGCCAAGCGCGATTTCATCTTTCAGCCAAAGCATGAAAACCTCCCTTTCGAAAAACTAAAAGCCATGGGAGATAGTGATGAGTTTGAGGTACGTCCGGCGAGGAAGCTTGGGTTTTTCGCTAAAATGATGGTTGCCTTTCTGTCCGTTTTCAATTTGCCACCAATGCTTTTGTTGAGCAGGTTTTTGAGGATATTCAAGGATCCTGTATTCCATATCTCCATCAAATATCTGGCGGGATCGCTCTTTCACATCTTGTGGTGGTCGCTGTTGTTTGCGCTTGGAGTTATTTTTATAGGATGGGAAGCGGGACTGCTTTTCGCCATTACGGCAATAGTGGTGGCCTATGCCAAACAGTCTATAAAAAGCTACTAGTTCTTTCTGGCTTCATGCCTGCCTCGGTCATAGATGATATGACCTTCTTCGTCCCACTCTTTGATGATCACCGGCGGAGAATCAAAATCGAAGGGCTCCAGCGGATATTTAACTTCTCGTTTCACCCGGGTATTTGGATAGTACTCCCTCCAGATCCCCACTTTTTGATCAAATTTATAGTGGCCAATCACTGCCAGATTGCCATTGGCATGATAAGCAAAATACTCCCCTTCACGCTCTCCATAGTGGATCGGGATCACCTCTTTGAGTTGCGATCTGTTAAAATCATAATAGGAAAGCTTTGATTGCTGTGTCCATCCTTTCCAGTAAACTTCTTTGTCCTGAAGGATGTCGTGCCGATTATAACGCACCCATCGGCCGTGCTTGACACCTTTGTAGAAGTACCCCTCTTCCAGTACCTGATCACCGAGCTTTTTGGTATAATGTCCGTGCAAAACCCCGGCATATCCCTTTTTTACCCGGGTGGAGTTCACAATCTTTTTCTTTTTGAAATCATACCAGTAAAAATCTCTGGCATAAGGATCGGGATCTACATAGTCTTTGTCTTTGAGCATGAAAAAGAGCTCAACAACAGTTCGGTTGCCAAATCCGGTTTTGGCGAACCCACGCTTGGTTTTGATGCCGTAGTAGATCTTGGGGTTGACTTTCTTTTTCTTCTTGCTGCTCTCTTCTTCATCCTTGGCATACTCATCCGTTTCCTCCTCTTCCACCCCGTTTTCCAGATCTATGGTCAGCGGCGTTTCATATTTGGTTTCAAAAAGATCATCGAGGGTTTCACCGTCCTGAGCCAGAGCAATAAACCCGGAAAGAAAAAATACGACGACTAAAATTTTGTTGATCATGATAATGCTTTACATGCGCCTAACGCACATTTACTGAGAAAAGTGCTCTGGCTAACCCCAAATCTAATCTATACGGTCTCTACCTTATAGTCACAAGTGAAAGTTTTTCCGGCTTCCAGTTTTTGGATGCCTTCCTTGGTAGTTAGTTCGCCATCGTGGTGCTCATTATCTGCCAGGCCAAACCACGGCTCGATGCACACGAATGGAGACCGCTGGCTTTTAGACCAAATCCCCAAATAAGGGAAGCCCTGAAAGTGGAATTTGAACCATTTGCGGTCCTGAGACACGAGTGTCACATTTGTGGATTTGAGGTCTTTGAACACAATAGCGTCACGGTCAAAAAGGGTGTCGGTAATGTGCAGCGTGTCTCCACTGAGCATGGCGTCCGTATTGCCGCTGAAAACACCCTCCTCCAAAAGATGGGTTTCACTGTTTTCCTCTTTGTTAAACAAAAGGTGATAGTCGGATCGCTTACCCGCCAGGGTCATGGCACATTTGAAAGCAGGATGCCCTCCAATAGAAAAGTACATCACGTCGCTCCCGGCATTTTTTACATGATAGCGCGTGATTAGCGACTTCCCATCCAGGATATATTCGAGCCTCAACTCAAAACTGAAAGGATACTTTTCAAGCGTAGTGGCTGTTGATTTGAGCAAAAACGTAACAGCAGCTTCTTCCCGCTTTTCAACAGTGAAGTCCATATCTCTTGCAAACCCATGCTGACCCATAGAATAGGTTTTGCCCTCGTACGAGTACTGGTCATCCTTCAGCTTGCCTACAAACGGGAAAAGAACGGGCGTGTGTCTTGCCCAATGCGTTGGGTCGCCCTGCCAGATATATTCCTGCCCTGTTTCTTTATTGATCAGGTTGCAGAGCTCAGCTCCTTTTAGTAGAAATTTAGCTTTTAGGTATTGATTTTGGATGTGCATAAGCGCAAAATAACAGATAAAGAAGTGCAATGGAATATTGATGAAAGCGAATTTGAAGGATTTGAATAAATTCGCAGCATGAATGATATGGATTTGTGGCCGGAGGGCTTTCAGAATCAACCCGGAGAGGAGTGGAAGGTATATTCCAGAGAGGATTTGAGATCAACCTTCAAAGTTTCTAATTACGGCAGAGTAGTGAGCTACCCAGCGAACAAGCCTAATCAACCTATACTACTATCGGGCTACCAAAATGCGGGATATTATGCCATCCCCACCAAGAAGAAGGACGGTAAGAACACGTTGATTTATGTTCACAAGATTGTAGCGGAGCTGTTTGTGCCCAACCCTGAAGGATACAAGAAGCTTGTGTTTAAGGACAGAAAGCGCGTGAACTGCCGAGCTGACAATCTGGAGTGGTTGAGCAAAGAGGCGTTTGCCGATGTGATGCGTGAGCGCAAGAATGCCTATTACTACAATCCCAATCACAAGCCAAAGACCAAGCTGACAGCAGCCAAGGTAGCGTTGCTCAAGAAAATGATCAACGACCCTAATCGGAAAACGAGATACAAGATCATCGCCAAGCGATTTGACATCAATATCTCTACACTATTCTCCATCAAACGTGGAGACAGCTGGCCAGAAGTGGAGCCGCTGAAGTAGGAAGACATAAAAAAAGAGTCCCAAGCGGGACTCTTTTCAAAAGGTATTCAACAAGAAATATCTTATCAATACAGATAGTCGAGAGCTGTTTTATCGTCGTTATTGAATGGACGATCACCTCCATCAGTACATGCTAGCATCCATGATTTTGCATTTGCAGTAGCCCCTGTAGGAGTACCCGGTATGTGGTTTGCACCAACTCCACCGTCACCTTCATTAGATAGACCACCGCCACAAGAGACGCTTCTGTCAAAATAGTCAGTATGTCTCATGCCAACACAGTGACCCATTTCATGGGCAATGATAGTGGCGATACCTGCAGTGCTTAGGCCATAAGAAGACTCAAGTACACCGCTCATCTTGATTTCACCGTAAGGATCACCATTTGAAGTAGGGAAACCGGCAGAGCCAAGTATTCCTTGTCTTTCTTGATTTTTGTTGAGACGAGTCATGACGATATCTGCTCCACCAGAAGACGTTACTCTTTGAAAAGAGATCTCCAGGTTTTCAGAATTGTATCGAGCAATAGCCAGGTCGAGACCCGCAATCATAGCAGGGCTATAACCGCTTTTAGGCTTTTTGCCTTTTCCTCCTCCGGAGCTTTCTTCAGGCGCATAGATCGTAATCACTCTGTTTCCATTGGTAGAAACAAGGTTATCCGTGCTATACTGCTCTTCTACAGGAAGCGTTCTTCCTTCTTTCATTTGAGCGATGGCAGCATCCGTCAGGAAGATGTCACCTTCTACGATGTAGCCACCATCCGTTACGATCGGCGCTTGATCATCGATATCAAATCCAAGATCGACCAGTTTGGTCAGGACATCCTGAGGAACTTCGTCTGTCGTGGAAACTGTGTCACCAGCTTGCTCACAACCAAAATAAAACATGCTACCAGCTAGTAGCATTGACGCGTAGTAGTTAACTTTTTTCATTCAGCTTTAATGTTTAGTTAGCAAAATTTTATGCCGTCGATTAGGGCGACAGGAACCGAAAGTAGTAGTTTGAAATAAAGAATGCAATAGAAAATTCTACAAAGGCGATTTTTGAAAGCAATTTAAATTTTGACATAATTTTTTTAACAAAATTTAAGCTTTTACCAAATTTAATATTGGGGTAACCAAGAGGTAATCTGGTTAAATTTGCACGATGCGATACAGACTTTTGGGTATCATTGTGGGTGTATTGGGCGTGTCGGTGATGACATTTTCGCAGGGTAAACTATCCCCTAAGTTTGAATCAAACACTGCCAGAGCAGCACCTAAGTTCGTCGAGAAATACTCTTTGTTGGTCGAGGATACAGATGCGTTTGTGAGCGAATATCCCAACGTGCCTGTTTTGGCCCGGCACAGGCGCTCAAATACCATCATCATTAGCGCTACCAATATTTCACTCGCAGATCTAATTGCTTCCAGCCATGTTCTTTTTATTGACTTTCACCGTGAACCACGCGAAGAGGCCTTTTTAGAAAAACCAAATTTTATTCTGAATCGTGTAAGAATTACACAAAACTTGCGTCCCGAGTTGAAAGGAGAAAATGCCCATGTTTCGGTAAAGGAAAGAAGCATAGATGCCGCAGATCTGGATGTGACTGGCAGGGTACAGGAAATAGGCCTTGAGCTTGACGAAGAAAGCCCTCATGCCACAGAAATGGCTACAATAATAGGTGGTGCAGGCAATAGTGATCAGACCAACTACGGCGTAGCACCTAATGCAACTTTGTCTTCCTCCGGGTTTGACAATCTCCTACCCGATGATGAGTCCGTATTTGAGACAAACGGCATATACATTCAAAATCACTCATACGGCGTGGGAATAGAAAACTACTACGGAAGTGAGGCCCTGGCATACGATGCGAGTGTTTATACCCACCCTCAAAACCTTCATGTATTCTCGGCGGGAAATTTTGGAACTGAGTCTCCCGACACTGGGTCATATGCAGACCTTAATGCTGCCAACCTCACGGGTACGTTTAAGCAGTCAAAAAACGTGCTGGTCATCAATGCCTACGACTCAGCACTGAACGTAAACGACCTCAACTCCATGGGGCCGGCCTATGATGGCAGGATAAAACCAGAACTCGCCGCTTACGGATATGGTGGCACCTCCGATGCAGCGGCACTGACCTCTGGTGCGGCAGCTCTGTTTTATGAGCTATATGAACACCTATATGATTCGGTTCCGTCGGCGGACCTGCTGAAAGCAGCGCTCATTGCTGGGGCTGATGATTTAGGGGCTGAAGGGCCGGACTTTAAAACAGGGTACGGGGCTGTTAATTTGAAAAAGGCCCTGACCTTGCTGGACTCAGCCTGGTTTAGTCGTGTAAACATTTTACAGAAAGAAGAACATACGATAAACCTCCCGGCATTTGGGCAGACGGGCAGCCTGAGGCTGGCGGTGGTGTGGCATGGACCAGCGGCAAGCATCAATGCCCCCAAAGCCCTGGTCAATGATATAGATGCTGTGCTGACCGCAGATGGCGAAGAGTACCTGCCCT
>JBDVMP010000040.1:0-19917 GCA_039970095.1 Cyclobacteriaceae bacterium
AAAACACTTTTCAGTCAGCTGGCTGAGGAGTTTATATATGACATTCCAAAAAAATAGAACTACGATACTCTAATTGTAAAACCCCAAAAGAAGAATCATTAGATGAAAAGAAAAATTAGGAAAGTAGCAGTACTTGGCTCAGGAATTATGGGCTCCCGTATAGCTTGCCACTTCGCCAATATAGGCCTGGAAGTATTGCTGCTAGACATTGCACCCAAAGAACTGACTGAAGAGGAGCAGAAAAAGGGCCTTTCTCTGGATCACCCGGCTGTGAAAAACAGAATTGTGAACGCCTCATTGCAGGCAGCCATCAAGTCTAAACCGGCCCCTCTTTATGATGTTTCCAAAGCATCTTTGATCAAAACCGGAAACTTTGACGATGATCTGACTAAGATCAAAGACATGGACTGGATCATTGAGGCGATCGTTGAAAATCTGGAAATAAAAAAATCGCTCTTCGAAAAGGTCGAAAAACACAGAACAACAGGAACCCTCATCACCTCAAACACATCAGGTATTCCTATCAACCTGATGATTGACGGTAGAAGTGACGATTTTCAAAAACACTTTTGCGGAACGCACTTTTTCAACCCTCCGAGATATTTGAGGTTGTTTGAGGTGATTCCATCCCAAAAAACAGACCCGGAGGTAACGAACTTCTTTTTAGAATATGGCGATTTATTTTTGGGCAAGGAAACAGTGCTTTGTAAAGACACCCCGGCTTTCATTGCCAATCGTGTAGGGATATATGCGATCATGTCCGGCATGCATACCATTGAAAAAATGGGACTTACGGTCAATGAAGTTGACAAACTCACCGGGCCAGTAATTGGCCGTCAGAAATCTGCGACATTTCGCACCATGGATGTAGTGGGTTTGGATACGGCGGTAAAGGTGGCTCAAGGTCTTTATCACGGCTTGCCACAGGATGAATCTCGTGAGCAGTTTAAACTGCCCAAGATTATTCAGGAGCTGTATGACCGCAAATGGTGGGGAGACAAAACCAAACAAGGATACTACAAAAAAGTAGTTGAAGGAGGCAAGAAAGAAATTCTCGAGCTCAACCTCAAAACCTTCGAATATGAGTCTAAAAGCAAGCTAAAGCTTGATGTTTTAGATAAAACCAAAAATGAAGAAGACCTTAAAAAACGTTTTCAAATTGTCATTAACCATGAAGGACGTGAAGGCGATTTTTACAGACAGAGTTTCTTCGACTTGTTCAGGTACTGCACTTTCCGCATTCCAGAAATAGCAGATGAACTTTATAGAATAGACCAGGCTGTGGCTGCAGGTTTCGGTTGGGAAATGGGCCCGTTTGCCACATGGGATGCCATGGGGGTAAAATCCTGTGTAGCTAAAATGAAGGAAATGAACCTTGCTCCAGCTCCATGGGTAGATGAAATGCTGGCTGCCGGAAACGAAAACTTTTATCAATACAAAAGCGGCAAGAAACATTACTACGATATACCGTCGAAATCATACAAGCAGATTCCGGGAACTGACGGCTTCATTTTCTTGGATGCTTTCAAGGAAAACGGAGTTGTTTGGTCCAATGACGGAGCAACTATTTACGATATCGGTGATGGTGTCATCAACCTGGAGTTTCACACCAAAATGAATTCCATCGGAGCAGAAGTCATAGAGGGAATCAATACAGCTATCAAAATGGCCGAAAAGGATTATGAAGGTCTGGTGATTGGAAACGAGTCTTCGAATTTTTCTGCTGGAGCTAACCTGGCCATGTTGTTCATGTTTGCCGTCGATCAGGAATACGACGAAATAGACCTGATGATTCGTCAGTTTCAACAGACCATGACGCGTGCGAGGTTTTCATCAGTTCCGGTTGTTTCTGCTGCAGCAGGGCTGGCTCTTGGTGGTGGCTGTGAGCTTTCCTTGCATTGTGATGCCATTCAGGCGCATGCCGAAACTTACATCGGGCTGGTTGAAGTTGGAGTTGGGCTGATCCCAGGAGGAGGTGGAACTAAAGAGATGACGCTTCGAGCTTCTGATAGTTATGGACCAAATGATCCGGAGTTCAACACCCTGCAAGAGTACTTCATGAATATTGCTACGGCAAAAGTGGCCACTTCGGCTGAGGAGGCAAAAGGTATGCACATTATGAAAGACTCTGACCGTATTACGCTAAACAGAAGCAGACATTTGGCGGATGCGAAAAACAGGGTACTCGAAATAGCAAGAGCGGGATATACTCAGCCAGTCATGAGAAACGACATCAAAGTGCAAGGCAGAGCGGGAATGGCAATGTTTGAAGCAGGAGTTACAGGCATGAAATACGGAGCGTATATTTCAGAACATGATGCCAAAATCGCACAAAAACTCTCCTGGGTGATGAACGGAGGAGAGCTTACTGCCCCAGCGCTAGTTTCTGAACAATACTTGTTAGACCTGGAGAGAGAGGCGTTTTTAAGCCTTTGCGGTGAGCCAAAAACTTTGGAAAGAATCCAAAGCATTTTATTCAAAGGAAAACCTTTGAGAAACTAATCGCAGTTCTTCTGAATTTATTAAAACACAAACGAGAAAAAAATGAACGCATATATAGTAGCTGGATATAGATCAGCAGTGGGCAGAGCCAAAAAAGGCGGCTTTCGATTCTACAGACCCGATGATTTGGCGGCAGACGTAATTAAACATTTAGTGAACTCAATAGAGGGCTTTGACCCAAAAAGGGTTGATGACCTGATCGTGGGGAATGCTATACCCGAGGCAGAACAAGGCATGCAAATGGGAAGAATGATTTCTTTGCTTTCGCTTCCCGTGGAAGTTCCGGGTATGATTATCAATAGATATTGTGGCTCTGGCCTGGAGGCCATTCACCTCGCATGTGCCCGGGTTCATTCCGGTACGGCAGATTGCATTATTGCAGGAGGAACAGAGTCTATGTCGCTGGTTCCGATGTTGGGTTACAAAACAGCCCTCAACTGGAAAATAGCTGAAAACAACCCAGAATACTATTTGAGCATGGGTCTTACTGCCGAGGAAGTAGCAAAGGATTATAATATTTCGGCAGACCAGGCCAATGAGTTTGCCATGAACTCGCACCAAAAAGCAGCCAAAGCTATTGCCGATGGAAAGTTCAAAGACGAAATTGTTCCCGTTGAAGTGGAAGAGGTTTTCATGGATGGAGACAAGCGAAAGAAAAGATCTTATACAGTAGATACCGATGAATGTGTGAGACCTAATACCAATATGGACTCTCTAGCTGGTCTAAGGCCCGCCTTCAAACAAGGAGGACAAGTCACCGCAGGAAACTCATCTCCAACATCGGATGGTGCCGCTTTTGTTATGGTGATGTCCGAGAAAATGGTGAAAGAACACAAATTGGAGCCAATAGCCAGGATGGTGAGTTACAGTGCGGCCGGAGTGAGCCCGCGCATCATGGGAATCGGCCCTGTAGAGGCTGTACCCAGAGCGCTAAAACAGGCTGGACTTAAGCAGTCAGATATCGATTTGATAGAATTGAATGAGGCTTTCGCCGCTCAATCTCTGGCGGTCATAAAAGGGCTGGAACTGAACACAGATGTTCTTAATGTGAATGGAGGAGCTATAGCCTTGGGTCATCCACTCGGATGTACAGGAGCAAAACTTAGTATTTCACTTTTCAATGAAATGAGAAGAAGAAAAAATAAATATGGTATGGTCACTGCTTGTGTAGGCGGAGGACAAGGAGTTGCTGGTATTTATGAGTTTCTAAATTAGAAAATGAATGGGCTGGCTTGATTAGATAGTGAGTATGTTCTTTCAAGCCAGCCACATTCTTTTAACCATCAACCTAAGAGGCTACCAAACTTAATTGGTACTTCAAATTTAAAAAGACGAGTATTTCTGATAATTGGCGATTAGGGAAAAGAAAACGGGAAGCAATCTTAACTGCCTTATTTACAAGCAGATAACGTGTTTCCGTTCTTCACAAAATACCGCTTTTTGGGTATTACGCGAAAGAAACAATGTTGTTCTGAATGGCGTATTTCACAAGACCCACAGCATTTTTCGCTTGCGTCTTTTTCATCAGGTTTTTCCTGTGTGTATGAATGGTTTTCTCGCTGATATACAGTTTCTCGCCGATCTCCTTCATGGTGAGTTCTTCACAGATCAACCTCAATATTTCAGCTTCTCGTTTAGTCACACCTGACCTCTCCTCGGAAAAAGAATTGGTCCCGGTAACATTTCTTAGTGCCTTGGCGACAATCTGATTATAATAAAAATCATTGTTTTTGATGAATTGAATGGCCGTTTGCACTTCTTCGGGGTTGGCGCTTTTGAGCAAGTAGCTGTGAACACCAATTTCGATCAACTCAGAAATGGTGGCAAGTGAATCGTGCATAGAAACCATGATGATCCTAACGTCTGGAAACCGGTTAAGGATTTTTCGTGCTGCATCTTTGCCATCCATCACAGGCATATCGATATCCAGTAAGATGATATCTACCGGATTCTCTTTTAAAAAATCAACAGCTTTTTGTCCGTCTTCAACATCCCACACTTCCTTCACTCCGGGAAATGTTTTCAACATCATTACCATCCCTTTTCTGAATAGCGTGTGGTCGTCCGCTACTAGAATTCTTACATCATTGTCCATATCTAATCACCGTCGGTCTTTCTAAATTAAGCGAAATTTGGAGAAAATACCGTAAATCTCATTTTTGCTTTCAAAAAATGGAAGGAGGAGCTAATATGTCATATTAATGACGTCAGTTCATTATTTTAAAACCCTTCGGCTAACGAACAGTATAGATGATTAAATAGTCACACTTATGTCATATAGAATTTTACCAATTTTTTTATTCATTACCACGTTTACCTATTCTCAAAGCAAATATTCTTGCTCGTCCGAAGAAATAGCTTTTTTTGGCAATGATATAACAAGCTATTATGACGGAAAAGTGTTGAAAGGGAAAACAGAACATTCATTGAAATTCGATGGTCTAAACCTTCAGTTTAATAGTGAAATAAATAAAGTGAAGTTCACACAAAATCCAGATCAATATATTCCAGAGTATGGCGGATGGTGTGCAATCGCCTTAACCAACGGAGTACTTGCACGACCAGATTTTAACTACTATAAACTGCAAAACGGGAAATTGCTATTTTTTGAGGTTAAAGCCTTTTTCAATGGAAAAACTGCCTGGGAGCGAGATCCGGAAATTAATAAGATAATTGCAGATAAGAACTTTGCCGAATTATTCGATTAATGGGTTTTTTGGGCTTCTTTCTTTTTGAGGAAGCGAAACCTTTGTTTAACCTCTACAATAGTTTCCGAAGAAAGCTCGGTCAATATTCTGAAACTCTCATCAGCGATGAGCTCTTCATTTATTAGCATTTGGAATGCTTTGTTTTGCGAATCCTTAATTTCTTTAATTTTTAGTAGAGTCAAATGGCTGGATTGAATATTAGGAAGCTCCTGCTTTATGTCCATCAAAACCTTGTAAAAAACATCTACTCGATCTTTCTTTTTCTGCTTTTGCCACCTTGAAAGAGAAACAATTCCCGAGGCAAGTGCGATAATAAGTGAAAAAGTCACGCCGAATAGCTCAGCATATCTTTCAAAGAAGCCAGGCTCATCACGATCAAGATAAATTCTTGCTCCTTCGTGTAAGGGAAAATTGAGCTTTGATCGGTTAAAGTTTTCGGATAGACTTTTGAAGATGAGCGGACTAATATCGTTGAATGCCTGCTTTTCCTCAAAGATGGTTTTGATCATGTCATAAATTGGTGTGTCCCGCATGTCACTTCTACAAACCAAAACTGCGTCTGAACAAACGGTGACCACCGGAGTATCTGTAATGGAGCCATAGCTTCCTTGTGGAATAACATAAGGACGTACTCGAGGGTGCTTCAGCGTGATGGCATCAACTATTGAGCCTCTGCCCAACTGCTCAACATTGTCGAAAGAAAATAGCTTGAAGCCGGAAAGCCCGAGCAAAGCATCAGGCTCAAGCACATCAGTGAAACCTGCGTAAACATCAACTTCGCCAAAAGGGTTGTCTTCTATTTGCACGTTGCTCGGATCTACCTCAAACAGTTCAAACAAATCCATCATGAAGCGGTATGACCCACTGCCTTCTGCTCCAATGAATACCTTATGGTGTTCGACTAGCTCTAAGAAATTCTTTGGATGATAACTTTCAGAGTGAAAAACATGTAGTATTTGCGGATAAAAGGCGATTACGGAGGACACACCTTCTCTATATGGAACGTGGTTTTCGGTAATTGTAAAATCAAATTTGCCAGAGGCAACACTGTCTATATTGGCAACAGAACCCTCACCTATAGTTAGTTTAATGTCGACGTTAAAATTGCGCTCTAGTACGGTTTCTAACCTCTTGGTAATTTCGCCAATTGGCTCGTCTGTAGAATAGATGATGCTGTATTCAAGTGTTGTGGGGTTACACGAAACGAATAAAAACAATAAAATAATACAGACCACAAACCCAGAACCAAAACGAAGTATCATTATCAAAACAGATTAAGCAGAAATTTACCTAAAAAAGAACCAATCCTCTGTCATTTAAGAGACACAGGGCATCATCCAATACAGTATATGCCTCTAATAAGTAAATATTGTTTGAGGAAATAGAATGAACAAGATGCAGATGCCTGCTTAATTTAGAATTTGGATTAGTTTTGCGTACCTTTTGAGTCACATAAGACCACATTAATGAGTAGCAAATTCCCTCTAATTACCAAGCTCAAGTACAGATTTGACAATTTCGTTTCCAAGGGAACATTAGCCATGATTTCGGGCTTGGGCATTTTCACTTTGATCTTTATTGTAGTGTTTGCTTTGATCCTTCTAGCCATTGGATTTCATCCAGATGCAGACACTAATTTCAATGTTTTTGAATCTATCTGGGTCAATGCTGTACACGTGTTGGATCCAGGGGTAGTAGGGAACCATGAAGAAAACTGGCCCTTCCGGCTTTTTATGTTTTTAGTCACCATCCTGGGTCTTGTTGTGGTTTCCACTTTGATCGGTTTGGTTTCAAACGGTATTCTTACCAAAATTGACGAGCTAAGAAAAGGTCGTTCATTTGTAATTGAGCAGGATCACGTGCTGATTCTTGGGTGGTCTTCAAAAATATTCACAATCATTTCGGAGCTGGTCATTGCCAATGAGAACCAAAAAAGAGGAGTCATCGTGATTTTGGCCGATATGGACAAGGTGGATATGGAAGATGAGATAAGAGATAAGGTAGGGGACACAGCCAACACCCAAGTCATTTGCCGTACAGGAAACCCTATCGACGTTCACGATTTATACATAGCCAATCCTTTCGACACTAAGTCTATCATTATTTTGGATAAGGACAATGAAAACTCCGACTCTCAGATAATCAAGACGATTGTTGCGATTGTGACAAACCCGGAACGAAGGGAAGATCCTTATCACATAACCGCGGAGATGGAGGATAAGAAAAACTTTGAGGTGGCCAAGATGGTAGGCAAGGGCGAAGTTGAGCTTATCCTTTCTGATGAAATCATTTCCAGAATTATGGTGCAAACCTCACGTCAGTCTGGTTTGAGTGTGGTTTATATCGAACTTATGGATTTTGGGGGAGATGAGATTTACTTTATGGAGGAGAAGTCTCTCGTTGGTAAAACCTTCAGAGAGATACTATTTTCATATGAAGACTCTGCAATAATGGGCATTCAGTATGCAGATGAATCTGTAGAAGTGAACCCTCCAATGGATACTATTTTCAAAGAAGGAGATAGAGTAATTGGTATTACTGAGGACGATGATACGCTGATTCCTAATGCCTCAGATATTTACGACCTGGAAGAAGAAAAAATTATTTATACCGAGCCTGACCCTTCGCGGAGTGAAGAAATTTTGATTGTTGGTTGGAACAATAGAGCTCGGTATATTATTAAAGAATTGGATAACTACGTCCCAAAGGGCTCTAAAGTAAGAGTAGTTTCGAAGTTTCCGGATGCGGAAAAAGTTATTAACAAGATCGAGTCAAACATGGAAAACATCAGCCTTGAATTTAAGGTGATGGATACTACTGATAGGGAGACACTTGAGTCGATGAACTTGAGTCACTATGACTATATTATTCTTCTGTGTTACCAAAACTACTTCCCAATTCAGGAAGCAGATGCTCAAACACTTATTACACTTCTTCACCTTAGAAACTTCACAGAAAGAAACGGTGATAAATATAAGATAGTAAGTGAAATGCTTGATATCAGAAATCGCCAACTCGCTGACATTACAAGTGCGGATGACTTTATAGTAAGTGATAAACTGATAAGTCTATTGATGAGTCAGGTCTCTGAAAACAAGTTTTTGATGAGGGTTTTTGAAGACCTGTTTGATGCTGATGGCTCTGAAATTTATATTAAGCCAGCTCGGGAATATGTGAAGGTTGGTGAACCAATCAATTTTTATACTGTTTTGGAATCTGCTGCCCGCAAAAATGAGGTTGCTATTGGATATCGTGTCGTTAAAGAATCCAAAAATGCAAACAAAGGATACGGAGTTTATGTAAACCCTAAAAAGAGTGAAAATTTCACTTTGTCAGATGAAGATAGAATTATCGTCCTATCTGAAGATTAACAATGAGGGTTTGAACCACGACTAAGTTGCTTGAAGAGCTTCTCTAATTTGCTTCAAAGCCTTTCTGCGATAAATTTTGGTGCTGTGGATATGTTTTGGAATGTTTTCCAAATAGTCCAAAACGTCTGTTTTTTGGTTTGTGTTAAGAGACTTCACCTTAGTAATGATCTCCGAATCAAGATTTTGCGCATTCATACATTTGGTGGTTTTGTTCTGCCAATAATAACGATGAAATGTTACTTAGTGTTTAGCCTAAGGTTTTATAATCATTATTTCGCAATCGCACCTATTATGCATTAAGACAAAAAAAACCTAACTTTCTAGGGTAACCATGATCATAACCCCAATGGCATATTCAAAGGAAGTCAAAACTTTTGTAGACCTAATAAGTGAAAGAAATCCCCACGAGCCAGAGTTTATTCAGGCTGTTCGGGAAGTCGCCGAGACCATCATCCCATTCACCCAGGATCACCGGAAATATCAAGAGGCGAAAATTCTGGAAAGAATTTGCGAAGCAGAGCGTATAGTCATGTTTCGAGTGCCATGGATGAGCGACGATGGGGAAATTAATGTCAATAGGGGGTTTCGAGTGCAAATGAACTCAGCTATAGGGCCTTATAAAGGTGGCTTGAGGTTTCATCCTTCCGTGAACCTGTCTATCTTGAAATTTTTGGCTTTTGAGCAAGTATTCAAAAACAGTCTCACCACATTGCCTCTTGGTGGAGGCAAAGGAGGGGCTAATTTTAACCCAAAGGGTCGATCTGATGCAGAAGTAATGCGCTTTTGTCAGTCGTTTATGACAGAACTGTCTAAACATATAGGCGGATATACAGACATTCCTGCCGGGGATATAGGTGTTGGAGCTCGTGAAATTGGCTACCTGTTTGGCCAGTATAAAAAGATACGCAATGAATTCACAGGGGTTTTGACCGGCAAGTCGCTTGAGTTTGGCGGGAGCCTTATCCGTCCCGAAGCAACAGGGTATGGAGTTGTATATTTCAGCAATGAGGCGCTGGAAGCTCACAATGATGGCCTCAAGGACAAAGTTTGTGCGGTTTCTGGGAGTGGTAATGTTGCACAATTCACCATAGAAAAGCTATTGGAGTTGGGCGCCAAGCCTGTAACGGCCTCTGATTCGGGAGGAACAATCTTTGATAAGGACGGAATTGATGAAGAAAAACTCAATTTTATAAAAGAACTGAAGAACAATCGCAGAGGAAGAATTGAGGAGTACGTTGAAAAATTTAAGAGTGCAAAGTATTATGAAGGCTCTAGGCCTTGGCAGGTCAAATGTGACTTTGCTTACCCCTGTGCTACACAAAATGAACTTGATGAAAGTGACATGAAATCGCTTATTGAAAATGGATGCAGAGGCGTTTTTGAAGGAGCCAATATGCCAACAACAGAAGGGGCTATTGTATTAATAAAACAAAACCAGCTTTTATTTAGCCCAGGAAAAGCTTCTAATGCAGGGGGTGTTGCTACTTCAGGCCTTGAAATGTCTCAGAACGCCCAAAGGCTCAGCTGGACACGAGATGAGGTTGATTACCGATTGAAAATGATCATGAAAAGCATTCACAAGAACTGCGAAAACTACGGGCGTGAAAGCAGCGAATATGTTGATTACGTCAAAGGAGCGAACATAGCAGGGTTTGTGAAAGTTGCCGACGCAATGATAGCTCAGGGGGTAGTTTAAATTATGGAAGATTACTTGTGCCTAAATAGGATATAACATTAACTTTGGACAAAATTAAAACGCTTTAAATATGATAATGCTAGTCATAATTCTTGTTCTTTTCGTTTCGGCCATCGTGTGTCCTTTCATTTTACCAAACGAAAAAGTAAGTGATCACGCCAAGGATCACGTTTGAATAAACGAGCCTTTGATAGGCGCCTCTTAAAAGGGAATTAATAAATATTAGGAAATCAGCCTTCGTTATACACTAGCGAAGGTTTTTGTTTTTCTACCCCCTAATATAACCAGCGCGGGTTTTGAAAGAGCGGTTTGAAACCATGAACGGGAGTGGGTATTAGTCTTTGCTATTCTCTTTTTTGAAATCGACAAGAGAAAGGGCAGCACCAAATGCGATAAGGAATACCACAATGTTTACAAAAAGATTTACTCCGTCGGTTACGGCAGGGTTGGTAAGTTCCATAGTCTTAAATTTTGCTGCTAAGTTAACAATAATTTTAGCTTCTTTAAAGCCAGATTATGAACGAAGAAACACCAAGCAATAAAATTTTATTAACAAACTCTCAAGCTCAAACTGATACGGTTTTTGAAAAGCAAAACATTAGGTGTTTTGATATCAAGGGGAAAAAAATTGCTGTCGCCAGGTTGGGTTCAGAATTTTATGCATTTGACAATGCTTGTCCTCACATGGATTACCCATTGACCGAAGGCCATATCACAGCAAATAAAGAGGTGACGTGCTCCTGGCACAACTACCGGTTTGACTTGCAAACCGGAATCTCATCAAAACCGGGATGCAAACCTCTCAAAACATATCAAGTAGAGAAAGCCTCTGATGGAGGGTTGTTTCTTTATCTAGATTAGCTGAGGCTAAAGAAACGGACAACAGAAACGAGCCAGTCAGCAATTGCTCCGGCGATTTCATTTCCAGACCCCCTACCAATTACGTATAGGACAAACAAGAGATAAAACCCTAAAAGGAATATACCTTTGCCTCTCCCCATTGTCTTTCCTGAAACAAATATGGCCAAAACAGCAGCAGTCAACAACCACAACAAGAATCTTAACTCACTACTTAGGTCAACCATCTCCTGAGGCATTGGTATTGGACCGTGCATGAGAGTAAATATGAAAAGAGGAAAACCAAGAGCAAAACAAATGTCAAATATGTTGCTACCTAGCGCATTTGAAATAGCATCATCATACTTGCCATTTTGTGCGTCTTTAATTGAAATAATAGTATCTGGGAAACTAGAAGCTGCCGAGGCTAAGATTAGAGCCACAAACATAACCGGAATGCCAAGCCCCTCAAACTCTCCTAAAAAAGGAACGTGATAGGTATCTTCACCAATCCACTCACAAGCCAAAACCAGCAGATAACAGACCATAGCTATAGCTACAGTGGCAGATACAAGCAGGCTCCATGCCCTGGGAGGAGTGATTTTATTTTTGCCTATGAAAACCCGCTCCAGGTCAAGAGTGATCAACCCGAGAAGAAAGGGTTTTTGACCTCTTTCGTCATCTTCAAAATCTTCTTCAGTCAAATGGGTCTCTTCATCAAGCATGTGCTCACGCTCGGTCTTACCCATGGACCAAAACATGTAAACAATGTAAAGAACATACACCATCATCAGGAGAAAGCCATGATACCAATCAAGGCTAGCTCCACTTATTAGGATGATAAAGATCAACTCTGCTATAAGAAGAGAAATACCATCTCGGTACATCACTTTTTTGGAAACCTTGATGTTCTTCACAATCCCAGCTCCCACAACCGCCAAAATGACAACCGCAGGAATAACCATACTATTGAAAATGGCAGATCCTGCTGTGGTTCCTATGCCTCCAGAGAAACCTTCAGCATCTTGCATAATAAATAGAAAGAAAAACGAGGTAAACACCTCGGGCATTGAACTGGCTATAGCATTGATAGTAGCACCCCTTACACCGTCAGACAGGTTTCTACCAATGTATTCGGAGGCTGTCATGAAGCCGTCCCCAGCGCGCCAAATTACCAGACAGCAAATGCTTATAAGAATTAGAGGGATTACAATACCCATTTTAGATTTTTTGGTGGAAAATTACCTTGTTTTATTAGCTGGAGGTGGGACTAAGATAATAATTTTATCTAATTCTAGCGCCTTTTTGTATCAAGTTACAAGAAACTAATTGAACCGCATTTTTGCACAACTGCCCCACTATACAATAATAGCCTTTTATAAATACTTTTAATTCATGAAATTGGTGGTTTGACTGTGTCCATCTTTCACTAATTTTCAGATTCATTAAACCTTTGAATAAGCATGTATATTAATCTTTCGGGCTTAAATATTCTCGTTACGGGGGCAAGTAGAGGTATCGGTAAGGCTTTGGCCACCAAATTGGCGGAAGCAGGGGCTACTATTGCAGTGCACTATAATAAGAATGTTCGCGAAGCTGAAAACTTGTGTCATGTTTTGGGCAATGAGTCTAAGGCTTTTCAAGCTGATTTATCAAAACCAGATGAGGCGGGCAAGTTATTTGAGCGAGTAGTTTTAGAAATGGGAAGCCTCGAAGTTTTAATTAACAATGCAGGAGTGGCATTGCCGGCTCCAATTCTTACTAGTGAAGATGATTGGGTTAAGTCCTGGAATGAAACAGTACAGGTCAATCTTACTTCGGCTGCTGTGCTATGCAAAAAAGCAGTAGAACATTTCTTGAAAAGAAAATCTTCCGGTCGAATTATAAACATAAGTTCCCGTGCAGCTTTCAAAGGGGAAAAAGCCGATTATATGGCTTATGCAGCCTCCAAAGCGGGGCTTGTGGCGCTCACAAAATCAATCGCGGCAGCATTTGGAAAAGAAGGAGTTAAGGCTTTTGTTGTTGCTCCGGGGTTCGTCAGAACGGATATGGCGCAAGAGTTTATGGAAAAATATGGTGAGGAGCATACCAAAGGAGACCTTTCTCTTGAAAGGCTAACCGAACCAAAAGATTTGGCACCTCTGATCACCTTTATTGCCAGTGGAATGGCTGATCACTCGACCGGAGCTACGTTTGATATTAATGCAGGAAGTTATATGCATTGATGACAAGTCGGATCAAATTTTTATATTTAATGTAAATACAACCTAAGACTAATGGAAAAACACAAGAACCAACTCAGAGCTCTCATACAATTGGCCATGTCAGATCAGACATTTGACCAGGAGGAAAAAATTCAAATTTACAGTATTGCCGTAGCTAACAACCTGGGAAAAGAGGTGGTTGATGAGCTTGTGGAAGAGAACATTCAGAAGAAAGGCTCTGTAGAGATTGATTTTGGTTCTTTGACATTTGACGAGAGATTCGACTTTCTTTATAACGTCATACAATTGATGAAAATTGATAGTGAGGTGTTTTTGAGTGAAATAAAATACTGTGAAAACATAGCGCAAAATTTAGGCTTTGATAAGAAGGTGGTAAAAGCACTTTCTAGCAGAATATATTCGGATCCGAGTATCACAGCCGATCGAGCGAGGCTCATGCGTGAGACCAAAAACTTCGAATTATAAATCAGAATATTCAAAAACTGTTGTAGATTAAAAGCCTGAAAAACGAAACCCGATGAGTATAAGATCCCAATTAAGCGCCCTAATCCAACTAGCCAATATTGATGGCGAGTTTGCTGGAGAAGAAAAACTGATGATCATGATGGTAGGTAAAGCCAATGGTCTGAAAGAAGAAGAAATAATGGATTTGGTTGAAAACCCAGAACCATTACCTCCCTTGTCTACAATGAGTCAGGAGGATCGCTTTGAGTATTTGTATAACATCGTTCAGCTGATGAAAATAGACTCTCAGGTTTACTTAAGTGAGATTAAGTATTGTGAAGAGCTAGCCGAGAAGCTGGGCTATAAAAGAAGTGTTATTTCAGCGCT
This sequence comes from Cyclobacteriaceae bacterium, assembly GCA_039970095.1. Lineage (GTDB taxonomy): Bacteria > Bacteroidota > Bacteroidia > Cytophagales > Cyclobacteriaceae > JAMZMI01. Next base: position 14,171 of record JBDVMP010000040.1, read on the forward strand.
TTCGTCAAGGATTTTCAGTGACCCTGGCATAACCTCCAACAGGGAGGCCTTAAAAAAGGCCGTTAAGAAATACGAAAACTAAAATTTTTAATCAGCCTCTTAGAATAAAGAGGCTTTTTTTTGACATTACATGCAGCAGATTGATTGGCGACATTTTGAATCATTAGAATTTCCAAATGAAGAATTAAACCTCGCGAAGGAGCAGGCTCATCAGGCTGTGCAGCCCGTGAGTGCAGTTGCCAGGAAATTTTTACCCGAAGTGCCGAATGATGCCAACGCAACCTTGGCTTGGGTCCCCGGGTTTACTCGCTTGGCCGGTCATTGGGTTACAGGGGTTAGGTCATTTCGTGCCTCTTTTAGCTTTTTAGATTTTAATATTTATTTGGTTGACGAAAAAGTCAACACAATATCTCAAATACAACTTTTGGGTAAGAGCCAAAATCAACTACTGATTTGGCTAGAGGAACAAATAGGAAAGTTGGAGTTGGATGCGTCGGGTCTGACTATGAACCTTCCTTACGATCTTCCGGATTATGATTCGAAAGGGACGAGTGTTTTTTCGGCAGAACAACAAATGGTGCTGGAGCTTTCGAAATACTATCACAACACATATGTGGTGCTAAAAGAAGTTTGTAAAAGCATGGGGCTGGAAGATTTCACAATACAAATCTGGCCTCACCACTTTGATCTGGCTGTTTCTATCATTGTAAAAGACACAGGAGATCCAGAAACAGACTCTACAGTCTCTTTGGGCATGTCTCCAGGTGATGAGGAGCTGAACGAACCATATTTCTACGTGAACACATGGCCTCATGTAAAAACAACGGATCTACCAAAGCTGGCTTCCGGAGCAAAGTGGCATGAGGAAAGCTGGACAGGAGCTGTTTTGGCGGCCAGTCAGGTTGTGAATCAGCCGGATCAAAAGGAGATTGTGTCTCGGTTTTTTGAAACGGTTTCGGAAATACTCATTGCAGAGCTGAAATCTTGATCAATGTAGAATCTCGGAGACGTTACTTTTGATCTTCAAACTAATTTCATTTAGCGGCAAGTCATTTATATCAGTACCGAATGGGTCTTCAATTTCTTCAGAAATGAGCTCCACACTCACCAAAAAATAAAAAGCCAGCATTACTACCGGGGCTGTCCAGTAGCCAAACTCCCACATGAAACTGAATGGTAGAGTGATGCTATAGATGAAGAGAAATTTTTTGATGAACATACTGTAAGAGTATGGGATGGGTGTCGTCTTAATTCGTTCACAAGCCCCAATGATATCTGTAAAACCTTTGATTTCTTTATCCAGTATGATAAGCTGTTCATCAGTTATGATGCCATCTTTGCGGAGCTTCATTATTCTGCGATATAATATTTTATTCACGCAGTTTGGTCGGTGTTTGCTCTTTATGATTTCATTTTTGATATCATCGTTTATGGTATCCATTTCGCCCACCAGGATGCTATCGCGCAGGTGTTCCTTCATGGCAAATACGATATTGGGAATCATTCTTCTGAAAAAAGCCCTTTCTTCTACATTTTCTACAGGAATGTAATTTGTCAATTTAATAGCGAGGTGTCGAGTGTCATTCACGAGCTGTCCCCAAAGTTTTCTTCCTTCCCACCAGCGGTCATAAGCGGTATTGGTTCGTAGCACAAGAAACAAACCCAGGATTACCCCTAGTATGGAGTGAAAAGCGATAGTGCCTCCATAATGAAATTGAAAAACGTCAACTATTAAAAAAACGAGCAATACCGTGAAGGTGCCAACGAAAAGAATCAAAGGAAATAACAGCCGCATCACGTAGCGACTATACACATCAAAGATGAGTGAGAACCAGGTCTTTGGGTTATACTGAATCATGCTTCCAAGATAGTGCTAAAAGTGATGTCATTCTATATTAAATATAACAATCTAATTATTCAGGATTTAAGCCGACTGAGCGTTTCAACTTCATAATTCGCGTGTAGGATTGCTCAATTCGGCTTTTTTGGATTTCACCGAGCAACACTTTTTCTTTTATAATTTGGTGAACTTGTCTGGCAGAAACCAGTTGAGAGTCGGGTACATTGCCGGCGAAAAGGACGATATCTACTCCGGCGTTGATGGCGCTTGTAAGAGATTCCTCAAGCCCATACTCTTTACTTATCGCACCCATTTGCATATCATCAGAAATAACAACTCCATCATATTTTAAGAATTCCCTCAACATGCCGGTAATCACGCTCTTGGATAGGGTGGCGGGAAGCTTTTCTGGTTCTACGATTCTATTTACAATATGTGCGGTCATGATCATGCGTACCAGACCTGAGTCAAGTAATATCTTATAGGGAAATACTTCATTCATTTGCCAGGTACTGGAAACATCAGCAATACCCAGATGTGTGTCTTTCTTTGAGCTCCCATGTCCCGGAAAATGCTTCAAAGCCGTCACTACACCCAGGCTATCGTGGGCTTTGATAACCTCAGCGGCATGTTTGGCCACTTGTGCTGGGTCTGAAGAAAACGACCTGCCCACCTTGCCTATTATTGGGTTTTGCGGGTTAACGTTTACATCAACAGAAGGGGCAAAGTTGAGGTTGATTCCCAACCGAAAAAGCGTTGAAGCGGTTTGATAAGCGTAAAAAGAGGTGGAATCTGCATTATCAATTTCCCCAAGGTATTGAGCTGTTACAGTTTTGGGAAACCCATATTTTGGTTTTAAACGGTTGACCAGCCCTCCTTCTTCATCAATGCTGACAAAGAGGGGAATTGGCGATTGCTCCTGAGAATAATCTATGATTTCCTTGAGGTAAGTTTCGGGGTAGGCAATGTTAATATTTTTTTCAAAAAGGATAATCCCCCCAGCATAGCCTTGTTTCAGTTCATCGAATACAGGCTCTGTTTTTTTCAAAACATCAAAATCCCCAATGCCAATCATGATCATTTGCCCAATCATGATATCGAGGGAATCAGGCTTTTGAGCGCTTGAAATCACAAGTGATAAACCTGCAATTACGCAGAGGAGGGTTTTTTTCATTTTATTCTTTGTTCAGTTTAGAAAGGCGCATACCCGAAAGCGATCGGTAGGATCCTTGCAAATCAGCAGCCATGCACGAGTGTACGGGCAAAATTCCGACCAAATCTCCAATTTTCAATGAAGAAATAAAGTTATCTGAACCACTAATAATCCCATGTTCCTGTGAAAGGCGAACGAATTTTGCAATTGGCTCCTGTTGCCAGCCGGATGGCGTAAGTGTGACCACAAGCCCATAAGGAGAATCACTCCCCTTTATTGAGTCTTTAGAAAAATGAACACCTCCACCATATACCACAATTTCGTTTCGATCTTTATGAATGGCTACAACAGGGCAAGCCATGCAAACGGCAATGTCTGATATGCCGCATGAGCCATAAAAGTTTTGGATGGCATCATAAAACACAAAGTTTCCAGGGCGAATTTCATTTACGGTTGAGAAATCATCGAGGAGAGAGCATGTGGGCGTATCGCCGTAAGAGAGCATCAAATGTTGATCACCAAGTAGAGATTTTGCCTGAGACAGGATTTCAACGCTTTGAGAATAAATCTTTAAAGCTTCCGCTCGATCAATCTTTTTGTATGCATGACCTGCATGAGCCAGCAAACCGACAAGCTCATGCTTGGGGTTTTTACTTCTTAATTTGGGTAAGACATTAAATTGACTGGAAGTGATACCCGTTCTGCCGGTACCAACGTCGATTTTGATAAAATAGCCTAGAGTGGAATTTATATTATCGTTTATGTGCTTTAAGGACTCCTCAGATTCTATAAGGACATTGAGCTTGATTCTTTGAGCCAATTGCTCGATTGATTTGTGCTCAAGAGGGTTATAAGGAAAAGCTATGGTGATGTCATGCCACCCATTGTCAGCAAAGTAGGTAGCCATTTCTACTGAAGAAACAGTTGCTTTGCTTATGCCCTCTTCTTTAAACCAATTTGCTATATCCGCAGACTGGTGGGTTTTGAAGTGCGGGCGAAGCGCAACACCGGATTTTTCAGCCTTTGCTGCCATTTTTCGGATGTTATTCCTGCAGGTACTCTCATCAACCAGAAGGGTTGGTTTGGTGATTGCGAAACTCATTGGGCGAATCTACAGCACTTTTTTAACCAGCCCAACCATCGCGATCAAGACTCCTATATTGAATAGCTTCTGCCAGGTGCTCTATTTGTATGTTTTCAGAGTCTGCCAGGTCTGCGATAGTGCGCGAAACCTTTAAAATGCGATCATATGCACGGGCAGACAAACCCAGCTTTTCCATGGCTGTTTTCAAGAGCACTTTGCCGGCACTATTGATCTGGCAAACTTCTTTTACTTGAGAGGAACCCATCATGGCGTTGCTATGTGTTTCAGTAGAATCATCAAACCGCGCCTTTTGAATTTCTCGTGCTTTGATTACCCGGTCTCTTATTTCTTCGCTCGATTCTGCTTTTCTGTCAGCCGTCATCTGGTCAAAGGATACTGGTGTTACTTCCACGTGTAGGTCTATCCTGTCTAGCAGAGGCCCGCTCACTTTATTCAAATACCGCTGAACTATGCCGGGTCCACAAACACATTCCTTTTCCGGGTGGTTGTAATAACCACATGGGCACGGGTTCATACTGGCGATCAGCATGAAATTGGCCGGATAGTCGATAGAAACTTTAGCTCTGGAAATGGTGACACGCCTCTCTTCCAATGGCTGTCTCATAACTTCCAATACGGTTCTTTTAAACTCAGGTAACTCATCCAAAAACAAAACGCCATTGTTGGCAAGGGAAATTTCTCCAGGCTGGGGAATGCCGCCACCACCCACAAGCGCAACATCGCTAATGGTATGATGTGGAGAACGAAATGGTCGTGTTGCAATGAGCTTACCGTGCTCTCCCAGCTTACCAGCTACAGAGTGGATTTTTGTGGTTTCCAAAGCTTCGTGCAGCGATAGAGGAGGCAAAATGGAGGGTAATCGCTTGGCAAGCATCGTTTTTCCTGCTCCCGGAGGCCCAATCATGATTACGTTATGACCACCAGCAGCGGCGATTTCCATAGCACGCTTGATATTTTCCTGACCTTGCACATCTGCAAAGTCAGTTTCAAAATTGGAACTATCGTTGAAAAAGACGTCTCGTGTATCAAACTTCATTGGTTTGATAGGGCTTGTTTCGTCCAGATGCTCTATGGCCTCTTTAATAGTTTCTACACCGATTATTTCAATATTATCCACAATTGCCGCTTCAGAAGCATTCTCTTTGGGAAGGATGAACCCCTTAAAACCCCTTTTGCGTGCTTCAATGGCGATAGGCAGAGCCCCTTTGATGGGTCTAAGGATACCGTCGAGCGACAGCTCGCCCATGATGACATACTTTTCCAGTTCTGGAAAAACCACCTGCTCGGAGGCTTGCAATATGCCAAGTGCAATAGGGAGGTCGTAGGCAGAGCCCTCTTTTCGGATATCGGCAGGGGCCAGGTTCACCACTACTTTTTGACGCGGCATTCGGTAGCCCAAATACTTGACTGCCGATTCAACTCGCTGCTCGCTTTCTTTCACAGCAGAGTCGGGAAGGCCTACCATTAGAAACTTGGTTCCCTGACCTACATTCACTTCGATTGTGATGGTGTGGGCGTTTACTCCATATACAGCACTTCCATACGTTTTAGCAAGCATGGATCGAATATATCAATTTCTTAAGTAACTGAATAAAAGGATTGATGAAAGATTGACGCGGATTAGTCGATTCCCTCGTCTTCATCTTCAT
>JBDVMP010000041.1:0-12811 GCA_039970095.1 Cyclobacteriaceae bacterium
CTTTGAGGAATCTCTGGCCTCCTTCATAAATCACACTTCACGATTCACAATGGGAGTGGATATAGCGGATGTCAATGGGGACTCTTTTGTTGATATTTTTTCACTAGACATGCTTCCGGCAGATAATCAGATCCTTATGAAGTCGGGAGGAGAAGACGGGAACAAAGTGACCGAGATCAAAATGAAGTTTGGTTACAAAGACCAGTACGCCCGAAACGTATTTCAGATCAACAATCAAAATCAATATTTTTCGGATGTGGCGCTCCTGACCGAAACTTATGCCACAGACTGGAGCTGGTCAGTATTGCTTCAGGATTATGACAATGATGGTCTTTCTGATATCTATATCACCAACGGCATTTACAAGCGACCCAACGATCTGGATTACATCAACTTTCTTAGCAATATCAATCTCACCAATCACAGTGAGGCAGACCAGGACAGCCTCGAGAAAGTGCTGATAGAAACCATGCCTACACTCCGCATTCCTAATTATATGTATGCCAATAAGGGAAATCTGAGTTTTACAGATGTAGGTGAAAAATGGGGTGTGAACACCCCGTCATATTCCAATGGAGCAGCCTATGGTGATCTCGACAATGACGGTGATCTTGACCTGGTCGTGAACAACATCAATTCACCGGCATTTATCTATGAAAATCGTACAGATACACTTTTAGATCATCACTACCTGAAAATCCAACTGAGAAATTCTGACCATAACCGGTTTCAGGTGGGAGCCGATATTTATGTCTTTGCTGGCGCAAAAACATGGAGACGAGAATTGCTGACAACCCGAGGATTTGAGTCTTCGGTTTCTCCTGTGGCTCATTTTGGTCTGGGGAAAATCAAAAAACTGGATTCTATAATAATCAATTGGCCAAACGGTCAAATGCAGGTTTTTCAAAATGTGGAGGCCGATCGCACTGTGGTCGTTGAATTTGATCCTAAAAAATCAGTTTCTCGGATAACACCGACAGATCAGAACATGAACTTATCCAGGCTGGATTTTAAACATGAAGAAAATCTTTATCATGATTACGATAAAGAAGGCCTGATTCCAGAACAGCTATCCACAGAAGGACCGGCTCTCGTTGTTGCTGATTTCAATGGAGATGGTTTGAGAGATGTGTATGTGGGTGGAGCAAGAGGTCAGGCAGCTGGTTTTTTCGAACAGTCAGAAACGGATCAGTTCACAAAACATCACATTTCTGCATTTGCCGATGATATGGAGTATGAGGATGTTGATGCTGCCGCTTTCGATTTTGATAACGATGGCGATCTCGATTTGTATGTGGTCAGTGGAGGGAATGATAGTGAAGATGGCTCTATCATGCTGATGGATAGACTTTACCTCAATGAGGGAGGTTCGTTTAAACGATTAGAAATTAACCTGCCTACTACCAATGGAGGTGTAGTGGCTGTTTCTGATTTTGATAATGATGGGTTTAGGGATGTGTTCGTAGGTGGGCGGTCAGTCCCGGGAGCTTATGGACTTATTCCGTATAGCTTCCTGCTGAAAAATGAAGCAGGAAGGGAATTTTCCGAAATGGAAAAGTGGCAGGCTGGCATGGTGACCAGCGCTGTGTGGACGGATTTGGATAGAAATGGATTTGAGGATCTGATAGTCGCCGGAGACTGGATGCCCGTTGCGGTTTATGAAAATCAAAAAGGAAAAATTTTCGAGGATAAAACGAGGACGTACGGTCTGGATGCAACGAGCGGAATGTGGAATTCACTCACCATTGCTGACGTTAATCAAGACGGGTGGATGGATATCCTCGCGGGAAACCAGGGACTAAATGCCAGAATCAAAGCATCCGCAACTGGTCCTGCTACACTATATCTTGACGATTTTGATGGAAATGCACAGCTTGACCCAATCATATTTTACTGGAAAGGCGCCACTAACATTCCGTTTGCAAGCAAGGATCAGCTTGTTGGCCAAATGCCATATTTGAAAAAGAAATTCCTAAGCTACAGTGATTATGCACAGGTTCGTTCGGTAGAAGAACTTACCGGGTGGCCGGAGGATCAAATTGCGCTTAGATACCAAATCACAGAAGTGCGATCGGGAACATTCATCCGAAAGGGAGGTCAATTTAACTTTAAACCTTTCCCCGTATCGGCACAGATAAGCAGCATAGAAGATATGGCCGTATGGCCAGAAGAAGGAACAATCAACCTTATGTACGTTGGCAATTTCTTTGGGGCCGTGACATCTGTTGGTAAGTTCGACGGAAAACCAGGAGGATTGCTGAGGTATGAGAATACTAATTTTACAGATGACCACCCAACCACCTTGCTGCCTTTTGATAAGGAGTACAGGCATATCGAAGTGCTGGGAAATGGTAAATTTGTAGTGCTCCCAAATCAAGATTATCCTATAATCTGGGATTATAACAACAAACAAAACTGATCTTCATATCATTAATAGACAAAGATGAAGCGTGTATTTTTTTTACTGATTTTGATTACTTCAACAGTGTTTTCATGCGAAGAAAACACGGCGTACAAGGAAATTCTCAATGATCCGGAAACGTATCAGCGAACGATGAAACAGCTCACCGATGTGATCGTGTATGATATCTTTTCGCCTCCGGTGGCGAGCAGGGTTTATGCTTATGCCAACATCGCGGCTTTCGAGGTTTTGGCCCAGGCTAAACCTGATTCTCTAAAATCTTTGGCCGGCCAGATAAGTGGCTTTGAGAGCCCCAAAGCACCGGGTGAAGATGTAAATCCGAACCTGGCCGCCATTCATGCATTTCTCAATGTTGGAACTAATCTTATTTTTTCTGAAGACAAAATGGACGCTTTCAGAGCAGATCTATACCAATCACTAGAAGATAATGGGCTGCCGTCTCGCGTTCGCGAAGCGTCCTTTGCTTATGGAGATATGATGTCTGATCATGTGATGCAATGGGCGGATGGAGACATGTACAAGCAAACCCGCACATACCCTAAATATACTGTTCAGGATGAGCAGTTCAAGTGGAAACCTACCCCTCCGGATTATATGGAAGGAATAGAACCTCACTGGAACCGAATCAGAACTTTGGTACTGGATTCAGCTGGTCAATTTCCACCTGTTCCTCCATTAGAAATGTCTATGGACGAGAAAAGTGAGTTCTATGCTCAGTTAAAAGAAGTATATGATGTTGGGATGGGTTTGAGTGATCAGCAGTCGGAGATAGCCAAATTTTGGGATTGTAACCCGTATGTATCGCATCACAAGGGGCATGCCATGTTTGCCACAAAGAAGATCACCCCTGGAGGGCACTGGATGGGGATAGTAGCTATTGCAGCTCGTCAGGAGCAAAGTGATTTTGATGAAACAGTTGAGGCTTTTACCAGAACAAGTATTGCTTTATTTGATGGGTTTATCAGCTGCTGGGACGAAAAATGGAGAAGTATTGTCATTCGACCTGAGACGTTGATCAATCAATATATGGACGAGGAGTGGGTGCCACTTTTGCAGACCCCTCCATTTCCTGAATACACCAGTGGACACAGCGTGATCTCAAGAGCAGCGGCGGTGACGCTCACTGATTTTTATGGTGACGATTTTGCATTTACTGATACCACCGAGAATGAATATGGCTTACCTACACGTAAGTTCAATTCGTTTTTGGAGGCTTCAGAGGAGGCGGCCATCAGCAGGCTTTATGGGGGTATCCACTATATGATGGCCATCAAAAATGGTGTGGATCAGGGCGAAAAAGTTGGAGACTGGGTTGTGGCCCATCTTGAGACAAGCAAAGATTCGTCGATCGCAAGTAATTGAATTTAAAAGAGGCTGGCTGTACCTTCATTTAGGCGAATTTAACTTTTGAGAGAGCATTTTTTTAAAATATTCCAAACATGAAAAACCCAAAGACCACCCTTCTGATAACGCTGCTTGGCCTTGTTTTGGTCGGCTGTGCACCATCGCAAGAGAATCAATCTCAAACGCAGCAAGATTTTTATAAACCCTGGGTGCAGCTAGAGGAGCTTTTTCATGATGTGCAAATGGCAGGCGTGTTTCCAGATTCAAAAACCTTCGTGGACTGCACTCCCAAACGGAACCCAAAGGCCATATTGACGGATTATAGAAACGTAAAAGAGAACGAGGGTTTTGATTTGGTGCAATTTGTCAGAGCCAATTTCAATGATCCCGTCAGTCCGGGAGTAGGGGAACTAGGCAAGAAGGAAATGGATGCTTCGGTTTGTGTTGGTTGCAGTGATTCCGGTGATAGTGTTATTTCTCAGCATCTTTATTACCTGTGGGATCATTTGACCAGGCCGGCTAAGTCTCCTTCCGGTTGGTCCACACTTATATCATTGCAGAATCAATATGTGGTTCCCGGAGGTCGGTTCAGAGAGATATATTATTGGGATAGCTATTTCACCATGATCGGGCTGGGAGTATCCGGCCGCACTGACCTGATCAAGTCCATGATTGATAATTTTGCATACCTGGTGGATACGGTTGGCTTTATCCCCAATGGAAACAGAACATACTATTTAGGCAGAAGTCAACCTCCATTTTTTGCACCTATGGTCAACCTTTACAGTCAACTAACCAGTCGTGAGGAGGCATCAAACTATTTACCTGCTGTGCAGAAGGAGTATGACTTTTGGATGGAAGGCGCTGACGAGCTGTTACTTGAAAATCCGGCTGTCAATCACGTGGTGATGTTGGATGATGGCACAGTGCTCAACAGGTATTGGGACAAGCTAGACTCCCCTCGTCCCGAATCGTACAAAGAGGACTATGAATTAGCAGAAGAATTAGCTGAGCCTGAAAAAAAGTCTTTATATAAAAACCTTAGAGCCGGAGCAGCTTCGGGGTGGGATTACAGCACTCGTTGGTTCCAAAACAAAGAAGAGTTTACTTCAATCCGTACCGTAGAAATTTTACCTGTTGATCTGAACTGTCTGATGTATGCCATGGAATCCGTTTTGGCTGATTTGTATAATGAGAAAGGAGATTCCGACTTTGCCCAGACATATTCAGAAAAAGCGGAAGCCAGAAAACTGGCGATTCAGAAGGTTTTTTGGGATGAAGAAAATGAAGGTTTCACCGATTATGTTTGGACTGAAAGACAGCTTTCTGAGCAATTGACTTTGGCCGGCAACTTCACCCTTTATTTTAACATAGCTACTGGGGAGCAGGCGAAACTGCAGGCAAAAACCATCGAAAATGAGTTTCTCCGCCCGGGAGGTGTGGTGACCACTACTATCACGTCTGGTCAGCAGTGGGATGCCCCAAATGGTTGGGCACCATTGCAATGGGTGACTGTCAAAGGGCTCCAACATTACAACCAAGACGAGCTTGCTACTTCTATATCCAACCGGTGGATTGAGATCAATAAAAAGGTATTTAAAAATACGGGCCGCATGATGGAAAAATACAATGTGTCGGATACCACCCTGTTAGCCGGGGGGGGGGAATACCCAACGCAGGATGGCTTTGGCTGGACCAACGGCGTGCTGCTCGGCTTGATCGCTGAGGACCCGGTCTATTGATACGGGGTGGGGTTCTTTAAGTATTTTTAAAATGCAATCGTTATTATTTTCATATTTTTAATAGAACTACCTATAAATAGGCCTTTTTGATTACTTTCGATTTTTTGTACTTGAGAACAACGACTCAAACCACAGTTACTTGTCTCTCAAAGCCAACGTAAATCGAGCATGCAAACACCTAAAATAAGACTTTCCTTCTGGCAGATATGGAATATGAACGTTGGTTTTTTCGGAATCCAGTTCAGTTTCGGCTTGCAGCAGACAGCCATCAATCCTATATTCTCGTTTTTAGGTGCAGATCATGCTGAATTACCGCTGTTAAACCTCGCCGGACCTGTTACCGGCTTGATTATTCAGCCAATAATAGGAGCTATATCAGATAAGACCTGGATTCCCAAGTGGGGCAGAAGAAAACCCTTCTTTATGATTGGTGCCATCATAGCAAGTCTTTGCCTTTTTGCATTTCCATATAGTTCTGAATTATGGTTTGCTGTGGGTTTGCTGTGGATTCTGGATGTCGGTAACAATACCGCCATGGAACCGTACCGGGCATTTGTTGGGGACAAACTCCCAGATGAACAACTTACTTATGGGTTTCAGATGCAAAGCCTTTTTGTAGGAGCGGGCATCACCCTGGCAAACTTTTCGATATTCCTTTTTCAGGACTGGTTTTCAGCTTCGGGCGCCCCTTCCTCTGTTTGCGCCGCAGGTACTGAAACCGTCAGTAATATCCCTCCCTGGGTATATTACTCCTTCTTTTTAGGAGCTGTGGCATCACTTGGTACCGTACTTTGGTCCATCATTAAAACGCCCGAGATTCCACCGTCGGAGGATCAGCTGGCTCAACTTCAGATAAGTAAATCAAAACCGTTTCTAGCTAAAATATTAGAGCCATTTATTGAAATCATTGAGGCGATTGGCGACATGCCCAGGCTTCTCAAGAGGTTATCTATTGTTTATCTTTTTCAGTGGTATGCTTTGTTTATCTACTGGCAATTCATCACACCTATGCTCCGCAGGAGTTTATACAGCATTAGCAATGCCGATGTGGCCAAGTTGGAATCCATCAAGGAAGCTTGTTTGAGTGGTGCTTCGGTGATTCCAGCAGATCTTGGGTTTGCAGAAAACATCCAAATGCTTTCAGAAAAGGCCTTGGCTCAGACCGGGCTAATGAATGGTACCTACAACCTCGTGACCATGGTAGTCGCACTCGCACTTGTGCCTTTTGCCGCACGTTTTGGGAATAAGTTCGTGTATGTCTCCAGTCTTTTTCTGACTGGCTTTGCTATGCTTGCCTTACCGCTGATTCACAATGAGTGGTTGCTTTTGTTGCCAATGATTTTGTTAGGCATAGGATGGGCCACCATGATGGGCGTGCCTTACTCTATGGTATCCAAGGTGATACCTCAGGAAAGAAGGGGCGTGTATATGGGAATTGTGAATATGATGATCGTCATACCAATGTTTATTCAAACGCTATCATTTGGCCCCATAATCAAATACCTATTGTTCGACAACCCGATCAATGCCATCATTTTCGCAGGTGTGTTTTTCATGATTGCGGGCTTGCTGGCGCTGAGGCTAAATGAAAAACCCGAGGCAGGTTTAAAATAGAATTTCCAACAGAGAATACTGAAGTCCACATCCGACGTGAATATTAACGCCAAAAACTTACTAGACGAGATACTAAAGAGAGCCAAACAAAAAGGTGCACTCACCTCTGAACTGGAGGATCGGCTCAAGGCAAATTTTGAGGATATTTTCATCTATTTTCATCGACTCTACCCATACAGAAATGACCTTTGGGAGCACCTCGAGGATATGGTTAAGGTCTTGATAAATAGCTATCAATCCAGGTCATCTAAACTAAGGTCTTTAGATGCTCACCGGGAGCAAAACCCCTCATGGTTTACTGATAATAGTCTCGTTGGCATGATGCTGTATGTAGATAGGTTTGCAGGTGACCTGAAGGGGCTACAAGATAAAATGCCTTATCTCGAAGAGCTGGGTATTAACATGTTGCATTTAATGCCGATTCTTAAATGTCCGGAAGATCACAATGATGGAGGTTATGCGGTTTCGGATTACCGAAAGATAAACCCTGAAATCGGCACCATGGATGAGGTTAGCACATTGGCGGAGCAATTGCATAACAAGGATATGCTCATAATGATGGATTTTGTATTAAATCACACATCCGACGAGCACGAGTGGGCGCAAAAAGCTAAAGCAGGAGACACCAAATATCAGGCTTATTATCACACTTTCGATGATCGTGCCGTTCCTGATTGGTACGAAGAGACACTTCCACAGGTGTTTCCAGACACCTCCCCGGGCAACTTTACCCATTCCCCGGAAATGAACAAATGGGTGATGACCGTTTTTAATAGCTACCAATGGGACCTGAATTATTCAAACCCGGAGGTTTTTATCGAAATGTGTGATGCGTTGCTTTTTCTTAGTAATCAGGGTATCGATATCCTGCGCTTAGATGCTCTGGCTTTCATGTGGAAAAAAACGGGAACTACCAGTCAAAACCTTGAGGAGGCTCACCTCCTGATAAAAGCACTCAAGTCTTGCATGAAGGTATCGGCACCAGCTACGATTTTTTTGGCTGAGGCCATAGTTGCACCTGATGAAATTGTGAAATACTTTGGCTCAGTGAAAAATGAGGTTAGCGATGAATGTGATTTGTGCTACAACGCTACGCTGATGGTGCTCCTATGGGAGGCTATATCCACGAAAAACAATAAGCTCCTATGGGTAACGCTCAACAATATCCCGGGAAAGCCGATTGGTACCTCATGGCTCAATTATGTGAGATGTCATGATGATATTGGTTTGGGTTATGAAGATGACCATGCTCGTATGGCTGGCAGTGATCCCAAAAGTCATAGAAGGTTCCTGATAGATTTTTTGACCGGCAAAATTGACTGGTCCTTTGCAAGAGGGCGAACTTTTATGGAAGACAAAGCCAAAGGAGATGCCCGTATTTCTGGAAGCCTTGCATCATTAGCTGGACTGGAGAAGGCTCTGAGTGAGAACGATCCTGAGCAAGTCGACCTGGCCGTCAAGAAAATCCTTATGCTTCATGGGATTGTTCTGTCCTATGGGGGCATCCCGATGCTTTATGCAGGTGATGAGTTGGGTACCCTTAATGACTACAGCTTTGAAAATGACCCCTCAAAATCAGCGGACAATCGGTGGATGCATCGTCCTAAAATGGATTGGCAATTAGCTGAGAAAAGGAAAACCAAAAGAACCCACGAGTATCAGATTTTTCAAGGGTTGAAAAAGATGATTCAGACCCGAGCTGAATCACCGGAATTTGCAGATAAGGGCAATACATATCTTTTTGATTGTCACAACCAGCACTTGCTGGCATTCTCGAGGATTCTGGACAACAGCAAAACTTTGGTTGTATGCAACTTGAACGACCACCCCGAAGTGATCACAGATCAAATTCCCAATTACATGCATTTCGACCCATCCAAAGCCGTTTATGATAAAATCTCAGGGAAAAACTTGAATTTCAAAAGTGGAGGTTTGGAATTGAAGCCGTATGAAATCTTGTGGATAACTCAATAAAACTGAAGTTTCCATTGGAGTGATTCGCACTTTAGACAACAGCGGCTCATTATTTTACAATATCAGAATTGATCGTGAGACAGCCATGACCATCTCATGAGAAAAAGTAAAACATAATACAATCGTTTTCATTGTAAACGATTGATTAATAAGTGTTTAAACTCCTTTCCTCTTGGCAATTTCTTGCTATTTTGGCTAATCACATTAACCAAAAGTAATGGGAGCCTACACCTTAAACCCCGTGGATGTATCCATTGTAATAGGATACTTGCTATTTGTCGTTATTCTCGGCTTTGTCATAGGTTCGAAGCATAAAGATGCCGAAGACTACTTTCTGGCTGGACGTAATCTCACATGGCCGTTGATTGGATTTTCACTGTTTGCATCCAACATGTCTAGCAATTCGCTGGTAGGGCTTACAGGTGCTGGATATGTCACTGGATTTTCCGTGTTTAGCTATGAGTGGATGGCGGTGTTGGTGTTGATCATTTTTGCAGTATTCTTTCTGCCTTTTTACCTAAAGAGTCGCATCTATACGGTTCCTGAGTACCTCGAAAGACGGTTCAATTATTTCGTGCGAGCATATGCATCCGTTATTGCTATCATCCTCAATGTGCTGGTAGATATTGCGGCTACACTTTATGCAGGAGGAGTCCTTATCCAATTAATATTTCCGCAATTCCCACTTTGGATGATCATCGGAGCACTGGCCATTATTGCGGGTTTATACACTATTTCAGGCGGGTTGAGTGCTGTGGTTTATACAGATGCTGTGCAGGCAGTGATTCTGATTGCTGGCAGCATGATTATTACGTGGTTTGCATGGGAGCAGAGCGGAGGCTTTTCTGAAGTAATGAAAATTACGGAACCTAGTCATATGAATATTATCAAATCCGCCAAGGATTCTGAGCTGCCCTGGCCGGGGCTTTTTGGTGTGTTTTTAATCGGGTTCTACTTCTGGGGCACCAACCAATACATTACCCAGCGCACACTTGCGGCCAAATCAACTCTTCAGGGTCAGTGGGGCTCCATGTTTGCAGGTTTTCTCAAACTCTCCATTCTCTTTATCATGATATTTCCAGGGGTATTCGCAAGAGTGCTTTACCCTGAGGTTGAAAATGTAGACCAGCTTTACCCTACCATGCTTTTCGATTTGCTGCCAACAGGAATCCTGGGATTGGTGTTGGCTGGATTTATTGCCGCTTTGATGTCTAGTATTGATTCCGGGTTAAATTCAGTGTCCACACTTGTTACCATGGATTTCGTTGCTAAATACCGCCCGAGCAAGTCTCCCGAATCATTGATGAAAGTTGGGCGATGGGTGACTTTTATTGTGATGATCATCGCAACAGCCTGGGCGCCTCAAATAACACATTTTGATAAGCTGTGGGACTATCTACAGCAAGCACTATCCTGGTTTTGCCCACCTATTATTGCACTGTTTATTGTCGGTCTCCTTTGGAAAAAAGCCAATACGACAGGAGCTATTTCCGCTATAATATTTGGTTCGGCTATTACCATATTTTCGATTGCTACGCAGGGCGCTCCGTGGAAACCTCACTTTCTTTATATGGCTACAATTCATACAGCACTATCAGCTTTAGCAATGATCATAGGCTCATTTTTTGGACAGCATAAAACTTCCGACGAACTCAAAAATGTAGTTTGGTCTATCGATTCTTATCGGGCCGAAACCGCCGAACTAGTCAATAGACCATGGTATCAAAACTATCGATACCACGGATTGATACTTGTTGCAGTCGTCATTTTAATTCTTTTGGTATACTAGGTATTATTAATATGAAGAAAAATTGGTGGAAAGAGGGTGTTATTTATCAGATATATCCGCGAAGCTTCAAAGACAGCAATGGAGATGGTATCGGTGACATTAAAGGAATAATTTCCAAACTCGATTACTTGCAGAGCTTGAATGTGGACATCATTTGGCTTAGCCCTGTTTACAAATCGCCCAATGACGACAATGGTTATGACATCAGTGACTATCGTGGAATTATGGATGAGTTTGGTACAATGGAGGATTTTGATGAAATGCTCCAGGGTATCCAGGAGCGTGGCATGAAGCTGGTCATGGATTTGGTTGTGAATCATTCTTCCGACGAGCACGAGTGGTTTCAGGAGTCTAGATCATCCAAAGACAACTCTAAGAGGGATTACTATATATGGCGCCCCGGCAAGGAAGGGAAGCCACCTACCAACTGGAAGTCCTTCTTCTCTGGTTCGGCTTGGGAGTATGACGAAACCACAGATGAGTATTATTTACACCTTTTCACTAAAAAACAGCCAGACCTGAACTGGGAAAACCCAAAAGTTCGTCAGGAAGTATATGATTCAATGAGTTTTTGGTTGGACAAAGGAATTGACGGATTCAGGATGGACGTGATTCCACTCATTTCCAAACGTGAATTGGTGGATACCGACTTGGACGAGTTCAATGAAGTTATAGAAAAGGTTTATTCCACGGGCCCACGTGTGCAT
This sequence comes from Cyclobacteriaceae bacterium, assembly GCA_039970095.1. Classification (GTDB taxonomy): domain Bacteria; phylum Bacteroidota; class Bacteroidia; order Cytophagales; family Cyclobacteriaceae; genus JAMZMI01. The sequence goes on from JBDVMP010000041.1 coordinate 11,593, forward strand.
GAGTTTCTCAGTGAAATGCACCAGCAGGTCATAAGTAAATATGATATGATGACAGTGGGAGAAGGGCCGGGTATCACACCTGAGAGGGTTTATGATTATGTTGGAGCCAGCAGGAAAGAACTCGATATGGTTTTCCACTTTGGTCACATGTTTATTGATCATGGCCCGGGAGGCAAGTATGACGTAAAAGATTTTACCCTACAGGAATTCAAAAGAGTTTTTGAAATCTGGGATAAAGCAGTTGGAGAGGACGGATGGTTGAGCATTTTCCTTGATAATCACGATTTCCCACGAATGGTTTCGCGATTTGGTAACGACAATAAATATCATCAGAAATCCGCAAAACTGCTGGCCATGCTCATTACTACGCTTAGGGGCACTCCTTGTATTTATCAGGGTAGCGAAATTGGAATGACCAATGTGGCCTTTCCTTCATTTCACGACTATCGCGACGTTGAGCTTAAAAATGAATTGAAAGAATGGAAACAAGAGGGACGTGATATAGATATGCTTCTCAAAGCCGCTCATCGGCAGGGTAGAGATAATGTCCGTACCCCGATGCAGTGGAGCAATCAGCCCAATGCCGACTTTACCTCAGGAGACCCTTGGATCAAAATCAATCCTAATTACACAGAGATTAATGTCCGCTCACAGGAAGAAGACCCAAATTCCATTCTCAATTTCTATCGAGAGCTCCTTGCTATGCGCAAACTTCACCCTACGCTTGTTTATGGCCATTATCAGTGCATCCATGCCGATGATCCCAAAGTCTTTTCCTATTGGAGGTGGGACGACACCCATACATATCTTTGCTTATTGAATATGTCCGATTACCCTCAGCAATTCGCTGTAGATAGTCGATTTGAGTTCGACGAGCTCACACCGGTCATTATCAATACCGACGATCTGCCAGAAAAGAAGTCAGGTAAAACTTTCGATCTTTTACCTTGGCAGGCGGTTTTGTATAAACTTTAAAGCCTCTCTATCTGATATTATTGGTTTTATTCTTCTATCGCCATTATTCCTTCTTGCGTACGGTTATGTCGTGTGTATAGGTTCTAGTATTATTTTCGATATTCACGCAGTAAGCCGGAGTTTTTCGGGATGGTTGTGTAAGATTTTGAATGCAGAGGGATGTTGAGTTGTTATTTTCCCAACTCCCAACACCTAATGCTCATTTGGAGTTTTTTATGCTTGCAAAGGCGGGTGTATTTCTGTG
>JBDVMP010000042.1:0-46695 GCA_039970095.1 Cyclobacteriaceae bacterium
ATTCGATCTACCAGATTGAAAGAATTGAACAGCTTGGGTTGAAGGTGCTTTTTGCCTTGCAAGAGTTTATTTTAAATATAGTAAATAACTCTTTTATATTCAAACCTTATTATTCCTAAATTGAGTTGTGCAACAGGCACAAGTGCTATCAGTTATATGCCTAAGTGCTTTCTACTTTCCTCTGCCCCCTCACTCCACTGAAGCTCCGCAAAGGCGATGGTGGGAGTTTTTTATCCGTAGGACGCAGTGTTCGTTTGATACTTTGAATACACCCCTAGTCGGGCACAGCAGATAAGCTACTTTTATCGGAATTAATTAAGTTCAGAGGCCGAAGCGCTATGTCCGATCATTAGATTTCAAACCCAGAGGTGGATTCACCGTACATTTTAGCCTATTTGGTTTTTGCCACAGCCACTCCAATCCGAAAAAGCCAAGAAGCAGGTCCCGTACTCGATACAGGAAGCTAAAACCTTTCATAGATCTGAATTTATTTAGTAATAATTCTCGATAAGTAGTTTTAATTGCTACTTTTAGTAAAATTTTACTAAAGTGAGAGCTCGGGAATACATCAAACATTTACAATCAATAGAAAACTACTCATTCTCTCTTAATGAAATCAGTAGTCAAACCAACTCAACTGAAACATCACTAAAATTTGAACTCGCCAGATTGGTTGAAAAAAAAGAAATTACCAACCTTAGAAAAGGTTTCTACCTCATAATACCTCCCCGATACTCAAAACAAGGTTATATCCCCATTCAGCTTTACGTTAACAAGCTTTTTCAGAGCTTAAATCGAAACTACTATTTAGGTTTTTATTCGGCGGCTAAGTTCCACGGTGCTAGCCATCAACAAACTCATAGAGAGTATGTGATGATTGAAAAACCTAAACTGAATGAGATAGCGAAGCACCATTACGACATAAAATTTATTACTGCTACAAGTTGGCCGAGTAAAAACATCATTGAAAAGAAATCAGATGGAGGATATTTTAATATTTCCAGCCCTGCCTTGACGGCTGCTGATTTGATACATCATCAAACCAAACTCGGAGGACTCAATAGAATGTTGGCAATTCTCGAAGAGCTAACAGAGGAAATCACTAATGAAGATTTAAACGACCTATTGACATGGTATCCACATCGAAGCACCATTCAAAGACTAGCCTTTATACTGGATGAGATGCAAACAGGAAGTGACCTCAGTGTAATATCTGATTATCTAAAATCAGCACAGTATTTCCCCGTACTCCTTTCCCCCAAAAAAAACCAGAAGGCCGGATCGGTGGATAATCGTTGGAAAGTAGACGTTAATATCAAACTTGAAAGTGATTTATAAAACTATGCTTAAAGCTCCGCTACATAAATGATCCCAAAACCGTACATAGCACAGTGGCAAGAATTTGCACCTTGGATACAATTTTCTCAGGTAGAACAAGATTTGATCATTAGTCGTACTCTGGTTGAAATATTTGCGGATGATTTTCTTAGAGAAAACCTTGCCTTCAGGGGTGGAACAGCTCTTCATAAATTGTATTTGAATCCTGCCCCTCGATATTCGGAGGATATTGATTTGGTTCAAATAAAGCCGGGACCCATCAAGCCAATCATGGAAAGATTAGGTGAAGTGATCACTTTTTTTGCGGAAGACAGAAGAACTCAAAATAGAGGTCATGGCATCAAAGCCCTTTATAGGTTTACTTCTGAGTATGAAGAAATTCGATTGAGACTAAAACTAGAGATCAACTGCAAGGAGCATTTTAACATTCTGAATTGGGTAGATTTTCCATTTGAAGTAAAAAGTGGTTGGTTTTCAGGCCAAGCTCAAATTCGGACCTTTAACCTTAACGAATTGCTTGGAACAAAACTCAGGGCACTCTATCAAAGAAGTAAAGGACGAGATTTGTTTGATTTAGATTATGCACAGCAGCATCATGAATTAAACTTTGAAGAAATAGTCAAATGCTTTAAAGAATACACGCAGTTTGCAACAGATAAAAGACCTCCAAGCCAAAAAGAGTTTCTACTAAATCTGGAAGAAAAGGCAAAAGACCCTGATTTCTCAGGTGATATGGAAGCATTGCTCAGACCTGGCATTGAATACAATCAAGAAACAGCTTTAAAATGGCTAAAGAAGGAATTGATAGAAAGAATTTAACATAAAAACAAAAGACAATTTCAAGTAGGTTTTAACCAGGCTTAGCTTTCAAAATTCTGCTGATAGTTTCTCAAAGGAGTTCCATGAATTAGAATACTCCCTTGAAAGTCGACTTCAAGAAGACGCAGCTCATCTATCCTGAAAAAAAGGGTTTGAAGTTAAATGAAAGGCTGGAGTGTAATTTCTCCGATCCGGAATACTATGTTTTTTCGAATTGTGAGCGCCCCTAGTCGGACACAGCAAATAAGCTACTTTTATCCGAATTAATAAGCGTCAAAACATTTACTTAGTGTGGTAACCCTAGGGCAACCTAGGCGAAAGTTAACAGGCCAGGTCTTCAAACCTAACCCGCGATTAAGGTTCCTCTCAGATTATTTGAACCAGTTTTACTTAATATAAAACTCTATCTCCTCTACTTTCTCATTGTTCAAAAAGTCTATTGCCCGAACAATGAGCTTGTGTTTACCCTTCTTAATGTTGGTGATCAGCCCGCCATAGCTGCGCTCCGGCTCGTTACCGAGCTTGTAATACATTTTGCTAATACCGGACGTCTTATCCGTGGCGGACAGGAATATTCCCGCTGTGATCGGATATTCCTTCAATCCATTTCTTTCGCGCGTCGCTCCTGTATTGAACTGTATGAAAATCTCCGGCTCTGTACTGTCCAGATAGAATTTAAAGTCGGCTATGTTTCGGTTGTTTACATTATCATAACCATAATAGCTCAGGGTGGTAAATCCCTCTTTGCTCAGGGTGAAAGGCTCAGAATATGCTATTTCTCCCACATCATTGTTGACAGAGTAGGTGATGTTCTGTAGGCCAGATTCAGGGTCGGTACCAGTCAACCTTATCTTCGAATCAGGCCCAATGTAAAGCGTATCCTCTCTCATAAATGAGTAGTTCTCAACCTTCTGACTAATCACTGGCCCTGTCAGGTCAACATAGAACTTGTTGACATTGTGTTTGAACTCTTCAAATCCACCTTGCCCCAGATAGTGGCTCTTTTTAGAGTCTGCCGTAGAGTTGTTCAAATTGTCAACAGAATAATATCTGATCAGGTGAACACCAGAGACGCTAGGCAGATAAAACGGATTCTCGTATTTTTTAAATTCATCCTCATCCACAGAAAACATGATCTCCTTTACTCCTACTTTGTTATCCACGGCTGTCAGCTTCAGCTTGGTTCTCCCTGAAAAATAAATTTCGTCATTTACTATAAACCGATCTCCAAGTACATCGGCCACCATCAGTGGTGCTGACTTATCAAGGAAGAACGAAAATGACTGCTCCTCTTCTACATTTCCAACCCGATCTTCTGAGTGAAAATATACGGTATGGTCGCCCTCTTCGAGCTCCGTAAAAGGAAGTTCCTTGCCATTATAAACTTTTGCCGATAAGTCATCAAACCTATACATCAAAGTCTTTATACCCGACAGGGAATCATAAGCCAGTAAATACATTTTCGATCCGTTGGAAACCACGCCGGTTTCTGTGATTCCATTTACATTGATCTTACTGACAGGGTCCTGATCATCTATGATAAAACTGACCGTTTGTATCTCCTCTACGTTTCCCACATTATCGGTAGCGTAAACGCTGAGCTCATAAGCTCCCATGTTGTTGAACTCGATAGGCTTTTGATAATCTTTGAAAGCAGAATTATTGATCTTGTAGCTAAGCGTCCTCACGCCCGACATTTCGTCTTTGGAAGTCAGTTCTACAGTCATGCCGTCCTGGTAATAGAGGTGTTCCGGAGACTTGTATTTCCTCACGTTTTTGTAGGTGATGGTGCTCACCGGGGCAATTCCATCGGCGTACACTTCAAACATTATTTCCAGGTCGGGAATGATTTTTTTGGTTTCCGGATCTACAGCATGCTTGGACCTGATGTAGTTTACACCTTCGGTATCCAGATAAAATGGGTCTGCATACTTTTCTGTGACCTTGCTTTTCAGCCGTTCCTTTTCACCATCCGGACTGTCGGAGATAAATAAATATACAGGAGTTGATTTTCTCCAATACAAATTGCCAGTTGAATCAGTATGGTGAGTAGGTAGATCTTGCGCATATGCGCACGCGACCATCAGTAGAAAGGCTGAAAGTAGGCTGTATTTCATTGGTGTTAGGTTTGTCTGAATTTGATCAAAATTTTAAAGTGAAAACCGAACCTGTTCCCGGCTCACTCGACACTTCGATCAATCCATTTACTTTTTCTATAAGTTCTTTGCAAAGCACCAGTCCAAGTCCTGATCCTTTTTCCTGCGATGTACCTTCTGTGGTTCTGTTGGTTCTGATATCGAAAAGCTTGGCCACTTTATCCTGATCCATACCTACGCCAGTGTCGACGACCTGAATAAGCTTGTGTCCCTCCTCTTCTTTGAATCCAACGCTGACCTCACCATCGATTGGGGTAAATTTGATGGCATTTTGAATGAGGTTTCTGATGACAATATTTAGCATGTTGATATCAGATTCCAGACGCATGTCAGTAGAAACGTCATTTTTGAGTGATATACCTTTCTTGCCTGCCTGAACTGTAAGGAGTCTAAAAGATTCTTCCACCAAGGCATGCACATTGACTGGCTCAAGCACAGGTTCTGCATTTTGTATTTGAGACTTGGACCAAACAAGCAGATTGTCGAGCAGAGTAGCACTACTCGTCAGCTGAGCCTCTACGTTGCTAAGAGCTACTTTCAGCTCTTCGTCTACTTCAAATTCGTCAAGCACAAAAAAGAAACCCTGCAGTGAACTGATCGGGCTCCTGAGATCATGCGCGATGATGGAGAAAATTCGATCTTTGACACTGTTGGCTTCTACCAGTGCCAGGCGCTGTTCTTCTATAGATTGGTTCTTCTCTCTTAGGCTGGCTGCATATCGCCTGGATCTCTTCTGGTTCACCAAAACCAAAGCAGCGATGATGATGATCGAAATGATGATAATGCCAAGCACCATGAACAGATTTCTACGGTCCATCATAAGGCGCTCATTTTCCTGCTCACGTGCGGCAACTTCCATTTCACTGAGGCGATTCTCGTTTTCCAAAAGCTTCAGTGCTATCTCATTTTTTGACAGATGCGCATATAGCTCTTGGTTCAAGGAGTCTTTCACATGAATTTCCTGCTCCTTCTTATATATCTCGATTTCCTTTTTGAGTAGTTCATTTTCCTTTTTGGCTTTTTCCGCTTCAGCTATCTGTTTCTCTATCTTTTCCTGCTCCAACTCTTTGCTGATGGTCTTTACCGTTTCGCGTTGAATCTCTTCGTGAAATGTCTTATACAGGTCAAAGTACTGAAGTGATTTATCCACATGGCCCATTTTTTCATAGGTCTCTGAAAGCATTCCGTAAACACTCCGCATCTGATACTTATCATACAGCTCTCGGGCTATATCAAGCGCTTCCAGTAGCAACTCTACCGACTCTTCGTAGCGACTCAAGTTATTAAGTACCACGGACATGTTGATAAGAGCGGAAATCACCCCCACAGGCTCCTTGCTTGACCGTCTGGCAGCCAGGGTTTTGTTAAAATGATCCAATGATTCTTCGTACCTACCAAGATCCGCATAGAGCATCCCCAGATTATTATTGATCATGGCAATTCCATTTTCATTGGCCACTTGCTCATTGAGCTTCAATGATTTCTCGTAGTAATCCGCGGCTTCCTGATAGTGGTTATTGTTCCAATAGACGAATGCCACGTCATTCAGCGCTCCTGACGCGCTTCTTACATCCTGGTTTTCGAGTAGATACTCATACTTCTCAAGGTTGTGATGAATGATTCCTGAATCGCTTTTGGATAGCGGATGTTTCTGTGCAGATACACAGAAAACAGTGGTGATAAATAAAATGAATGCTAATGGCTTCATTGATCCGCTGGTAGGTGGTCTATGATTAGTTGGTAATCTAAAATTAGCCTAATTTTTACTTACAACAACCCCATTATCGACAATTCCCTTCTATGGAGGGATGAACAAACGGACCTACTAAATATGAATCGGCCTGTTTTCGGTTGCCGCCAGGCAAGCTTCTTTTACTGCTTCCATATAGGTCGGATGTGCGTGTGACATGCGAGAAACGTCTTCAGCAGAAGCTCTAAACTCCATGGCTGTAACAGCAGAAGCAATCATATCAGCCGCTCTGGCACCAATGATGTGTACTCCTAAAATCTCATCCGTTTCCTTATCAGCGAGCACCTTTACCAGGCCATCCATATCCATAGATGCCCTTGCTCGTCCAAGAGCTTTGAATGGAAATTTACCTGTTTTGAAAGCTCTTTTTTGTTCCTTGAGTTGCTCTTCGGTGAAACCAACTCCGGCCACTTCTGGCCATGTATAAACTACGCCAGGGATCAGATTATAGTTGATATGAGGTTTCTGCCCCATCATCTGCTCCGCCACAAATACACCTTCCTCTTCAGCTTTGTGTGCCAGCATGGCACCCTTCACCACATCTCCTATTGCCCATATATTGTCAACATTGGTTTTGAGGTATTCGTCCGTTTCGATTTGACCTCTTTCTGTTGTTTTGATCCCAACTTTTTCCAACCCAAGACCTTCTGTATATGGTTTTCTTCCTATAGACACAAGACAATAGTCTCCTTTTAGCTCAAGTTTTTCTCCTTTAGGAGTATCAGCCGTCACCGTCACCTCTTTGCCCTTGGTTGCCACGGCACTTACCTTGTGCCCCAGATACAGATCAAAACCCAACTTCTTGAGTGATTTTTGAAGCTCCTTTCCAAGGGTACTGTCCATGGTAGGGATGATATTGCTCATAAACTCAACCACGGAAACTTTGGCTCCCAAACGGGCATAAACAGACCCTAGCTCAAGCCCAATAACACCTCCTCCAATGATCACAAGGTGCTTTGGTACTTCTTTGAGCTCCAATGCTTCAGTGCTGGTGATTACACGTTTTTTGTCCAGTTTTATAAAAGGCAAAGACGAAGGTTTTGATCCTGTGGCTATGATCACCTTTTCTGTGGTGATGGTTTTTTCTTCCTTTCCAGAAATTTTGATTGTGTTTTTATCTACAAAAGACCCCAGCCCGTGAAGTACATCAATTTTGTTCTTGTTCATCAGGTAATTGATCCCTTCTGTGTTTTGCTTCACCACGTCAGCTTTGCGGTCTATCATTTGTTTGATATTCACCTTAGGCTTGGCAATGTCTATACCGTGCTCTTTGAACGTATGCTCCGCATTGTGAAAATGCTCCGAGGAGTCAAGCAGTGCTTTCGACGGGATACATCCCACATTCAGGCATGTTCCTCCCAGAGTGTCGTATTTTTCAATGATGGCTGTTTTCAGTCCCAATTGGGCACATCTGATAGCAGCAACATATCCACCTGGTCCTGATCCGATTACAGTTACTTGATAGTCCATGGTATAGGGGTTTTGGGGGTTAAAAAAAGAAATTATACTCCGAGAAGTAATCTGGTAGGGTCTTCAAGAAGCTGCTTTACTCTCACCAGGAAACTAACCGACTCGCGACCATCAATGATTCTATGGTCATAAGACAATGCCACGTACATCATAGGCTTGATCACAACTTGTCCGTTTTCAGCAACAGGCCTTTGTACGATATTGTGCATACCAAGTATGGCGGACTGAGGTGCGTTGATAATCGGCGTTGACATCATAGAGCCAAATATTCCTCCGTTGGTAATCGTAAACGTTCCACCCTGCATTTCGTCAATGCTCAGCTTCCCTTCTCTCGCTTTTACTGCCAGTCTCACAACTTCTTTTTCCACCTGGTCAAAAGACAATGATTCTGCGTTTCTGATTACCGGAACCACAAGCCCTTTAGGCGCAGAAACAGCTATGGAAACATCACAATAGTCGCTATAAAGGATTTCTTCCCCGTCGATTTGTGCATTCACTGCTGGCCATTCCTGCAGCGCCATGGTACACGCTTTCGTAAAGAAAGACATGAAGCCAAGGCCTACTTCGTATTTCTCCTTGAATGACTCTTTGTACTTCTTTCTGAGCTCCATGACAGGCCCCATATCCACCTCGTTGAAAGTGGTAAGCATGGCAGTTTCATTTTTCACGGACACCAAACGCCGAGAAACGGTCTTTCTAAGAGACGTCATCTTTTCTCGTTTCTGCCCGCGGCTGCCACCAGCAGAAATTGTTGGAGGTGCAGCTTCGACTTTCTTCTCTGGTGACGCACTTTTTTGAGGTGCTGGCGCTGATTTTTCAGCCTTCATGGCATCCTCTTTAGTAATACGACCATCTTTGCCGGTCCCTTTTATATCGTCAGGACTCAGTCCTTTTTCATTCATTATTTTGGCTGCTGCCGGAGATGCATGTCCTGCGGCGTATGAATCGCCAGATGAAGTATCTGCTGTAGCAGTTTGCGTAGGCGATTCTTTCGACTCTATGTCTCCCTCAGCTACCTCTATTTTGCAAAGCAACGCCCCAATCTCAAGCGTTTCACCCTCAGGAGCTATGATTCTTAAAACACCCTGCGCCTCGGCCGTAAGCTCGAATGTGGCTTTATCGGATTCGATCTCCGCAATCACCTCATCCAACTCTACCATATCGCCATCAGCCTTCATCCATGAAGATATGGTCACCTCGTTGATAGACTCACCAACAGCCGGCACGTTCATTTCAATAACTTCACCTGTAGATTTGGGCTCTGAAGCAGGTGCTTCAGCTTTCGGAGCTTCAGCTTTTTTGGCCTTAGAGTCATCTATTTCACACAATAGACCTCCTATTTCCAGGGTGTCTCCTTCTTGTGCTTTGATATGCAGAATACCGGATGACTCTGCCGTCACCTCAAAGGTGGCTTTATCAGACTCCAGTTCACAGATGACTTCATCCATTTCCACATGGTCACCATCATTTTTTGACCATTGGGCTATGGTCACCTCAGCGATAGATTCACCTACGGCGGGTACTTTTATTTCAAGACTCATAATTTCTGTCTTTTATTTTTCAAATGCTTTTTTAACAATATCGGCTTGCTCCTCCTTATGAACCTTGGCATAACCTGTAGCAGGTGACGCCATCGATTTTCTAGTAATTGCCTGGAAGCTCAGGCCTGAAACTCTGATCATAAAACTCAGAGCTCCCATGTTTTCCGGTTCTTCCTGAACCCAAACCAAATCAGGGTTTGCGTATTTCTTTAATATCTTTTGTAGTTGGACTTCTGGGAAAGGATATAACTGCTCCAAACGCACTACAGCCACATCTTTGCGCTTTTGTTTTTGTTGTTCTTCAAATAGATCAAAGTAAACTTTACCTGTACACAGCAATACTTTTTTCACGCTCTTGGCTGTCACATAATCATCGCCTATCACCTCCTGAAACGAACCTTTCGTAAACTCCTCCAAAGGAGAAATCACCTTAGGATGTCTGAGCAGAGACTTTGGCGAGAATACGACACATGGTTTTCTAAATTCCCATGTTACCTGTCTCCTCAGTAAGTGGAATAAGTTTGCAGGAGTTGTAACATCCGCAACAATCATATTATCCTGGGCAGACATCTGGAGGAATCGCTCCATTCTTGCGCTAGAGTGCTCAGGTCCCTGCCCCTCATATCCGTGAGGAAGCAACATTACCAAACCATTCATTCTTTGCCACTTGGTCTCAGCCGAAGTAATAAATTGGTCAATCATGACCTGAGCTCCGTTTGAAAAGTCCCCAAACTGGGCCTCCCAAATTACAAGTGCATTAGGTGTAGCCATGGCATACCCATATTCAAATCCGAGTACCCCATATTCTGATAGCAATGAATTGTATATTCTAAACGGCTCCTGCTTTTCCTGAATATGATCCAAACTGCTGTGAGGCTCATTTGTGTTACTGTCGAACAGCACAGCATGCCTGTGAGAAAACGTTCCTCTCTTCACATCCTGACCTGACATTCTCACAATCTTACCTTCGGCTAGAATAGACCCGTAGGCTAGGAGTTCCGCATCAGCCCACGTGAGCATTTTCTTTTCCCCGAAATTAGCCTTGCGTTCTTTCAGCAACTTATCAATCTGACGCAATGGCTTAAACCCAGAAGGGATACTTGTCAAAGCCTTCGACACTTTCTTGAGAGTATCATCGGATATAGCCGTATTAGGAGATTGGTCAAAGTCTTCGGGCTTGGATCTTCTCAAAAAGTGCCATTCTTCTTCAATTTTTTGTGGTTTATATGGCAAAGGTTTTTGTTTAACCTCATCAAGCCTGTCTTGAAGTAGCCTTTTAAACTCCTTATCAAGTTTAGCCGCCTCATTTTCGTTCACATCACCTCTTTCGGCTAGTTTCTTGACGTAAATTTCTCTTGGGTTTGGATGCTTTGCAATCAAATTGTAAAGCTTCGGCTGAGTGAATTTAGGCTCATCACTCTCATTGTGACCGTGACGCCTGTAGCACAGTAAATCTATGAAAAAGTCCTTATGGAACGTCTGCCTGTATTCGACAGCTAATGCCACCGCATAAGTAACAGCCTCAGCATCGTCTCCATTTACATGCAGTACAGGAGCATCCACGATTTTGGCCAAATCGGTACAATAAATACTTGACCTGGCATCATCATAATCTGTTGTAAAACCAACTTGATTGTTAATGATAAAATGAATAGTTCCTCCTGTCTTGTAGCCAGACAGGTGAGACATTTGAATGCACTCGTAAACAAGGCCTTGACCTGCCACTGCCGCATCGCCGTGAATCAAAATAGGAATTGCTTTGGTAGAATCTCCGCGATACTCATCGTCAATCTGAGCTCGTGTGTAACCCAAAACTACCGGATCGACGGCCTCAAGGTGAGATGGGTTTGGTGCGAGTTTTACATATACTTTTTTTCCTGATACCGTGGTTATGTGGGAGCTGTATCCTAAATGATATTTCACATCGCCATCACCCATGGTGAGGTCCAGTTCAGCGTTTCCTTCAAACTCAGCAAAAATCTCCTCGTAGGTCTTGCCCATTATGTTGGTAAGGACATTGAGACGACCTCTGTGAGCCATGCCTATTACCACCTCTTCTGCACCCAACTCTGCGGCATTATTTATGATCTTATCCAGAGCGGAAATCGTATTCTCCCCACCTTCTAACGAAAATCTTTTTTGCCCTAGGAATTTGGTATGCAGGAAATTCTCAAACACTACAGCTTCATTTAGCTTAGAGAGTATCCGTTTCTTCTCAGGTGTCGTAGGCGTGATATCCACACCTTGTTTTTCCACCTTTGTTTTCATCCATTCGAAAATGTCAGAATTTCTAAGGTGATTGTATTCATATCCAATATGACCCAGATAAATCGTTTCAAGGCGCTTCAGAATATCCCTAAGCTTGGCTTTCCCCATTCCTAGCTCCGCTCCAATTTCAAACTCCTCATCCAAATTCTTCTCGCTGAGCCCGAAATTTCCCAACTCAAGACGAACTACGTGCTGGCGCCTCTGCCGAACAGGGTTTGTATCAGATTTGAGATGAGCTCGAGATCGATAAGCGTAGATAAGATTCCGAACTTTGATCTCGTTTGATCCTTCTACAGAACCGACATCTCCTGTTGATTCTCCGTATCGCTGTTGGGCAAACTCAAAACCCTCGAAAAATTTTCTCCAGGATATGTCCACACTTTCGGGATCCGATTGATATGATTTGTAGAGATCGTCGATGTAGCCCACATCGGCATTGGCAATGTATGAATATTGATCCATGGTTTATCGGGGCATTTTTATATAGTCGAGCCAAAGGTACATATTGGGAATCAAATATAAAAACCGCTTAACCGATTATACAAATATCATGATTTTCACCCTCAAAATCAATAAAATCAACTTTCCCATTTTGACTCAAAAGCCAAGTGAGGTTTTTTATTAATATTCTACTATCTTTGCGCTCCTAAAAATTTCAAATTTTGAATGGACGTGTTCCATAAACAAAAACAATTATGCCTGTAAAAATCAGACTAGCGCGTCGAGGACGCAAAAGAAAAGCCATCTATGATATAGTAGTGGCAGACTCAAGATCGCCACGTGATGGTAAGTTTATTGAGAAAATTGGGCTTTATAACCCTAACACTGATCCTGCAACTATCACCCTAAGTGACGATAAAGCACTTGATTGGGTAATGAAAGGTGCACAACCTACTGAAACTGCACGAGCAATTTTATCTTACAAAGGAGTAATGATGAAAAAGCATTTGCAAGTGGGTGTTAACAAAGGCGCTCTTACGCAAGAAGATGCAGACGCTAAATATCAAGCGTGGATTGACTCGAAAGAATCTCAGATTCAAGGAAAAGTTGACAAACTGACTAAAGCCAAGGCTGACAAAACTAAAGCAACTTTAGAAGCAGAAGCAAAAGTTAACCAAGCTAGACTTGACGCTCAGCTTGCTAAGAAGAAGGAAGCAGAAGCCGCTCTTGCAGCAGAAGTTGCAGAAGCAAGCACAGACGAAGCAGAAGCTGCTCTAGCCGAAGAAGGTGAAGAAGCAGTAGCAGCTACGGAAGAGGCGACAACTGACGCTCCGGCGGAAGAAGCGAAAGCTGAAGAAGCTCCTGCAGAGGAAGCAGCTCCAGAGGCAAAAGCCGAAGAAGCAGTACCAGAAGCGAAAGCTGAGGAAAAACCTGCAGACGAAGCAAAGCCGGAAGAAGAAAAAAAAGCTGAATAATCTAAATTAACCAATATGGGTTTTGATGATTGTTACCTACTTGGTCACTTGGTCAAAACGCATGGTTTGCGGGGTGAGCTCACGGCTCACTTCGACGTAGATTTTCCGGCAGAATATCAAGAATTGGAATCAGTTTTCGTTGATCAAAACGGAAAACTGGTTCCTTTTTTTATTGAAACACTTTCTATTCAGGGCAGCAAGGTCTTGATTGCCTTTGAAGATGTTGATGATATCGATACTGCATCTCAGTTCGTCGGGTCATCCTTATACCTGCCCCTGGAAAATCTGCCCCCCTTAGCTGACGGAAAATATTACTTTCACCAGTTGATTGGACTTACTCTGTATCATGGTGAATCTGTAGTTGGTGAAGTAAAGGAACTCTACGACTTACCAAACAACCGCCTGATTGGTGTGGATTACGATGGTAGCGAGGTATTAATACCACTAACAGACGAAATAATCCATGAGGTCAATCTGGTAGATAAAAAGATTACGGCATCACTCCCCGAAGGGCTGTTAGAAGTTTTCACGGAAAGCGACAAAGATGAGGATTGATATCATTACCTGCCTTCCCGAACTCTTTGATGGTCCCATCAATCAAAGTATCGTAAAGCGATCACAACAAAAAGGTCTTGTAGAGATCAAAGTGCATAATCTACGAGATTATTCCACTTTAAAACACAGTAATGTTGATGATTACGCTTTTGGTGGTGGCGCAGGCATGGTGCTGATGGTGGAGCCGATAGACAGATGCATCTCTAAACTTAAGGAGCAAAGAGCATACAACGACGTGATCTACCTCACTCCCGATGGAGAAACTTTAAATCAGGGCATAGCCAATCAGCTATCGCTTAACGAAAACATGATTTTGCTTTGCGGGCATTATAAGGGAGTAGATCAGCGCGTGAGAGACCACCTGGTTACGAGAGAAATTAGCATAGGAGATTATGTGCTTTCAGGCGGAGAGCTTGCAGCCATGGTTTTGGCCGATGCATTGATCCGTCTTGTTCCTGGAGTCTTAAACGATGAATCATCTGCTCTGACAGACTCTTTTCAGGACAACCTTCTTGCCCCTCCAGTTTACACCCGTCCGGCAGAATACAAAGACTGGTCTGTACCCGAGGTTTTGACATCCGGCCATGAAGCCAGAATCGAGAAATGGAGACACGACCAGGCCGTAAAAAGAACTCAAGAAAGAAGACCAGATTTATTGGAATAAATTCTTTCACAGGGTTTTAATTTTCTATTCTTTATCTATATTTGCACTCCTTTTTGGAGATCACACTCTAAACGAGTCAAAGACATGAGCGATTTATTAAAATTTGTTGAAGAAGATTTGCTAGCCGCAAAAAACCAAAACCCAGTTTTTGGACCTGGCGACACAGTCAACGTTCACTATAAAATTAAAGAGGGAAACAAGGAGAGAATCCAGCAGTTCCAGGGTACAGTAATGCAGATAAGAAACACCGGATCAACTGGTGAAACTTTTACTGTAAGAAAAGTTTCAAGTGGTATTGCCGTAGAAAGAATTTTTCCGGTTATGTCTCCTAATATTGATAAAATTGAAGTCCTTAGAAAAGGTAAGGTAAGAAGAGCCAGACTATTCTACTTAAGAGGGCGTAAAGGAAAAGCAGCCAGAATCAAAGAAAAACTTTGATCTCGGTTTATATAATTTTGAAAGCCATCTCATTTGGGATGGCTTTTTTTGTACCCTCTACTTTCTTATCCTGACTAATTGGCAGATATTTGAGGGCATTTTTCAATCCGTATGGTTTTTGCACCATCAGGTATAAATTCTAACAAAGTGACCATCCCATTTCACAAATATCAAGGTACTGGAAACGATTTTGTCATGATCGACAATCGCGAGCATGTATTTCCGATAGGAGATAGTGGTGTCATCTCTTTTTTATGCGACAGAAAAATGGGAATTGGGGCTGATGGTGTGATCCTCATTCAGAACCACGACACCCTGGACTTCAAGATGATTTATTATAACCCTGACGGAAGCGAGAGTCTGTGTGGTAATGGCAGTCGCTGTGCTATTGCTTTCGCCAAAGGTCTGGGAATCATAGGCGAGAAAACAACCTTTGAAACAACCGACGGTGTACATGACGCATTTTTCGATGGGGACATTGTGCATTTTCACCTGCACGACGTTACGGAAGTAAAACAAATTGAAGGTGACTGGTTTATCAATACTGGCTCTCCCCATCACATGGTTATTGTAAACGATACGGACAAAGTAGATATCATACCGCAGGGAAGCACCATTCGCTACAGTGAACAATATGCTCCTGACGGGACCAACGTCAATTTCATTGAAAAGAAAGCCAAGACCATCAAGGTTCGTACATACGAGCGCGGTGTTGAGGATGAAACATTATCTTGCGGAACCGGTGTTACTGCCTGCGCTTTGGCATCAAGTTTTTTTGGATATAACAGCCCCGTAGAGATCGAAGTAAAAGGAGGAAAATTATCCGTGTCGTTCGATAAGATAAATGATCATAAATTTGAAAATATTTACTTGGCGGGTCCGGCAAAAAAAGTGTTTGAAGGACAGGTGAAAATACCTGCCTAGTGATTGAATTGAGTACAATTGATTAAAAATTAAGAAAAAATAGATGTTTGATATTTTATCAAAAGGAATAGCAAAGGTTTTCGGAACCAAAGCTGAAAAAGACCTAAAGGAAATTTATCCATACGTAAGTCAAATCAATGATGAATTTCGAAAGCTCACGGACTTATCAGATGATCAACTAAGAGGAAAAACCGACGAGTTAAAAGGGATTATTGCCGAAGATCTAAAAAGTATAGATGACCAGCTAGCGGATCTCCACCAAAAGGTGGAAGATGCCCCCGAAATGGGCATCAATGAAAAAGAAGAAATCTTCAATAAGATAGACAAGCTAGAGGCTGACAGAGATGATGAGCTTGAAAAAACCTTGCTTAGAATTCTTCCTCAAGCCTTTGCTGTGGTCAAAGAGACCGCCAGAAGATTAGCTGAAAACAAAAAACTGGTTGTGACTGCTACTTTGCATGACAAGGAGATAGCAGCGAAAAAACCGAACGTTGAAATAAACGGAGACAAAGCCACATGGCACAATAAATGGTCTGCTGCCGGCACTGACGTGGAGTGGAATATGGTGCACTACGATGTGCAGCTGATCGGTGGAGTGGTACTTCACCAGGGAAAAATCGCCGAAATGGCAACTGGTGAAGGTAAAACACTTGTAGCCACCCTTCCTGCCTATCTCAATGCATTAGCATCCAGAGGAGTACATGTGGTGACGGTAAACGACTACCTTTCCAAAAGAGACTCAGAGTGGAACGCGCCTTTGTTTGAGTTTCATGGTTTGCGTATTGATTGTATCGACAAGTACCAGTCTAACTCTCCCGAAAGACGCAAAGCATACGAGGCAGATATCACCTACGGAACCAACAATGAATTTGGTTTCGATTATCTCCGCGATAATATGACCAGAAACCCTGAGGAACTGGTTCAGAAAAAGCACCACTACGCCATGGTCGATGAGGTGGATTCGGTATTGATTGATGACGCCCGAACGCCACTAATTATTTCGGGTCCCATCCCGAAAGGTGATGAACATGAGTTCTACGACCTCAAACCAAGAATATCAAAACTGGTTGAAGCACAGAAAAAACTCGTTTCTGAATACCTGGTTCAGGCCAAGAAACTAATCAAAGAAGGAAAAGAGGCAGAAGCAGGGCTCCCTCTTTTCAGAGCCTACAGAGGACTCCCAAAACACAAACCCCTGATCAAATTTCTAAGCGAAACAGGTATAAGGGTTATTCTTCAAAAAACAGAAAACTTTTACCTTCAGGACAATCAAAAAATGATGCCTGAAGCTGACAGCCCGTTGTTTTTTACCATAGATGAGAAACAAAACAGTATCGACCTCACCGAAAATGGACTTGACCTGATCACAGGTGAGGGCGAGGATACCTCCTTTTTTATCCTCCCGGATATAGGTGCAGAAATAGCCAAGTTGGAAAACGACACCACCACAGAGGATGCCGAAAAGCTAAAGCAGAAAGATCAGATCATTCAGGACTACTCCATAAAGGCTCAGCGAATTCACAGTATCAATCAGCTACTCAGAGCGTATTGCATGTACGAAAAGGATACTGAGTACATAGTGGTGGATGACAAAGTCAAAATTGTCGATGAACAGACAGGTCGTGTGATGGAGGGCAGAAGATACTCTGACGGACTGCATCAAGCTATAGAGGCGAAGGAAAATGTGAAAGTGGAAGATGCCACCCAAACATATGCCACCATTACTCTTCAAAACTACTTCCGTATGTACCACAAGCTAGCTGGTATGACGGGTACGGCCGAAACAGAGGCTGGAGAATTTTGGGACATCTACGAGTTGGATGTGGTAGTAATACCAACGAACCGCCCAATTCAGCGTGATGATAGGCAGGATTACGTTTTCAAAACTGTCAGAGAAAAATTCAATGCTGTAGTAGATGAAATCGGTGAGATGAAAAACCTCGGAAGGCCGGTTTTGGTTGGTACCACATCCGTGGAAATATCAGAAGTGCTCAGCAGAATGCTTCAAATGAAAAACATCAAGCACCAGGTGCTAAACGCTAAGCAACACGCAAGAGAAGCCGACGTGGTAGCTGAAGCCGGTAAACCTGGCACTGTGACCATAGCCACCAACATGGCTGGTCGTGGTACAGACATCAAGCTAACTCCTGAAGCCAAAGCCTCAGGTGGACTAGCCATTATCGGTACGGAAAGACACGAATCTCGCCGGGTAGATAGACAGCTAAGAGGTAGAGCAGGACGACAAGGGGACCCTGGTTCATCTCAATTCTTCGTTTCATTGGAAGATAACCTGATGAGGCTTTTCAATTCTGACAGGGTAGCCAAAATCATGGACAGACTTGGCCTGGAAGAGGGCGAAGTGATCCAGCACAGCATGATCACCAAGTCGATAGAGCGAGCGCAGAAGAAAGTGGAAGAAAACAACTTCGCTATCAGAAAAAGGCTCCTTGAGTATGATGACGTGATGAACTCACAAAGAGAGGTGATCTACAAACGTAGAAAAAATGCGCTCTATGGGGAGCGACTGGAGCTCGACATCATGAACATGCTCTACGAAACCTGCGAAGATCTTGTGCTCAACGCAAAAGATGCTGGTGATCTTGATAGCCTCAAGCTCAACACCATTAGTGTACTTGGCATGGACTTCTCTATCGAGGAAGAAGAATTTAACAAAACAGACGAAGCAACTCTTACTGAAAAGCTTTACGATAGTGCTTTCGAGCATTATCATAGAAAAAACAAGACTATAGCAGAAAAAACCCTGCCTATTTTAAGTCAAATTTTCAAAGACAAGGGTGCTACAGTAGAAAATGTATTGGTGCCATTTACTGATGGAAAAAAACAAGTCGGCGTTTCCGCGCCTCTTGAAAAATCCATCAAGACAGAAGGTGGAGAGATGATCCGCTCAATGGAAAAAATGGTCACGCTATCGATCATCGATCAGACATGGAAAGAACACCTCCGTGATATGGATGACCTGAAACAGTCAGTTCAGAATGCGGTTTATGAACAAAAAGATCCTTTGATAATTTATAAGTTCGAAGGATTCGAAATGTTCAAAACCTTTATCGGGCGCGTAAATGAGGAAAGTATAGCATTCTTGATGAAGGCTCAAATCCCTGTACAAAACCCGAATGACGTACAGGAAGCCAGGCAGCAGCGATCTGCCAAAAACTACAAAGAATCCAAAGAGGAAAGTGGTTCAGCTCTGGCCAGCAGAACACAGACCAATAGGGCTCCTGTAGAAAAAACAGCACCAGTGAAGAGTGAGAAGATTGCCAGCAGGAATCAGCGTGTAAACGTTCAGTATCAGGACGGCAGCATCAAAAAAGATGTGAAGTACAAAACTGTAGAAGATGACCTAAAAAGTAGCAAATGCGTAATCATAGACTAGCATTTATAGCATCGGTTTCACTTTTTATGGTGACGCTCTGGGGTTGTAAAACCTCAAGTGTGACCTCCAGCAGCGAAGATCTATATCAGGAAGATCTATCAGGACTCAGACCTGAGTTGGCTCCTGCCGTCACGGTTATACCTGAAGACTCCTCGACTACTGATATCGAACCTGAAAACAGTATGATCGCAGGCATTAAATCAGAGCTTGATAGCGTCAACCAAATCATCACCGAGAGAAACAAAAGTGTTAGGTATGTAGATGGATACACCATTCAGGTTTACATAGGAAATAACAGGGAAATGGCTTCTGAGGCCAGGGATCTTGTCATTTCTTTAGATGAATCTTTATCTCCTGATATTTCCTACTACCAGCCAACCTACAAAGTGAAGGTTGGGCAATACACCAATCGGCTGGAAGCACATAAAATATATGAATCACTAAAGCCGCATTTCCGCAGAGCAGTGGTTGTCCCCGAAAGAATAAGAGTGAACTATGAGTGATATCATTTCTACAATCAAAGATTTATCCGACAAGCATTACGATTCAGTATTGGCTATTCGGAGACATCTTCACGCCAACCCTGAGCTTTCATTCAACGAATTTGAAACAGCCAATTTCATAGAAGCTGAGCTAAAGAAGCTGGGCATAGAACATTTTGAGCGCAAGGCTGAGACAGGTATCACTTTCATGCTGGAAGGTGGAGAAGACAATGGAAATGTGATCGCATTGAGAGCAGATATTGACGCACTGCCCATCATCGAGGCAAACGATGTTTCCTACAAATCAAAAAATGAAGGTGTCATGCACGCCTGTGGGCATGACGTACATACCTCCTCGCTACTCGGAGCTATCATGATCCTGAATGAGATCAAAGATCAGTTTAAGGGCAAAATCAAGATAATTTTTCAGCCGGGAGAAGAAAAGCTGCCTGGGGGAGCCAGTCTTTTAATCAAAGAAGGTGTTTTGGAAAACCCAAAGCCTTCTCGCATACTGGGACAGCATGTGATGCCTTTCATAGACTCTGGAAAAGTAGGATTCAGAAAAGGTATGTATATGGCAAGTGCCGATGAGATCTACTTCACTGTAAAAGGAAAGGGCGGTCATGCGGCCATGCCTGAAAACATCATCGACCCTGTGCTCATCACCAGCCATATCATAGTGGCTTTGCAGCAAATAGTTAGCAGGAGATCCAGCCCAAAGATTCCGAGCGTTTTGTCTTTTGGCGATGTTCACGCCAATGGAGCAACCAACGTCATACCCGATGAAGTAAAGGTGAAAGGCACATTCAGAACTTATGATGAAGAGTGGCGTGCTGAGGCGCATAAAATCATGACCGAAATGGCCGAGGGCATTGCCAAATCAATGGGCGCTGAATGTGATTTCGATGTGCAAAAAGGATACCCACACCTAAAAAATCACCCTGAATACACACAGTTCAACATGGACAAAGCCAAAGAATATCTTGGAGAAGAAAATGTCGAGGAAATTGACCTGTGGCTCGCTGGTGAAGACTTTGCTTTCTACTCTCACCATGTAGATGGTTGCTTTTACAGGCTGGGAACCCGCAATGAATCCAAAGGAATAGTCTCAGGTGTACATACTCCAACTTTCGATATTGATGAGGATGCACTTAAAGTTGGGATGGGACTAATGAGCTGGCTAGCTATTAGCGAGTTGAATAAGTAAACTCAACTTCTTAGAGGGCCAATTCGCATTGCAAGCGAAATCGGTAGAATTTTTCTTTGTTGTGTATGTTAACATAAGCAAAATCAGACTGGATCTTTAGATTATGCCCTACCACATACTTAGAAAACCCAACCATGTATTCATCAATGGTATCAATGCTTGAAAGTACGGAAATTGGTTCAATGTGAGTATATCTTGTCGCGATCTCAATATTATTCATAAATAAATAACCTGCTGATCCGGTTACTCCAGATCCATATCCGAATGAATTGATCTTGGTAGAGGCCGTTCTGTATACGTACTCTGAAGCTGCTGAAAACCCCTTGTATTTGAAAATCCCGTCTACAAAAACCGTTTGAAAATCTGAATAGATATATTCACCAGCATCGTCAGTAACAAAACTCCCAAGGTTGCCGCGGGATCTAACGGTATTATTGTTATAATCACCTGTAACGCCAATTGCTAGCTTTGGACTAGCCTCCCTCTTCAAATCTGATCCAAAATAATCTCCCTTTGATGTAAATGCGCCAAAAGGAAGAATCTCAACTCTGGCTGTATACTGTCTTCCATGATCTGGGTTTCCAACAATAATACCTCGCCCCTCACCTGTGGAAATAGCCACAGATTGCCTTAGAACCATTCTTCCAACAGTTGACTTATGACGAAGCTGAACACCAATATCCCGATCCAATGTAAACCTGGAATTCACTAGGCTCCTATCAACAAACTGCAAATTCTGAGAGGATATCACCCTTTCTCTGTTACCTGGAAGTTTAGTTTGTCCAAACCACAGTTGCCAACCAGGTGCAAAATTCCATTTTACCACCGCATCTAAAACTATGCTGGCAGTGTTCCCACTTTGATCTATCCTGCCTCCTTGAGTATCTCTATTAGACAATCCCAACTCCATTTTGTACTGGACTTTGGGAGAAAACGCCCACCCATCAAACTTCAGGCGATACCTCCTTACCATCAGGCTTTCAGACCATTCACCAGATGCCACATCATGCTCTCCTGTATATAAAGTTTGAAACCGGAAACCGAATTTCATTTGAAATGACGAATCCTTTGCTATGGCTGTTATACCTTTCCCAAACTTATCGTTGACAACATTTTGAGAGTTAACATTTAGGCTAATGAAAATTAAAAGGGCACATAAAAGAACGGTAAGATTGGCGGATTTTTGCATTTGTTGTTTATTGATCAAACCACAATAATAATCTTATATTAAATTAATGTTACCGATTAATTGATTGAATGTTACTAATTACGTAACACTACCTTAACCTAACGGCTATATTTTTGCGAACATATTCAAACCACCCTAAACTCTAATTACATGGAATTTGGATTTATCGACTTCTTAAACCTTGCCGGTTCCTTAGCATTTTTCATCTACGGGATGAAAATCATGAGTGAATCCATTCAAAAAGTGGCCGGATCAGAGATGAGAAAAATACTTTCATCAATGACCTCCAATAGGTTCAAAGGGGTTCTCACCGGGTTTCTCATCACAGGGTTGGTTCAGTCATCATCAGCCACTACAGTTCTTGTAGTAAGTTTTGTGAATGCGGGCTTACTCTCCCTCGTAGAGTCAGTTGGGGTCATCATGGGAGCCAATATTGGCACCACGATCACAGCGTGGTTGATTAGCATAGTTGGGTTCAAAGTGAAAATCGCCAACTATGCATTACCAATAATTGCTGTTTCGTTTCCGCTCCTGTTCTTTAGCCGAGATAGAATCAAGTCCTGGGGTGAAGTATTTATCGGATTTGCACTACTCTTTATGGGACTGGCTTACCTCAAAGATGCGGTTCCTGATTTAAAATCAAACCCAGAGATTCTCGAATTCCTAAGTCACTATACCGACATGGGATTTCTATCCATTCTTCTATTCGTAGGTATCGGGACTTTCCTAACTGTAATCGTCCAATCTTCTAGTGCAGCCATGGCCTTGACCCTTGTAATGGCCAACAATGGCTGGATTCCTTTTGAACTTGCCGCAGCAATGGTTTTAGGAGAGAACATTGGTACTACTATCACAGCAAATCTTGCCGCCATCGTAGGGAACGTACATGCCAAGAGAGCCGCATTTGCTCATTTCATATTCAATATTTTTGGTGTGGTATGGATCATTATCCTAATTACACCAGTGCTAAACGCCATAAATACATACATGATTAGCAATGGTAGTCTGGGACCACTCAACGACCCTACTGCCATCCCATTCGGTCTTTCTATATTCCATACAGCATTTAATATCACCAATACTCTGGTTCTTATCTGGTTTGTTCCATTCATTACCAAGGTGGTGGTTTCCGCCATTAAATCAAAAGGAGATGACGAGGAGTTCAAATTAGAGTACATAGGCACAGGCCTTCTCAATACCGCGGAGCTTTCGCTGGAAGAGGCACAAAAGGAGACTGCTCTTTTTGGAAAAACAATCACCAAAATGGTAAGTTCATTCAAAGAATTGCTGGATGAAACAAAACCTAAGAAGATCAAGAAGCTCCATAAAAAGATGAGAAAATATGAGGAGGTAACCGACCAACTAGAGGAAGAAATCTCCAAGTACCTCAGCAAAGTTGCTGATGGCAGCTTAAGCTCGTCAACTTCTACCAGAGTAGTAAGCATCTTGAGTATCATCAATGACCTGGAAAGAATCGGTGATGTCTTTTTTCAAATGTCCAAGGACATGGAGGCACGCCGCAAGCAGGATGCCACTTTTAGCAAAAAGCAACGCAACAATTTGGATAAAATGATGGGATTAGTTGAAAAGTCAATTGAAATCATGAACCATAATCTCAGTCAATCTTATCAAAGCGTCAAAATAGATCAGGCACTTGAGGTTGAGCACGAGATTGATGCTACTCGCAACAAATTCAGAAAAGAATTGCTCGAATTGATGGAGGACAAAAAGTACGATATCAAAATGGGTGCACTTTACAAAGACTTATTCCAGTCCTTTGAAAAAATAGGCGATCATGTGATCAACGTTACAGAAGCTATCACAGGGGAAACTGAAAGAAGCCTCAAAAAAGTCGAGACCGCTGACGTTTAGGCTTTTCATTTCTTAGGATGGCCTATTCCATCCAACTTCTGATGGTGAATAAATCAACATATCTGCTTACAGCACGCATTGCGATAATTAGTGTGCTGTTTTTCATCTCTATACAGCTAATGGGTGTGGCCCTAAAGCACATAGGTGGAGATATGGCGCAGTATATTTCTCAGGCCACCGCCAACCCTTTCATTGGCCTGTTTATTGGACTACTTACTACTGCCATTCTGCAAAGCTCATCTACCACTACTTCAATGACCGTGGCGGCAGTAGCAGCAGGCACCCTCAGTTTGCAAAATGCCATTCCGATTGTGATGGGTGCCAATATTGGCACCACGTTGACAAGCACCATAGTATCGATGAGTTACATCGCCAAAGGCAAAGAATTCCGAAAGGCTCTTTCCGCTGGAAGTGTTCACGACATATTCAATATTCTGTTGGTTATCATGTTATTCCCTCTGGAATACCATTTTGGCTTACTTTCCACACTGAGCCAAAAAATGACCAGCCTCATTACCTTTGATAAGGTTGGCGTTTCCGAGCCACTACTTTTGAGTATATCCACCAATTCGTTACTCACCAGAGTTGTGGAGTGGATAGGGCCGATTTTCTCGTTACTTCTTGCCTTTGGTTTATTATTCGGAACAGTCAAGTTGATATCCTCAATACTGTCAAAAGTTCTCATCGGAGATGCTAAAGACTTGTTCAAAGAGGTTGTCTTTAAAAACACACGTCGATCTTTCGGTTGGGGAGTGCTACTCACCTCAGTGATTCAAAGTAGTTCCATCACATCTTCGCTTATTGTACCACTTGTTGCCACCAGCAGAATCAAACTTAAGCGTGCGTTTCAGTTTTTATTAGGAGCCAATTTGGGCACAACACTTACAGCGCTGTTGGCTGCACTTTTCAGAAGTGAATCGGCCATTAGTCTTGCTTTTGCACACTTTTTATTCAACGCCATAGGGGTATTATTATTCCTCGCATTGCCCTTTCTCCCAAAGCTAACAGTCAACCTTGCCAAAAAGCTGGGGGCTATCACCCTGCAATATCGAATTGTTGGTTTCGCCTATATTGTGCTAGTCTTTTTCATACTTCCATTTACGTTGATTTATTTCAGCTTGAGATAGATTTTATCCTTTGGTTTGCAATAAATCAAACAACCGCTTGAGCGCATTAGTTGTTATTATCTAATTTAGTGTCTAAGCACCCTTTTATATGTCACTGATCAATAACTTATTAGATAAAATCTCATCTTACATTCAGGTAAGAGGCGAAAAACTCAAGCTCGACATCATAGCGCAGGTCTCAAAGCTATTGGCTCATTTTGTCGCCTTTTTGCTCATCGGACTTGTGGGATTCTTCTTCTTCATCTTTGGTTCCATTGCTCTGGGCGCCTATCTGAATCAGGTTTTGGAAAGTGTCTATTATGGATATCTCATCCTAGCAGGCTTTTACCTTATACTCATGGGTATTATCTACCTGATGATCAGAACCAAAAAAATCCAGAAATGGATGGAAGCCTTTTTCATCAACCTTAGCGAAAACGTGAACATAGATGAGTAATCACACTAAAATCTGGAACAAGAAAAAGAGCGAACTCATAGAAAAGGAAAAAGAGCTCAGAGCCCAGCTTGAAGACGTTTCGAAGGTTTTTGAAGGCCGAACCAAAACCGTGTTGACAATCTCTGCTATAACCGGAGGAATAGCCCTTTTAGGGTATTTCGGGTACAGGGCTTTCTCTCCAGAAAAACCCACTAAAACCGAAAAAATCAGAAAAAAGGTAAAAAAGAAAATCAGAAAGAAAGCCGTCCTGGGCACGCTAATTACTGAGAGATTGATCAATGCCGGACTGGCATACGCCGAAAGCCAGCTGAATGAAATTCTGAGTGGGGGCGGCACTAAAAAGAAGACCTAGATTTAGATCTGAATCAAAGACTCCCTTCTTCTCATTTTACCAGCCGGAATGCCAAACATCATCTTGAACCTTCGACAGAAATAGGCAGTATCCTTGTAGCCAACCTGCTTGCCGATTTCACGAATGCTTTTCTTTGAAGTACGGAGCAGTTTTACCGCTTCTTCCATCCGCTGGTATTCTATGTAGTCCTGAGGATTGATCCCCGTGAGCATCTTAAAATACTGCCCCACATAATCCTCTGAAACATTTGCAACGCTCGACAGTACCTTATTGGAAAGGTCTTCTCCTAAATTTTCTTTGATAAACGTGAAAATATCAATGAGTCGAGGGTCCTTAAAATATGTGCTATTTGTTGCAAATTGCTCTACAAACATGCCTTGTTTGAGAATATACCGGATCAGCTCAACCACCAGCTGCTCGGTCATTACCTTCACAATTCTGTCTTTTCCTGGCGCTCCCGAATTTGACTCATCATTGATCCTACGAATCAAATCAACCAAATGAGCATCATCTGAAATCTTAAATGCAGGAATATCAAGCGAAGAAAAGAAGTTAACGGAATCAAACGCCTTGGCCTCAAAAGACACGTAGCTATAAGCCTCCTTTGCCTCTTCGCTCATAGAAACGTAAGATTCAAAATACTTCTCCTTATGAGTGAGAAAAGCATCCTTGGACAAACTCAGTCCACTATTGGCTCCATAAGTCACCGATAGTTGTTTTCCGCCTGGAACGAAAATAATATCCCCCACACTTGCCCGTTCCTTTTCCTTTCCAAAACTTAGTTCGCCTTTATTCACAAGGATCAGCGAGTTTTCAATTTCATAGTTGTTTTCAACCGTAACTGGCTCCAGAATATTAATATTCTTAGCCTTGGTGAACCTGATGGCTAAAGATTCTATTATTTTGTTATAGTCTTCCACTTGCTGGTAATATGATTAATTATGGATGAACATCCATATCAGATATAAATAATTGTATAAATCTAATATTATTCCCCTTAATACCCAAGGAATACCCTATGTTAAGCCAATAAGAAAATTAGACTATTTCAATAAGTTGCGAGAAATAACAATTCTTTGTATCTCTGAGGTGCCTTCATATATCTGCGTGATTTTGGCATCACGCATAAGTCTTTCCACATGAAATTCTTTCACATAACCGTATCCACCATGAATTTGTACTGCTTCAACGGAATTTTCCATAGCCACTTGTGAGGCATACAACTTAGCCATTGCACTGGCCTGAGCAAAGTCCTCCCTGGCATCCTTCAACCGTGCCGCTTTCAGACAAAGAAGTCTTGCCGCTTCTACTTTTGTAGCCATATCTGCCAGTTTGAACTGAATGGCCTGGTGTTTGGCTATTTCTACGCCAAACGCCTTTCTTTCCTTGGCATATTTTAGAGAAAATTCGAGTGAACCAGAAGCAATACCCAATGCCTGAGAGGCTATACCTATGCGACCGCCATTCAAAGTATTCATGGCAAAAGCAAACCCAAATCCATCATCGCCAACACGGTTTTCTTTTGGGACTTTTACATCTGTAAACATCAAAGAATGGGTGTCAGAGCCTCTGATGCCCAGTTTATCCTCCTTCTTACCGACTACAAAACCCTCCATATCAGGCTCCACTATCAGGCAGTTGATCCCTTTGTGTTTTTTCTCAGGATCGGTCTGTGCCATCACCAAATAGACAGAAGCCGACTTACCGTTCGTAATCCAGTTTTTTGTGCCGTTGAGTAGATAATGATCTCCTTTGTCTTCAGCGATAGTACGCTGAGAAGTAGCATCTGACCCGGCCTCAGGCTCTGAGAGGCAAAATGCACCAATTTTTTCTCCTGTAGCCAGCTTGGTAAGGTACTTTTGCTTTTGTTCTTCGGTTCCAAATTTTTCCAAGCCCCAACAAACCAGTGAGTTGTTTACAGACATACACACCGATACCGATGCATCTATCTTCGATATCTCTTCCATGGCCAGAACATAGGAAACAGAATCCATACCCCCTCCTCCATATTTGGGATCCACCATCATACCCATAAAGCCCAACTCGCCCATCATCTTAATCTGTTCAGTTGGAAATCTTTGCTCGTTATCACGCTCGATAACACCAGGCAACAGTTCCTTCTGTGCAAATTCTCGTGCTGCTTCTTTTACCGCTAACTGCTCTTCTGTCAGGTTGAAATTCATGGGGTGTAAGTTTTATTAATGAGTCGGTAATTTACCCATAATTTATTATGCATGCATACTATTAAAATACAAAAAAAGCCCTTCACATAAATGGAAAGGGCTTGCCAATTTAAATAAGGGTCTTTTAATCTCTACTTCCACCCATGTACAGCATCACATAGTAAAGCAGAGTGGCTAATGAACTGAGTGCAGCAACTACATAAGTCATAGCAGCAGTGTTCAATGCATCTTTGGCCATTTTCAACTCGGACTGATTCACAATATTTCGGTTTTCTATCCACGCCACCGCTCTATTGCTGGCATCATACTCTACTGGCAAGGTCACAAACGAGAATAAGGTAAAAACAGAGTAGCAGGCAATGATGATCAAAATAGCCGTCTGAAAAGGAAGCACGCTCGGCAACAAGAAAGCTCCTAAAAACATTGCCATAAATACGAAGTTGATGATCTTGGCACTGATGTTTTGCACTGGCACCATAGCTGATCTAAATTCAAGAAAGCTATAGGCAGTGGCATGCTGCACTGCATGACCGCACTCATGTGAAGCCACAGCGGCAGCTGCAGCATTCCTTCCTTCATATACTTCCGGAGATAAATTTACCGTCTTATTTGAAGGGTTGTAATGGTCTGTCAATTTGCCCGGAACAGACACTACAGACACATCGTGAATCTTGTGATCGGCCAGCATTAGCTCGGCAATTTCCTTTCCGGATAAACCAGTGGAAAGTGGCGTTTGAGCGTATTTCTTAAATTTGTTTTTTAGCCTTGTGCTCACTACGAGACTGGCTATCATAAACCCTATGATTATTATGAAAAGCATTGTTTATAATGTTTTATATTATATTTTTCTTGAAACTAAACCTACTTAAGTGGAATACGAAATTAACCTTCGGCTGTTGCTTTTTTCACTTCCGCTTCTTCCCTTTTGTCAGGATTCTTAACAAATAGCGAAAGCAATAAAGCAGCCCCACCAAAAACGGCAATTGCCACCACCTGCGAGGTATGAAGCAGAGTAGCAAGAAACACACCAGTCGTTTTCTCGACAGCATATAATGCCAACATGGCACTAATTAATGTGTGGTATGTGCCAAAACCGCCCTGAACCGGGATAGCTAAGGCTATACCCCCTGTCACAAGTAACATCACTCCTACCATCCAATCGAGATGGGCCGTTTCCGGTAAAGAAAAGATAATCAGATATGACATGAAGTAGTAAACCACCCAAAGCAAGGCTGTTGAAATAATAAAGCCTGGCAGATTGTTGATTTTTCTTAATGAAATAACGCCCTCATAGAGCTCACGGATAAAGGCCTTTACTTTACCACCAGCCTTTTTAGCCAAAAAAATCATCACTCCTATTATGACAAGCAGAATCACCACTCCTATTCCGACTTTCCAGTAGAAGTCCTCCCCCACAGATGTGCCGATAACCCCATCTTGCGAAAAACCAAAAAGCTCCTTCAGGAAAGTTATTATCCGGTCATACTCAACAATCAGAGTAAAAAACAGCAACGTCAATAAAGTGAACAGGTCGATTACACGTTCGGTAATGACTGTACCCAGTGCGGACGAAACAGGAACATCATCGCTACGCTTAAGCACACCACAGCGAGTGATTTCACCAAGCCTGGGAAACGCCAGGTTGGCCAAATAGCCTATAAGAATTGCTAGTGTGGTTCGGTAGGTAGATAGGCCAGTGTGCCCCATAGGATGAAGCAGGATATTCCATCTGTACGCCCTTGATATATACGAAACCAATGAAAGTACAATAGAAATCACAACCCACGTGTAATCTACTGTTTTGGCCTTTTCTAAAAAGTCTTGCCACTCCACATTTCTAAAGGCGAAGTAAAGCAAGACTGCTGCCAGACCGAGCGAACCAACATACTTGAGTACAGAAACTACTCTATTGGTCATTAGGCCAGTTTGTTACTTTCTGTAGGAAAAATAAGAGTGGGTTTGTGAGACTTAGCCTCTTCAGCCTCAATAGAGCAGTATGATATTATAATAATTATATCTCCTACCTGGGCTTTACGAGCAGCAGGGCCGTTGAGGCAAATTTGCCCGGTTCCCCGCTGACCTTTGATCACGTATGTCTCCAGACGCTCACCATTGTTAATATTTACGATCTGCACCTTTTCGTTTTCCACGATATTCGCAGCATCCATCAAATCCTCGTCTATGGCAATAGAACCCACATAATGCAGCTCGGCTTCTGTGATTTTAACACGATGAATCTTTGACTTTAGTACCTCTATATACATACCTTCTCTCAATCTTGGCGCAAATATAAGTTATCAATTAATCTTACACCTTCCACATAGGCTGCAACGCAAATGGCAAGCGCCTGCCCACTCCAGTTTCCTTTTAGGTCTTGAAGATTATCGGGATCCACAAATTCCAAATATTCAATCTGCAGATCTTCAACCTTATTATAAAAAGCAATAACACGTAATTTAGTTTCATCAAAGTCAATCCCTTCGCGAAGAAGCTCCTCTGAAAGGTTTAAGCCCTGAAAAATATTTGCTGCTTTTTCAAGACCTTCTGGAGAAA
Source organism: Cyclobacteriaceae bacterium (assembly GCA_039970095.1). Lineage (GTDB taxonomy): Bacteria > Bacteroidota > Bacteroidia > Cytophagales > Cyclobacteriaceae > JAMZMI01. The sequence goes on from JBDVMP010000042.1 coordinate 30,134, forward strand.
GCCTGACATTGCGCGATGAAAGTGCCAAACCTGACTCTGCACGAACAATAGGAACCCCAATGATGTCCACTTGTATCGACAGATCTCTCACGAGCCGCTTGACCAACAAAAACTGTTGTAAATCTTTAAGCCCAAAATATGCCCTGTCCGGATTAATTTGGTTCAAAAGCTTTGATACTACCAGGCCAACTCCATCAAAATGACCAGGCCTAAATTTGCCTTCCATTGTATTGGCCAGGTCGCCAAACGAAATATTCACTAGAGGTTTTTCAGGATACATCTCTTTTTCCGATGGGGCATATAGCACATCAACACCCAGCTCGGCAACCATCACCCGATCCTGCTCAAATGGTCGAGGATAATTCTCAAGATCCTCAGCTTTGTTGAACTGCAGCGGATTCACAAAAAGGCTAACCACAGTTATATCATTCCCTTTTAAGCTCTCTTCGATCAGGCATTTGTGCCCTCTATGTAGGGCACCCATTGTAGGCACTAAACCCACAGAACTGCCACTCTTTCTCGCTGAAAACAGTAACTCTGAAAGGAGTCGGGATGAGGTTATGACATGCATTGAAGGTTGGGTTAAAGTTTTCTAACTTATTGAAAACGTTGATTATATGGCAAAAATATGGTAATTTTGGGGTCATTTTCGAGTATCCTCAACAAAATAGCACATCTATGTCAAACTTAAGAATCCTCTATGTCGCAAGTGAAATCAACCCGTTTTTAAAAACAACGGAGGTTGCAGACTTTGTGAGAAGACTCCCGCAGGCAATGCAGGAAAGAGGAATGGAGATTAGGATTTTGGTTCCTAGATTCGGATTAATTAACGAAAGAAAAAACAGACTTCACGAGGTTGTGAGATTGTCTGGTATCAATATCTCTATAGGAGATGAGGAAAAGCCACTTATCATCAAAGTAGCATCAATTCCAAACGCAAAACTTCAGGTGTATTTCATCGATAACGAAGACTATTTCCACAGAAAATCTGTGTTCTTCGACAAAGAGGATAACTTCTATGAAGATAATGACGAGCGCGCAATATTTTTCTGCAAAGGCGTTTTAGAAACTGTAAAAAAATTGGGATGGGCTCCAGACATCATTCACTGCAATGACTGGATGACAAGCTTGATTCCGCTGTATGTTCAAAATACATATAAGAACGATCCAATATTTAAAGATTCAAAAACCGTATTTACTATTTATAACAACACGTTTACCCATAAATTTGGGGATGATTTGTTAGACAAAGTAAAAATGATTGACATTGATGACAGCATGTTGCATCCACTTAAAACTGCCGATTATGATGGTTTCATCAAAATGGGCGTAGAATATGCAGATGCAGTTATCAACGCCAATGAAGAATCTACTGATAGCTTCAAAAAGCTTATCGCTGACATTTCAACTGAAAATAAAATCGATACAATCGAAAAAGGAGAAAACTTTGAAGAATCTTATTTCAACCTTTACAATGACCTTGTCAGCTAAAATTAATAGCTCGATAAAATCGGGATTAATGCTCCTTGCATTGATCCCGTTTTTTTTTGCCTGTGATGACCCCAGTTCCCTTGGTGTAGCTCTCGATGATGAGAATGCCAAAACGGAAATTGCCGTTGAGGAATTTGTTTTACCATCACAGACCATTTACATAGACAGCCTACTTACTGAAGTTCAGAATAACCTTGTTTTTGGAAACATCACAGGTGATTCAATCTTTGGCGACCTAAAAGCGGTAGCATACACGGAGTATGCGCCCATTTCAGGCGTAGCTGCACCTGATGACAGCACAATAAAGCATGTGAAGACTTATGCTATTCTGCGGTATTCACGAGCTACATACGGATCAGATGCCCCGATGCAGACAGTCACTGCCTATCAGGGCACAGACACGCTGTTTGCCAGCGTCACCTACTTAGCCAATGCGCATGTAGACTATGACGAAACAAAACCCGAGGGCAGTTTAAGTGTACCGCTTTCTGATGTGGATGGAGACTCAATCGTCCAGATTGTATTAGATGCCTCACTTGCAGATTCGCTCTATGCGAAAATCGAAGCAGCAGCCATCGATACTTTGGATGGAAATGTACCGTTTAGCACTACTCAGTACTTTGCTCCTTTGGTTTTTGTGCCTGGAACGGACAACCAAAACTTGCTCAATTTAGACCTCAATGCTGATACTGTGGGGATTTATGTGGAAATGAGCAATGCGGCCGAGGATACGACATATTTCTTCAAATTCAATTTTACGGGTGACAATTTCTCTGAAATCATACGAGATCGTAGTACGGGAAAATATTCTGATCTGGTAGATGATTACGATTCATCTATGGTAATAGCGGGAAATGTGCACCTCAATACAATAGCGGGACTTCATCCGAAGGTTAGCTTGAAGCCTTACATTGATTTTATAGAGTCAAACGAAAACATCATTATCAATCGAGCTGAGGTTTCACTTCAGAATGTTCCCATCAGTGAGACTGTGCCGCCGGTAGAGTGGGTTAGTTTCTTGTTTGAAACAGAAGGAGGAAGAGTAAACGGCCCGTCTCTGAATGGGTCCAATGCGATTTCTTATGCGATTTTATACAATGGAGCATACACAGGATCGCTTAGCCAAAACCCCGTGATGATCAACGCGTATGATTCTGATGAAGACAATTACACCGTCAACTCCACTTTCTTTTTTCAACGCATGTTGGACACACGGATAGCAAAATCATCTGATAGCGATCTGGATTACCCTGTCAGGGATTTGATCTTATACAACCTGGGCTGGGACTCCCAAACCAACGCTGTTTACTCGGCCAATGCCGTAGGCCAAAGTGCAATATCAAAGAGTGGCATTAAATTAAAGATTTATTATACCAGATTAAAATAGACACTTTATGTGTGGAATAGTGGCCTATATTGGCGACAAGCCAGCTTATCCAATTTTGATTCAGGGTTTGAAAAGATTGGAATACCGCGGGTACGATAGCGCTGGCATTGCTCTGGGCGATGGCACAACTCTGGACATTTTTAAAAAGCAAGGAAAAGTATCTGAACTGGAAGCTCATGTCGGTGAAGAAAAGCCACAACAGTCGCAGGGCATTGGGCATACCAGATGGGCCACACATGGAGAGCCGAGTGATTTAAATGCACATCCTCATATTTCTTCCGATAAAAGCCTGGCCGTAATCCACAATGGAATAATAGAAAACTATGGCTCCCTAAAAACTGAGCTTACCAATAAGGGCTATTCTTTCAAAAGTGACACTGACACTGAAGTATTTATCACATTTTTAGAGGATGTCAGAAAAGCTGATAACCTCACTCTGGCAGAAGCCATCAGAGTGGCATTGAGCAAAGTAATAGGAGCCTATGCCATGGTTGTGATTTCAAAAGATGATCCAGACACACTGTATGCCGCCCGCAAAGGAAGCCCAATGGTAATCGGTGTGGGGAAGGGTGAGTATTTCATTGCATCGGATGCAACCCCGATAGTAGAGTACACCAAAGAAGTGATCTACCTGGAAGACGAACAAGTAGCCATTGTCAAAAGGCACAGTCTGGATATCACAGACTTGAAGGATATTCCTCATGAGTATCAGGTGCATCAAATTGATATAGCACTGGATACTATAGAGAAAAGTGGCTATGACCACTTTATGCTCAAAGAAATAATGGAACAGCCAAAATCCATTGCTGACTGCATGCGGGGTAGGCTCAACTCCAAGGAAGGACTCATTACTCTAGGTGGCATTCAGGAATATACCGAGCAGCTCATAAGCGCGGACAAAATAACGTTCATCGCTTGCGGGACTTCATGGCATGCCGGGCTCGTTGCAGAATATATCTTCGAAGACTTTTGCCGCATTCCTGTAGAAGTAGAATATGCCTCAGAGTTCAGGTACAGGAACCCGGTCATTAGAAAAGGAGATATCGTTGTGGCCATCTCTCAATCTGGAGAGACTGCTGACACATTGGCGGCCATCGAGCTAGCTAAGGCGAATGGAGCCATTGTTTTGGGGATTGTCAATGGAGTTGGTTCTTCTATAGCCAGAGCCACTCACGAAGGAGCTTACCTTCACGCCGGACCCGAGATAGGGGTTGCTTCGACTAAAGCCTTCACAGCACAACTGACAGTGCTATGCATGATTGCCATCAAAGCGGCATTGCTAAAAGGCACCATGACTGACGCTACTTTCAAGGAACTGGTTAGAGAACTTGGCGCTATACCTGAAAAAGTCAAAAAAGCTCTGAAGCTCGATGATCAGATCAAAGAGATTTCAGATAAGTTCAAAAACGCCAGCAACTTCTTATACCTTGGACGAGGATATAACTTCCCTGTAGCGCTGGAAGGGGCATTGAAGCTAAAGGAAATTTCTTACATCCATGCTGAAGGGTATCCGGCCGCTGAAATGAAGCACGGACCTATCGCTTTGATTGACGAAAACATGCCCGTGGTTTTTATAGCCACACGTGATAGTTCTTACGATAAGGTCATCTCCAACATACAAGAAGTAAAATCCAGAAAAGGCAAGGTTATCGCTATCGTGACAGAAGGAGATGTATTGATTCCTGGTATTGCGGATTACACCATAGAAGTGCCAGCAACCCATGAGGCCTTGATGCCATTGGTTTCTGTGATCCCACTTCAACTGCTGTCTTATCACATTGCCCTGATGCGCGGAGCAAATGTAGATCAGCCTAGAAACCTCGCCAAGAGTGTGACGGTGGAGTAAACTAGGGTTTTAAAACTAACTCGTTTGTGTCTCAATAAAAAAGATTGGACAGAAATAAAAAAGCCTGAACAAAATTAAAAAAGTTTGAACAGTCATGAGATAAGGTTATCTTTAGACATAATCTTATTTTACACTATTGGGCAGGCACGTCAGTTACGAAACCAAGATCAAACAGAAAAGAGGTACAGGAATAGGTAAAGACTATATTCCTTGGCATCAAGTTGGAGAGTCGATTAAACTTAGCTTCCCTGATCAGAAAATGCGTGGGAACGGACATAGGATTTTGGGCGTAAAGACTCAGCGAATTCATCATCTACTTTCATCAAATGAAAGATTCATCTTTATGATGTTGGATCTGAATAAAAAAGTGATTGATATTCGTGAACAGTTCCCTTTGGAGTTAATAATCACAAAAAAAATAGCCCTTGATTTAGGAATCAGATATCCTTATGTATCTGAGAATCATGTATTAACTAGTGATTTTCTAATCACTTATAGAGATGGAAGTGAAGAAGTGATCACATTCAAACCTCTGAATCATCTTTCGGAAAGGCAGTTAGAACTATTTCAAATTGAAAGGACTTACTGGGAATCAAAAGGTATTCATTGGAAATTAATGACTGATCAAGAAACCCCAAAAAACCCTACCTTAATAAAAAACTACATTGGTGTCTACAACTCTGTTGTTGATTTTCATCAAGACAAGATTACTACTTCAAAAATCCAGCAGTTTTATCAATACATGATAAATAATATTGACGAATATGGTAACTGTGGCCTGGTTGATTATTGTCACAATAGCGACCTGAATTTAGCTTTTGAAGAAGGTCTAAGTCTCAGAGTTGTTAAGATATTAATAGGAAAAAAGATTCTTAAAGTAGATATGAATGAAAGCATATTTTCGAATAGCTATTATATGAAATCAATCGAAATATTGAATAATGTCAAGCATATTAATAAATCAAATTTGGCAGCATAACGATTCCAAATATCGAATTCTATACTTTGATCAAGAGTTAGATTTAATTATTTGGATGAAGTTAGATAAGGAAATTAATTCATTTCCAACTGAAATTTCATTCCTTGAGTTTAACAAACTAAGTGATGTTAAGGTAATATCTGAACCTGATCAATTTCTCGCCCTTGATTCTCTTAAGGAGAAGTCACTACAAAGGTTAGAGGAGTCATGGCTAATCATTAAAGAGTTAGTATCAGATGAGCCTTTTATATTCAATAAAAAATACTTTAATAAAAGGGTAAACGATTGTGCGAAGCTGCACAATGTATCACGGCAAAAAACCAGACGTCTCATTTTTAGATACTGGCATAATGGCAAATCTAAACTGGGTATCATTCCAAAATATTTTAATTCAGGAGGAAAAGGTAAAAGTAAAACCCTGTCTGGATCCCATGGAAGACCAAGAATGGATAAAAAATCTCCTTTGATTCTTACCGAAGAAATGAAAAAGGAAATTAAGAAAGGGTATAAAAAGCATTATACTAGAAATCCTCATGCAACAGTAAACGGTGCCTACCTTAATTTTATTAGAACAAACCTTCGTAAAGAATTTGCAGCCAAAGGTTTTGAAGGAGTACCCACTGAAGCTCAATTCCTTTATTGGGGGAAAAAAGGGGATTCCCCAGAAGAACATTTTCGTTCAAGAAAGGGCAATATTATTTATGACAAAGATATGCGTCCTATTGAGGGATCATCTTATAACTCAGTAGATGCTCCGGGTACTTTTCAAATTGACTCCACACCAGGAGATGTAGAATTAATATCAGAAATTGATGGTGAGCCTATTGGTTGTCCAACTATCTATATAGTCAGTGATATTTTCAGTTCATTGTACATGGGCTTATTAATTACTCTTGAAAACCCATCTTATTCACAGGCTTCAGAAGCACTTTACAATACATTCGCAAATAAGGAAGACTTCTTTAAACGAAATAGACTTTCAACAATAAAAAACTTCAATGTTACTAATGATGATTGGCCTTCTCAATACATCCCATACAGTATAGTTGCTGACCGAGGTGTTGAACTAATTGGAAAAAACTCAAATAACCTAATAAGTGATTTAGGAATTCACATTGAAAATAAAGAAAGTTATAGACCTGATTTGAAAGGAATGATTGAGAATCATTTTAATCTTCTTCATCTTGAATTGAAAAACCTTGCACCGAATATTGGTTTCAAAATGAAGAATGATGGTAGACGGGGCGCTTCGAAGGCTCGGAGAACCGCAAAATTTACTCTAAGAGAATACACCGCTATTGTGGTAAAATCAATTGTCCACAGAAATAATTTTGAAAACCTTTCAAATTACCCATTAGATCCCGAAATGATAAAGAATGGCATATACTCACCAACAGCACTGGAAGTATTTAAATGGGGGATGAAAAATAGAGGTGGAAAACTACGGTCAAACAACATCGCTGATTTAAAACAGAAAATGTTCCCAAGGAGTGAAGGAAGGCTTACAAGACAAGGCATACATTTTAATAAAATTTGGTATTCTGTTCCTCTCCATAAACAATTGAAGGACCTACAAATCAAAACTCAGAATAAAGGAGTAAAGTTAGAACTCGCATACGATCCTTATAATTTGAATAGCATCTATTTGTTTTACAATGAAGAGATTATTGAGTGTTTCTTAAATAGACAAAAAAGCCCGGGGTACATCGGCAAATCCATCTGGGATGTCCAAAACCTAAACAAAGCTCGATCAGTTGCGAACTCTCAAAATAATGATGCAAGAACAAGATCTAGGATGGAAACACTTGATTTTGCTGAAGGTATTTTAGTCGAAAAAAAGAAAACTCCAACAAAGAAATCAACTAACAAGAAAAAACTTACTGAAGCAAGAGAAAAGAGCAAGGCGCTAGAAAGAGAAGTAAAACGATCACAATCTCACTTAGAAAATTCACCACCCAAGGAAGGCAAAGTTATCAATATCAATAAAAATAATGATTTTGACTTCCCAGATGACACCGATTTTATAGAACAACTACTTGATGGAGAATAACATTATATTCACTGCTGACAGGCAAAAACCCTCTAATCCAGCTTATCAAGGTAATCCTCTAATTGAAACTTTGCCGGAACCTGTTAATTCTGCTCAATTCTATGAAGTAATTAAGGGAAGAAAACCATATAGTAGAGAATATGTCTTAGGTTTTGATTGGCTAACAAGAGTTAAGCTTCTTGATACTTCATTAAGAGAAAAATTCTTGGTCCCAAATAGAAAACTGTATGAAATTTATGATTTAATCTATTCTTCAATTGTTTCAAGCTACTGCAAAAGAAATATATTGGTTAATCCAATTAAATCAGAACTACGAACTAACTATAGAAACCTCACTCAACTATTTCAATACAATTATGAATCTACATTTTCCTATAGTTCAATAATTATTGGAATAACAGGAATTGGGAAAACGACGGGAATAAATACAGGAGTATCACTATTCCCTAAGGCCATGCGGCATATTGAGTCTGAGTATGAAACTTTCGTTCAAGTTCCAATTGTAAAAATTGAATGCCCAAAAGACGGATCAATTAAAGCTCTTTGTAAATCCTTTTTTATAGAGTTAGACAGTATTGTTAATGAAAATTATCAAAATGAATACTGTAAAAGAGGAGATACTGTAGATGATCGTGTTAGTGCTATGGCCAAATTGGTAAAGTCTCATTGTATTGGCCTGCTGATCATAGATGAAATTCAGCATTTAAGTAAGGCCAAAAGTGGTGGCTCAGAAATGATGCTTAATTTTTTCCTCAACCTTGATAATACATTGCACATTTCAATTCTAATAGTTGGAACACCTGAAGCCTTAGATTTATTCTCAGATAAACAAAGATTGAAAAGGAGGTTCAGTTCTGGTGCAAGTATCCTTTGGGATAGATTTCCAGAAAAGAAAGAATGGTCAATTTTAATCAATCAGTTGTTTAAATATCAATACACGGAAGAGCTTGCAGATGACGAAACCAATTGGAGCAGCCTTTTTTATGGCCATTGTCAAGGGGTAACAGATCGTGCGGTAAAACTCTTCGTATTGACACAAAAATTGGCATACTTGTTCAATAGTAAATCAATAACCCTTGAATTAGTCAATAAAGCTGCTTCTGAAATGTGGTTAGATAAGGAGTCTTTTGAGAACCTTAGGTTAAATAAATCAAATGTAGATTCAGACTTAAGAATTCCAAATTACTTTAGGAATTCTGAGGATCGTGTTAAGAGCATTAGTAATGAACTTAAAAACCATGATATCCCAAACGACTTTTCTTTGTCAAGAATACAAGACCATCTTAAAAAAAGATATTCATTAACAAATACTGAAATATGTCTTGAAATAATTATAGAATTTAATGAATATGCTTTTACAGAAGCTTCAGAATCGCTTGGGAATATCAAGACACCGGAGGTTTCCCTTGAAGAAAATGACCTTAGAAATTGTAGCACTGAAAACCTCGAGACACTTCATAATCAATTAAAGAATTTAGGTTTAATTGCTACGTTTGATCACATCTTAAACTAGATAGTTTGTCATATTGGTCTAAACCTTATCCAGACGAAATTCTCTATAGCACCATTGCTAGAAATATTTGCTACCTAGGCACCAAAGGACCAAAACAGCTCCTTAAAAGACTTTTTGATAGAACCACTATCTGTTCAACGCTTGACCTTCCAAGTGGAATTAATCATCTGGCAAAACACATCAATATAAAAGATCAAACTGCAGAAAATTTAATTGATAAACATACGCTGTTCAAATATTATACTCGATTCATCCCAGATAATAGACGCAGAAAAGTATGGAACTCAATGCTCACCAAATCAGGAGATATTCATACGAGATGCGGTATTGTCACCGGGCCTTTTCCTCCATTGTCCACACCTAGGTTCTGTCCAATTTGCCTAAACGAACAAATCGAATTATCTGGGGAGCCCTACTTAAAATTGACCCATCAGATTCCATCAGTTAATATTTGCACCAAACACAAAATACTTCTTAATCAAGTTGAGTTCAACTATGAATCAATTAATAAGCATCTATTCATTGATTTGTATGACTACCAATCTAATTTATGGCTCAAAAAAATTATCCCATTCTTCAATGAAGAAACAACCAGCCTCACAAAGAGATTGGAAAGTCTTGCTCTAAAACCCTTGAGTTCTTGGCCTTATGATGAGCCTTACATTTACAATGAGAAGATTAAGCAATTGGGCTTTAATAAAGGTCAAGATTCTCTTGACTGGTCCAAAATACATAATGAATTCGAAAATTTCTTTGCTAAATCAACACTGATACATTTCAGATCAGAAGTCAGTTTCGTTAATCCAAGCTGCTGGTTGAAGGCAATTTTGAGGAAACATCGCAAAACATTTGATCCGGTTCGGCATATGCTGATTGAAGCTTTTCTCGAATATTTAAAATCTAATCAGACTAAACCAATTCCATCTCAACCTAAAAACTATGCATGTAAGAATCCAATATGCAAGAATTATGGGAAAGCTAACACAACACATGAGATTAAGAGGGATCCAAAGTCCAATAGAGATATCACTTATGTAAGTTGTAGTTGTGGCTATATATATACATCGTCATATTTAAAAGATAAAGGTCACCATTTTATTAGAGTTAGAACCTTTGGTAAAGAATGGGAGAATGAACTTCTAAAACTCATAAATCAAAAACTAAGTCTTAGAGCAATTGCTAAGAGGTTAAACGTTGACCCCAAAACAATAAAAACCTATTTAAAAGAACACCCTAGTGACGAAGGTCGAAAAAAGGAAATCTCAAGTGCAAAGAAGGAATGGCTATCCCTTGTTAAGGCAAACAAGGAATTATCTATAACACAAATCCGTAGGATAAAGCCAGCAGTATATTCATACTTGTATAGGCATGACAAAAAATGGCTACTTTCTCACAAATACGCTCAAGCCATTCCAACTAATACTAATCGTATCGAATGGGAGAAACGAGATCGCCAGATTCTTATCAAACTACAGGCCTCATATAATAATTTGAAAATTAAGTTTCCAAGGAAACGAAGATCCAAAAGCCTTTTACTAAGACTAGCAAAATCCGAAGTGCTTTACAATCAACACATGATCAAGTTGCCAAAATGCAAAGCATTTTTAAATCACTACTCTGAATCACTCCAGAAACATAGAAAAAGAAGGCTGGTCCTCGCTTATAAAGCACTTTCCACAAAAGAAGTACCTGTAAAGAAATGGATACTTCTCCGTCAAGCCGGAATTAGAAAAGAGTACATTGATTTTGAAATTGAAACTCTAGTAAACCACCTTTTAACTTGTGGATTAGACACTACAAAAAATCAAACTAGTGAAATCGCGTAATCATTCATGAGAAAAGAGATCATTTCTGTGCCATATGCTTACAAAAAACTAAAAAGTTGGTATCTCAAGGTATTTGAAATTGATCTGGATAAGACGCCCTACTTCGTACAATCTAAAGATTACCCCCTTAAACAAAATACCTTATTGCCAATTGGTATAGAGATTAATGATGATATCATTCAAGGAAGAACAAATACAAAGTTCAGAGAGTATCAAATCAATAATTTTAAGACTGGTTTAATAAAGCCGCTGGCTGAGTTATCAGACAAAGTCTATCACCTTGTAAATAACCACCCCCTTCATAGGGAAACCCTTGTTTATTCTTTTACGGTCAATGGCCAGGAAACTGTGATTTTTTTATATGAGTTATTCAGGCAGTTCATTGGGTACAGTGAAGGCATTTGTCAATACATATTCGAGCATGATATGCTTGATATTTTTATAGATGGACAAACAATTACATCTGAGAATAACAAAACCACTCTATCAATCCAACTCAACAATCTACTAAACACCCAACTTGTTCTTAACAATGAATTTATTTCAAGTATGGTTTCCCTTCTATATGATGAGAGTTTAAGAAGTTACTGGAAGGAGATTCAAGCTCATACTATTGACAATCGTAATAACTTCAAGTTCATTTCTCCCCCTTATGACTCAATAAACTTAAGAGCCAGTGTTTTGACATATTCTGACTTTGACTTGATTACTAGCATAAAAGACATAAATTTTCAAAAAGAATTGCCTTTTGATAAAATCATCATCAAGCATCCCTCACTCAAACAAAGTCCAAAAAGTACTGGCAAAAAAACAAAGACTGGCAAGAGGGAAGTAGTAATGCCAAAGGACATCAAATTCGACAATGAGTCTAACCCCCCATCGAAAAAGAAGAAAGCCTCAATAACTATTAAAAAACCTGGATTTAGGTTTGGAGACCAAATGGAGATCATCAGGGAGAAATCAGATTATAGCACTGGTCTTGGTGGAAATAAAGTATATACTGAATTCAAGCTGAATGATATAAACCTATCCATGGATAAAGCGGATAAGTCAGGCGAGACAACTGAACTTAAAATTAATGATGTTAATGATGAACCGTCATTTGATTTCACAGAAATCCCTAAAGGACTCCAACACTTCTGCAATGCAATTTCTCTTGTGAGCAAAGTATTAGACCTTGATTTTTCTTACGATTTACTTTCATTTAATAAAGAACCAAAATCGAAATTCAAATATATAAATGGTCATGAACGACTTGGAGTTTTAGTATCCTTTCAGTCAAATCCTCAAATAAACCTGGTAGAAATTGACACCTCTGACAACCGATTTGTTTCAACATTAATATTTAAAGAATTAAATATTAAACAGGATGAATTCTTCGACACCCTATTTAATGATCTCGCTAAAACTGGTGGGAAATGGAATAGAGATTTTTTACGAAACAACTGTATATCGGACACCATAAGACATCCAAAAAACATTACGAATGAAGAGAGTCTGGATGAGAAAGAACGTGCAAATATCACTAAATCTCGCATAGCAAAAACACTGATCAAGGTACTGTACTAGTGAAAAAATCATGATTCGAAAATATCGATATGGAGAAGTGAGAATTTATTTCAGAACCTTAATGATCCGTCTCTCTGTAAATCTCGATTGTTTCATTTTGACAGTCAGTTTACTAATTTGTTCATTTTTAAACTTTCCTATTTTCGGGAAAGGCTACATTTTGAATCGCTCAATATCACCAAGTCTCATGCGCTGAAGGTTATAATATTGAAATCATGTAACTCTCTCCCATAATTCTGTAAATCCTTCCTTTTCAGTTTTCGTATATTTGTTAGGTTGAAAAAGGTTATATCCATATCGCTTGCACTCCTGATGCTTACAAGTCATCTGGGTTTTGCCGTAGGAACTCACTTCTGTGGGGGACTTGCTGTAGAAGCCAAATTGATGATTGGACATGAGCACCTGGATTGTGGAATGGCTGACATGGATAAAGAATGTGAAGGCAAGTCCGATGGAAAAACCTATCTGGATAAAATGCCTTGTTGCGAGAATGAATACCTCAGCATAGAAGTTGAGGATGAGTTTAAACCAACTGTAGAGCAAAGTGCTCTGAATTTCGAGTTTGTTGCGGCATTTGTTGTCTCATATCTTGAAGTCTTTTCAGTAGATGAGGTAAATCCACAATACACGGAGTACGACCCACCTCTGGTCACAGAGGACATATCAACACTTCACCAAGTCTTCATTATATAATACGCATAGTATGTTCCTGACAAGTTTGTCAGGTCGGGTATATCAATGCCCATTTTGAACTGATGTTTCAGTTTCAACTCAAAAACATATTATGCTCAATCGAATCATAAAGTACTTTTTAGAAAATAGGCTGATTACAGTCCTTATCCTTATTGGCTTCATTGCCTGGGGGATTGTGACTGCACCGTTCGGGTGGAAGGTTGGCTCATTGCCTTCTGATCCTGTGCCTGTGGATGCCATTCCCGATATCGGGGAGAATCAACAGATTGTATTCACCCAATGGCAAGGGAGGTCACCTCAGGATATTGAAGATCAGATATCCTATCCATTGACTACCTATCTCTTAGGTATCCCAGGTGTAAAATCTATCCGAAGCTCATCCATTTTTGGCTTTTCCAGTATCTACATCATTTTCAAAGAAGACATTGAGTTTTATTGGAGTAGATCACGAATTCTTGAAAAACTCAATTCCATTCCATCTGGCCTATTGCCAGAAAGTGTTCAGCCAACACTCGGCCCAGATGCCACAGCTCTTGGTCAGGTGTATTGGTACACCATAGAAGGAAGAGACAAGAATGGCAACCCAACCGGAGGATGGGATCTGCATGAGATCAGAACCGTTCAGGATTTCTATGTAAAGTATGGGTTAAATGCAACCGAAGGAGTTTCAGAAGTAGCCTCCATAGGCGGATTTGTTCAGGAATACCAGATTGACGTGAATCCGGATGCGCTATTAGCCTATAACATCCCACTTCATCGGGTGATGACAGCTGTAAAGCAATCGAACAAAGATGTTGGGGCTAAAACCATAGAGATCAACCAAGCCGAATACCTGGTAAGAGGTTTAGGATACATCAAGTCAGTTGAGGATTTGGAGAAAGCAGTTGTGGCGGTACAAGACAATGTACCTGTCCGGGTTATGGACATTGGTCGTGTATCGCTTGGCCCGGCTTCTCGAAGAGGATTACTAGATAAAGACGGGGCTGAAGTAGTAGGTGGAGTGGTGGTTGCACGATATGGTGCAAATCCACTGGAGGTCATCAACAACGTCAAGGACAAGATTAAGGAGATCGCTCCGGGACTTCCAAAGAAAACACTCGCGAATGGGACAGAGAGCCAGCTGACCATTGTGCCTTTCTATGATCGATCCCAATTGATTTATGAAACACTGGGAACACTTGAAGAGGCACTTTCATTGGAAATCCTGATTTCCATTTTGGTAGTAATCGTCATGGTGTACAATCTCAGAGCCTCATTTCTGATTTCAAGTATTTTACCCATCTCGGTGCTCATGGTGTTCATTGCCATGCGCTATTTCGGTGTAGATGCCAACATAGTAGCACTTTCCGGAATCGCCATTGCCATTGGAACGATGGTTGATTTGGGGATTATTCTTTCAGAAAACATCATCAAGCATCTGGATGAAGCTCCTCCTGAACAGAAGTTAATTACAACGATTTACAATGGTTCAGCTGAGGTAGCAACTGCAATACTCACAGCTGTCTCAACAACCATTGTCAGCTTTATCCCTGTATTCACCATGCAGGCTGCTGAAGGTAAGCTATTCGGCCCACTGGCCTTTACCAAAACCTTTGCATTGGTTGCAGCGCTAATCGTGTCACTATTGATTTTACCAACGCTGGCTTACTGGTTCTTTGGAGCCAGAATTAAAAATGAGAAGGTGCAACAAGTCGTAAACCTTGGCTTGATCCTCATTGGGATTGTAGGATTAGCGTTCGGACAGATTTGGGGCGGGATCATGCTGCTACTTTTTGGCTCACTTGTTTTCTTCAAGGCATGGTATAAAAGAAAAGAACGTCCTCAAAAATGGTACAAAGGACTATTAAACAAGGCAGAGCTTATCCTGGCCGTAATCGGTGTGGTTTGGTTGCTTGGTAAATATTGGTTGCCTCTTGGAGCAGGGAAAAGTGTATTTACAAACGTGCTTTTTGTTGCGCTTCTGATTGGTGTTATTCTGGGAGCATTCACGTTGCTTCAATATTACTACAAGTCGATACTAAAATGGTGTCTGGCCAATAGGGTCAAATTCATGCTCATTCCAACTTTTCTAATCCTCTTGGCAGCCAATATCTGGCTAGGGTTCAGCTCTGTATTTGGATTCGTATCAAAAAGTTTTGAGGCAATTGGCGTTGAGGTGCAATCCTCTAAAGTGTGGTCGACATTCGCTCATGCTTTTCCTGGTGTTGGCGAAGAGTTTATGCCATCACTGGACGAAGGAAGTTTCTTGCTTATGCCTACTTCCATGCCACATTCAGGTATTGAGTACAATCGGAAGGTGGTTGGCCAGCTGGATATGTTGCTAACCAATATTCCTGAAGTTGATCTAACGGTCGGTAAACTAGGTAGAGTGGAGTCAGCATTGGATCCTGCACCCATTTCCATGTATGAGAATGTGATCAATTATAAGTCGGAATACATGGTGAACCAAAGTGGTCGAAGGGTTCGGTTTCGTGTAGATGATGAAGGCCGTTTTGAACTAACAGATGACTCATTCATCAGTAACGAAGATGCCCTACTAAAAGGAATCAAACAATCACAACTGATTGAAGATGACAATGGAAAATATTTCCGCAACTGGAGACCTGAAATTCAGTCCCCGGATGATATCTGGAATGAGATCATCAAGGTGACCAAAATCCCTGGCGTGACTTCCGCTCCGAAGTTGCAGCCGATCGAAACCCGGTTGGTTATGCTTCAAACAGGCATGCGAGCCCCGATGGGAATCAAAGTATATGGGCCTGACCTGCAGACAATTCAAGATTTCGGTTTGCAACTGGAGGAGATTCTTAAACAAGTTCCATCAGTGAAAACAGAAGCTGTCTTTGCAGACAGAATTGTTGGGAAACCTTACATGCATCTCAACATTAACAGGGAACAGATCGCTCGATATGGACTGAGCATTGAAGATGTTCAGCAAACCATTGAAACTGCTATTGGTGGCATGAAGGTTACCACAACAGTTGAGGGACGAGAACGATTTCCTGTACGAGTTAGGTACCCTAGAGAGCTTCGTGACGATCCAGAATCTCTAGCCAAGGTATTGATCCCAACTCCGACAGGAGCACAAATTCCACTCGGGCAGTTGGTAGACATTGAATATGTGAGAGGGCCACAAGCCATCAAAAGTGAAGAGACTTTTCTGGTCGGGTATGTCCTCTTTGATAAGCGAGATGGCTATGCAGAAGTG
>JBDVMP010000043.1:0-29252 GCA_039970095.1 Cyclobacteriaceae bacterium
GCGATATTTAGAATAGGAGAAGACCGCTCCAAGGGTAGCGGCTATGAAGATGATGGTATTAAGGACGCAATTATTTTTGGTTTTGAAAGCCAATCTGTGGCCCTCGCCAATCAGCTTAGAGATAATGGATGGGAAGTGCAAATTGCGACCAGGCTGCAAGAAGGCAGTATTGATGAACCCGAGGGGGTTAAGATTTTTTATGGATTGAAGGAGTTCGACAAAGCGGAATTTGACGCCATGGATGCCCACAAAACAGAGGCGATTGTGACGATGCTCTCGGATGAAGAAAACCTTAAAATCTGTGAAACGGCCTATCACCATTTTGGCACGCGTGATTTGATAGTGCGACTCAATCACAGATATAACTATGATAAGTTCCTTTCACTGGAAGCCAAAATAGTGGATCCGAGCACCGCCATAGTAAGTTTGCTAGATCACTTTGTGCGGTCGCCGCAGGCTACCTCCCTCTTGCTGGGAATGGAAAAAGGTCAGGATTCTCGCGATATCGAAATCAACAACCCGGATATTCATGGCTTGCCGCTTCGCGATTTGAGGTTGCCGGGTGATGTGATCATACTGTCGATCATCCGTGGTGGACAAACGATCATCACACATGGTTATACCCGACTCAGAATCAAGGACATTGTGACGGTAGTTGGGTCGATCAAAAGCCTGGATCAGGTTCAACTTAAGTTTGAAAAATGAAAACTTTAAGTGCTATTCTTACTTTTCTATTGTTTCTGAATTGCTCAGAAGACAAAAACAGCGGAGGCATTTCTCCTGATAAAATCCAGGATCAGATTTTCGTTTTGGTAAACAAACACAGGAAATCAAAAGGCCTTCCTGTGTTTCAAACCAACAAAGCCTGTGACAGAGAGGCGCAAGCCCATAGCGAGAATATGGCCGATGGTACCACACCTTATGGTCACGATGGGTTTGACGACCGTTTTGAGGTTTTGTCGGAGGAAACCGGCGCTATGAGCATGGGAGAAAATGTGGCTTATGGCCAAACCTCAGCTGCTGAAGTGATGGAAGGCTGGCTGGATAGCAAAGGCCATCGCGAAAACATAGAGGGCGACTACACCCACATCGGTATTGGTGTGGCAGCAAGCTCCGATGGCACCATGTACTTTACACAGATTTTTGTAGGGATTTGATTTTCCTCCCCGTCACTCCTGCGAAGGCAGGAGTCCCATCACTGAGAGTCCCTTTATAGATTTATGAGATTTCCCTAGCGGGGCGCCAGAAGAGAGTATTCAACGTGTACAAGATTTTGTAGGACGGATAAGATCCCATTCTGGGATGACTGAGACGCATAAATTTCGGCATGATATGGTTTCTTGAATGTGTCACTGGAACCCATCTGCAATATCAGATACCCAAAAGCCCAACTTAAGCCTTGCTTTCCTTCCCCGTCATTCCCGCGGTTGCGGGAATCTCATCATTACACATGAATTAAGATTCAAATCGTTATATAATCACAAGGACGGTCGTCATGCCACCTTTCCTGCCATTTTCGATTTTATCACCGAAAATTTAGTTACGCCAGTCAGGTTTTAAAAACCTGACTGGCGTCTTTTTGATCAGAGAACTAGCCGCTCAAACTAGACCCGATTGTGGGTAGTGAGCAGGCTTGTGCGGAGAGCGGGAATATCATTCGATGTAGAATACTGAAGGATCTCTCCTAATTACCTCCCCCCTCCAAAGAGGGACTCTCTATTCAAGACAGTTAGTTTTTTGATAAAAACTTACTCAAAATTCTATCTTTGCGGCTATGGCAAATATTGAAGAGGCAACCACACTGAAAAATATATCCTCCCACTGCAAGGAGTACGGTTTTATTTATCCATCGAGCGAGATATATGACGGCTTGGGCGCGACGTATGATTACGGTCCGCTGGGGTCTGAGCTGAAGAACAACATCAAGGAATACTGGTGGAAAGCGATGGTGCGAATGAACTCCAACATAGTGGGGATAGATGCGGCGATTTTCATGCATCCCACTACCTGGAAAGCGTCTGGTCATGTGGATGCGTTCAACGATCCTTTGGTGGACAACAAAGACTCGAAGAAGCGATACCGTGCGGATGTACTGATAGAGGAGCAAATAGCCAAGATAGAAGGGAAGATAGATAAGGAAGTAAAAAAGGCGGCCAAAAGGTTTGGTGACAGTTTTGACGAGGCTCAGTTTGTGACGACCAACCCGCGTGTGGTTGGCTACAAAGAGCAGATTGCTTCTATAGAGGAGAGAATGAAGACGGCCATAGAAGCAGGTGATTTGGATGCTGTGAAGCAGCTGATTGTTGATCTGGAAATAGCCGATCCGGTATCGGGCTCCAGAAACTGGACGGATGTTCGTCAGTTTAACCTGATGTTCTCCACTGAGCTGGGCTCTGTGGCTGGCGAGTCAGGCAAAATATACCTCCGCCCGGAAACGGCTCAGGGGATTTTTGTGAATTTCCTGAACGTGCAGAAAACCAGCCGTATGAAGCCTCCATTTGGAATTGCCCAGATTGGCAAGGCTTTTAGAAATGAGATCATCGCGCGTCAGTTTATCTTCCGTATGCGTGAGTTTGAGCAAATGGAAATGCAATTTTTCATCAAGCCGGGAACGGAAATGGAATGGTACGAGCACTGGAAATCCAAGAGAATAGCCTGGCACAAGGCACTGGGCCTTGGTGACGAAAACTACAGGTTCCACGACCACCTCAACCTGGCGCACTATGCCAATGCGGCTTGTGATATTGAGTTCAACTTCCCGATGGGATTCAAAGAGCTGGAAGGTATTCACTCCAGAACAGACTTTGACCTGGGGGCGCACGAAAAGCACTCTGGTAAAAAGTTGAAATACTTTGACACGGCGACTAACGAAAGCTATACGCCTTATGTGCTGGAAACGTCTATTGGTCTGGACAGAATGTTCCTGGCGGTAATGTCTGCGGCTTTTAAAGAAGAGACACTTGAGGATGGCAGTACCAGGACGGTTTTGGCCATTCCACCGGCACTTGCTCCTGTGAAGTTGGCGGTACTGCCGCTTTTGAAAAAAGACGGACTGCCGGAAAAAGCGGAAGAAATCATGAATGCCGTGAAGTTTGACTTCAATGCGCAGTATGATGAGAAGGACGCGATAGGTAAGCGATACAGAAGACAAGATGCCATAGGCACACCGTACTGTGTCACGGTGGATCACCAAACGCTGGAAGACAACACGGTGACCATCCGCGAGCGTGATAGTATGGAGCAGCAGCGAGTGTCTATCGACGAACTGATATCTACACTAGAAGAGAAGGTGAGCCTGAAAAAGCTCCTTAGTCAGATCTGATTTTGACAGCTTTTCTCCTGCTTTGTGGCTTGGTGGTGCTAATTGCCGTATTTCGATCCAACAGCATGCGGGAGTATATGTGCATGCGCGGTTGGCGAGAAGCCCTGAGACCTTCGGAGAAGCAATCGCTCGAAAAGTATTTTGAGTTTTACAGGAAGCTACCCGCTAAGTCAAAGAAAATATTCGAGTATCGGGTAAGGACGTTTCGGGATATCACTGATTTTGTGCCCCGGGAAATGCGCGAGGTGACGGATGAGATGCAGGTGCTCATCTCTGCATCTGCAGTGCAACTAACTTTCGGTTTTCGCGATGTTTTTCTAGATCACTTTGAGCGGATCATCGTGTACCCTGACCAGTTTTTCAGCACTTCAGGTCAGCGCTATCACAAAGGTGAAGTGAACCCAAGAGCCAGGGCGATAGTGCTTTCGTGGAAGCACTTTGTTGAGGGCTATGCCTTCAATGAGGGTGTGAATCTGGGACTGCATGAAATGGCGCATGCCCTGCAGCTGGAAAATATCATCATGAACGATGAGTTTGGCTTCATGGATGATGATGATATCAGGGTGTGGCATGCACTTGCCGAGCAGGAAATAGAAAAGATCATCTCGCCGGAAGACAGCTTTTTTAGAGCATACGGAGGAGTGAGCCAGGCGGAATTTTTCGCTGTGGCTGTGGAGAATTTCTTCGAAAGACCCAAAGCGTTTAAAGCTTACCACAAGGGCCTTTACCAAACTATGTGTAAGCTACTGAAGCAGGATCCTATTTTGCTTATGAGATAGAAGGGCTAGTTGCTTTCACGCCGCTTAGAAAAACAACCACCAGAGACTTGCAAAGAATAAAACCGGGTCAATAATATCCATCTGTTTTTGACTCAATTGAAATCCTTGAATACTTTTTGGTGTCATGATAGAATGTATCACCTCCAAGAGATCGTCATCAGCCTTGTCAATAAGATGGTGCAGTTCTTTAGGCAATTCTACAGCACGCATTCTTTTTATCCTTTCATTGAAAATAAACAATTGTGAAGTCAATTGATCTGTTAAAGGTCGTGACGCCCAAAATATTTTCCTATTTTCAAATTCAATTAAACCTTCCACCCACTTCCCTGTCCAAGGATCCAAACTCAATTAAATATGAAACGAATGAAATCTACAAGACAACTACTATTACTTTCTTTATTTGGATTTTTGATCAGCTGCTCCGGCGATGATGAAGCAACACAATCAGATGTTAGTAGCGCAGAAGCCGCGGAGGAAATTGGCGCAACTCTAGCTGCTGATGTGGTGAATTTAACACTGGATATAGAAACGCTTACCGAGGATGCAGAAAACGGACGAGCAGAAGCAGATGGTCGCATTGAAGGATGTGGAGTCTCTTACGATACCACTATTAATAAAACTTACACGGGGGTTTACATCACCGGTGAGCTCACTGTGACCTATGGATATGAGCTTACATGTGATGGGGTTATCCCAAGCCAACTGGATGCTACATTTACCAGCACTGGCACAAGATCTACAGCGCGCCTTACATCATCTGCCAGCACCACCGGGACTATGACCACCACTGGCATTGAGCCTTCAAATGAGGCTTATACGCTGAACTCAAGTATGACTAGAAACGCTTCGGTAGAAGGCTCTGAAAAATCTTACAGCAGCATAGGCAATATTACATTGACGGATTTAATCATTACCAAATCAACAATGATGATTGCGAGTGGAAGTGCCACATATACTTACTCTGGCTCCACAGGTGAAGGCAAAACCTACAGTTACACAGCTAGTATTACTTTCAATGGGGATGAAACGGCCACCATCGTTTTCAATGACAACACTTCATTCCTTGTTGATTTGGAAACAGGTCAGGTAACTGAGTTGACCTAGTACTGTACCAATTTCGCCCTGTGATCCGTTTTGCTCTATTCTCTTTGATGATAACCTGCGCTTTTGCTTTGGCAAAAGCGCAGCAAAGAGATACATGCACGATACACCGCGCAAGACTGAATGTGGAGATTCCCATTCAATATGGTCTTGGATACGAAGGAAGAATTTATAAAAAATGGAATGGTGTTTTTCAGGTTGGGCTCCTTACTAAACCCAACTCTACGTTGGTGCTCAACGTGCTGGAATCTTTTGGGGTGGAGCAGTCTGTAGTACTTATGCTCGAGGACGCCTTTGAGTCGGGATTGGTGTTGGAGCAAGGCATCAACTACAACCTGAAAAGAAGCTACTTTGGCGTTTTTGCACAGCAATATTTTCTGCGTGGATCAGAAACCCCTATAAAGTTCGTGGAAGATGCAATGGATGAAGATCTTTCACAATACCCAAGATTGCAAAATAGACGGAACTCAAACGATAACACTATAGAATTGAAGTCTGATTTGTGGCAGGTGGGTGTGCTATACGGGTACAGACTTGCGCTCAAAAACCACCTTGAACTGAACTTCGAACTGGCCGTGAGTGCTAACCTCGGGTCTCAAAGCAGCGTGTCGTCCGATGCGAGAAACTATAAAGAACTCAGCAAGAGAGTGGACGTGTATTTAAGAGATATCTACAGCAGGTATGGGTATGTCCCTAGCATTACGGTGGCGCTGGCACGGAAGTTCCATTGAGAACTCCGATTCGATTCCTGTTTTAGCTCAGTCATTTTGAGTTATTTTGCTACTCGAAATCAAACTCCAAAAATGAACTGGCTCGACCTACTTTCTCCGAAGCGCTTTGGCGACAAAACAGAAATAGAACTTTCTAAAGAAACGCGTAGTAGGTTCGAACAGGACTTTGATCGCCTGATTTTTTCTCACCCTTTCAGAAAACTCCAGGACAAAACGCAAGTCTTTCCACTGCCCGAAGATGATTTCGTCCATACGCGGCTCACACACAGTTTGGAGGTTTCAAGCGTAGGTCGCTCGCTCGGAAAGGCAGTAGGCGAAAAGCTAATTCAGAAGTATGAAGAGCTGGAAAAAGCCGGATATACTTTCCACGATTTTGGAGGCATAGTCGCCGCTGCAAGTTTGGCTCATGATCTTGGCAATCCTCCTTTTGGCCATTCTGGCGAGGAGGCCATTTCTTCCTTTTTTCTGGATAGCGAAAAAGGAAAGGCCTTTGAATCAAGAGTCTCTAAACAGGAGTGGAGTGATTTGATCTCATTTGAAGGCAATGCTCAAGGTTTCCGTATTCTCAACGATGAGTCCAACGGAGGCTTGCGCCTGACTTTTGCATGTCTGGGTGCTTTTACCAAATATCCGAAAACGTCTTTCGCGCCAGTTGACAAATCGAAAAAGAGTCAGAAAAAATTTGGGGTGTACAGAAGTGAATTGCGCCATTACGAGACGGTGGCTCAAACAATGAAACTAAAGCCTGCGGGGGATGAAGTCTGGAGCCGACATCCGCTGGCATTTCTGGTAGAGGCTGCAGACGACATTTGCTACGGAATTATTGACCTGGAAGATGGCACACGTCTCGGTCTGGTTGATTTCGAAACGACCAAAAACCTCCTTGCTAAAATTATAGGAGAGAATTACCGCGAAGACAAACTGGAAAAGATTTCAGGTCAAAACGAAAAGCTCGGATTGCTCCGCGCCATGGCCATCGGCAAGTTGATTGGCGAAACTGTGAAAACCTTCCTGGAGTATGAAGAAGCAATGTTGTCTGGCGATTTTGACAAAGCACTGACCGATCTTATCCCTTCTGCTGAAACTCTGGCAGAAATTTCCACACTGTCGGTCAAGAAAATCTATCGGTCAAAACAAGTTTTGGAGCGCGAGACAGGCGGTTTTGAAATAATAGGACGATTAATGGATTCATTTTGCCTTTCGGCGTATCACAAATATTTTGAAGCGGAAAAATTCACGCCAAGGCAAAAAACAGTATTGAGGCTCCTGCCGGAAAGCTACCAAGCGAAAATCGAACAAGACGGAGTTGGTGTGTATGACATGCTCATGATCGTCACAGATTTTATCTCGAGTTTGACGGACAGTCACGCTATCAAATTGTACAAGACCATCTATGGGTTTGCCCTGCCTGGATAAATGTTTCACAACTCTTTTAATAAAAAAGGAGTCATTGTAGAAATGCATAAACTACTACCATTACTCCTGCTGATATATACTTCATCGTGCTGTTGGAAGTACGATACCAAGTCCCGTTTAGCACATCATGATCAAATTACCAAAAAGGATTCCCTTCTTTTACCTTTCGCCGAGGGCCAAAGTCTCAACTACTTCACATCGAATGGAGACAAGATTTCGTTTACCGTAATAGATATTGAGTTTTCTACAATAAGGGAGTTTGGCTCTTGTGCTGATTGCTGTTCTGAATCGTATTCACTTTTTGATAATTTGAAGGTGTCACTGATTTCAGAAACTCCCAAAATGACAATTGAACTTTCTGCCGGTGTAGATGCCTTGCATGAATTTTATGAATACGACAACCTCTATTCAAGGCTCAAATTGAACATCGACAATAAATATGGAGGGCAAATAGAATATGACTCTTTGGGCCGTTTGGGCATTTTCAACCTGGAAGGCGAATATTTGGACACTTTGGAAATCTCGAAAAATACATATTATGATGTAGTCAAAGTTCCATTAGAACACCTGCAGAATGGTCAGAATTTTAGTGTGGTCAGACCAGTTTCAGCTTATTACAATAGCCAAGGATTGCTGCGGATAGGTTTTTCTGATAAGACATATTTCTCGCTCATCGATTAAGAGGATAAACATAGTTGCTTCTTGTTTCGCCGAATCGCTATTGGTTTTCCCTGTGAGGATGTACAAACACCCTCATTTCCCCTCAATATCAATCACTTAATACCTCGTCTAACTTGAGAAAATAATTACCTTTGCCCCCTGTTTTCAAGATGTGGGTTAAAATAGCAAATATCATACTGAAGTACCGAATCACCCTTATGGTGATTTTGGGTCTTATCACCATTTTCATGGGATACAAATCGAAGGACATTTTGTGGTCCTACGATATGGTCAACGTGGTTCCAGACAGTGACGAAGACCTGAAGTATTTCAAACAATTCAAAAAGACTTTTGGTGAGGATGGCAACATCATGGCCATCGGGATGAAGGATAGCGCTGTTTATGAGTATGAGAACTTTCAGAAGCTCAAATTCATGACTGACGAACTTACTCGCATTAGCGGAGTAAAGGCGGTTCTTGGGCTACCAAACCTCCAAATGCTTGAAAAAAATGATGTCAAAAAGCGCTTCGAGCTTGTTCCGGTTTTTCCTGAAATTCCCGACAACCAGGTTGGCCTTGACTCAATGCTGGCTCTGGCCAATGACCTGAAATTTTACTCCGGACAACTGGTCAACGCGAAAAATGGAGCTACACTCATCCTGGTCACTGTGGATAAGGAAATGCTCAACTCAAAAAGTCGCTTCTCCATGATAGACGATATCGTGAGAGCAGGAGATCAATTTGCGGAAGTCACGGGCATTGATACCCACTACGCCGGCCTGCCTTATGTGCGCTCGGTCAATACACTCAAAATCAAGGAGGAGCTCAATAAGTTCTTGATCTTTTCTGTGATCGTGACAGGGATAATCCTGTTTTTATTTTTCCGATCTGCCAAGGCTGTAGTTTTCCCACTAATCATTATTGGTGTTATTGTCATTTGGGTGATGGGCTCGCTGGCCCTGCTTCAATACAAAATCACTCTGCTTACCGGACTCATCCCGTCCATCATTGTGGTCATAGGGATACCCAATAGTGTTTACATGCTCAACAAGTATCACCAGGAGTACTCCACACATGGTGATCAGATGAAGGCCCTGGGCAAAATCATCCAAAACATCGGGGTGGTCACATTCATGACCAACTTCACCACGGCGGTTGGGTTCTTTGTGTTGATTTTTACGGGCATCCCGGTACTGGTAGAGTTCGGAATAGTTGCCGGCCTCAATATCATGTGTACTTTCATAGTGAGCACTATACTGATACCATCTGTGTTCTCGCTATTCAAACCACCGAGCCAACGACACCTCAAGCACCTTGAATTCAGGGCACTGGATTTTGTGCTCAAATTTTTGGACTACACTGTCCACAAGCATAGAAAACTGGTATTCTTCATTACAGCTATTTTAGTTGTGGTTTCATTTTATGGGCTGCTTCAGATCAAAGCCAACTCTTATATGGTTGATGATTTGCCAGAGGACAGTCCGCTCAAACATGAGTTGGAGTTTTTCGAACGAAATTTTAGCGGGGTTCTTCCGCTTGAGGTTATAGTAGATACCGGAAATAAAAGAGGCGTACAGCGACTGAGCAACCTGAGAAAAATCAATGAACTGGAAGTCTTCCTTGATTCCATGGAATTTATCTCTCAGCCAGTTTCTGTGGTCAGCTTCATCAAAGCAGCACGACAGTCGTTTTACAAACAAAATCCGGCGTTTTATTCACTTCCAAACAACAGAGAAGCAGCCTTTATCCTTCGTTACCTCAAAGAAGAAAGTGATCAGGAAGGCATAGCCAAATCTTTTGTCGATTCAACCGGTCAGCTGATTCGTATCTCTTTGAAAATGCCGGACATTGGGTCTATCAAAATGGACTCGCTGGTAAATGAAATCATATCTCCGAAAATTGACCAGATATTTGGAGACACGGATATGAAGGTAAAAGTGACAGGAACGGTTCCTCTTTTCATCAAGGGAAACAAATTCCTTATCGACAACCTCATCACCTCCATGATTTTGGCCTTTTTCATCATCGCGGTAATCATGGCCATCTTATTCCGCAACTTTAAGATGATCGTGATATCACTGGTGCCTAACATGATTCCGCTTTTGATCACAGCTGGTATCATGGGTCACTTTGGTATCCCACTCAAGCCTAGTACCGCATTGATTTTCAGTATCGCATTTGGTATCTCAGTTGACAATTCCATTCACCTACTGGCCAAGTACCGCCAGGAGCTGATCCAACACAATTATTTTGTTCCAATAGCTGTGAGTCGAAGCTTGCACGAGACAGGGTCGAGTATGATCTACACTTCCATCATTTTATTCTTTGGGTTTGTGATATTCACAGCTTCTGAGTTTGGTGGAACCATCGCGCTTGGTAAACTGACATCCATTACACTGCTCATCGCCATGCTCACAAACGTGGTATTATTGCCAGCGCTACTTATGCAGTTTGACTCTGGCAAAATCAACAAAAAGGAACACCCGCTAATAGAAGAGTTTCCGGAGTTTAAGGAAACTGACGAAAAAAAGAAATAAGATAATTTAAGGTTAAGCATTCAGATAAAGGTGAAGTATCCAGAATACAAACAGGTTAGTTACCCGGAAATCGCAGAGCAAATATTGAAGTTCTGG
Source organism: Cyclobacteriaceae bacterium (assembly GCA_039970095.1). Lineage (GTDB taxonomy): Bacteria > Bacteroidota > Bacteroidia > Cytophagales > Cyclobacteriaceae > JAMZMI01. Next base: position 10,643 of record JBDVMP010000043.1, read on the forward strand.
GATGACAACAAGGTTTTCGAAAAGTCCATGTCTGAACGTGAAGGAGCACCCTCTTTCACATTTTACGAAGGACCCCCATCGGCCAATGGAACTCCCGGCATTCACCATGTGATGGCACGAGCTGTCAAGGATATTTTCTGTCGATACAAAACCCAAAAAGGATTTCAGGTAAAAAGAAAAGGCGGCTGGGATACACACGGACTTCCTGTAGAACTTCAGGTGGAGAAAGAGCTTAGCATCAAAAAAGATGACATAGGCAAAACCATCTCTGTGGCAGATTATAATGCCAAGTGCCGCGAAGCGGTGATGAAGTTCAAGGACGAATGGGATCTGCTTACCAAAAAGATGGGTTACTGGGTTGACCTTGATGACCCGTATATCACCTTTGACCAGAAGTACATGGAGACGCTTTGGCACCTGCTAAAGAAACTCTATGACAAAGGCTTGCTCTATAAAGGCTACACGATACAGCCGTACTCCCCTGCTGCGGGCACAGGTCTTAGCTCTCACGAACTGAACCAGCCAGGCACGTATCAGGATGTCAAAGACACCACGGTTGTTGCTCAGTTCAAAGTAAAGGAGCCATCAAAATTGGGCGTTGATGAGGCGCATATCCTGGCATGGACCACCACGCCATGGACGCTTCCATCAAACAGTGCGCTTGCCGTGGGAGAAAACATCACCTACGTGTTGGTCAGGTCGTTTAACCAGTACACGCACTTGCCGATCAATGTGGTGTTGGCTAAAGATCTGGTAAAAAAATACTTCTCAGAAAAATCAGCAGAAGTTGCCCTCGCGGACTACAAAGCGGGAGATAAGCTGATCCCATGGGAGGTAGTAAAAGAATTTAAAGGCTCTGAGCTTGTTGGGCTGGCGTATGAGCAGCTGATGCCATATGTGCAACCTGAACAGCCTGCTTTCAGCGTTATTCCGGGGGATTTTGTAAGTACTGAAGATGGTACCGGTATTGTTCACATAGCTCCGACATTTGGTGCAGATGACAAACGGGTAGCTGATCAGGCGGGCATCCCGCCGATTGTAGTAAAAGATGAGCTGGGCTATGATGCTCCTTTGGTTAATAAGCAAGGGAAATTTGTGGATGAGGTTACTGACTATGCCGGTAAATTCGTCAAGGAAGAATATTATGACGATGCTACGCGCAAAGCCGCTGACTTCAAGCCTACGGATGTGCTTATCGCCATTAAGCTGAAAGAAGACAACAAGGCATTCAAAGTAGAAAAATACGAGCACAGCTATCCGCACTGCTGGAGAACAGACAAGCCGGTGCTTTACTACCCGCTTGATTCGTGGTTTATCAAAACCACAGCGATGAAAGATAGACTGGTAGAATTAAACAAAACGATCAACTGGAAGCCTGCTTCTACGGGCTCTGGCCGTTTTGGAAACTGGCTGGAAAACTTGGTGGACTGGAACCTGAGCAGGTCAAGGTTCTGGGGAACGCCGCTTCCTATCTGGGTGACCAAAGACCGCAAAGAAGAAATCTGTATTGGCAGCCTGGAGGAACTAAAAGGAGAGGTGAAAAAATCCATCGCCGCAGGCTTGATGACAGACGAAATCGATGACGATTTTGACCTTCACAGACCTTATGTGGATGATGTTGTATTGGTGAGCCCGTCGGGACAACCGATGTACAGGGAGCCAGACCTGATTGACGTATGGTTCGATTCGGGTGCCATGCCTTATGCGCAGTGGCATTATCCATTCGAAAATGACGAGACTTTCAACGCCAACTATCCGGCAGATTTCATTGCGGAAGGTGTTGACCAAACGCGAGGGTGGTTTTTCACGCTTCACGCAATCGCCACTTTGCTATTCGGCAAGGTCGCTTTCAAAAATGTAATTGCCAATGGATTGGTTCTGGACAAAAGCGGCAACAAAATGTCGAAACGTCTGGGCAATGCCATCAACCCTTTTGAAACACTGGACAAATATGGTCCGGACGCTACGCGATGGTATATGATCGCCAATGCCAACCCGTGGGACAACCTGAAGTTTGACCTGGATGGAGTAGTAGAGGTGCAGAGAAAGTTCTTTGGCACACTGACCAATACTTATTCGTTTTTCTCGCTCTATACAAATTTGGATAATTTCCAGATAGATGCCTCCAAAACCATTGCGGTGGCAGATAGACCGAGGTTCGACAGATGGATTTTATCTGAGCTTCAGGTTTTGGTTCGGGACGTTGATGGTTTTTACGAAAACTACGAGCCAACACAAGCCGCTCGAGCCATTCAGGATTTTGTCAACAACCAGCTTTCTAACTGGTATGTGCGTTTGTCAAGGAAACGGTTCTGGATGAGCGAATTAAACAACGACAAACAAGCGGCTTATGAAACGCTCCACGAGTGTTTGCTAGTGGTATCAAAGTTGATGAGTCCTGTGGCGCCATTCTATGCAGAGTGGCTATATAAAAACCTGATGGGAGCGGATGCCGGTTCTGTTCATTTGGCGCTTTTCCCAGAGTCTGACAGCTCACTGGTCGATACTAACCTAAGCCAAAGCATGCACATGGCCCAGTCCATTTCTTCTTTGGTACACTCGCTTAGAAAGAAAGAGAAAATCAAGGTGCGTCAGCCATTGCAAAAGATTTTGGTTCCGATTTTGAATGCATCGGACAAAGAAAAAATCCAGAACGTAGAGCAGCTGATAGCCTCTGAGATCAACGTAAAAGAGGTAGAGTACATCGGTGATGATTCCGGGGTTTTGGTGAAAAAGATCAAACCAAACTTCAGGAAGCTGGGTCAGACTTTTGGCCCGAAGATGAAACTGATCACGCCAATCATAAATGGCTTAGACCAGGATCAAATCAAGGCTTTGGAACAGTCAGGCGAATTTCCAATCGATCTGGATGGAGAAGCCGTAACCTTGACGCTGGAAGATGTGGAAATCACATCTGAAGATATTCCGGGATGGCTGGTAGCCAGCGAAGATGGGCTGACTGTGGCGCTGGACATCACGATCACAGATGACCTGAAAAAAGAAGGACTGAGCAGAGATGTGGTAAACCGCTTGCAAAACCTGAGAAAGGATCAGGGTATGGAAGTTCAGGATAAGATCAACGTACGGTACGCTGCAAATGACGAAATCATGAAAACGGCGATAGCTGAGTTTGCCGATTATATACAAAAGGAAACCCAGGCCGTAAAATTGGAGTATGTAGAGGAAGTTTCGAACGAGACTGTAATTGACATTGACGGAATAGCACTAACCGTAGAAATAGAAGTAGCCAAGTAAGTATGGAAAGCAAAAGACCGAAAATCATCATTTTTTACCTGATCAGTTTGTTGGTGATCGCTGTGGATCAGATCGTGAAAATGATCGTTCACTTCAATATGGTAAAGGGCGTGAGTGGCCAGATTCAAATTTTCGGGGACTGGTTTAAGCTACATTACCTCACCAATCCGGGCATGGCTTTCGGCATGGAAATGCCGTTTGAAAATAGCAAAATGGTGCTAACCTTGTTCAGGCTAGGTGCCATGGTGGCGATTGGATATTATCTTTTTTTACTTTACAAAAAGGGCTCTCCAAAGGGTTTGATCATCTGCATTGCTATGATTCTAGGCGGAGCTATTGGCAATTTGGTTGATAGTATTTTTTATGGCGTGCTGCTAGACAATGCTGCCTTTGACGCACCTACTCCCTGGTTTTATGGGCAGGTGATCGACATGTTCTATGTTGACATATGGGAAGGTCGTATTGCGGACTGGGTGCCGATCATTGGCGGTGATTACATGGCCCTGTGGCCGGTTTTTAATGTGGCGGACTCAGCCATTTTTCTTGGTATTACTTTCATCCTGATCTTCCAAAAAAGCTACTTCAACCAACACGAAGAAGAGGCGGAAGAAATCAAATCTGAGTCTTCTGAAAGCCGTCCTGTCTCAGAGTAAGGGTCTGGCAGTAGCCATTGGTATCCTTGGGGTTTTATTTTTCTCCAGCAAGGCCGTCATGGTCAAGTTGGCGTATCAATACGAAGTTGACTCTGTCACACTTCTGCTTCTGAGGATGCTGTTCTCTCTTCCTTTTTACGTTACTGTTGTCCTATTCCAAAAGAAAGAGACACAGACTTCTGTAAACCAAAAGGACTATTTGTACCTCATAGGCTTTGGTTTCATCGGCTACTATATCGCCAGCTATTTTGACTTTCTCGGCTTGTCCTACATCAAAGCGAGCCTGGAGCGGTTGATACTTTTCGTGTACCCCACGCTGGTCTTCATCCTGTCTTTTATTTTTCTGAAAAAGAAAATCACTCGAAATCAGGGTATAGCTATTCTCGTAACTTACCTCGGTGTGGCCATTGTTTTTTCGTCGGAACTCAATCAGGGACAAAGCGAAAATGTTGTGCTCGGAGCTACGTTGATTTTTCTCAGCGCATTGACCTATGCGGGATATCTGGTTGGTTCCGGCTGGCTGATCCCAAAATTTGGGGCCACCAGATTTACTTCTTATGCCATGATTGTTTCATGCATCTGTGTGATTGTACATTACTCTGTCAGCACGGATCTCATTTCAATTTTGGAGCTTCCGGCTGAGGTTTACTGGATTGGTCTTTTGATGGCGGTTTTCGCCACGGTGATTCCTTCATACCTGATCTCTTTTTCTATCAAAACTTTAGGGGCAGGCAGCTTCTCAATCATGGGGAGTTTAGGCCCTATTTCTACTATTTTGCTGGCCTATTTCTTTCTGGGAGAGACATTGACTATCGTTCAGATTATAGGAGCAATTGTGGTGATTGCCGGTGTTATGATTGGGGAGAGAAAGAAACCTAAAACCTCACCCTAATACCTGGCCCTATCAGCGAGAAGAATTTTTCTTCTTTCATAAGGAAACCAAACCCGGCATATAGTGGAAATGTCAGTTTGCGGTTGGCTCCAGAAGATGGATAAATAGAGCCTATCACTACAAGGCCAACATCCCGATTCTGTGCGCTTTCTGAGAAGTTAAATGCATCTATGGCGATGAATCCTGCTCCAATTTTATACGGCTGATACTTGGCTATTTTGCCTTCCTGATAAAAACTGAATTGCGCCAGCATGGCGAAACTCACACCTGAGAAATTGGCAAAATCACGTTCTCCATTGGCCTTCTTCAATATCAACAATCCACCGGGGAAGGAAACATCAATGTCAAAGTTGTATCTGCGCTTGAGGTAAACCTGAATTTTCTTTTTCTGCGTGCGCTGCTTGTACTTGCCTTTCACATGACCTATTTCCAACTCTATTCTTGACCATTCTTCGAGGTTGTAGGTCTTCTTCGATAAGTAATTGTTGAGGTTGATGCCGCCAGAGAGACACTCTGGGTCATTGTAATGAGCAAAACGGATAGAGGTTTCATTGGGGCAAACAACAACCTCTTCAAACTGATAAAGCTCGATCAGGTGGCCGGATTTATCAGACACCTTGACCTTGATATTCAAGTATTGTTTTCCGTTGATGTTTCGCGTTTCGTCGATTAGCTTTCTATTAAATGAAATCACCAAATCTGACAGGTTCCCCTCAAAGTAGATGGGGCGCTCGATCTCACTGACGGTATGTCTTTCTGTGCCCATCTCCAGGGTAACAAAATCTAGTGGTCGAGGCTTCTGATATTCGCTTACTTTTAGGTGCTTACCCGTTCCTTTTGCCCTGTCAAATATCTCAATCTTGTTGGAGCTAATGTCAGCAGGAACTTTGATGTTGAAAAGGGAAATTTCACTGTTACGCACCAAAGAATCGAGTTGAAGGTTTTCTACTCCGGGGAAGCTAAAACTAGCCTTGTGCAGCGACACGCCTTGTATTTTTACATTGATATTTTCGCCGGGGTACACCGTACTGGACTTTACCCAATCCTCACCCTCACGCTGAATTAAAATGCCTTTGATTTCTGCTTTAGGGGTGATGTCGACATTTACCACAAATTTTGGCAGATCTCCATCTTTGATATACAGGTACCCATCAGACTTTTGATGAAAAGCGTATGGTCGGAGCAGACATAATACTTTGTCATTGTTGAGCCGGCTCTTGGTATAAAGTTCAGCGATAAGCGCTCCGCCTTTTTCTTCCTGATTTTCTATCCTGTAGGTTTTGCCTATTCTCAGGTATCTGTTGTTCTGAAGCTGTATTTCTATCGGTTCTTTTGAGTCTGCATTGGGTGTGACTTCCGGTTGGTCTACCTGTAGGAATGCCAGGCGACCCGACTTAATCGAAAAATCTTTTACAATATCCGGCATCTCGTAAATCACCTCTCCATCTCTGAGTGTTGGTTTTTTTAAGGTGATAGGAACCCTTACGTTTTGTCTTCCCAGCTCAGTAGGGTCCAGGTGGAGCAGGATTCTATTTCCTTTTTTGGTGAGTCTGTGATTGATAGATTGCCCCTCTGTCCACCTGTTGTTAATGACGATATTGTCAGGGCGATTGGTGGTAATTTCAGTTATCTTCTCTTCACCTATAAACAACTCTTCCTCGGCGGGATAATATTCCACATAAGTTTGTGTGTAAGGAAACAATGGCACATCTACATATTCAATGGTTTGGCTATCCAGCCGCATTTTAAAAGTGAATTTTAGAAAATCCGAATTGGTCAATTCGTGAAACTTCACCTTAAAGCGGGCATGATCGGAGATCATAAAAATGGAATCGAGCAGCTCATAATCAGAAGATGCTACCAGGTCAATGTCCTTGATTCCTGCATCCATGTCGAAATACACGTAGGCTTCTGCCACCTCGGATTCTTCCTGATACTCGAAAGGCAGGTAATCTCTTTCTCTGTAGTTGATGCGATTTTCCTCCCAACTATAAACTGCCGTGTCAAGGTAAAGGCGGAAATCTATAAGTCGGGATTGCGCAAATTGATTTTGTGCGAAAACGCCAATGGACAATAGAAGACTGAGGGGGAAAATTAGATATTTCAATGTTGCTGGTTTTGTGCCTGCCGCAAAGATGGGTAGTAAAAGGCAAATATCTAATTCTGTTCTTCTGTAATTATCCGGGGCTTACCTTCAAGTGTTTTGTGTACGGGGCACCTGTTGGCAATTTCTATCAGGCGTTTCCGCTCATCAGTGCTCAGGTTTCCTTCCACACGAATCATCCGATTAATCTCGTCAATTTTGCCACTTGCGCCTTTAGATTCATCTCCATCTTGTCGGTGGACCTTGTCATGTGTGAGTTTTACTTCCACCTCTTGCAGATCCAGCCCTTTGTGGTCCGCATACATGCGCAGCGTCATCGCAGTACAGGCTCCCAATGCTGAGAGCAAATAACCATAAGGTGAAGGCCCGAGATCTGTCCCTCCACTGTCTTTGGGTTCATCTGCTACTAGGTGGTGATCTCCGGCGGTGATCTCCGTTAAATATCCAGCCTGACCGGTTCTCGTCCAGACTTCTCCCTCCGGAGCTATCTGTCTCTCCTTGAAATCCACATATCTGCCAGCCCATGGGCCTATCAAATTGCCCACATACAAGGAGTCCTCAGGCTTGGACATCAAGTGATCTGCTCCATCCAGAGACACAAAGCTTCGAGGGTGTTTGGCCGCAGTAAAAATCTCAGTGGCATTTTCTATGCCCACAATGGTGTCTTGAGGAGAATGGATGACGAGTAGTGATCTCTTAAGTTTGGAAATCATTTCCATGCCATCATTTTCATCCAAATCATCAAGAAACTGTTTTTTGATTGTAAATGGGCGTCCTCCTATATTGACTTCAGCTTCGCCTTTTTCTTTGATCTCATCTTCACCATTTTTCAATAGGTTTCTGACGTGTGTCGGGTTTGAGGGTGAGCCAATGGTGACAATTGCCTTCACAGCGTCAAGGCTTCCACTGGCATGTAGTACAGCCGCTCCTCCGAGAGAATGTCCGATCATGATCTGTGGTGCTTCATGATTTTGTTCCAGAAAATCATAAGCAGACCTGAGGTCTGAAATATTTGACGAAAAGTTGGTCTCTGAAAAATCTCCTTTGCTTGTTCCAAGTCCAGTGAAATCGAAGCGGAGAACAGCTATGCCATTGTCGGTTAATCCACGGCTGATATTATCTACGGCTTTCAGGGATTTGGAGCAAGTAAAGCAATGAGCAAATATCGCGTAGGCCTTTGGGCGACCTAGTGGGTGATTTATTTCGCCAGAAAGGGTTACCCCTTCTTCGCTTTTGAATTTTACCTTTTCTGATTTCATAAGGGTGGATATCTTGGGTTAATAATTCTATCTTCGAGATTTGAAACTTATTGTTCGCTTATCTGTCATTTATTAGTAAACAATTTAACTAATCCTTGAAGAGACTTACCCTCAGCTTATTCGTATTATTCATCATTTGGTCGGCTCATGGACAAAACCTGTCTTATGAGATTGTGCGAGGAGATAACAAAATTGGTTCACTGGAGATCAAGCATCATGTTGAGGACAGCATTGAAAAAATTCACATGCATAATAGTGTTTCGTTCAGGATAATCTTCAGTTTTAATGTGGACTATGAGCTGAAGGAGACATTTGTGAATGGGGTGCTGACCTATGGAGATGGGTACAATACCTTGAATGGAGCGTCACAAAAAGAGACCAACATCAAGCTAAAAGAGGACGGCTATCACCTGAAGATTGATGGAGTGGAAGCTTACAATGAAAAAAAGCCTATCACCAATTCCATGTCTAAAATCTATCATGAGGAATTGCATGACGGAAAAAAAGTGTACTCACAGTACTTTGGGCTATACCTGGAGGCAGAAAAGGAAGGAGAACACAAGTACTCAATAGTATCTCCGGATGGAGAAAATATCTATAAATATCAATACGGCTATTGCACGGAGGTAAAGGTGATCCGCGACTTTGCGACGTTTTACATCAGAATGACTGACGCAACACTGGAAAGTATAAAAGAGCTGAAGGGAATAGACTAGCTATTTCTTAAAAAAGGAATCTACAAACTCCATCTTATTGAATACCTGAAGGTCCGTGACCTTTTCGCCCACACCGATGTACTTCACAGGGATCTTGAATTGATCAGAAATTCCAATTACCACACCACCTTTCGCCGTGCCGTCAAGTTTTGTAATGGCCAGGGAGGTGACATCAGTGGCTTTGGTAAATTCGGTAGCCTGAATAAACGCATTTTGACCTGTGCTACCATCTAATACCAGCATCACGTCGTGTGGTGCCGCTGGAATAAACTTTTGAATTACTTTCTTGATTTTGGTGAGCTCATTCATCAGGTTCACCTTGGTGTGAAGCCTGCCTGCCGTGTCGATGATCACCACATCGGCATTGTTTTCCACTCCGTATTTTGCTGTTTCGAACGCAACAGCCGCCGGGTCTGTATTCATGCCTTTGTTTATCACTGGCACACCTACTCTTTCTCCCCACATGATCAGTTGATCCACGGCAGCAGCCCTGAAGGTATCTGCTGCACCAAGCACCACATTCTTACCCAATCCTTTTAGCTGAGCGGCGAGTTTGCCAATAGTGGTGGTTTTACCTACACCATTTACACCCACTACCAGCATCACATATGGGCCATCCACCTTCGGCAGGTCAAAGTCCACCAAATCTTCGGTATTGTTTTCCGACAACAGGCCGGCAATCTCTTCTCTGAGGATTTGATTAAGTTCGGAGGCATTGAGGTACTTGTCCCTCGCCACTCGCTCTTCTATTCTGTTGATTACTTTGATGGTGGTATCTACCCCTACATCTGAAGTGACCAGCACCTCTTCCAGTTCATCTAGCACCTCATCATCTACCGTAGCTTTCCCTACAACTGCTTTTCCAAGCTTGTTGAAGAAACTTTCTTTGGATTTTTCCAGACCCTTGTCCAGTGTCTCCTTTTTCTCTTTTGAGAAAAAACTCTTTAGGCCCATAGATGAAATATGTTTGGTGAGGTAAAACGAAAAAGTCCCTGCAATGAGGGACTCTTAAATTACTAATATTTTGAGATGATCTTAGCTTTTTGCTAAAACCTCTTTTACGTTAGCTTCTGGCACCATTTCTTCTTTGAAAGTATATGAGCCTGATTTAGATTTTACAGCTCTTATAACTTTGGCGAATTTGGCTCCACCTGGTTGTTTTAGGGTTGCAACTACTTTCTTAGCCATGGTTACTTAATTTCTTTGTGAACAGTATGTTTTCTCAAAATAGGATTGTACTTCTTAAGCTCAATACGCTCAGTAGTGTTCTTCCTGTTTTTTGTTGTAATATATCTTGACGTTCCAGGCTGACCAGTAGCTTTATGCTCTGTGCATTCTAATATAACCTGTACTCTATTGCCTTTCTTTGCCATTTTGTTGCCCGTTTACTTAAAAGGAGTGCAAATGTAGAAAAGAAATACCAATCCATCAAACAGACTATAAAGATATTTTCCTTTTAAAACGCGTCTTGCAACAAGCAAAAATATCCAGCGGCTCTGATTCTCTCGGAGCTTGGTTGTTTTTTACTTTGATATTGCCATTATCTAGAGCTAAAAGACGGGAAATTAAAAGTTGTTTTTCAACCCTTATATACCTTCTGTTGTAGTGTCTGACTACCTATTCAGGTGAGGGAATTCGAACATCTTCGAAGAAGCTTTTCTAAAGAAAAGCGACCTTAAGCCCCTTCTCAGCACTCTCAAAAGCCGCATCTATCACTTTCATGGTGTTGATTCCATCAGTAGAAGTGACCGGTTCAGTTTTACCTTCCACAATAGACTCATAAAGACCCTCATAATACTTCATGAAATCACCCGTGTGCGTTCGTACTTTTTCTTTGATCACTTTGCCCTCTATTTCTGTGTGCAGCAAGCCTTCCTCCTCACGGGCCTCTATTCCATATCCAGCCGCTCGTGGTTTCATTCCGCCTTTTAACTGATCTTCTTGCACATCCCCACGGGATTTTAGAAACGAACCTTTTGTGCCATGCACTACATAAGAAGGCACTGGCTCGCGGAAGAAATACCCGCCTTTCACATGAACTCGCCTTTTGTTATAAAGCAACAGGATGTCAAAGTAATCTTCCACCTGCGATTGCTGACGGGTTATAGCCAAGTCAGCATAAACAGCGTTTGGCATTCCGAATAGATGCAGTGCCTGATCGAGCACGTGCGCACCAAGATCTTTTACGATTCCAGCCCCACCACTTGGCTTTTCTTTATGTGTTTTAGGGCTGAGATTTGGGTTGTATCTTGCAAAAGCAAATGTGGCCTCTACCACCTCTCCTATTAGGCCTTTTTGTACAACTTCTTTTACTGTAAGAAAATCGCTATCCCAGCGTCGGTTTTGGAAAACCGAGAGTTTCAGGTTCTTAGCCTTGGCCAATTCATTGAGCTCCACTGCCTCTGCCATGGTCGATGTAAAGGCTTTTTCAACCACACAGTGCTTGCCTGCTTCTAACGCTTTTTTGGCGTACTCAAAATGTGTGTAGGTGGGCGTGTTTACCACAACCATCTCAACCGCCGGGTCGCTGAGCACGGCTTCTATGCTATCGTAGCTCTTTGTGCCGGGGTAGTCGCTTGCAATGCGTTTGGTAGATCGTTCCCACGATCCGAGTAGGGTAAAGCCCGGGTGTAGATCTAGAAAAGGAGCATGAAATACCTGACCCGACATGCCGAACGATAAGAGTGCTGCGTTGATGTTTTTCATGAATTTAAGTCCGTTATTATCGTTATTTGGTCAATTTAAAAGAGATAGTACAAATTACCGAAGTTTCATTTGCGGAAGCAAATTCTTCCCCGGAGAGGTCGCTATTAAGATATTCGTTTTTTGGTCATTCTGCCTTGGGATGAGAGTGTTGATTTCAGCCATTTCCCGAAGGGAATATATGGATTCTTGAGAGCACCTAAGCCTCAGCCCCTGTTTCTTCCGTCTCGCCCTGGAGCTGTTTGTCGTGTAATTCCTTATAAACTCCACCTGAAGCCAGCAGAGATTCGTGAGATCCCTTTTCCACCACATATCCATCGTCGAGCACGATGATTTTGTCTGCCAGCTTGGCAGATGAAACCCGATGTGATATCACCACAGACGTGCGCCCTTTCATGATGCGGGTCATGGCGTTCAGAATGGTGTTTTCCGTTTTGGTGTCAACCGCACTTAGCGCATCATCCAGAATCAATATTTTAGGTTCTCGTGCTATGGCTCGAGCTATGGATACACGCTGCTTTTGACCACCCGATAGCGTAATGCCTCTTTCCCCAACGCGGGTTTCAAACCCATTCGGGAAACGATCAATATTTTCGAGCAGATCAGCGTCATCAGCCGCTTTTTTGATGTCTGCCTCTGATAAATCCTTCATGCCGAAAGCGATGTTTTCGCCGATAGTGTCCGAGAATAAGAACACATCCTGAGGAACATAACCCACCTGACTTCTGAGGCTGTCGAGGCTGTACTTCATTATGTTCCTGTCATCCACAGCTACTTCACCCTTATTCACATCGTACATGCGGCAGATGAGATTGGCAATGGTCGATTTGCCGGACCCTGTAGTCCCGATAATGGCAATTGATTCTCCCGGGTTTACCTCAAAATCGATGTTTTTCAAAGCCTCAATGCCTGAGTCGGGGTAAGTAAAAGAAACATTCTTAAATGCAATTTTCCCGTTAATGTCGGCCTCAAGATTTTCCGTAGAGATAATCTCATTTTTGGTGTCCAGAAACTCGTTTATTCTTTTTTGCGATGCTGCCGCTCTTTGGATGATACTGGTGATCCACCCTAGAGACGTTACTGGCCAGGTAAGCATATTTACATAAATGATAAACTCCGCAATATTTCCTGTACTGATCGCTCCATTGAAAACCTCCACCGAACCGATATAGACTGTAATGATCACACTCAGTCCAATGAGACCCATGATGAGAGGAAAGAAAAGCGCCTGCACAAATGCTAGCCGCAATGACTTGTCTTTATAGCCATCGCTGGCCTTCTCAAATTCCTCATACATGTCTTGCTCACGCACAAATGACTTAACGACCCGAATTCCCGAAAAAGCTTCTTGTACGAATGTCGAAAGCCCCGATAAACTTTGCTGAATTTCTTCAGACCGCTTATTTATAATATTGTTGACAAAATATATGCTGAGTGAAAGCAGTGGAAGGGGGAGCAAAGAATAAAGAGTTAGAGTTGGGTTGATGTAGATCATATAAGGGATCACCATGGAGAAAAGCGTCACCATGTTGATGCCATACATGATGGCTGGTCCCACATACATCCGCACTCGGCTCACATCCTCAGAAATACGGTTCATCAAGTCACCTGTATTGTTTCTCCTATAGAAGCTCAGCGGCAGGGTTTGATAGTGAAAATATACTTCGTTTTTCAGGTCGTACTCAATCAGACGCGACATCACGATGATGGTCTGTCTCATGAAAAACATAAAAACTCCTTTGAGTAAAGCAGACACCAAAATGACTACCCCGAGTATCAAAACGCTCGAAGTGATCATGGAAAATGATTCTGATTGGGCATCAAACCCTTCGAAACTTTGAAAAATTTTCAGGGAGTTTTGAAGCAGATCGAAAGAATATCTTACAACCACGGCGGGTATAATGCCAAAGAAGTTGGAAATGATTATAAAAATCGTACCCAAAATCAGATGCCATTTGTACTTTTTGAGATATTTATTGAGGTGTGCTAGGTCTTTCACTGAGGTTAAAAACGATCTGCGCCTTAAATAGTTATTCAATTGAAAACCACTACTTTTGGCCGTTTACGGGTTCAAAAGGAACGCCGTTTTTATTATTGAAAAGCCAAAGTAACACGATATCATGATAGATACCCAACCTCAGGTTCAGAAGAGTGATATTTTCGAGACCATGTCCCGAATGAATCACGAGCAGCTCGTTTTTTGTCACGATGAGGCCACAGGCCTCAAAGCAATAATCGCTATTCATAACACCGTGCTCGGGCCTGCCATGGGCGGCACACGTATGTGGAACTATCAATCTGAGGAGGAGGCCATCAAAGATGCCCTTCGCCTGTCTCGAGGCATGACTTTCAAAAACGCAATTGCTGGTCTCAATATCGGAGGAGGCAAAGCGGTGATCATCGGTGATGCTCGCAAAATGAAAGACGAGATGCTCATGCGTCGGTTCGGAAAATTCGTCAATAGTCTTAATGGAAAATACTGGACTGCAGAAGATGTGAACATGACATCTCGCGACATGGAATATGTCCGTATGGAAACACCATTCGTAACCGGAATTCCCGAGAGTATGGGTGGGTCTGGCGACCCGAGCCCTGTGACAGCCTACGGCGTATATATAGGTATGAAAGCCAGTGCAAAATATGCTTACGGGTCTGACGACCTAAAAGGCAAACGGGTCTTAGTTCAGGGAGCAGGTCATGTTGGCTCTTATTTGGTTGAGCATCTTGTGAAAGAAGGAGCTGAGGTTTTTATCTCAGATATTTTCGAAGACAAGCTTCAAGCCATCACCAAAAAACACAAAGTAGGAATCGTATCTCCAGAAGAGGTTTACAGCTTTGACATGGATATCTATGCTCCATGTGCACTAGGGGCTACCTTAAACGAAAATACCATTTCAGGCCTAAAATGTCAGATTGTGGCCGGGGCAGCCAATAATCAGCTGGATGATGAAAAGGCGGATGGAGCCAGGTTAAAAGACAGGGGAATTGTATATGCGCCCGACTTTCTAATCAATTCCGGAGGTATTACCAATGTGTTCTATGAGCAGCAAGGCAACTACAACAAAGAAAAAGTCTATGAACAAACGGAAAGAATCTATGAAGTTTGCTCAGATGTGTTGACCTTTGCAGCCAACAAGGATGTTACCACGCATGAGGCCGCTCTTCAGTTGGCACTGAAGCGAATCGAGAGCGTGGGCAAGATCAAAGTATCATACTAATTAAAAAACGTTCATTCAAATGCTTAATCGCCGGATTCTACGTGTCAAAGCCATGCAGGCACTTTATAGCTATTTTTTGGCACAGGGGTCACTCCAAAAGGTCATCAATGAACAACTAGAGTCTCATTATTACCCCGACCCTGCCAAAGACGATTTTGCAGATTCTGATCTTTTTACTGCCAGAAGAAAAGCTGCTTCGAAGCTCTACAACGAATCTCTGGCCCAGGGTAAACTTGGAGACATAGAAGAAGTGGATGAGGATGTTGTTGATAATGTTCAGATCCATATAGACAAGTACCACACCGAGCTGGAGAAGGAATCGCGAGCTATAGAGCGTTCCATGCTTCAGGACGTTGAGGAATTGGAAACAGCATATCTAAAGCTGGTTCAGCTGGCTGTTGAGTTTGCTTTTATAGAAAAGCAGGAAAAGGAGAAGAAACAAAAGGCACACATCTACAAGGAGTCAAAGTGGAAATATCACTTCATTGACAACCCGATCATAGATGATCTCACCAAATTTGAGACGTTCAACAATCTGATTATCAATCATAAAGTGAATTGGCAGTCAGATTATGATGTGATCAAAACCTGGTACAAGGATATATTGCAGAAAGATGAGACCTTGATAGCTTATCAGGCATTGGAGTCTCCTACTGCAGAAGAGCATAAGGATGCGGTGGTTTATCTTTTCAAGAAGATCATTTTTAAAAATGAGGTCATTGCTGACCATCTCGGCTCCATTGATTTGCATTGGATTGAAAACCAACCGATCCTGAAAAGCCTTGTGGTGAAAACATTTCAGGAATACGAAGGTGATTTGGATGAGCCGTTTGAGCTCAAAGAAGTGAGTAAAAACGAAGAGGAGGACATTGATTTTTTCAAGAAGCTGTTCAAGGAGACCCTGAAAAATGAAAAGAGATTGGATGAGATCATTGCGAAGCGAACCAAAAACTGGGATATCTCCAGAGTGGCACTTACAGATCGCATTATTCTGAGGATGTCTCTGGCAGAAATGATGAACTTTCACAGCATCCCTGTGAAGGTGACCATCAATGAGTTTATCGAAATATCCAAGAATTACTCCACGCCGAAAAGCAAACAATTTATTAACGGGATTTTGGATGTATTGGCAAACGAACTAACTTCGGAAGGTGTTATACGTAAGAGTGGTAGAGGGCTGATTGACAACAAATAAAAGAAACAAATTATGAGTAATAATTCTGGAGGTTCATTTTTCGCCATGCTATTTGGAATAGCCATTGGCGGGGTTATAGGGGTGCTTTTCGCTCCGGATAAAGGCACGAATACACGTGATAAACTTTCTTTCAAACTAGACAAATACAAAAAGCAGTTGGAGGATTTGCTAGGGGATCTTTCTGAGCATGGTGATGAGTTTGAAAATGAAGCCAAATCAGAAGGAGAGAAGATCGTGAAAGACGCCAAAGTCAAAGCAGAAAAGTTGCTCGATGACGTGAACGGATTGATCAGTCAGATCAAGAGTAATTAAGTTTTACACTCCATTAACAAATCATTAGGAATAATAATTAACCCTAAAACCTCATAATTCGTAAGTTTGCGAGGTATACAGGAAAAACTTATAGATATGATTAACAAAACATTTTATTTGGCACTGATCGTAGCAATGTCCGCATTGGTATTTAGCTGTGGCAATAGCAAAAAAGAGAAAGAACTTCAAAACAGAATTGCTGAACTAGAGCAACAAGTGGCGACTAAGAAACCCACTAGCAACTCAACGGCACCAGAGCCTGAGGTGAAGCCGGAAGGCCCAGTTCCTGCATTTGAATTTCCAGAAGAGAACCATGATTTTGGTACTATCACTGAAGGAGATATCGCAGAGCATATTTTCTCATTCACAAATACAGGAGAAGCACCATTGATTATCTCGTCAGCTAAAGCATCTTGCGGATGTACTGTTCCTGAGTGGCCAAAAGAGCCAATCGGAATAGGCGAAACGGGTGAAATCAAAGTTAGATTCAACAGTAAAGGCAAGCCGGGCATACAAAACAAAACTGTGACTATCACGGCCAATACATACCCGAAAATCAGCCGATTGAGAATCAAAGCAAACGTAACTAAGGCCGAATAAGCCATATAACTTAACCATATACCAATGATTAACACTTTATTGCTCCAGGCAGATGGAGGCGGAGGATACACCCAGTTTTTGATGTTGGGTGGAATGATTGTTATCTTCTATTTCTTTTTTATCAGACCACAACAAAAAAAGCAAAAGGATCAGAAGAAATTCATTGAAGCCATTAAGAAGGGCGATTCTGTTGTTACCATGGGAGGTATTCACGGCAAAGTATCGTCAGTGGATGATGCACTGATCACTTTGGAGGTGGACAAAGGAAGTAAACTTGTCATTGAGAAAAGTTCTGTTTCCCTTGAAACGACCAAAAGATCTTATGGTTCAGAAGAGAAAAAATAATACATAAATATACGTGTACGAGCTATTAAACAACTGGAAGGTAGTGCTGCTCTCATTAGGTGGAGCCACTACCTTTTGGTTTTTTAATGCCTTAAATAAAGATTACAACGCTGTAATCAGCTATCCAATAGAGTTTCAGTTTGCCCGCGACAGTGTGGTCATCATGGAGCCACTCCCCAACACCGTGACCATAGACGTGTCTAGCGGTGGTTGGAATCTCATCAGAAATACCCTCTTTTTTAACGTAACGCCTATTCAGATTGAGTTGGAGAACCCAACCGAGATTAGCTATTTCACACGTTCCTCAGTTTTTCCGCTTATTACAGATCAGCTGGAAGGTCTTGAGGTAAACTACATGGTTACTGATACGCTTTACATCAATATTGAAAAAAAGAAAGTAAAGCGCTTAAAGCCTCGAATAGATTCGCTGAAGCTATCTCTGGAGCCCGGTTTTAGACTTACATCGCGGATCAGCATTCTGCCAGACACTATTGAGCTGGTAGGGCCGGAATCATTTCTGGACACGCTTGATACAGAGTATTTCTTAAGGTTCTCGGAAAAAGACATTGATGATCCTGTGGATCAGTCTGTGGAAGTCATTAAACGAAAGAAGGGCCTGGTCAGCGCAACACCTGAAAAGGTCAATGTGGCCTTCAACGTGGCTGAGTTTGAGCGATTGTCAATGATGGTTCAGGTGGAGCCTGTCAATTTTCCGAGGGATTCATCGGTATATCTTAAAGAAAATATGGTGGAAGTAAGCTTCACCATAAGAAAGTCTCAAAGCGAAGATTTTGATGCTTCAGATTTTGCGATCACGGCAGATTTGGCCATGCTCAACAAGTCAGATTCTTCTATTTTGGCCATACTTATTTACTATCCGGAAAACGCCTTTGAGGTGGATCTACAGCCGGAATATGTCACAATCGGTCGTGGACAATAAACCGATCAGAATCGGTATAACTGGCGGTATAGGAGCCGGAAAAAGTATCGTCACTAAGATTTTTTCAACACTCGGAGTTCCTATTTATGATGCTGATAGCAGGGCTAAAGCACTCATGAATTCAGATGCTGAATTGATGTTTGAAATAAAAAATATCTTTGGTGAGCAAGCCTATGTCAAGGGAGAATTGGACAGGAGCTACGTGGCTAAGCGAGCTTTTGAAAATAAGGAACTTTTAAACCGTCTAAACGGAGTGGTTCATCCCGCAGTGGGTATGGATTACGCCTCTTGGGTAGAGGCTCATCAGGACGCTAGCTTCACTTTGAAGGAGGCCGCTTTGCTTTTTGAGACAGGGCAATATAAAGACCTGGACAAGATTATTCTGATAGTGGCCCCAGAGGAACTGAGGATAAAAAGG